>CAXTOP010000058.1:0-32043 GCA_964245965.1 uncultured Chthoniobacterales bacterium
GAGCTAAACATCCATCAACCCCGCACTCCGACGTGTCCATCCTCTCGGGGGAAGACCATCCCGGATGAGTTCCCCCTTGTGACTGCTGCCTCCATCCCAGAGTGCGATGATCCCTCCACGCAGATGCGATAGCACCTCCTCGCGCAAGAAGGCCGCGATCATCTCCACGCCGAAGTAGCGCTTGGCGTCCGTGCGAAAGTACAAGCCCACGCGGCGGCGCTGTGGTGCAACGCTCAAAGCAGCGACCACCGAGACCTTGTCGCGGTGGCGGCCCCAGGTGCGCAGGGTCGGCGTGCGTCCGCGTTTGGCCCAGGTACGCCGCACCAGGAGATTAAGAAGGAAGCCACTCTCATCGATCAGCGCGAGGTGAGCGCCGCTTTCCGAGGCTTTTTTTGCAGGCGCGGCCAGTCCACGGCCAACCAGCGTGCCACCTTCACCGGATCCTGTTCACGGGCACGAGTGGCATACGCCGCCACGGCTGCATCCGGCTGGCGGAATGGGATACGGTCAAACTTAGCTCTTTGCTCACGGCGGGCATCACGCTAAGAATTCAATGATGTCTCTCATCAAAGCGCTCCAAAGGGGCCAGCTCACCGGGTTCCTCGCGTTCACGGTAGGCCTTATGTTCGGCGTACAGCCGTGTCTGCCGGCGACAGAAAATTCGGCGGCGGTCCCCCTAAAACGATCCAGGCCGCGAAGGCTGGCGGGTGGATCAGGGTTCCGGACGCCTTCATGGTCTCGCACTTGGTCTGCCCGGCGGATTCGCCCAAGAAGATGTATCGCGTTGTCGTCGACGTGGTGCCAAATCCTTCGGGCAAGAGCAAACAAGCGCTGCCGTTCATTACTCAAAGCTGCGGCGAAGAGGCGGTTAATAGAATGGCGCTGGAATACGTGTCGATCACTCTTGCGGCCAGCCGAAAGCTTGCCGAGCAGAACCGCTCAAAACTCCTGTCTTTCCAGATGCAACTCGTTCCCTTCCGGAAAGTCTTGTCACCTGCAAAGCCACGGGCCCGGCAGTCGCCCCGACGCAATCTTGGCTACACATCCCCACTATCCAATGTATGCCCGAGAACATTATAATCAGGGTGCATGTAGGATTCGAGTAACGTTTCCGGGTGCAGGCGGCAGACCAAAAGAAGTAGCATTGATTTCCGGCAGCGGCTCCAACGTTCTGGACGCCAACTCGCTTCTCCACATCTTGGAGAATTGGGACAGTCCTCCGTCGCCAACAAAGCAGGATTACCTGAAGAATATGGAGCTGGTGTACCAACTCCGCCGGTAAGGCGGCTGTCATGTTCCCGCCCGAACTTCCGGTCCGGCGCACCGCCGGGCGCACGCGTGTCAGGCCGCGCTCCATTTGGCGACCATCACCCACGTACTTCAACGGTAGCCCATGAGTGCATCCTTCGCGTCCCGTCGGCGCTCCCGCTTCCTCTGACGTTCGTCTTGTGCCTGCTCGGTGTTGAGTTGGTTGGGGCAAAACCCTCTCAGCGCAGGGCATAAGGGGGCAGCCAACGCCTCTCGACATACTTTGCAGCCAGTCTTGTCTCCCTTGAGTGACCTGCATCGCCTCCAATCAGTCGATAGACGTTGACTGACCCCCCAAGCACCCACTAGTTCTCGTTTTCAGGGCAAGATCAGGTAGCCCCGCTGGAGCCTACCGCCCGGTGAAGGTACATCCATTCGCCTTTCACGCGCACGTAGGTCTCGTCCACAAAGCCAAAAAGTTATTGGAGGGTCGGCAGTGCGAGCGCAGTTGCTGTTCCAACTCGGGCGCATAACGTTGCACCCGGTGCCAGATCGTGGTGTGATCCATCGACAAACCTCGTTCCGTGAGCAGTTCCTCCACCTCACGAAGAGAAAGCGGGTAGCGCCGGTACCAACGCACCGCCATTAGGAAGATGATTTGAGGGGGCAAAGTGGCGCCACTTGAAAGGAAAAGGAGTCGTCAACGCCGAGGTCATGCGGCTATCTTACCAGACCCTGACCCGAGCTTTGCAACTCCGCCCTTGAAGACGGCGGCCAGTGTCTGCTCACGCTGGCGGCCGGTGCCGGCATATTCAACCACAACTATTTGCCGACAAACGCGGCTTGACGCGAGCAGCTGGGGCCGAGCAGCGCGCCGCGTCTGGGGTCAAGACCGAGCGGAGTATGGCGTATGACGTTTTCGTCGCAATTTCTTACTGGATGAGCCGTGCAGGCGTTTGCCAGCGTTGGCGGGTATGAAGTCCGTCTCCTTTAGCCTGCTGCAATTCGGCCTTTGCCCGACGCTCCTCCCGGTGGTGGGCAGCCTGCTGCTCCTCTGTCCGTGCGGTATGGCGCGGGCGCAGGACTTGACGGGACCCGAGCCGCTGGCCGACCGGGTCGTGGTCACGGCCCCGTCTGTGCCGGACGACGCGCAGGTCGTGCCCACCAACAGGCTCGTGCCCTCGGTCCTCGGCTTGGACCTGCCCGTCCTCGATACGCCGCGCAGCGTCACCGTGCTTTCCCGCAGCCAGCTTAACGACGCCGACGTCCAAAACTCCACCGACCTTTTCCGGCTCAACCCCAGCACGTACACCTACCACATCAACGGGTCGCCCGGTGCCCCGCTCATCCGGGGCCAGTACGCCGACATCCTGGTCAACGGCATCCGCCTGAGCCTTTCCAGCAACGGCGTGGGCAACTTCCTGGACTACAACTCGGCGGAGTCGGTGGATGTGGTCCGGGGTCCGGCCACGGCGCTCTTCGGCTCGTCCATCTACGTCGGCGGTTTCGTGAACCTTAACACCAAGCGTGCCTTCTTCGACGCTGACCACGGCTCCGCCAGCACGACCAACGGGATGTTTGACCAGCACCGCTGGACGGCCGACCTCGGTGGGCCGATCATCAAGGACAAGCTGGCTTTCCGCCTCAGCTACGACGGCGAGGAATCGGGCAGTTACTACGATTTCGTCCACAACCAGGTGCAGGCGGTGTACGGCATCCTGAGCTGGACGCCGAGCGCGCGCTACCAGGCGGACCTGCTCGACCAGCTCTACATCATTGATTACTCGTACAACAACGGCATCAACCGGCCCACGCAGCAGCTCATCAACGACGACGTGTACATCACGGGCGGACAGCAGTTCGTCAACAACACGGGCCTGCCGGTCAGTGCGGCTAATCCCGTTGGCAATCTGACCCCCAGCACCGTGCCGCAGCCCTTCGGCGTGGTCCAGCCCACGGGCACGACCCACCTTGACCGCAGCCGCGATCTGGTCAATCCCGGCGACAGCTCCTACGCCAAAACGAACCTCGCTGAAGCGGTGCAGCACCTCATCCTCGCGCCGGGCTGCGACTTGCTCAACACCACTGCCACGTACTATCTGGACCGGCGGCAGTTCGCCGCCCTGCGCTACTCCGCCGTGGTGCGCGGCTCGTATTTCGTGGAGAACCGCACCGAGTTCAAACTCGATGCCGACCAGCCGCTGCCCTTCACCGGCTGGGGCGGCAGCCACTCGAAAGACGTCCCGCTCTTGGATCAGTCGGGCAAGGAGGTCAAGGACGCCAGGGACGTGGACGATGACCGCATCAAATTCCACCACCAGCTCGACACCGGCTTCGATTTCCGCTTCACGCACGTGTTCGCGGCGACGGACTTCAGCCACGAGCTGGGCAACAACTACGACCTGACGGCCAACCCGAACACCCTCGCCTACCCGTTTGCGAACGTGGTCTCAGGGTTCAATCCTTCCTACAACGTGAAAGGCACCAAGTTCTACGCCACTCCGGGTGGCACCTACTTCGACGGCAGCGGCAACCTGGTCAACGCGGGCAACGGGGAAACGAACGACTCCAGCCTGCTCGACTACGCCATCTTTTTGGAAGATCGCATCCAGTTCGACAAGCACTGGAGCGCGTTTGTGGGCGCACGGGGAGACCTGCTGCAAGCCAACTACTTGGACCCGGTGCCGCCGCCGGGTTTCCGGGCGGTGGAATACTCGACGGAGGCGGGCAACTTCAGCATCAACGCCAGCCTGAGCTACAAGCCCATCCCGCAGGTAACGAGCTACTTCACCTACGACCTGACCGAGTCGCTCAATTCGGCCCAGGGCGGGGGCATCCTCGTCGGCAGCACCAACCGCATCAGCGCGGTGGATTTCCACCGCAAGAGCCGCCTGTACGAGGGCGGGGTCAAGACGAGCCTCTTCAAGGACACGCTCTATCTGTCGGTGGATGGCTATGCGCAGTCGCGCAACGAGCCGCAGCAGGGGGGCGCCATCTTCCGCGCGCAGCTCTACGGCGGGGACGTGGATTTAGCCTACCAGCCCAACAAGAACTTCTCGGCCACGGCGGGGTACAGCTACATAGATGCGCGCCTGTTGAACATCAGCCCCTTCCAGGAGACCGGCAACGCGCTGGACGCCTTCCTGCCGCCCACGGGCATGGGTTTGGGCAGCCCGAACTTCGCGCCGTTCCCGGTGCGGACCTACCGCCAGCCGGACATCCCGCGCCACGCCTTCAGCAGCCGGCTGGGCTACACGTTCGACAACGGGATCGGCGGCAGCGTCGGAGCGCGCGTGACGAGCCCACAAAACCTAACTTTCAACGGGTCGGTGAAAATTCCGACCCAATACATGATTGACGCCGCTCTCTTCTACGTGACCAAGCACTTCGAGGTCCGGCTGGACTTTTACAATGTCACCGACCGGCGCAATTGGACGCCGGTGGCGGATTTCGAAGGAGGAGACAGCGTGTTCGCGGAAGAGCCTTTCCACCTGGAGGGCACGGTGCGGTTCAAGTTCTAAGGGGAGATCCAAACGGCGGCGACGTGTCGCGCCCACCCATGGCAAAGAACGGCCCGGCCGGAGGGCGACACGTCGCCACAGTCCAAATCCGATTCACTCCGCGCTGCTCGCCGTGCCGCGGACCGTGTCGATCAACTTGCCGTCCGGGGCAATTTCCAGCGCGAACCGCTCCCCGGCGCCCCGTGCGACGATTACCTCAAAGATCACGGCTTCGCCGCGGCGCTCCTTCTCCGACTTGACCACGGCACCGCCCCGGAGGTTCTCCTGGACGGTCTTCTGCACGGCGGCAGGCATCTCCCCCAAAGGCATGGGCTCCTCCTCTTTGTCGGGCGCGGCGAGGGTGGCCCCGGCAGCGAAGGCGAACGCCAAGCACAGAACGGCGGAAAGGCGGCCAGCAGCGAGGATCATGGAAGGGAACTACAGCCGGGCAAGCGGGTCGTCAACCCCGCTAACGTGTGACGAAAGCGTTGCAATGCCCGCGTTGCGGATGGAGTCAGGTTCCGGGAGGATGATCCCGTCGCCCTGCTTGAAGCCTTGCCATGGAACTTCTCCTCCTTTCCCGCGTCAAACTCACCCTGCGCGCCGCCCTCGCCGCGGTCGTACTGCTGCCAACCGCCCTCCATGCTCAGCAAGGGCCGAACCCTTTGCCCACGGGCAAAAGCCTCACGGTGCCGAAGGACCTGGCGCGACAGAACGTCGGCAGCCTGCCGATGCACATGGTTCCCAGCCCGGATGGGCAGTATGCCGTCACGACCGACATGGGCTTCCGCCAGTCGCTTTGGGCCATCCGCCTGAGCGACGGCGTGGGCGTCTCGCACGTCGATTTCTCCGACGCCGCGCCGAACCCGAGCAGCAATGGCCTGTACTACGGGCTGGCCTTCAAGGCCGACGGCACGCTCTACGCCGCGCAGGGTGCCAACGACAGCATCGCCGTCCTCAAGCTGAACGCCGCCACCGGCCAGTTGACGGCGGGCACGTCCATCGCCACCAAGAAGGCCGATTTCCCCAGCGGCCTGGCGGTGGATAATCGGGGCTACCTCTACGTCGCCAACAATGACCCCGGCACGTTCGCCCAGCCCAGCAGCTTCGCCATTTACGACACGGCGACCTCCAAGGAGATCGGCCGCTACACGTTCACCGGCACGCCCAACTTCCCACTGGCCGTCGCCGTGCTGGCCGATGGCAGCAAGGCGTTCGTTACCAGCCAGCGCGACGGCGTGGTGTACGTCTTCGACACCAGCACGACCAACGCGCCGGCGCTGGCCGCGACGGTGACGACCGGGCTGCACCCGATCTCGCTGCTGCTCAACCGGGCCCAGACCCGGCTTTTCGTCGCCAACGCCCACAGCGATACGGTCTCCATCATTGATACGGCCAGCAACGCCGTCCTCAACAATGTGACGCTGCGGCAGGCCAAGGAAAGGGAAACGGTCGGCACCACGCCGACCGGGCTGGCGCTCTCGCCCGACGAACGGACGCTCTACGTCACGCTGGGTGACATCAACGCCGTGGGCGTGGTCAACCTCGCCAACGCCGCCGCCCCCGCCGTGGCCGGCTACCTGCCCGTGGGCTGGTATCCGACCGGCGCGGTGGTCTCACCCGACGGTACGCGCCTCCTGGTGGCAAACGCCAAGGGCACCCGGACACGCTATCCAAACCCGGGTTACCTGTTGGTCAACTACAACGACTCGGCTTCCTACGACCTCAACCTGATCGAGGGTCAGGTGCTCAACGTGCCGCTACCCGCCGACGCCGCCACGCTCAGGACGGCGACCAAAGCCGTGATAGCCGACAACGCGCCGCACCCGGCGGACCAGATGCTGGCCTCCATCGGCTTGGGGGCCGGCGGGATCACCCACGTCGTCTACATCGTCAAGGAAAATCGCACCTACGATCAGGTGCTGGGTGACGTGGCGCAGGGCAACGGCGAGGCGTCGCTGGCCATCTTCGGCAAGAGCGTGACACCCAACCAGCACAAGCTGGTCAAACACTTCGCGCTGCTCGATAACTTCTACGTTTGCGCGGAAGCGAGCGGCGACGGCTGGCCGTGGAGCACGCAGGGTATCGCCACCGAATACGTCATCAAGAACCTGCCTTACAACTACAGCGGCCGCGGGCGCCAGTACGACTTCGAAGGGCAAATCAACGGCTACCCGGCGGGGGGTTTCCCACCCACGGACCCTGACGGCAAGACGCTCTCACAGGCGTTCCCCGCCGGGGCACCCGCCATCGCCGACGTGAGCGAGGCCCCGAACAACCACATCTGGGACGACGCCCTGCGCGCGGGTCTGACCATCCGCAACTACGGCTTCTTCAACACCTTCGGAGTGGCTCAGGGCGGGGTGACTGTCATCCCCGATAACTTTCCCGGTGCCGCCGGGCTGCTGCCAACCGGGCACGACTTGGCGGGTAACTCGGACTTCGACTACCGCCGCTACGACAACGATTATCCGGACAGCGACGCTCCGGCCAAGTACGGCGCGAGCTACGCCCTCACGACCTACGGCAAGTACAACGCGCCGAGCAGGTTCTCGGAGTTCAGCCGCGAATTTGGCGAGATGCT
Organism: uncultured Chthoniobacterales bacterium; assembly: GCA_964245965.1. Taxonomy (GTDB): domain Bacteria; phylum Verrucomicrobiota; class Verrucomicrobiia; order Chthoniobacterales; family SZAS-18; genus CAWCJJ01. The sequence continues at coordinate 7,333 of CAXTOP010000058.1, forward strand.
CGCCAAGGATCCGGCCGGCGGCGCCGTGCCCGCGCTGATGCTGGTGCGCTTCCATCACGACCACACCCAGGGCTTCACGCCGGGTAAGTTCAGCCCGCGCGCCGAGGTGGCCGATAACGACTATGCCGTGGGCCAGTTCGTGGATCTCCTCAGCCACAGCCCGATCTGGGAGCACACGGCCATCTTCGTCCTGGAAGACGACGCGCAAGACGGCCCCGACCACGTGGACTGCCACCGCTCGCCCTGCTACGTCATCAGTCCCTACGTCAAAGCGGGCACGGTGGACCACACGTTCTACAACACGGACAGCGTACTGCACTCGATGGAGCAAATCCTTGGCCTGCCGCCGATGAGCCAGTACGACCGGATGGCTACATCCATCGCGGTGTTCGGCGCGACGCCCGACCAGTCTCGTCCCTTCAACGCGGTGCTACCCGCCGCGTCCGTCGTGACGGAAAAAAATCCGGAGCTGGCTCAGATGAGCCGCAAGGACCCGCGCCGCCGGCTGGCGCTCGCCTCCTTGAAGATGGACTTCGAGCATCCTGACGCTGCACCTCCCGGCCCCCTGAACGAGATCCTGTGGAAAACGGTCCGGGGCGTCAATTCCAAAATGCCCAAGCCACGCCACTCACTGGCGCTTGGGCCGGAGCGCGCCCCGCGCAAGACCGCCGCCAGCGGTGCTGACGTGGACGACGACGGCTAGAGCAAGGTTTGACAGGCCAAGCCAAGCCGCGCCGGAGATCCGGCACGGCTTTTTCTTTGCCGACCCTGGTGGTCCCTCACGGTAGCTTGGATGGGTTCTAACAATGGGCAAACGGGCCAAAGGCGAAGGTAAAATCATAAAAACAGCACCTATCCAAGTTACCCTGCTGGAACATTAGTATGGCAACGAAGGTGGGTTTAGGATCACTCGGTATATTATCAAGCCGCCGCAGAAGTTTGTAACACTGCGCTCTGGACGCTCGGCGCACCTGCGCATGTAGGCGGTTCATGGTCAGGATCGGCCAAGGCAGGACGGTTTGCGCGGCTGCCGTCATGCGCGCAGAGTGGGCACAGGAGGAGTGGGACTACTTCCTGCGTGATCTCTGCGGCCAGCTTCATCCTGGCGGACGGATCGAGTTCGAGCTCAACCCCCTGCCGGACGGCCGGCACATGGAACCGGCCTTGCGCTGGTACTTCCGCGCGCGGCTGAAACGAGCGGGAAGCGCAGCACACGCTTACACCTCAAGCAAAACGTGCCGCAGCCGGCCCGCTCAAGAAGCGCGCGGGCTGACCATGACAGTTTAGTCATGTTGGAAGGGCTTCGCTCGGGAAGCGGCGTCACGATTTGCAAGTGAAAAAATCGTCATGTTGTCCCGTTTGCCGGCAGGAAGATAAACCTTTAGCAAGGATGCCGGACAGTTTCTGTCCAGTCGTCAACAACTCCTCCTCATGGAAGAAAGCGACGTTAGCTCTGATTTTATCTGCGGCTGGTATCTCGGGCGGCAAAGCTCAGGTAATCACGCAGTGGACGTTCCCCACCGTACAAGCCGCTCCCTACAACTCACCACCTCCCTCGAGTGGGTCAGGAACGGCGATCTCCCTCGGCATGGACAACACCTACACCTACGCCGGCACCACCGCCACGAACTCCGTCACCATGGATGATGTGACGTCATCACCCGGCGTGGCCAACCCAAATTTTGTGGAGAACACTTGGCGCATCCGTGGCGCTTACGCTCCGACCGGCACGGCTCCGAACGTTGGCTCACCCACCAATTCCAAGAACGTCAACGGCTGGAACCTTTCCGCTCCGCAATACACCCAGGGTGCCGAGTTCGACGTTAGTACGGCGGGCTTCTCCAACCTCAAATTCAATTTTTCAGGAACTGCCGTCGTACCTGAGCCGAGCATCTATACCTTGCTAGCGAGCGCTTTCCTGCTGTTCGTAGGTTGTAAACTCCGGCGCGACAACAAACTCCGGCGCGCCTGAAAACTCCCGCACGTCTCCGCCCCGATCTCACACCCAATCAGATGCAAGCCCACACACCTATGGAATCCTCCTTCCCTCTTGGCCGCAAGGCAACGACACTCGGCATCGCCGGTCTATTCGCCTTGGCGGCACATTCCCACGCTCAACTCTTTACGCCCGGCGACTTGGTCGTCAGCGCGTATGGCAGCACGACCAACACCCTTTCTGACGGGGCACCGACAGCCATCAGCCTGCTGGAGTATGCTCCCACCGGTGGAACTGCGCTCCTGACGGACGCGCTGCCTACCAACGACGGCGTGGGTGGTGGCACCAACTTCGGTGTGGTCGGTGAGTACGGGTCCTCCTCTGAGGGCAACATCCAGCTCTCGGGTGACGGCCAGTATCTTTCCATCGCGGGCTACAGCGCCAGCGCGGCTGCGGCCGGCATTCAGGCAAGCACCAACACGGCCAACGGCACGAGCTTCCCGGTGGGAACGGCCTACAGCACTTCCAGCGTCGCTCTGGCGCAATCGACCAGCACCGACGTGCCCAGAATCGCCGCCCTGATCGACGCCAACGGCAGCGTCAGCTCGAGCACGGTGTTCAACAACCTCTACAACACGAACAACCCGCGTGCCGTGTACTCGGCCAACGGCTCGTCGATTTATATCTCGGGCCAGGGAGATAAGAAGACCACCGACCAGGGCGTCTTCTACGCTCCGACCGGGACCAACACCACGACCTCTTCCGCTACGCCGACAGGCATCTACAACGCCAAAGACACCCGCTATGTGACCGGCGCGAATGGCAACCTGTACTACTCGCTCGACAAAAGTGGTTCACCCACGGGTATCTATATGATCTCTGGCCAACCCACCGGTGCGGCCACCTCGACCCAGATCACTGCGGCGAGCAACGGTCTTACCGGTACGAGCAAGGTAAGCTACAGCCCCGAGGGCTTTTTCTTTGCCAATCCGACCACCCTCTACGTGGCGGACACCGGCGTACCGAAAGCAGGCGGGACGGGCGATGGCGGCATCCAGAAATGGACGCTCAACAACAGCACCTGGACTTTGCAGTACACGCTCATCAACGCGGCATTTGTTTCGCCGGCGAGCGCGGCCACAGCCACCAGCGGAGAGACGGGTTTCGAGGCGATCACAGGCAAAGTTGTCGGCGGGGTAGTCAACCTGTATGCCGTCTCCTACACGGCGGGCGACGCCAACCCGAACGGCCTTTACGCCATCACCGACATCCTTAATTCCACCACCGGTGCCGGCGAAGCGTTTACCGAGCTGGAGTCGGCCGCGGGCAACGGTGGACAGGTGTTCAAGGGGGTATCGCTTGCCCCGCAGCAGATTGTACCCGAACCTTCCACGTGGATCATGATGCTCGGCGGTCTTGGCCTGCTGATCGGTATGCAGCGTTTGCGCAAAGCGTAGGTTGACTCCCGGCCCCTTGCGTCCTCGAAGGGCCTCTCCGACCTCAGTTGGAGAGGCCCTTTGCCTTTGACGAAGAGCAATCTCGCCGAGCACCGGTGTGTAGGACTTTATGGAGCTAGCCCTGGTTATTAAAGTAGGCTCCTCGCCGTTTTAGAGCCCTTCCCGTTTGATAAAGCCTGCCGGGAGGGACCCGCTCCGTCGGGTCCGCGGAGCCGTGGCTACACGGCACCGGGCACGGACCCGACGGAGCGGGTCCCTCCCAATTTGTCCAAGGCTTACCTAAACGGGAAGGGCTCAAGTGATTGGAAGGCAAGGCAGGTCAAGGTACAGTTTACCGACTTTGAGCAAGGTCATGAGATGGGAGTTGCGGAAGCCGCGTGCCAAGCGATAGGCCAGTTGGCGCAGGCCGTTGCTGGCTTCCATGACCCCGTTGCTGACACGGGGTTCCAGGGAGAAGCGACGATGGTCTTTCCAGTGTTCGATGATGCTGTCGGCGAGTTTGCGAAAAGGTAGCAACTTGGCGCGGTGCGCCCGGTGCGCCCGGGTCACCCACCGACGCAGAGCGCCGGCATTTTCGCCAGCGAGCCCGTCCTGCAGTCCTCCGAAACTCTCCCCACTCACCTTTTCAGTGCGCAACTCCCGTAAGAGCTTGCGAGCGGTTTCGCCAGCGGCTCGGCGTCTCACTATGTGGAGAAAGATGTCGCTGTACGCGATCGGCGACAAAACCTAATTCCAACGCCCGAAACGCGCCGTCAGGGCGGGCAACACGAGCAGGTTGAGCACCGTGCTGGTAAGAAGCCCGCCGAGGATCACCAACGCCATCGGCGCTTCGATTTCGCTGCCCGCGCCGCCGATCCCGAGCGCCAGCGGCAGCAAACCTAAAGCCGTCACACCCGCGGTCAGCAAGATGGGCGTGAGACGTTCCGCCGCCCCGCGCCGTGCCGTCGTCGGGTTCCAGGCCGCGCCCTGAACGCGGACCATCTCCCGATAGTGGGCCAGCAGCAGCAGGGAGTTCCGCAGCGACAGACCGAATAACGTCACGAAACCGACCGCCGCGCCCAGGCTCATTGCTCCGCCACCCGTGAACACCGCGAACGCCCCGCCCACTAGGGCGAAGGGGAGGTTCACCAGCACGAGGAAAAGGTGGCGCGGTGACTCCGTGCCCGGCGAGAGCGTCAGCAGCAGGATGATCGCCAACGCCGCCAGCGCGGAATCGAGCAGGAGATCGCGCCTCGCCGCCGCCTGCGCCCGTGCCGCGCCCGTGAAGGCGACCGTAACCCCGGGCGGCAGTCGCACGCGCGTCGCCAGGGCGCGTTGCGCGGCGGCGGCGAAGGCGGCCACGTCTGTCCCGGCGGCGACGGAGCACGTCACGGTTTGTGTGCGCAGGCCATTCTCGTGGAAAACGGCGGACCGACCCGGGGCAGATACGAGGTCCACCACATCGCCGAGCGCGACGAACGGTCCGGCCGGCGTACGCAACGGCAGAGTGGCCAGCGCCGCGGGATCCACCGTGACCGCCACGCCCACCACGCGCGTTCCCTCGTAGAGCTGCCCGGCGGAGAGCCCGCGAAACGCCGCCTGCACGGTATCCAGCACGTCCGCCGCGCCGAGCCCCAGGGCCGCGAGTGCCTCGGGCCGGGGTTGCACCGTCAGCGCGGGGGTTCCGGCCAGTACGGGCAGGCGCACGTCCTCCGCGCCCGGCTGTACACGCAGCACGGCGGCGACGGCGCGCGCGGCGCGGTCCAGGGCGTCCAGGTCCTCGCCCGTCGCCTGCACCACCACCGGCGCGGTGTAGCCGCCGCTGACGGTTTCCTCCACGCGCTCACTCAGGAAAGTGTTGACCGCAAACTCCACGCCGGGAAACCCCGCGAGCGCCCGGCGGATCGCCGCCGCCGCCTCTTCGGTTTCGTCCTCGGACAAGCCGGGACGCAGGCGGACCTGGAGATCGCTCTGCTCCGGCCCGAGCACGTCGTCCGCCTGCTCGGCGCGGCCCGCCTGCTGCGCCACCGAGCGCACGGCGGGCAGCGCCGCCAGCCGCGCCGTGACCAGCCGCCCCAGCCGCAGCGACTCGTCGAGGGAGGTGCCCGCCGGGGCGTAGAGGTGGACGATGAAATGGCCTTCCTGCAGCTCCGGCACGAAGCCGCCCCGGAAAAACGGCACGGTCGCCAGCCCCGCCAGCGTGACCAGCGCGACGCCGGCCCCCACCTTCCGCGGACGCCGCTCCACCACGGCGAGCAGGCGGTCGTACCGCGCCTTCAACGCCGCCAGCCAGCGACGTTCCCCGGGCGGGGCCCCGCGCCGGGAGAAGATCAGCAGGCACAGGGCGGGTGTCACCGTCAGAGCCACCACGAGCGAGGCACCGACGGCGGCCAGGTACGCCAGCCCGAGCGGCGCAAACAGGCTGCCCGCCAGGCCGCCGAGGGTCAGCACGGGCACGAAAGCCAGCGCCACCGCCCCGGTGGCGAAGACCACCGCGCCGCGCACCTCCAGCGACGCCGCGAGCACCACTTGCCACACGGGCCGGGCGTCGGGACCGACGTTGCCGCGCAGGCCGCGCAGGATGTTTTCCACGTCGATGACGGCGTCGTCCACCACCTCGCCGAGCGCGATGGCCAGACCGCCGAGGGTCATGACGTTCAACGACACGCCGCACCGCACGAGCAGCGCCACGGCGGCCAGCAGGGAAAGCGGGATCGCCACGGCGGAGATCGCGGCGGCGCGCCAGTCGTTGAGAAAGGCGATGAGGACCCCGACGACCAGCAGCGCGCCGAGCCCCAGCGCGGCGCGCACGTTGCCCAAGGCGGTCTCGATGAAGTCCGCCGGGCGGAACAGGTCGGGATGCACGCGGACCCCGCGCCCGGCCAAAGCGGGCGCGGCGTCGCGGAGCACCCTCTCGACCTGCCGGCTGACCCGCAGAGTGTTGCCGCCGGGCGCGGCGGCCACCAGGAACACCACACCCGTGTGCCCGCCGATAGCAGCGGCACCGACCGGCGGCTCGGAGTTGTCCACGACGCGTCCGAGGTCGCCGAGCGCGACGTGCCAGGCCCGTTCCGCGCCGCCGGCGTTCGTGAGCGCCGTGACCACCGTGCCGCGCATCGGCACTTCGAAAGTGCCCGGGTCAATGGGGCGAGGCTCGATGGCGCACCCCGCGAGGCGGGCCGCGGTGAGCGGCGGCACTTCGGCTCCGACCTCGACCCGCTGACCGGCCGGCGTGTCGAAGCCGCCCACCCCGCGCTGGCCGACCAGACGCGCCACGGCGTCGCGCACGTCGCTCACACCGAGGCCGTAATGCACCAGGCAGGCGGGGTCGAGTTGCAGTTCGAGACGGCGGGGCGCGCCGCCGAAGGTCACCACCTTGGCGACCCCGGGCACGGCGAGCAGGAGCGGACGCAGCTCGTAGTCGGCCACGGCGCGCAGTTCGGTGACGGAGAGCCCGTCGGAGTCCAACCCGGCGGCGAGCACGGTGTTGGTGGTGGAGGTCAGCGGCAGCAGCGCGGGCGCGGCGACCCCGGCGGGCAGCCGGCCCGCGACCGTTCCCAGGCGTTCGGCCAGGGTGGGGCGGTCACGCGCGGGGTCGGAAGGCTCCCGCAAGGTGGCGGTGACCACCGAGAGACCCGCGATGGACACCGAACGCAGGCTCTCCACGCCGGGCGCGCCGTGCAGCGCCTCCTCCACGGGCCGCGTGACCAGCCGCTCCACCTGCTCCGGTGAGAGACCGGTCGCCTCCGTCTGCACGATGGCCTGGGGCGGAGCGAAGTCCGGGAACACGTCGTAGTCCGCGCGTTCCAGGGCGCGCAGCCCGAGCAGCACGACGGCCAGCGCCAGACAGAGCACCAGGCCAGGGTGGCGCAGGGACGAGCGGATGAGAACGGTGAGCACGGGAAAGGAGGCGGTGGGCGTCGGCGGGCGTCAGCGTTCCTCCGCGAGGAGCAACGCCCCGCCGCCGGTGACAACCGTCTGGCCTGCGGCGAGTCCCCGTTCCTGGAACCAGCCGGAGCCATCGGGCAGGGGGCGGTCCAGCGAGATCTCGCGGCGGCGGAAGCGCCCCGGGGCTTCCTCGACGTAAACCCACGCCCTGCCCTCGTGCCGCAGGACCGCGCCGGCCGGGGCAATGGTGCCCGCGAGCACCGGCCCCACCAGCAGGCGCGCCGACACGGCGGGGCCGGGCACGAAACGCGGGCTGCCCGGATCATCGTCCACGCGGTACAATCCGACTACGTCCTGGAGCCGCGGATCGACGCGGAAAGCGACCGACACGAGACGCGCGTGCGCAGGCTGTCCGAGGCGGTCCGTCACGGTGGCCTCTGGCTGGAGCGACGCGGAACGGCCCGGCATCGGCGTGAGCAGCAGCAGACTGGCGCGGTGCTGGAGAAACGGGTCGAGTTCGGCGGAGCCGGCTTGCATCCAGTCCGCGATGACAGGGCCGTAAAGCGCCACGGCCACCGCGCGGCGCAAACGCGCGGCGTCGGCGATCCGATCAACGTCGGCTTCGTCGAGGCGCTGTTCGTCTCCCGGCGCTGCCGGGACCGGCGGCGGCACCGCCTCGTCGCCATCCGGTGGGATCGGCTGGCTTCCTCCCTGGCTCCGGGCGAGTTCAAGCGCCGCGTTCGCCTGCGCGTTGGCGCGGTAAACGGTGGAGAGCACCGCGCGCGTCTCCGCCAGATCAACCGGATCGACGAGACTACCGACGGCCACCGCCTCCGGTTGGAACCGGACCGCGGACACGCGCTCGCGGGTAAAGGCTCCGGACCCGTTGGCCGCTTCGCTCACGACGACGAGCGGGGGTTGCCCGCCGCCGGTGGATTCCGCCCGCACTTCCGCCGTGCGGAAAGGCTCTTCCCCGGCAGCTTCTCCCAGCACTTCCGCGCGAAAGTGCCGGAAGCCGACGACGGCAGCAGCCAGGGCGAGAAATCCCGCACCGAGAACGGCAGCTACGGGCCAGCGAGCAAAAGCGTTGGTGGCCACGGACGGATTGTTCTGCCGGCGGGGGTTTCGCGGATGAACCACAACTTTAGCCATTGGTCCATCCACCGTTAACGCCGGCCGCGCGGCAGCGGCACTCGCTCGCTTTCTTCCTCACCCCCATTTTGCTTCGAGGGCTTGCGCGGCCCGAACTCAATCCCGAAGATCAGGTAGGCTTCGACGGACGCCGACTGGCGCGTCAAGCCGACGAGCGGCACGAGGGACACGTAAGTTGACGACGTAGGCCGGTAAAGTACGCTGGGCCCGAGCAGCACGCTTAGGCTGTGCTCGAAGCGGCCGCCGCGGTGGCGAAGTGACATGTCGGTAGTGCCGCCATCATTATCATTATCATTATCATCATCGTCACCGCTACCCGACGACCCGCCCGCGGCTGGCGCCGCGGTTCCGCCGCCTTCGCTCTCGCTCTCATGCTCCGCCTGTTCGCGTTCGTACTCGAGCCGGAACTCGTAGCCCACGCTCAGCTTGGAGTTGATCACGACATAGCTGAGCGCCTGGTTGAACTCAAAGCTGGTCTCGCGGTCCCCGCCGATTTGTCGGTCGAAGGTGAAATCCGCGCCGGAATGAATCCGTTTGGAAAACTCTTCCGCCAGCAGTAACCGGAAGAAAAAGGCGTCCGGCGCACCGGTGATGAAACGCCACCCTGCGTCGACCGTCGGGTTCAGCGGAATCACGCCCCACTTGGCGATGGCGTGGGGCAACTCCAGGAGCGTCCCGTCGTAACGCAGTTTGCCGCCGTGGTGGATGGAGTAGTCCAATTCGACATCGAATTGCGAGCGAAACGGCAGGCCCAGCTCGAACTCGCTCTCGAAGAAGTTGCCTGGCACACCCGACCGCGGATGCGTGGAGAGGTAATACTGGTTATACTCGAAGGTACCCGGCGGAAGCACGTAAACGTCTGTCTCGGCGAAAACCCGCCGCGTCGTCCATTCCGGCTGTTCGTTGGGTCCGACGAGGGCGTCTTCGCTCAAGCGCGCGCGCGCGTCCGTGCCGTTGACAATGACCCGCGAGGTTGAATCCTGAGGCGTAACGCCGGCCTGTCCGTAGGCGGACCCCACCGTTGTGGCGAAGAGAGCGAAAGCGATACCGGCCTGATGAAGGTTCATGGGCATAGGTTCTCAGGCGACCGATCTTCCATCGTCGCCGTTGAATGCAGAACGCTGGCCGGGGTTAAGGGACTAGCATCCCCGCGTCGATCGCCTTTTGGCGCAGGGTGGAAAATTCTCCACTGGTGACGGTCGCACCGGCGGGAAGCTGGACGCAGGGTGGAAAGGTGCCGGCGGGCACCACGGCATCGAACGACGGCGTGGTCAGGCGCGGAGTCTGGCTGAAGTTGAGCGCGGTCGCCAGATTGTTGGCGGCGGCATCCCGGGCCGCCAGGGGTTGCAAGCCGAAGCGCCACTCCACCATTTTCAGGATGGAGGCGTGATCAAAGACGACGTGCGACACGGCCCCGGCGGCGGCGAAGGGCGAAATGAGCACGCAGGGTACGCGGAAACCGCGCAGGCCATCGGTGTAGCCGGCGGCGATTTCCGACGCACCAACGGCTCCGACCGGCGGAACGATGTGGTCGAAGAACCCGCCCCAGTCGTCGTACACGATGACCATCACCGTCGAGGGCCAGGCCGGGGAGTTGCGGACCGCGTCGTACACCTGGTTGAGGTAGGCCTGTCCGTTGCGGAGGTCCGCGTGGTCATGATCATCCACCGAGGTGCCGCTGGTTTCGTCTTCGAAGCGCGGGTCCACCATCGAATAGGCGGGCAGGGTGTTGTTCTGGCAGTCGGTCAGAAAGGTGGCGAACGGCTTGGAGATGTTGGTGTAACGCGGCCCGAAGAGCAGGGGCAGGAAAGGAAGGTCGCCGAAGTAGTAGCGGGCGGAGACGCCCTTGGCCTTGAGCCGGTCCCAGATGGTGGGCAGCGTGGAGGTGGTCGTGGTGTTGTCGATGCGGTCGGTGGAGGCGGCCTGGAAGTAGAAGCGGTTCGGGTAGGTGGGACCCAGGATGGGACAGAAATAGTTGTCGAAGGTGGTGAACGCGGGAAACAGGCCCGAGAAGAGCGGGAGGTCCTGCTGGCGGTAGTAGGCCAGCGGGTAGAGATCGTTGGTCCCGGCCAGCAGGAACCCGTTGATCATGCCGTTGTTGTACTCCGACCGACCGCCGGGAAACCCGTGGTCGGGATCGGCGAAATTGCAGCCCTTGAAGTCGGCGGCCTCGGACCCGGCCGGGGCGTTCGGGTCACGCGGATCCGCGGCGGAACCGCCGCTGGCGATGGCGAAGGTCTGGTGGAAGACGCCGGCCTTGTCCGGGTAGGAACGGCCCGCCTGGGAGCCGTTGATGCCGGGCACCCAGCCGACGAGGTGATCCACGGAGCGGTTTTCCATCGTCACCAGGATGATGTGCTGGATGCCGGATTGATTGGGCGGCGGCAGCGGGTTCTGCGCGCGGAGAACCGGCGCACCCAGCGCGAGCATGCCGATGGTTGCGGCGGCGGTGGAACGGGCGCGGCGACAGCGGAGGGCGAACGCGAGCGCAGCCCCGCTGAGGAGAAGCCACGCCCAGGTGGACGGTTCTGGAACGATGGTGAATTGGGTGACTAGACCCAGCGAGTCGGCCCCATCGCTGAAAGAGTTGTTGGTGGGATCAATCGTCGCGGCCGTGACATCGCCGCGGTGGAAAATCCGCGAGGTGGTCGCCAGCCCGGTCTGCCCGCTGGATTGGCCGATCTCGGAGGCGTCGAAGATCGGCTGCGTGGCAAAATCTCCCTCGACACCGGCACCGGAATTGTTGCGCACGTCGAGCAGGAGCGGGCCGTTGGCGGGATTGTAGAAGAAAGGATTGGCCAGCGTGATGGTGATATCAAAGCTCTTCGTGCCGCTGGCCGTCGTGGTGGACGTGCTGGCCAAGGCGAGCAAGCCGGAGGGATGGACGACCGTGTCATCGGCGCCGACGTTGTCGGCGAAAGTGTAGGAAAGCGCGTCGGGGCCATTGCGGGCGGTGGACAGGTCGATCTGGATGCTCGGGATGGTCAAAGCAAACGGGGTGGGATCGGTGCCGTCGAGCCGAAAAGAGATTTGGGTGATCATGGCCCCGCCGGTAGGAACCGCGCTGAATTGAGAGGCGGCGTACACCTGTTGGTAACGCACGGGCACTTCGGCGGGGGGCGTATTGCCATCGGTGCCGGGAAAGAAGGGAAGGAAATTTTGCGAGTCCCCCTCGGCAGTAGTGAACGCGTTCGGCGCGACGATATTTTGCGCGCGGCCCGGAGTGCTGGCCATGAAAACCAGTAGCAAAGCAAGGCCGACCCGAGGCAGTCGAATGAGTTTCATCGCGCCTACCTTAAGGGGCCAGACGGCGGACAAGAAGCACATGGCGAAAATGTCACAAACGACTTTTCCGTACGTCGCTCTCTGCGTGCGATAAGAAGGTGCCTCCAGCCCCTCTGCTATGATGATCCCCAGCTTCGCTCGATCCCTCCCCGCCATCGGCCTGGCGCTGCTCGCCCTTCCGGTGTCGGCGAGTCCCCTGCGGGCGCAGTCCTTGCCCCGCTACGACCACATCGTCATCGTCATCGACGAAAACAAGAACGACACCGAAATCCGGGGGAACACGGTGATGGCTCCCTACATCAACGGCACGCTGATCCCGAACTCGGCGAACTTCACGGCCTTCGTCGCGGAGACGCACCCTTCGCAGCCCAACTACATCCAGTTCTTCAGCGGCGCGCAGCAGGGCATCCTCCAGGACGGTCTGGCCGGCACCACGGCGGAGCCGGGCACCTTGGCGGTACCGCCGCCGTTCACCACCGTCACCTTGGGACGTGAATTGCTCAACGCAGGCAAGACCTTCGCCATCTACTCCGAGACCCTGCCTCCCTCCGTGCCGGGCAACCGCATGGTGGCGGTGGACGGGAGCACACCCGGCGCGACCGCCTACGGCTACACGGGCGAGGTCTATAACTCTCCGGGCAACCCGCAGCCGCAGTACAACCAGTACGCCCGCAAGCACAACCCGGCCTCCAACTGGCAGCGGACCGACGCCTCCGCCGCCAACAACGGGCTGCCCGAGACGGTGAACCAGCCCTTCAGCGCCTTCGGCACCACCCCGGCGGACTTCGCCAGGCTGCCCGACGTGTGCATCGTCGTTCCCGACGAGCGCAACGACATGCACGATGGCCCGATCCTTCAAGGCGACCAGTGGCTGCAAACCAACATCGAACCGTACCGCCAGTGGGCGCTGACCCACAACAGTTTGCTCATCTTTACCTTCGACGAGAGCGACCTCGGCGAGTTGCAGCAGGACCCAACGAACCAGATCATCACGCTGGTCAGCGGCGCGCGGATCGTCAACGGGAACTACCCCGAAACCGCCATCGCGCAGTTCCGCATCTCCGATGCCGCCACGCCGGAGACGGCCATCAACCACTACAACCTGACCGACACCATCGAGACCATCGAAGGCACGGCGCACGACGTGACGTCCATGGCCCAATCCACCAATCCCGGCGTCACGGTCAAACCCATCACCGACATTTTCTCGATCATCCCGGTGGTGTCCCGCAAGATGCACGGCAGTGCCGGCGCCTTCGACCTCGCCCTTCCTACGGTTGGAACCCCGGCGACGGAACCCCGCGTGCCGGGAACAAACAACGGCTACCAATTGGTGTACACGTTCCCGGTGGCGATCTCTGCCATCGGCGACACCGTTGTGACCCAAGGCGTGGCCACCGTGGCTTCTGCGGTCGCCGGTCCGGACACGAACCAGGTGACGGTGAATCTAACAGGTGTCTCCAACGCCCAGCGTCTGGTCGTGACCTTGAGCCAGGTGCAAGATACGGCGGGAAAGACCTTGGCGGGCATTCCCGCTCACCTGAACGTGCTGGTCGGCGACGTGGACGGCAGTGGCCGCACGGACTCCGGCGACGTGACGATGGTGCGCAATCAGAACGTACAGGCGGTCAATCAATCCAATTTCCTCTTTGACGTGAACCTCTCCGGCCGGATCGATTCGGGCGACGTCACCACCACCCGCGCATCCACGGTGACGGCGCTTCCGCCGCAATCGGCAGCGGTAAACCCTCGCGCAACGGCTTCGCCCGTACATACGACGGCCAGCCCCACCGTTCTCTCGCCTGCGAAAACGATCAATAGATAAGAGATGTTCTGGCTCTCATCGGTCACTTGTCACGCAAGAAAATTCTTCCTTTGCTCCTGGCTGGAGCCTCATTGCTTCTGGGCGGCTGGCAAGCTTCCGCGCAAATGATCAGCATCGCGTCATCACCGGCCAGCCACGCGGTGACACCAAGCGGCAGCTTTAACGTTTCTCTGACGTGAAACGTGCCGCAAGGCTCCGGTCCGAGCAACGTGGCGGCTTACGACTTGTACTAGGTCACCGCAGCAGCGGATTCCGGGTACTTTGGCATCACCGCCGCCAGCGCCACCGGTCCGTTCAACGCCTTCGGCCCGGACGACTCCGCCGGGGACCCACTCACCACCTCAGCAGTCACCGGGTACGCGAGGAACGGTCTCGACCAAGGGTTTAGCGGGACGACGCAGATGGTCCCATTCACAAACCCGCCGCTGGAGACCCTGACCTTGTCCGTGGGAGCGGACGTCCCGGCAGGCACCTACATCTTTCGGACCAGTACCACTCCACCGCAGGCCGCTACTACAACGACGTGAGCGACAGCAGCGGCACAGTTTACGAGGTGACTGATCCTGGAAATTTCTCGATCACGGTGGTACCCGAACCATCCTGGCTCGTCTTTCTATCCGTCGCACTGTTTGAGGTAGGTATTCGGATGGTCAAAGCGCGACGCTCCCTGCTCGCAGAGTGAGGAGTCCCTTTCTATACCTGCCGGATTGAAAGAGTCTCGTACGCCTGGAAACCTTGTGCGGCGGCAACCAGGACATCGCGGACGTCGAGAAGCTTGCCTTGTGACAACCGATTCTCGCCCTTTGCCGACCAGCTCGGAAATTGATCGGCGGCTCCAGATCGTCGCCCAATTGCGCAATCTTTGCCTGAGTTTGGGCAAGGCCAAACCGGTCGCCAAAGAAAATGCTGTCCAGCAGCCAAACGATCCCAACCAGGAGCTGCCAGCGATCTAGCGCACCATCTCCACCGGGCATTTCGGCAAGGCCGCCAAAAACGCCCGGCCATAAGGCTTGCGCACCACCCGGCTGTCCAGGATCACGACAATGCCGCGATCCTGCTTGGTGCGGATCAGGCGCCCGACTCCCTGGCGCAACTTCAGGATTGCCTCAGGCAACGAGTACTCCGAGAAGGGGTCGCCGCCACGCTCCTTGATCAACTCGCAGCGCGCCTCCGTCGCGGGGCTGTCCGGCGGGGCAAAAGGTAGTTGGGTGATGATCACGTTGGAAAGCGCCTCGCCCGGCACGTCCACGCCGCTCCAGAAGCTTTCCGTGCCGTAGAGCACGCTGCCCGTCTGCTTCTTGAAGGTTTCCAACATGCGGCGGCGCGAAAGTCCTTCGCCCTGCACCAGCAGGGGCCAGCCTCGCGCTTCCAGGAAGTCCCGGGTGCGCAAGGTGATGGCCTGCATCATCCGGTAGTTGGTGAACAGCACGAAGGCGCGTCCCTGTGATTCCTCCACGAAATGCTGGATCCAGTTCGCCAGCGCTTCCTCGTAGCCCGGCGCGCGGGGCGACTCGGGCATCTGCGTGGCGATGAAAAGCTTCATCTGCTGCTCATAGTCGAAGGGGCTGCCGATCTGCTCGGCGTCGATGCCCGGCCCGAGCGCACCCACCCGCTGGCGGAAATACCCCAACTCTGTGCCCCCGACCGAGAGCGTCGCGCTGGTCATGATCACGGACGCGCCGGGACGGAAGAGCATCTCGCTCAGCAGTTCCGACAGGTCGATGGGCGCGGCGTTGAGGCTTAAGTTTTGTTCGGTCTTGCCAGTCCGTTCGACCCAATAAACATGGTTGCCCGCGCTCTGGTCGAGGAAGGTGGTCAGGCTCGCGCGCGTGTCGCCCAGGCGGCGGCCGATGTCGGCCAACTCGGCCTTGGTCATCTCGTCGTCAACGGTTTCCACGGCGTCGCCGAGGAAGCCGCGCACGAGGTCCAGCCCGGGGCCGAGCGTGTCCGGTGCCAGACCGGATTCGCGGATGCGGCATTCGCGCCCGCCCCGTTTGAAATCCAATTCCTTGTCGATGCGCTGGAAAAACGCTTCCATGTCCTCCAGCACCTCGCTGGTGGCGCGGACGCCTTCCGCGTGGCGCAGCACGGTCCACAGCCCTTTCTTCGTGCGCGGGTGGTAGAGGCGCTGCAAGGTGGCGCGCAGGCCGAACTGCGACACGCCGAGCCCGATCTGCTTGGCGGCGGTCGCCTCCACGGTGTGCGCTTCGTCGAAGATCACGAAGTCGTCCTCGAACAGGTAGCCTTCGTGCAAACCCCGGACGTCTTCCTCGTCGTCGGCGTCCACCGCCGCCTTGGCGGCGGCAGTCTGCTGCTCGGCCATCGCGGCACCCAGCAACACGAAAAAGAGCGCGTGATTGAGCACGACCACCTGGGCTGACTGCACCCGGCGGCGCGCGTTCTGGTAGAAGCAGCCGCTGTCCTGCCCGCACGTTTTGGGCGTGCAGATGTGCGCCTCGCTGCACACCTGCGACCATACGCCGTGATCCGGCACGCGCGGCAGGTCGCTGAGCGAGCCATCGGTGGTCGTCAGGCTCCAGTAGTAGATCGCCTCCAGTTCGCTTTGTTCCGGTCCCGTGAACAACTCGGCGGCCTGGTGCCGGGCGCGTGTCAGACGCCGCGGACAAAGGTAATTCTGCCGCCCCTTGAAAAGAGCCGCCTCGAACTCTTCGTCCAGAAGCTTTTGCAGGATCGGGATGTCCTTATCGATCAACTGTTCCTGCAGGTTGATCGTGTGCGTGGAGATGACGGCTTTTTTCTTCTGTTCCAAGGCGTGGATGACCGCCGGTCCGAGGTAGGCGAGCGACTTGCCCACCCCCGTGCCCGCTTCCACGACGAGGTGGCGCCGATCGTGAAGAGCACGGGCGACGGCGACAGCCATCTGTGTTTGCTCGGGCCGGTGCTCGAAATTCTTAGCGCTGCCGAGCGTCCCGCCCGGCGAGAACATTGTCTGGATCCGGCGAACGAAGCTCTTCTGGTTACCGTGGTCGAAGTTGTCGCGGAGCGCGATCATGGACGGG
The DNA here is from genome assembly GCA_964245965.1 of uncultured Chthoniobacterales bacterium. Taxonomy (GTDB): domain Bacteria; phylum Verrucomicrobiota; class Verrucomicrobiia; order Chthoniobacterales; family SZAS-18; genus CAWCJJ01. Next base: position 23,875 of record CAXTOP010000058.1, read on the forward strand.
CACTATAGCACGTCCGCACGGACGTTCGCGGCGCTGGCATTTCACATCGTTTCATCTCACGCCAGCGCGGCGGGGCCGAGCAAATTCTCCAGACTGTCCACGCAGATCTGCGACCAGGTTTCGAGCCGGTCCCGCCGCTCGTGCAACTCCGCCGCGGAAAGAAAAGCCATCTGGGTGATGCCCACCTCGCGTTTGGCGACCTGGGCAGTTTCCAATTCGAACACGTGCACGATGCCGAGGTGAACACGGCCTACCTCGGTGGTGTCGTCGTTGAGGAGAGCCCGGATGTGGTTCTGGTAGCCGCTTTGCAAGATCAATTCCTCGCCCACCTCGCGGCGGACGCCGGCCATGTAAGCGGATTGATCGAACGAAAACAGATTTTCGTCGCGATCGTTGAGATGGCCGCCGATCCCGATGGAGCCCTTGGAAGCCAGACGCTGCTCGCCCGTCTTCTTGCCGCGGACGTATTGGAGCACCTTGCCGCCGTGGGTCAACAGCACGTAGGGGATGATCTGCTTGAAGTTCGGGTTCTGCTCGGCGGCGCTGCGAGGCATGAACAGGTTGTTCTCGCGCGCCAGGAAGGGCGGCAGGTAGCGCGCGACATCGAAGTTCAGGCCGTGGAAGTTGCCGAGCTTGTCGAGCAACGCCCGGCGGATCACCAACACCATTTCTTCCTTTGCCACGGTAGCCATCGGCGCGGAGCATACGCAGGCGCAGCGCACAGCGTCGAGCGCAAAAGCTTTGTAGGAAAAGCAGCAGTCTCTCTCAGCCTTCCAGATACCCCGCGAGCCTGTCGCGTAGGACGCCCCGGGCACGAAACAAGAGGCTTTTCACGGCAGGCACCGTCAGGTTTAGGGCAACGGCGATTTCCTCGTAGGAAAGCTCCTCGTAGCGACGCAGGATGATCGCCATCCGCTGGTTGTCGGGCAGCGAGTCAATGGCGCCGGAGATTGCCCGTTGCAACTCGGCCTCCAATAGCGTGGCGTCGGGGGCAGGAGTGTGGTGGTCTTCGAAGTGCGCGCCGCCGCTCCCGGCGAAGGCCCTCGCAGTGTCGGTCGAGTCCACCGGCGCATCCAGGCTGGTCACCGGCCGGTTCTTGCGCCGACGCAACTCGTTGAAGACCAAATTGCGCGTGATCGTGTACATCCAGGTCGTGAATTTAGCGGTGGGTTCGTAGCGGGCGGCGGACTTCCAGATGCGCAAAAAGACCTGCTGTCCTATGTCCTCGGCGTCGTGGGTGTCGCCCCCGAGCATCCGGGCCGCGGTGCCGACCACCCGGCTCTGGTGGCATTCGACCAGTTCGGCGAAAGCCCGGCGGTCACCGGCGCGCACGAGCTGCATCCACGCGATGTCCTGCTCCTCGGTGCTCAGCTTGCCCCGCGAAGTGAGTTCCTCCACCGAAGTCGATGAAGGCAGACGAGGAGAGTCCATGCGAGGGAGAAACGCTCGGGGCAGCGGCGCAACGACGAGGGACATTCGAGATGAAACGTCCCCGGCAACGGGAAGTTGCGACAGTTTTCCCATCGGGTCCAATCGATCCTTTTCCGCGTGCCCGATGATCTGCGCCAGTCGCTCGAGCCGCCTTGCGTTGCGACGATCTTCGTGCGATTATTTGCTTGTGAAAAATTTCACAAGGAGGTGGCCGTGATAGCGGCTTTGCTGCCGCCCGAGTTGCGGTCCATCCACGAAAAAGTCGCGTCTGGAGTACGCATATCCGAGGCTGACGCGTTAATCCTGTACGCCAGCAAGGACCTCAATGCGTTGGGTGCCATTGCCAACCTGGTTCGCGAACGCAAGAACGGAGATGTTGCAACCTATTTGCTCAATCGCTACATTAACTATTCGAACGTTTGTCTGCTGTCGTGCCAGTTCTGCGCCTTCGCGGCCAGAAAGCGCGACGCGCATGCGTTCGAACTGGTGATCCCGGAAATCGTGGCGAGCGTGCGCGAAGCTTTGCAGCAGGGGATCACCGAGGTCCACATGGTGGGGGGTTTGCACCCGTCGCTCAAGGCTGAATGGTACCTGGAACTATTGAGCAGTCTGCGGGCGTTGGACCCGAGGCTGCATCTGAAGTGTTTCACGGCCATCGAGATCCGCCATCTCTCCAAAAGAATCTTCAAGCTGCCGCTCATCGAAACTCTCGAAGCTCTGCGCGCGGCGGGTCTCGGATCGCTGACCGGAGGGGGCGCAGAGATTTTCGACCAGGGGGTGCGCGACCGCATCTGCCGGGGTAAAGAGACTGGGGAGGAATGGCTGGACACCCATCGAGCGTGGCACCAAATCGGTGGCCGGAGCACTTGCACGATGCTTTTCGGCCACATCGAAACGCTGCCCCAACGCGTTGACCACCTGCGCCGCCTGCGTGAGTTGCAGGATGAGACTGGCGGGTTCACCGGCTTTATTCCTTTTGCCTTCGTGCCCGAGGGGACGACGCGTGAACTTCGCGAAGTCACACCTGCCAGTGGGTTCGATCAACTCCGCAATTTGGCGGTGAGTCGCATTTACCTGGACAACATCGAACATCTTACGGCCTATTGGGTCGCGATGGGACTGCCGCTGGCGCAGGTGGCGCTCGGCTATGGGGTGGATGATTTGCACGGCACCATCATGGAAGAAAAGATTTTTCACATGGCGGGTTCCAGAACCGGTCAGGGGCAGACGATGTCTGCTTTGGAGGGGGCGATCCGCGAGGCGCGCCGCGTGCCGATGCAGCGGGATTCTCACTACAACCGGATCGCCACCACGCACCCCGATCGTCCTGCGGCCGTCCCGGTGCCGATGGCTGCCCGGGAATTGGCGGGTGTATAAAGAGGCAAATGGGTCAGAGTGCCGCACCGCGGATTGGCTGTGTCAGCTACCTGAACTCCAAACCACTGGTCTTCGGGCACGAAGGGGAGGTTTCCTTCGAGACGCCAGCCAGCCTGACCGACGCCATGCGCGCCGGGCGCCTCCAGGTTGCCCTTGCCCCCATCTTTGCCTTGGTGGCCAACCCCGAATACCTCGTGGTGGATGGGGTGGGAATCGTCAGCCGCGGCCCGGTGTACAGCGTGATCATCGTGTACCGGGGTGAGTGGTCGAAGCTGCGGCGGTTGTACCTGGATACGGCGTCGCGCTCGTCGGCCAACCTGCAACGCGTACTCCTGGCGGAGTTCCACGGCCTCCATCCGTCCAACGAGCCCTTGCCACCGCCGGGCGATCCCCAGCCGGAGTTGGTGGACGGAGAAGGGGCCTTGCTGATCGGCGACCGGGCCATTGATTTCCGGCTGTCGCACGGGGAGCGCGATGGCTACCGCTATTTCGATCTCGGCGAAGAGTGGTGGAAAGCCACGGGCTTACCTTTCGTTTTTGCCGGTTGGCACGTCCATCCGGATACACCGGACAAGGAAGGGCTTGCGGAGCGTCTTCGGACCTGGCGCGACCAAGGGACGAGGCACTTGGATCAGGTCATTGCCGCTGAGAGCCGCTACCCGGCGTCGTTTTCACGTTATTACCTGACGGACTGCATTCACTTCCACGTGGAAGAGGATGGAAAGCGCGCCGTGGCCGAGTATGCCCAGCTGCTGCACAAATATGGTTCGGTTAAAACGCTGCCACCTGCTGGCGGGTTCCGCTGGATCTAACGTCCGGACTTGGCTCCATACTAATTCTCTCACTTACCCAAGCATTGCTCTGCCTGCTCTCAGGATGACAGAAAGGGAAAGCACAAACGGAAAGATCTCGAGTGATCTAGAATTCGCATCAAAGCACAGTCCGTCTGTTCCCGCGCTCGATCTGACCGATCCGGCGGCCGCGCGTCGCCTTAATGGTCGCATCGGCGTCCTTCTTCGCGACGACCAGAGTCATGCCGATGCCCATGTTGAACACCTGGAACATCTCCTCCGCCGGCACCCCACCGCCTTGCTGCAGCACCCCGAACAACGCTGGAACTTTCCAAGCGCCGCGATCGATGACGGCATCGCAATCTTGCGGTAGGATGCGCGGCAGGTTGTCCACCAAGCCGCCTCCCGTGATGTGTGCCGCCCCCTTCAAGAACCCTTCAGGCAACGCCGCCAGCGTGCGCTGGTAGTTCGGATGGACCCGCAAGAGTTCCTCGCCCAGCGTCTTGCGGAGGCCATCCACGCGGGATTCCGGCGTGAGCGACATCTTATTGAAAAGGATGTCGCGCGCCAGCGAGTAGCCGTTGGTGTGCAAGCCATCGCCCGGCAGGCCGATGATGACGTCTCCCGGGCGGATGCGCCGCCCGTCGAGGATGCGCTTTTTCTCGACCACGCCGACGATGCAGCCCGCCAGATCGTAGTCGCCGGATTGATAAATTCCGGGCATTTGCGCCGTTTCACCGCCGATCAGCGCGCAGCCCGCCGCCTTGCAGGCTTTGACCAGGCCCGCGAGGATCTGCTTGAACACCGGGGCTTCCAGCTTGCCGGTGCCGATGTAGTCGAGAAAGAAGAGCGGCTGCGCGCCGACGACGGCGATATCGTTGGCGCAGTGGTTGACGAGGTCCTGCCCGATGGTGTCGTGCCGGTTAAGCGCCACGGCCAGCTTGAGCTTGGTGCCGACGCCGTCAATGCTGCTGACGAGGACCGGCTCGTGCATTTTCTTGAAATCCGCGCGGAACAAACCGCCAAAGCCGCCGGCCTTGCCGAGCACTTCCGGGCGGTGCGTGGAAGCGAGCATCCGGCCGAGGCCGCTCTTGAGTTGGTTACCCAGATCGATATCCACACCCGCGCGGGCGTACGCTTTTGGTGAGGGAGGCAGAGTGTCAGGCATGGAGGAAAACGGCAAAGAGTTTAACCAAAGCCATGCCTCCAAAGCGGACCGTACGCAAATGGAAGCGGCGTAAGTGGTCGCTGATGCTTTCTGTCACACGGTCCAGATACGATCAAATCCGGGTCCCCAGCCGATCAATCCCGCTTATGCCAAACTACCTTATCACCGGAGCCAACCGCGGCCTGGGTCTCGAATTTGTCCGCCAGTTACTCGAACGGGGAGACTCAGTCATTGCCTGCTGTCGTGAACCCGCGCAGGCGTCCGAACTCAACATCCTGGCTGCTTCATCGGCAGATCGCCTCTCCGTCCGCGCGCTCGATGTCATGAACTCTGCCGCCATCGCCGCGCTGCCCGACCAGTTGCAGACGGACGGAGCCAGGGTGGACGTGCTCATCAACAACGCCGGAGTGGCGGCCGGTCACGAGGACTTCGGCAAGTTCGACGAGGAAACCATGTTGCGCGTGCTCCACATCAATTCCGTGGCTCCGATGCTCATGACCCAGGCGTTGACTCCTCTTCTGGAGGCGGAAAAATCCGCCAAGCCGAAGGTGGTTTGCATCAGCTCGGTCCTGGGATCGATTTCGAAGGCCGATAGTCTTTCCTTCGGTCTCACCTACGGGATGAGCAAAGCTGCGTTGAACATGGGTGTCAAAAAGCTCAGCACCGAAATGAAGCGGCGCGGGATTGCGATGGTGACGATGCACCCGGGCTGGGTGCAGACCGACATGGGCGGCAAAGGAGCCGACCTCAAGCCGCAAGAGTCCATCCGCGGCATGCTCGCCGTGATCGACAAGCTCAGCGTCGCGGATAACGGCCGTTATCTGACGTACGCGGGCGAGGAATTGCCCTGGTAAGTGCGCGGGCAGCACGCGGGTTCTTACTGGCCGAGAGCAGCGCGAGCCTGTTCGGCTTCCTTAAAGCGCGGGTTGAGGCGCAATGCTTCGCTGTATTCCTTGCGGGCGGCGTCATGGTCGCCGCGCCTGGCAACGAGCTGGCCAAGATGGTAATGCGCGTGCGCCAACGAAGGGCCGTCTGCATTGAACTTGTAAATTTGGAGAAATTTCCTTAGTGCGCTCTCACCCTCCGGCGACCGTTGGCCAGACGCGGAAGCCGTTTTGCCCAGACCGTACAGGGCGTTCTGTTGCGCTGGGTCGGCCCGGAGCATCAGGTCCCACTGTGCAAAGGCCTGCGGGTACCGTTTGCTTTCCTGGTAGAGGGAGCCCAGCCGATCGTGAGCTTCGGTGCGCCGGCCATCCAGCGAGGCGGCGGCGAGGTAAGCCTGTTCGCTCTCGGCCAGGTGACCGTCGTCCTGGAGCAGGTCGCCCGCGCGCACCTTCCCCATGTACGGGTCGCGTTTGCGGATCTCTTCGACCTGCGCGCGCGCTTTCTCCAGTCCGCCGCCCATGATCGAAGGGGCGGCTTGATAATAGGCGGCAAGATCGGAATGAGCGCCGACGTTGTCGGGGTCCAAGGCAACGGCCTTTTCCAGGGACTGCCGCGACTGGATGGCCAATTTGGGCTTGGAAAGGACGCTGGCTCGCTCGGCCTCCAGACCATAGGCTCGACCGAGCCACTGGGCGTAAACGGAATTCGCCGGTTCGAGGGAGGTCGCTTTGGAGAAGTGAGTGGCCGCCTCGTCGTATTTGCCCGCCTCGAATGATCCCAGGCCGGCTTGGTATTCGCGTGCTGCCGTGATGGGAGCCTGGGCGAAGATATTCCCACCGATCAGCAGGCTGATTACGCCCGCGCCGACGAGAACACACGTCGTGAACAGGCGGACGGGAGGAAAAGTTTTAGCGGCTTGCATCGTGCAGGGACAAAGGAAACCTCCGTCAAGACACCCGGGAAGCAAGGAGGTTCGACAACCCTCCGGACGCATCCTGGTGGCGGAGAGAGGCGAATGAAGCAGGCTCCCATCGATGAAATACCAGGTATTCGCCGACTACTGATCCCTCCGGTTCCATCGACTCGGCCGGAGAGGAGCAAATCTTCTCCAGATTCGCAGGTAGTGCGAATATCTTGTCGGATACACTTAATGAGTGCATCATACAAAATACTCGTTGGATAAACGCTTATCTGACAGCGAACCATATGAACACGCTTCTTGAAGTCATCCGTACTATTTCGCCGTGGGGTTTTTTGGCGTTGTGCTTGGGATCGTACTTTTCCGGGATGCTGCTGGCGTTGCTGGTCCGCTTCATCAAGCGCACGTCGTGGGAGCGTACACCACTGCTCTTGCGACTTGCATACCAACTGCTGCGCGCATTCCGCGAGTACGTCACCGCCGCTCCGGTTGGTGATGATCTGAGGCTCCCCGTCATTAGCCGGGCTTGATTTCTTCCCTTGCGCCCTTTGTGCGTTCCGGTAGAACGGCAGGGTGACAGATGGGCAAATCTTCGCGTGGGGTTTTTTCGGCAGCTTGGCCGCAGACTTCATGCGCCTTCGCCATGCTAGCGACGCCGCGCCTAAGGGGTTGCCGGCGTCCTACCGGCATCCCCGCTTTTACATCGTTGCCATCGGAACTGCGTTGATCGCTGGTGGACTAGCGGTTTGCGAAGGAGCCGACAAGCGTCTGTTGGCCTTCGAAATCGGCGTGGCCGCGCCGTTCATCGTTCAGAGCATCAGCAAGAAGCCACCGGCATTACCGCCCGAAAGCTGATCGAAGACCGCAGCTTTTCCTTGCTAACCCCTTACCGATGACGGGACTCGAACCCGTACTCCGATTTCTCGAAAACAGATTTTAAGTCTGTTGCGTCTGCCATTTCGCCACATCGGCCTTACCGAGTATTCCACTCAGCAGGAGCAAGTTACTGCGCGCCGCTGAATTAGTCTGTTGTGTCTGTGCTACGCTCTGTGCTACTGTTCCGCCGTGGAACGGGGCGCAACGCAAAGCAACAAAGGCAACGGCAAACACGGGCAGAGTTTCCAGCCGGTCTACGATAGCCGCAAGCGCGAAATACCGGGTCTGTGGATGCGTGGCAGCCGGTACTACGCCCAGTTGCGGGTGGATCTGGACAACGGCCACACGGCCCCGCGGCGGCTCGCCCTGGAGGCCAGCAACCTGGACGAGGCGAAAGGGGGAGTTGGAGCGCAAGCGCACCGAGCGGCGCGACGGCAGGCTTCCCCAGCGTGGCCAGCGGCCGACCTTTGACGAGTTCTCCCAGGAATACCTTGGCGGCCCGACCCTAGCCCAGAAGAAGCAGCGCACCCGCGACAACGAGCGCCAGGCCATCGGGCGGTGGTCGATGCACCTCGGTGGCGTGCGCCTCGACAAGATCACGCCGCCTCTGATCCACGGCTACCGCGAGAAGCGGCTTAAAGGGGGTGCCTCGGCCAGGACGGTCAACCTAGTATTACAGCGTTAAGTCGTTGCGAGTAGTTCGGCTGATGGCAGGTTGGTGG
>CAXTOP010000059.1:0-31125 GCA_964245965.1 uncultured Chthoniobacterales bacterium
TGGCGCGGCGGAGCGCGCCATCCACCCACAGAAGCTACCTTGTTGAAGTACTAGACCGCCGCGCAACGGCCCAAAACAAGGTAGGGATGGCTCTCCGAGCCGTCCGACTTTTCAGCGTGCCGCAGGAGACAAAGCTGCCCTCAACAAGCCGGACCGGGCGAAATCACGGACGGCTCGGAGAGCCATCCCTACCTTGTTTTGGGCCGTTGCGCGGCGGACGCTACCGCTCAGCCTCCGAGCGCTTCCGCCACCGCGACTTCCAATGGCTTGGAACCCTCGCGGTAGCCAAGTTTCTCGTCGGCGACTTCCAAGCGCCGGATCAGGTCCAGCACCTCACGCCGGGAATACGGACCGCCGGCCGCGCGGCAGAAGTGGGTGCGGCAGCCAAAAGGCCGGGCCTCATAAATGATGCAGCGCCCGGTCCGGGCATCGAGCATCGGGCAGGCGCCGTTAGGTTGCTCGGGCAGCCGCTTGCGCCCGCTGGCGCGCAGGGCCTGCGCGGCCACCAGGGCCTCGCCGCGCGTGAGCACCGGGGTGCGGCCAGTCAGTTTGAAGTGGCAGCACTCGCCGACCCGTGTGCAATCGCGCACGACGGGGCGTTGCGCCAGGTCCGCGTAAACGGCACGCACGTCGGCGATCGCCGTTTGCCGCTCGGCGTTGGAGGCTGAGAAGGGAAGATAAGGTGCCGCCATGGGGACTTGTGAGTTGCCGACTGCCGGCCGACTTTGGGTAGCGGACCATCGCCCGAAACCCCGCCGACCACAACTCCCGCCCGACACCTTCATGCTCTCCTTCTCCACCTGCTGGAACTCCGCCCGACACACGGACGGGGGCGCGATGCTCCAGGAAATCCTCGACCTCGGCTTCGAGAACGTCGAACTCTCGCACGGCGTGCGCGTCTCGCTGGTCGGCGGCATCCAGGGCTGCCAGCAGGCGGGCAAGGTGCGAATCAGCAGTTTGCACAATTTTTGTCCGCTGCCTATCGAAGTGCAGGGCAGCTCGCCCGATTGCTACGAGTTCACCTCGCACCGGCTCTACGACCAGCGGCGCGCGCTCAAGCTCAGTTGCCAGACCATCGACTTCGCGCAGCGTCTCGGCGCGGGCTACGTCGTGCTGCACCTCGGCCGGGTGCTGATGCCCTCGGTCACCCGGCAATTGGCCCAATTGGCTAGGGACGGCAAGATGCTCTCGCGCGAGTTCATCCGGCTCAAGATCGCCGCGGTCAAGGAACGCGAGAAAAAGGGGCCGCTGTACCTCAAGCGTGCCAGGGATTGCCTGCTGCCCATCGTCGAGCATGCCGCCAAACGCGGGATCAACCTGGGCATCGAGGGACGGTTCGGCTACGAGGAAGTGCCCGGCGAGCGCGAGATGGTGGCGCTGCTGGACGAAATCAACGCCCCGCACGTGGGTTACTGGCACGATTTCGGGCACATTCAGGTGAAGGAAAACCTCGCGTTCCTGGATCATTACGAATGGCTCAAGACGATCCGGCACCGGTTGTTCGGCTGCCATTTGCACGATGTGATCTGGCCAAGCACGGATCACCGCGTGCCGGGCCTGGGCGCGATCGACTACGACCGCTTGCTCTCGCTGCTGCCGGAGAACTGCTTGTTCGTGTGGGAACTGAGCCCACGCAACAAGGCCGAGGACATCCAGGCCGGGCTCGCCAGGTGGAAGGAGCGGTTCGCGACGGGAACATAGAGTCCGTCACCGCCGGTTTTCTCTCCCACTTTGCGTCAAAACAAACTCGCGATTTCCCGCGCATACTGCTGCGTGCGCGCTTCCCCTTCCGGCCCCGACAGCCAGGGCGCTTTCCGGCCGACGACGCCGGCCACTTCGAGCCGCGTGCGGCGGGAACGCATCGCCCCCAACTCCTCCAATCCTTCGCGCAGCCGGTCCACGTACACGGACGGCGCGTGGAGTTCACTCAGCCGCTGGCGGGCGCGCCGGCCCTTTTCCCGGAAGAACGCGGGCCGGAGCAGCAGATGGCGCAAATGCTTCTGGATGTCCTTGGCTTCGTGCCTGGGCCGCACGAAGAACACCGAGTCCGCCGGCATCGACGCGTATCCTTCCGTCTGCGTGACGAGGCTGGGCAGCGCGTGGTTCCAGATGCGCAACTGGCTCGCCGAGGCCTCACCCATCGTCGGGTAACGCAGGTTGACGGCCAGGTCCGTCTGGCTCAGGGCGGCTTCTAGTTCTTCGTCGGAAACGTATCCGCGGATGATGACATTCTCGCGCAGCCCGAGTATCTCGACCGCCGCCTCGACCTCGGCCCGGTGCGCGACCGTTCCCAGGATGTGCAACTCGAAGAGGTTGCGCTCGGGCATCTCCGCCAGCGCGCTCAGCAGCTCGATGATGCGGCGATTGACGTTCAGGTAGCCGAAGACGATCAACCGCGCCCGGCGCTCCCGCGAGAACGCTTCGGGCGCGGCGGCGTCCTCCAGCGCGAGGCCCGGTTCGGCCGCGTAGGGCAGGGGCACCATCCATGCCGGGCTGCGGGTCAGGCTGTGGACCACCTTCAGCGAGTGCGGCGTGTGGACGATGACGGCCAGGGCGTTCTGGATGGCCCAGGCGGTCATGGGAAAGTGCTCGGCCATGTGCTCGATGCTCAGCCGCTGCCGGCAATATTCCCATCCGGAGGCGCGGCCGGCCTCGCCGTATTGTTCTTCCATCACCCGCAGGTAAGCCGTTTCGTCCTGAAAGATCTGGCGGTAAATCCCCTCGAAGAAATGGTGCAGCTTGGTGTCGTGCAGGATTACGACCCCCGGCTTCATCTGGTTGAGAAACCAAGTTTTAGCGAAAAAATCGGGGTTGTTGCCCAGGTTGTAGATCGGCACATCGACCTGGTTGAGCACCGGCAGCAGTGCGTGTGGGCAATGGCCGACGCCGCACGGGTAGAGCGTCCCGCTGGCGGGTTCCACGAAACCTTCCGGGCGTTCCGTGAACAGCCGCGTCTCGAATCTACGCTCCAACTCCGGGCGCAGCCGTTCGGTGTGGTTGGCGATCTCCGAGTGAACGGGCACCAGAGGAGAGAACCAGGCAATCTTCATCGGGTCAGTCATCGGACGGATTCACCACAGAGACACAGAGGGCACCGAGAAAAACGAAGATGGTTGCCGTCTCCGAACACCTGCTTCCCTCTTCTTCCTCTGTGTCTCTGTGGTGAATCATTGCAGGAGCTGCTCGACCACCGAATCCCAGGTGATGTTTTTTGCCAGGTAAGCCTGCCTGCCGGCCTGACCCATTTCCGCGGCCCGGGCGTGATCGTTCTGGAGCTGTGACATCGCCCACGCCACGCCGTCGGCGTCCGGGGCCACGGTAAAGCCCGTCTCGTGGTTGACGACAAATTCCAGCGGGCCGCCCGCGTCCGTGCAGGTGATGACCGGCTTGGAGGACAACATTGCCTCCAGCGTGATGTAGCCGTAGTCCTCGTCGTAGGGCGTGTAGATGACGCCCCGGCAGTGGGCGTAGAGCTGGAGCTTCTCCTTCTCGCTGACCCGGCCGAGGAACTTGATCCGCGACTGCAAACCCAGGTCCTCCACCGTGCGCAGGATCTTGTCGTAGTAATTGGCGTCCTCACTCTCGCCGCAGAAGACGAGCTGTGCGTTGCCGCCCGCCTTGGCCAGCGCCTCGACTGCCAAGTGCTGGCGCTTGGAGGCGTTGATGCGGCTGGGATAGAAGAAGTAGTTCTCCGGCGCTTCGCACCGCAGCGATTTGGCGTCGTGCGGCGGGTGGTAAAGCGGGGTGGAATCCAGGCCGCAGAACGCCTTCAAACGGCGCGAAACGTTGAGCGAATTGGTGAAAACGGCCCGCGCTTCCGGGATCAGCGTGGTGTCGGCGTGGCGGATGGCGTCCCGCACGTCGCGGCCGTTGCCGTAGTAGATCATGTCGCTGAGCGTGTGGTCCCATTGCTCGTACGCCTGTCGGTGCTGGTGCAAAATCCACAGCACCTTGTTCGGGTGCGGGATCAGGTAGGCGGGAAACTTCAGGCCGATCACGCGGTCGATAGGCCGGCCGTTGGCCTCGGTGAGGTCCAGCAGCCGGCAGGCGAGCATGTTGTCCAGGATGCGCTCGGGCGGGTACCACTTGAAGGGGATCGCAATGATCTCCGCCTGATGGCCCGCTGCCTGCAGCGCCGTCACCAGGCTACGGGCGTGAACCTCCGCTCCGCCCTGAATGAAAGGCACCTGGGTGGTCGCGATGAGGATGTGCATGAGAAGAAGGTGCGGTGACGGCAACCAGCGCGTAATCCTGCGGCCCGTAGAACAGCGCGTTGAAGCGGTCGCGTAAAGCGGATTCGCCCTCGCCGGGCACTTTGGCGTCGTCTTCGTACGGGTGCAGCGGCACGATGGTTACTTCGGCAAACCCGACCTGCTCAACCAGAAACTTCGTTGAGTTGGGCGGCAGCGGCCTTTGGTGCGTGAAATCGCTGTAGAAGGTACTGGCCCCGACCAGGATGTTATCAGGGTTGGGCGTCTCGAAGATCGCCACCCCGCCCGGTTGCAGCACGCGCCGGCACTCTTCCAGGAACCGGACCAGCGCCCGGAAAGGCAGGTGCTCGATGAGGTGGAACGCCGTGATCGCCCCGCAACTGGCGTCGGGCTGCGCGGCAAGATAATCCAGCGCGTTGGCGAAGGTGGCGGTGAGCCCGCGTTCCCGGCACTGTTCGATCATGGCGCGGTTGAGGTCCACGCCCGAGGCAGCGAACCCGCGCTCGCGCAGCAGTTCCAGCCATTCGCCCCGTCCGCAGCCCAGGTCGAGCACCGGGCTGGCCACGCTGCCGACGCGGGCGGCTTCTAGGTAGGGAATGAAGAAGCTCACCCGCTCCTTGATCACCTCCCGGCTGCCGCGGAAGATGCTCTCGAAGGCCAGGTACAGCGCGTCGAATTGGTGTTCGTCTGGAGCTTCCGCCTGCGCCGGTGATGAGAAAGAGGCATCGCCGCCGGAATACGGCAGGGCGAGCAGCGGCTGCGAGCCGTCGTCCCGGCTCCCGGTGAACCGTTGTTCCAGCAGGCGCTGGTGGAAGGAAAGCTGACCCTTCAGGTAACTGGCATCGGTCACCTGGCGCTCTTCCAGCCGCCGGGCGTTGTCTTCGAGCAGGGTCTGGCGTGAAGTGGCCTGGCGCAACTCCTCCCGTCCCTGCGTGAACAGGTCGTTGGAAGCATCCACCCGGCTTTGCAGGGTATCCAGGTGATCGTTCTGGCGGTCAGCGTGGGCTTGCAGGGCGGTGAGGTGTTCGCTCTGTCCGTTGCTCTGCGTCTGCAATCCTTGCAGGTGCCGGCCCTGAGTGTCGGTTTGTTCCTGGAGCCCCCGGAGATGCTGCCCCATTTGATCGGCGTAGGTCTGGAGGCCGTTGAGGTGGCCGCTCAGGTGCTCGACGTGGGTCTGGAGGCCGGTGAGTTGATCGGCCAACGGATGAGCCTCGTGGAAGAGCGTGTCCACGTGCTCGCCCAACCGGTCCATGTGGCCGTGAACGGTGCGGGCGTAATCGCCCTGCTCGTCGCTCTGCTTTTGCAGGGCTCCGAGGTGGTCACCGAGCAGGTCCAGGCGGGTGTCCACGATTTGCAGGTGGCCGACGTGTTCACCGTGTCCCTGCTGCAAGCTCCGCAGGTGCTCGGCGTGCCCGCCGATTAGCTGTCGCAACTCTTGCAACTGCTCCTTGGTGTGACCGAGATGCTCCGACAAAGTGGCCGGATGCTTTTCCTGCGCGTTGGCCCCGGCTTGCAGGCTTTGCAGCCATAATTGGTCCTGATCGCGCTGCTGCTCCAACTCCGCCAATGCCGTTGCTTGTTCGGCGAAGGTGGCCGATTGCCGGGCGGAGACCGCCGTTTGTTCGGCGCGAAACGCTTCCAGATGATCCAGGCGCACCTCCATGCGGTCCGCGCGCTGGCGCTGGAAGTCGGCTTCCGCCTGTGCGCGGGCTAGGCAGCTGGCGACGGCGGCCATCCACTCGCATTCCCGTACCCGTGCGTGGGTCTGTGACTCGATCCAGGCACTCTGCTCGGCCAGATGCCGGCTCAGGACCTCGACGCGCTCCCGCAGACGTTCGTTCTCCCTGGCCAACTGCTGGCCGGCTTCCACCAGACGGCTGGAAGCCCCGAGCAAAATGCCGTTGAACCCTCCCTGATTGCGGAACAGCGGGCGCAACACCCCGGGCAGGCTGGGGCTGGTCAGCAACTTTTCCCGGGCGCGGGGCACCATGCTGGCGGCTTCCGCGAGCGGCACCGGGTCCAAAGGCGGCAGAACCGCGTCGGCGGCGATGGAAAAGACGGACGGGATCGCCGTCACTGGAGCGGCCAGGACGGGCAGGCCGATCTGTTCCGGTGTCAGCGTGGCTGGCGCGGCCGCGGCGGGGGGCATCGCCCTCGAGCCGGAAGCAGCCGCCGGGGAAGTTTGCTGCTGATGCACACCGCGGCGGATACGCTCCATCAATTCTGCGACATCGGTTTGTTGGGACATGGCTTAGGGAAGGAACTTCAAAAAACAAAGTTTAGGCGGCAGCCGCCTTGACGGGCCGACCGCGAAGCAGGTCCGGCCGGATCTGCTCCAACCAGCACACTCCTTCTTGCACCGGGGCGATTTCCAGCAGGTAATCTCCCGTCTGCTCGGGAGCGAGGATCCTGGCTTCATACGTCTTGTGCTCTCCGGCAGGCAAGGGGAGGGTGAGCGCGCTGCGAAGACCGTCGGCCACGACCGTTTCTTGGCCGAGAGCGTCTTTCCAGTGGTAGCACAGGTACACCGGGTGAGGCGCGCCGGAATGCACCGGCAGTTCCGAACCATTATCCATCTCGACCCGCACCTTGAACTCCTGGCCGGCGGCAACCTCCGCCGGACACTCCGCCAGCCGCCATTCCAACCGGGCGGCTTGCTCCTCCGGCATCGCTTCCATGACGTAGAGGTTTCGATCCGCCCGGGCAAATGTCACCTGCGGGAAAAGGTTGCAGACTCCCGACCAGATGATCGAGTCGAGGTTCTTGTACACGTGAAACGTCTTTACCCCGTGCAGGAACAACAGGGACTCCTCGTAGTCCGCCACGCCGACGCCGCCGTTGGCGAAGCCAATCGTGATGCTGTACTCGCCGGGCTGGATCGGCAGGAAACAGCGGAAGTGCGTCAGCAGGACCTCGCCCGCTTCCACCCGGCCCACCGGCTCGCGCATGCACAGGGTGCTGGTTTCAAAGATCACCCGCCCGAGCCGGTCGCGGATTTTGAAGCCTACGTGAGGATCGTGCAGGTGCCGCTTGCACAGGATGCCGATGGATAGGGTCGTCTCCTCCTCGCTGACGACGTAGTCCCGCGTTTGTCCGTCCGGATCATAAAGTTGCGTGTAGAGCAACACGGCGTCGTCCGAAGTGAGGCTGCCGAGGTCCGGGTTGATGTCTGGATTTTCCTCCAGTCCGACCGGGGAGAAATCTGGCACGACGGATCGTTGCTGCCAGAGAGAGGGCGGGGGGAGAGAATTGCCGTTTTTGAGCTTCGGTGTTTCTTCCTGCGCCTCTCCGGGTTGCCTGGAGTTCCCGCTTGCCATCGTGGCAAGTGAGGCGGTGCCCTTGGAGTGGTTGGCCGCCTGGGAGGAAGCGCCCACCCCCGGCTCGGGACCATCGGCGAGGGAGGCAACCGCAAGGTCAAGGCGGTCGGGCACCACGATTTGCAGGGGGCGTTCGCCGGTTAGGAAGCGGCTGCGCAGGGCGGTAGCCTCGTAGAGGTTCACCGCGTCACGGGTGGGGCCGTTGAAGGCCAAGCGTCCGCTGTCGAGCAGCAGCGCGCGGTCGCACAATTCCATGACCGTGCTCATAGCGTGGCTGACAAACACCAGCGTGCAGCCGCTTTCCCGGAACCGGCGGATCGTGTCGAAACATTTCTGCTGAAACAGGAAATCGCCGACGGCCAGGGCCTCATCGATGATCAGAATCTCCGGCTCGATCTGCGTGAGCACGGCGAAACCCAGGCGCACCACCATGCCGCTGGAGTAGCTCTTGACGGGCTGATCGATGAACACGCCGAGATCAGCAAACTCGATGATGGCTTCCATCCGCTCCGTGATCTCCCCGGGGGTCAGGCCGAGGATCATGGCGTTGAGAGCGATATTTTCCCGGCCCGTGAATTCCGGGTTGAACCCGCTGCCGAGTTCGAGCATGGCGGCGATGCGCCCCTGCACGTCCACCTCACCGGTTGTGGGCCGGAGGGTGTTGACGATGATCTGTAGGAGCGTGCTCTTGCCCGAGCCGTTGCGCCCGATCAGACCGACACTTTCTCCCTTGTTGATGGTGAAATTGATGTCCTGCAAAGCGTGGAAGTCCTTGCCTAGAGATTCTCGACGGCGACCTATCGCTTCCAGCAGGGGGGTGTCGCGCTCGATCACCGTGCGAAGAGCCCGGTGCAACTGGCTCAGAATGGAATAGTTGAGACGGGAGGAGGGCGATTTCCAGAGATGGTAGCGCTTGCTGACGTCCTTCACGCAAACGGCCACTTGCTCACGGGTGTCGGTGACAGGCTGGACGGGGGCTTCAGGAATGGTGAGGACAGAGGAGGACATTGGAGATGTACCAAAAAAGCTCGGGAGGGTTGGCCGGGAGGCCGTGCGCCGGGTGCGTCCAGTTTTAACAAGCCAAGTCTGCCAACCTGTGATGGTACATAAACTGGAAGCGCTTTCCCGTGGTTTGGAACCACTCCAGACCAAGGGGGGATGTTCCGAAATGCAAGCTGACAATTTCAACGCTCATCCGCGCAAATTCAACTTCCATTCTGGCAGCCGGGCGGAGACCGCCACCGGGGATGGTCTCCGGCCAACAGGTGCCTGAACACGAAGCGGATAAAAAACAGGAGCCGCGGTGCTATGTTGCCCTTTGCTTCTTTTATGAGTGACAAGCATCGTCCCCAAACCACCGGCGAAGAATTGGCGAACTGCCTCAGTCACGCGGCGGGCTTGTTGCTCGCGGCTTTTGCGGGGCTGCCGATGCTCGTCACCGGAGCCTTGCGTCACAATGACACTTGGCAGCTGGTGGGCGGCACGGTCTTCGGCGCTTCCTTGGTGACGCTCTACGCGGCGTCGACGCTCTACCACCTGCTGCCCGCCGGGAGGCCCAAACAGTGGTGCCGGCTCATGGATCACTCGGCGATCTTCCTCTTGATCGCGGGGACGTACACCCCTTTCGCCCTGGGTGCGTTGCGCGGGCCGTGGGGCTGGTCGCTGCTGGTAGCCGTGTGGACGCTCGCGATCGTGGGCATCACGCTAAAGTTCCGCGTGGGCTTCCGCTACCCGAAGCTATCCACGGCCGTGTACCTCCTGATGGGCTGGCTGGTGCTGACCGTCTTGCGGCCGCTGGTCGCGCAGATCGGTCCGGCGGGTTTCGGGTGGCTGCTGGCCGGCGGCCTCAGTTACAGCCTGGGCGTCATCTTCTTCGTCGCTGACCGCCGTCGCTACGCCCATGTGCTCTGGCACGTGTTTGTGTTGATGGGTAGCCTGTGCCATTTCGTGGCGGTGTTCGGCTATGCGGCACGCGTCGGATAAGCCGTCTGCGAATAGCAGGGGATGAACCACGGCGCTCCCGCGATCCTTCCGCTGCCGAAGCTCGCAGCTGCCGCTCCTTCGCCCTTGAAGATCCTCGGCGCCGGCTGATGGCCGGACACAAGGTCAAAGGCACACAGGGGCCTCTGGCAGAGAAGGTCAAGGAAAACCACGAGCACCCGTGATGGCAGGTGATGTGCTTGACCGGGGTCGATTATTTTTCCACGCTCGGCTACCAGCCGGGCATCGCGGCGCTGGCCGCCGGGGCGCTCTCGCCGCTGGCGACGCTGGTCCTGGTGCTGTTGACGCTCTTCGGCGCGCTGCCCGTGTACCGCTACGTGGCGCGGGAGAGTCCGCGGGGGAAGGCTCCGTGGCCATGCTCGAACACCTGCTCACCTGGTGGAAGGGCAAGCTCTTCGTGCTGACGCTGCTCGGCTCCGCGGCGACGGATTTCATCATCACCATCACGCTCTCGGCGGCGGACGCGAGCGCGCACCTGCTCCAAAATCCCTTTGTGCCGCACGCGCTGCGCGGCCACGCGGTGACGGTGACGCTGGTGCTGGTCGGCTTGTTGGGGGCGGTGTTCCTCAAGGGCTTCAAAGAGGCCGTCGGCATCGCGGTCGGCCTGGTGGGAGTTTACCTGGCGTTGAACACGGTGGTGGTCGGCGTCGGGTTGTTCCATCTCGCGCGGCACCCGCACCATTTTGTGGAATGGAAGGAAGCCCTCTTCCGGGCGCACGGCAGCCCGTGGGCGATGATCGGCGTCTCGCTGCTGCTCTTCCCGAAATTGGCCCTGGGCTTGTCGGGCTTCGAGACCGGCGTGGCGATGATGCCGCTCGTGCGCGGCGACGCGAACGACGATCCAGACGCGCCGGCGGGTAAGATCCGCAACACCCATCACCTGCTGCTCACCGCCGCGATCATCATGAGCGTGTTTCTCATCGCCAGTTCGCTGGTGACGACCCTGCTCATCGCGCCCGCCGACTTCCGCGCCGCCGGTCCCAACGGCGAATTGCCCGGTCCCGCCAACGGCCGCGCGCGGGCGTTTCTCGCGCACCAGTTTTTGGGCAACGCTTTCGGCACGGTTTACGATCTGTCCACCATCGGCATCCTGTGGTTCGCCGGGGCGTCGGCGATGCCGGGTTTGCTCAACATCGTGCCGCGTTACCCTGCCGCGCTACGGCATGGCTCCCGAATGGGCCCGGGCGGCGCGGTCCCTGGCTCTGCTCTGCACCGGCATCGCCTTTATCGTGACCATCGTGTTCCGCGCCGACGTGGACGCGCAAGGCGGAGCCTACGCCACGGGGGTGCTCGTGCTGATGACCAGTGCCGCCGTGGCCGTGACGCTTTCCGTCTGGCGCAGCGGTCACCGCGTTCCGATGACGGCGGGCTGCGCGCTGATCGCGCTGGTGTTCGCGTACACGACGGTGCTCAACGTCATCGAGCGGCCCGACGGCGTGAAGATCGCGGCCCTGTTCATCAGCGGGATCGTGTTGATGTCGTTGTTCTCCCGGATTTACCGCACCACGGAACTGCGCGTGGGGAAGATCAGCCTGGACGAGACGCGGAGCGTTTTGTCAACGAGGCGCGGGACGGGGAGCTGCTGCGGATCATCGCCAACCACCCCGAGAATTGCCACGACGCGCAGGAATACAGCGACCGTGAACGCGAGCAGCGCGAGGACAACGGCATCCCCGGGGACGAGCGGGTGGTTTTCCTGGAAGTCGTGGTCAAGGACGCGAGCGATTTTTCCACGGATCTGGATGTCCGCGGCCTGGAACTGGAAGGCCACCGGATCCTGCGGGCCGAGAGCGTGGCGGTGCCCAACGCGATTGCGGCGTTCCTGCTCCACGTCCGCGACACGACGGGCAAGGTGCCGCACGCATACTTCAACTGGAGCGAGGGGAACCCGATCCTTTATCTGATCCGCTACCTGCTCAGCGGCCAGGGAGACGTGGCACCGGTGACGCGCGAGGTCCTGCGCGAGGCCGAACCGGATCACTCCCGCCGCCTGGCCGTCCACGCGGGCATATAAGAGTGGCGAACCAAGGTTTTCTCTCGGGAGGGACCCGCTCCGTCGGGTCCGTGTGGCGTTAGCCACTTTGCCAAAGTGGACCCAACGGAGCGGGTCCCTCCCGACGCTCGCTTGACCGAGAGCTTTTCCTTAGGGGTGCTCAGTACTTCAGCAGCGCTGTCGCGGGCACCTGGCCGAGCTTGGCGCGTCCACCCAAAAATTCCAGCTCGATCAGGAAGAGCACCGCGAGGGGTTCACCGCCGACTTTCCTGATCAACTCCAGCGCCGCCGCCGCCGTGCCGCCGGTTGCCAGCAAATCGTCGATGAGCACGACCCGGTCACCCTTTTCCAGCGCGTCGGCGTGCATTTCGACCACGGCCTCGCCGTATTCCAGCGTGTAGGCGTGTCCCTCGGTCTTGCCGGGCAGCTTTCCCTTCTTGCGCACCGGGATAAATCCCAGATCCATCGCATACGCCACCGCCGCGCCGAACAGGAAGCCGCGGGCATCGATCCCCACAATCTTGGTCACCGGTCCTCCGGGCAGCGAGCGGCAGAGGGCCGCGAAGCTATCGATTGCCAGCTTGAACGCCGTTGCGTTGGCCAGTAGCGGCATGATGTCCTTGAACAGGATGCCCGGCTTGGGGAAATCCGGCACGTCGCGCACGGCGGCATAAAGCGGAGCAAGATCGAAGGGAACAGCAGGGGAGGACATGGGAAGGCAGAAGGCAGAAGGCAGAAGAAGCGCCAGCGGGGGATTACGCGCCCAAGGATTGGCAGGATTAATCACTACGGGCAACAGGCACCTCGCCGCAATGCTATTTTATACACCTCGGATCGCCTGCTCTTCTTCGGCCTTCGGTTGCAATGTGGGTCCTGCCTCCATACATTAGCTGCGCTTATGGATCGCGCTCTCCTGATCGCCGCCACGCTCTGCTTTCTGCTAGGCTGCGCGCACACGGTGCTTTCCATCCGGGCGGGGACCGGCGGGCAGCACCGCTCCTCGTGGGTCAACCTCGGGGTGCTCGCTGTCGGGTTCCTGCTCCAGACGGCTTTTTTGAGTGTGCGCGGCAAGGCGCTCGCCCGCTGTCCGCTGACCAACTTCTTTGAGGTCATCATCTTTCTGGCCTGGGCGATGGTGTTGTTCTACCTCGTGATCGGCAATACCTACCGGCTCTCGCCGCTGGGGTTGTTCACCGCGCCAGTCGCTTTCCTGCTGCAAGCCGGGGCGCTCCTGGCACCGATTGACCCGCCTCGGGCTTTATCGTTGTTGCCCGCGCCCCATTCGCCGATCAACCGCTGGCTGGAATTTCACGCGGCGTTCAGCATGCTGGCTTACGGGGCGTTCGCTTTGGCCGGGATCGCCGGAGTGATGTACCTTTTGCAGGAACGCCAGCTCAAAACCCACCGGCTGCGCTCGCTTTTCTTCCAGTTGCCGCCGATCGCGGATCTGGGCGTGGTCAACGCGCGGTTGCTGATGGTCGGCTTCATCCTGCTAAGTTTGGGTCTGATTGCAGGCGCGGGGATCGGCACCCCGGGCAACTCGCTTCTGCACCTGGGCTGGTCGCTGGTGACGTGGCTGCTCTACGCTTTTCTGGTGCAGGCGAGTTGGGGACTGCTGTGGAAGCTGGCCCCCCGTCAGGTGGCCAAAGGGTCGGTCGTGGCGTTCAGCCTGGCGCTGCTGACATTGTGGGGACTGACCTTTGTGGGGGTGCCGCGGACGGCCTCTTCAACTCAGGCTATTCGCTCCACCCCGGGCGAATACAAGGTGGCTGCCGGTTCTTCCTCCTCGCTATGAACATCGTTTGTTTCGGCCTGAGTCATCATACTGCCGAGGTCGATGTACGCGAGCGCTTTGCCTTTGGCGACCGTGAATTGCCCGCAGCCGTCCGCCGGCTCCAGTCCTTGGCCGGTGTCACCGAGGCCCTGATCGTTTCCACCTGCAACCGGGTGGAACATTATCTCGTGGTCGAAGGGCCGGAATCGCAAAAGCGCGCCTCGGAAATGTTCCGCCGGTACTGTGCGGCGGAAGGGTTGTCGGAAGCCGAGGAACACTTTTATCATTTCGACGCGCCGGACAGCGTGGAGCACCTTTTCCGGGTCGTGTGCGGCCTGGATTCGATGGTGCTGGGTGAGACGGAGATCCTGGGCCAGGTCAAGCGCGCCTACCTGTCGGCGGTGGCCGCCGGCACCACCTCGCGGGTGCTCAACAAGCTTTTCCAGCGCGCCTTCCAGGTGGCCAAGCAGGTGCGCTCGAAGACCAACATTGGGCGGGGTTCAGTGTCGGTCGGTTCCGCGGCGGTCGATCTGGCGGACCGGCTTTTCGGCGATCTGGCGCGCTGCCGGGTGCTGGTGCTGGGAGCGGGTGAGATGGGCAAGCTCACGGCCCGTGCGCTGCTCTCCCGCGGGGTTCGCCCGTCGGACCTGCTGGTGGCAAACCGCTCCCCCGAGCGCGCCCTGGAATTGGCGGCGGAGTTTGGCGGCAAAGCGGTGCCCATCGAGCGTTGGGAAAAGGAAGCGGCCGGTGTGGACATCCTGGTCAGCTCGACCACCGCGTCCACTTACGTGGTGACCAAGGCGAAGCTATCCACCCTGATGGCCTCGCGCTGGGAGCGGCCCCTGTTCGTCATTGATCTGGCGGTGCCGCGCGACGTGGAACCCACGGTCAACGACCTGGATGGCGTGTACCTCTACGACATCGACTCCTTGCAGCAAATCGCCAGCCTGGCCATGGACGCGCGCCGCGGCGAAATGGTTGCCTGCGAAAAGATGATCGGCGGACACGTGCGCGAGTTCGAAGAGTGGTCCGAGCGCGAGTCGGCCCGGCTGGCACCCAAGGCAGCCTCCGAACCGGACACCGCCCCGGAAGTGGCTCCTTATTGGTCCGCCGGCCGTTCGGTCGGACGCTAAGCACCAGGATTTTCCGTGGATCACCCTCCTTTGATTCTCGGCACGCGCGGCAGTGCGCTAGCCTTGGCGCAAACGACCTTGACCCTGTCTGCCTTGCAGCAGGCACGTCCGCACGAGCGTTTCGAGATCCGCAAGATCAAGACCACCGGCGACAAACGGCAGGATCTCAGCCTGACGCGGCTGGCATCAGGTGGTCATGGTTACGATCCCGGGTCCGTGGCGCAGGAGGTGGACGGCGGCGGTGACGGCAACGCCCCACTGCCCTTTGCCACTCTCGCTCCCGGCACGGACCGGGTGGATCCTGGTCTTTTCACCAAGGAACTGGAAACTGAATTGCTCTCGGGCGCGATTTCACTCGCGGTTCATAGCCTGAAGGATCTGCCGACGACAATGCCAGCCGGCTTGAAGCTGGCTGCTGTCCTGCCGCGAGCCGATGTGGCCGATGTGCTCATCCTCAAGCCCGGCCTCGGCGGGAATTTGCGGTCGCTGCCGCCAGGAGTAACCCTGGCCACGAGCAGCCTGCGCCGCCAGCGGCAACTGCTCTGGTGCCGGCCCGATCTGCGCATGAGCGAGGTGCGGGGCAACGTGGGCACGCGACTGCGGAAACTGCTCGATCACGACGGCTGGGCGGGATTGGTCCTGGCGCGCGCGGGGCTGGAGCGCCTCGGGTTCATGACGCAGTTGCGCGACGGCTTTCTGGAAGCGGAAGGCGGGCGGTTCGAGGTGGAAGCTCTTGGCTCGGAGACCATGCTGCCAGCCGTGGGGCAGGGAGCCATCGGCTTGCAGGCGCGTGAGGATGACGAGCGGATGCTGGCCGTCTTGGCGGCGGTGACTCACGCGCCGACCTGGGCAGCAATCACGGCCGAGCGCAAGTTGCTGAGCCTCTTGGGCGGTGGTTGCCAGTTGCCCTTGGGTGTCGCAACCGAGATCGACCCCGAGCGCAACGAGATGCGCCTGCGGGCGGTGCTTTTCGACCTGGCACCTGCAGTGCCGCCCAAGTTCGCGGAAGCTGCCGGCCCGTTAGGCGAGCCGGGCGTTGTGGCAGGATGGGTGGCAAAGCAATTGCTGGCACCTTGACCGGGCTAAGATAGAGGCGGTAGGACGAAAATCCGGTGCGGAACATTGCGTTCGATGGTGGGTGCAGGCATTTTTCCAAACCCCTCCGCCGCCAACATGAACCTGGCTTTTCTCTCGTCCTTTTCTCCATCCCCCCGCCGAAATACCGCGTTCGCTTTCCTGAGTTTGCTCGCCGCCGTCCATCCTTCTCCTGCGGCCGCCGCCAGCCGTCCTGGCGGGACGGTGGGTGGCCGTGTGGGGGTGCCTATTTTCACCGCCCCACCCATCGGTGGCCGTAACTCCAACGCTGCCGACCGCAGTCTCCTCCGGCTCAGCCAACTGTCTCCTCCGCCCACCAAGGGCTACGACATCGTTCCTCCTGCTCACCCTATCGTGGTATCAACTGGTCCGCTGCCCGGGTACCAGATCGTTGGTCTGGGCCGGGGCCACAACAACCGGCTTTGCTTGGCCAGCACCATCGGGGGCACCAAGGGTCTCATCATGGTGGACACCGGCGCAAACACGACCTCACTCAGTGACTCGACCTACCATTCACTCCTCCTCGACGCGGCCTACAAACTGCCGGCCGGGTTGCCTCGGGCGGTCAATCTCAACGGCAACCCGACTCCGCTGGCGGAAGCACCGGATTTTTACATCGCTTCATCGAATTTGGGCGCGGTGCCTGTCTGCCTGGTGCCCCACCAGTATATGTCCAGCGTCAATCCACTCGACGGCAAAGGACGGCGCTACGACGGCCTGATGGGGGAAAATATCCTACGCCACTACAAAGCCATCATCGACTGCGGGCGGCTCGCGCTCTACCTCGACATCGATCCGGCCAAGAAGATTGATCCCGGCTCCAGTTTCCTGCGGGGAGGTTGGACGCGGGTGCCCATGTCGGACGCCGGCAACGATTTTACCGTTCCCTGCATGCTCAACGGGCGTAAGTTCCGGCTCCTTGTCGATACCGGCGCGCCGTTCACCAACCTTGACCGCAATCTGTTAGCGTCAGCACACATTGATTCTCACGATCTGTCCGTCACCAGCGGTTTGTTCGGCACCCAGGCCAAGCAGGCAGGTCTGGTCGATCTCGACCATTTGCAAATCGGCGGCTACACAGCCAAAGGCGTTCACATGACTGCTACCCCGCAGTCACTTTCGGCTTTCGGCGGGCCGCACGACAGTTTGACTGGCGGCCCTATTGTGGGTCTGCTCGGAGGCGACATCCTCGCCGGCAATGCCGCGGTCATCGACATCGGCAACAAGGCTCTTTACTTGAAGCACACCAGCAACAGCGGCAGAGCGGCCAGAAAGCAATAGCTTTCCGGGCGGGCGCAAAAGTCGGGGCGCTTGCTTTTTGCTATCCTCCAGCCCCAACGAGGCTGGAGGACAAAAGCTTAACTCCTGTGAAACAACAGAAGACCTATCGGGGAAAGCCGCTTACTTCGACAACTTGTCGGAGATGATCTTCTCCAGCTTGCGGATATCCGCGGTGAACAGGCGGATGCCGTCCGCCGTCTTCTCGGTTGCCATCGCGTCCTCGTTGAACAGGAAGCGGAAG
Source organism: uncultured Chthoniobacterales bacterium (assembly GCA_964245965.1). Lineage (GTDB taxonomy): Bacteria > Verrucomicrobiota > Verrucomicrobiia > Chthoniobacterales > SZAS-18 > CAWCJJ01. The sequence continues at coordinate 17,047 of CAXTOP010000059.1, forward strand.
CTTTTCTCGTCGGTCGGGATGTTTTCGATGTCCATCGCCTTGGCTTTCTCCGGCGTCAGCTTTTGCTCGACGGGATCGTGCGAGCCGGCCAGTTCCTTCAACAGTTTGGGGCTGATCGTCAACAGATCGCAGCCGGCCAACTCGGTGATCTGACCCGTGTTACGAAAGCTGGCTCCCATGACCTCGGTCTTGTGGCCGAACTTCTTGTAGAAGTTGTAGATCGCGGAGGTGGATTTCACCCCGGGATCATCCGCGCCCTTGTAGTCTTCGCCCGTGGCCTTCTTGTACCAATCGTAGATGCGGCCCACGAACGGCGAGATCAATTGGACCTTGGCCTCCGCGCACACCGCCGCCTGCGCCAGGGAGAACATCAGCGTCAGGTTGCACTTGATGCCTTCTTTCTCCAGGATTTCACCCGCTTTGATGCCTTCCCAGGTTGATGCGATCTTGATGAGCACGCGTTCGCGCCCGATGCCGTTCTGCTTGTAAAGCTCGGTCAACTCGCGGCCTTTGGCGACGATCGCTTCGGTGTCGAAAGACAGGCGGGCATCCGTCTCGGTGCTGACGCGGCCCGGGACGATCTTGAGGATTTCCATCCCGAACAGGACGAGCAAATGGTCGGTGACTTTTTCGACCAGCTTGATGCCGGTGACCGAGGCGTTCTTGTTGTCGGCGATCGCCTTGTCGAGGATGTAGCCGTATTGATCCATGCCGGCGGCGGCGAGAATCAAGCTCGGGTTGGTGGTGGCATCCTGGGGCTTGAACGCCTGGATGGTGCCGAAGTCGCCCGTGTCGGCGACGACTTTGGAGAATTGCTTGAGTTGATCCAGTTGACTGCCCGCCGGCTCCGAGCCGGACGGGTTACCACTGGCGGTTGTCGGTTCAGCAGAGGCGGCGGTGGACATAATGGGAACAATGCCACGAGCTAAAAGCTCCCGCCACCGCAAGATTTCGGCTCGGAAATGAATGGGTGACACCCTGATGAGATCCTTCGTGGGATCCAATGAGGAATGCCTCCCTTATCTATGAAGTGTCCTGGGCCGGGGGAGGATGTTATGATACCTCCGGCTGCTTTAACGCTTTGCGGCGATATTAAAATGCGCCAGGCGTGCCGCTAACCGGAACGTCCGGAACAGCCGGCCTTTCACCTGATCGGCGCACGGCTCTCCAGCAAGGTCAGGAGTTCCTTGGCCGCCATCACCCGGGCGTCGATGGGATAACGCTTGTTGGCCAACAAGACGACGCCGATTTTTCTGGAGGGCACAAAGGCCACGTAGGTCGAGAAGCCGTTGGTCGATCCCGTCTTGTTGATCAGCACGTCATCCTGTGGCGGCGACGGCGGATCGAGCTTGACGGCCGGATTGGCTTTGAAGCTGACTTCATCCGAGTTGCCTGCCAGCAAGGTCTTCAATTCCACCGGATAAGAATACTGCTCCCAGATCAGGTCCTGTGTCATGGCACCAATCTGATAGTAGCCGGTGTGGGTATCATTGATGGCCCGTTGCCATGTCTCGTCGAGCGCGAACATCTGCATGTTAGCCTCAACGAAGCGCAACAGGTCACCGGCGGTCGTTCTCACGCCATAGGTTTCGGCGGCGAGAACTCCGGGTGCCATCCGGATGGGAGCATCCGTGTTTGTGTAGCCTTGCGCGTAATCGTCCGTCCGGGTGGCAGGGATATTAAGGTAGGTGCTTTGCAAGCCTAGTGCCGGGAACATCCTGCCTTCCAGCAGTGCGACAAAGTCTCGGTTCATACTCTCCGCCACGATCAGGCCGAGCATCCCGATACTCGGATTGGCGTATGTCCGGTACGTGCCGGGAGCGTAGGTCGGCTTCCAATCCTGAAAGTACCGCATGAGTTGATCATTGTCAGTGATCTCATCGGGCACCTGCAATGGCAGGCCACCTGGTGTGTGGGTACCCAGATGGATCAGGCTCACCTCATCGAAGTGGCTGCCGTGCAGGGCCGGAAGGTACTTGCTCGCGTGATCCGAGAGCGAGAGTTGGCCGCTGGCCTGCGCGTAGGAGGCAAGAGTTGCGGTGAAGGTCTTGCTGACCGAGCCGATCTCGAAAAGCGTGTTGCTCGTGACCGGTTTTCCGGTGACCTTCGATGCCACGCCGTAAGAGAAGACATTGGCCTGCCCATCGAGCACGATTCCCACTGCCATGCCAGGGATGCCATATCGCTCCATCAGCGGCCGGATCGTATGCGCCACGCTCTGCTCGACGGCGGTTTTCTCATTGTCAGCCGCGCGACCGCGTACCGGCAGGAGGACGCAAACACACAGTGCCGCCGCTGCATGGTACGAGATATTCGGGTGCATCTTTCCGTGGGCTAGTTCACGCATTGTTTCTCGCGTCCAACAGACAGGAATTTGCCCGCTGCTAAATCGGCGCGCGCTGCTTGTGCCACTCGGTGCTCTGCTCGTAGGCGTGCGCGATCTGGAACAAACGCGCTTCCTCGAACGCCGGCGCGAGCAACTGCAAGCCGATGGGCAACTCACACCCGGGTTGGCCGCTTTCACCCGATACCTGCGCCAGGCCGCACGGCAGGCTCAGGCCGCAGATGCCCGCCAGGTTGGCGGCGATGGTAAAGATGTCGGCCAGGTACATGGCGAGCGGATCCTTGGCGCGTTCACCGATCTTGAACGCCGGCACCGGCGAGGTCGGGCAGATGATGGCATCGACCTTCGTAAAAGCTTCGGTGAAATCGCGGCGGATCAGCGTGCGGACCTTCTGTGCGCGCAGGTAGTACGCGTCGTAATAACCGGAACTCAGGACGTACGTGCCGAGGATGATGCGCCGCTTGACCTCCGGGCCGAAACCTTCCTCACGCGTGCGGCCGTAGTGTTCCAGCAAGCCGCCGGTGCTCTTCGCCCGGTGGCCGTAGCGCACGCCGTCGAAGCGCGCCAGGTTGGCCGACGCCTCCGCGGTCGCGATGATGTAATACACCGCCACCGCGTACTCGGTGTGCGGTAAGGAAACTTCCACGATCTCCGCGCCGAGCTTGGCGTACTGATCGACTGCGGCGCGCACCGCCTTTTCCACCTGCGGGTCGATGCCGCCGATGAAGTATTCCTTCGGCAGACCGAGCCGAGTGCCCTTGATCTTTTCCGGATCGAGCGCGGCAACGTAGTCTGGCACCTCCGCGGCTAGGGAGGTGGAATCGTGCGGGTCGCGGCCGGCCATCGCGCTGAGGATCAAAGCGGAATCCTCCACGGTCTTCGTGAACGGGCCGATCTGGTCCAGCGACGACGCGAACGCGATCAGTCCGTAACGCGAGACCCGTCCATAACTAGGTTTGACGCCGACCACGCCGCAGAGCGCCGCGGGCTGCCGGATGGAGCCGCCCGTGTCGGAGCCGAGCGAAGCGAACGCCTCGTGCGCGGCGACCACGGCTGCCGACCCGCCGCTGGACCCGCCGGGCACGCGGTCGGGCGCCCAGGGATTGCGCGTGACGCCCATCGCGGAGTTTTCGGTGGACGAGCCCATCGCGAACTCGTCCATGTTCGTGCGGCCGAAAGGAATCGCGCCCGCCGCCCGCAGGCGCGCGATGACCGTGGCGTCGTAGGGTGCTTGGTAGCCTTCCAGGATTTTCGAGGCCGCGCCGCACGGCTGGCCGGTGACGCTGATCACGTCCTTGATGGCGATGGGCACACCACCCAGCGGCAGGTTGACGTCGGCGGTTTCCGCCTCGCGCCGGGCGGCTTCCGGGTCGATGGAAAGATAGGCGTTGAGCTGCGGGTTGACCGCGTCGATGCGGGCAGCTAATGCGTCGAGGACTTCCCGCGGCGAGATTTCGCGGGCGCGCAGGAGCGTCTGCAAGCCGGCCACGGATTGAAAAGGGATGTCGGCTGGATTCATGGCGGCGCGGTCGTCCGTGTTATTCGATGACCTTGGTGACCACGAACAGGTCATTGGCCTGGCGGGGAGCGTTCGAGAGCGCTTCGGCGGGCGTGAAGCTCGGCTGTTCGGTGTCGTGGCGGAACACGTTGAACACGGCGCTGGAATGCGCGGTCGCCTCGACGGAACTGACATCGACCTGGCGGAGGGCTTCCACGAATTTCAGCACGTCAGTGAGTTGCGCCTGATACTGGACAATTTCTTCCGCGCTGAGTTCGAGCCGCGCCAAACGCGCGACGTAGCTGACGTCTAGGTCCTGTGAGGCCATGAGAATAAATGAATGAAGGGAGCGAGCGTGAAAGGTGCTTTGGCTGGCGGCGTGTGCAAGCCAATAAAGCGCGGACACCCGGACAGGCCGCGGCGCAGCGGCTCGTTTTCAAGGTAGGGACTCGCTCTCCGAGCGATCCGTGGTTTCGCTTGGTCTGGGTTCCGGTAGCAGCCTTGTATCTCGCCGGGTGCTGAAAAGTCGGATCACTCGGAGAGCGAGTGCCTACCTTGAAAACGAGCCGCTGCGCCGCGGGTGCTAAAGCAATCTGTCTTACGCCAGGAGCAAATGCGCCGCCCAGCAGAGCGCGGCGACCAGCACCACCATCAACGCCAGGAACTGCATCTGCGCAGCACGGCGCTCGCGGCGCATCTGCGGCTTGGATTTGGTGCGACGGACCACTGGTGTATCGGCAAAACGGTTGTCCGCCACGATGGCGCTGTGCCGGTACTGCTGGGGACGCGCCGCGGCCTGCGCGTATTCACGCGATGCCTGCTGCTTTTTCGCCGCGGCGAGCCGGGGACCTTCGGAGAGGGCGCGTTTGAGCGCTTCGATCTCCGCTTCCACCTTGCTCTGGGCCTCCAGCAGTTCACGCTGACGCGAATCGAGCGGCGAGCCTTTGGTCTTCGAGGATGCTTTGGATTTGGCTTTGCTCCGTGAAGAAAGTGTAGTGGGCATGACGGTACGCAGGAAAGTAGAAGCAGCTGGCGGTGATCGAGAAAAGCAACGGATGATCGGCACCGGGTGCCGCGCGTGCGGCACCTTGGTGTGCTATCGATAGCAAGCTTTATACCTGTTACTTGATGCTATTCCAGAAGAAAATCGCCAAAGCCACAAATCCCAGGACCAACAGCGGCAGCGTGAAGGCCACACCGGCCTTGAGCCAGTACATGAAGTTGTGGTCGCCGTCGCCGAAGCTGTCGTCGTAACCATCTAGTCCGCTAGGAATTGGATCGGCGGCAGCCGCGGCGGTGCCCTCCGGGTCGGTCGCCAGACGCGCCTTCTGCTGGTTGTACTCGCTGCGAGCGTGATCGACCATGCTAAGCGCGCGGTTTAATTCTTTTGGCATGTCGGCGCTCGCCCAGGATTTCGGGTTGATCGACTCCAGCGTGCGCAGGTGCGAGGTGAAAGAGTCCGAGGTCGAGCGCAGTTGCTCCATGCGCTTCTGCGCCTCGGTCGTCTGTCGGTCGAGGACGACGATGGCACGGGTCAATTTCTCACCCATCTCGGTGCGGCCAAGTTCCAGCTCCTCCTGACGGCGGCTCAACTCTTCGAGTTCACGTTTCTGCTTTTCGATCTGCTCCTGCTGACGCCGCAGGTTGAGGAGTTGTTCCTGCGCCTTTTGCACCTGACTATCGATGCGCTCGTTGCCGACAGGAGTCGCCCCGCCGCGTTGCGAGGGTGGCTGCTGCGGCATCGCCAAATCATCGTCGTCCCCGTTCTGCAGGGAGGCGTTGGGGTCGGACCGGCCAAATCGTTCTGCCATAAAAAAGCAAGGAGGGGGTAAGTAACTGGACGTGCGCGTTAGAACTCCATGTTTTTCAACCTTCTTCTCGCGATCGTCAAGGGAACAAGCGCCGCCGCCGCACTGAGAAGCAACGCCGCGGTGCCCGCCGCCAGTTCGAACCCGTTCCGTTCGCCGGCACTCAGGCCCGGCCAAGTGAAGGGCAGACTCGCCGGAAACGCCAGCAGCGTGACAAAAAGAACGATGTACACAAAGCTTGCCACCAGACAGAGCGTACCGCCGAAGCCGCTGACGATCTTGGAGGGATTGTCCTCTTTGAAGTTGGGGAAAATCGCTCCCAGGCTCACCGACATGCTGCACAGTGACACGCTGATGAGCGCCACCGCCGCGACGAAGTACCCGATCTTGCCCGCACTGAGCTTGAGGATGAAACCCGAAGTGATCATCAGCCCCACGGTGATGCCCGTCGCCGCCAGGCAGGACGAGCAGAACTTCTGCATCAACACGCGCGGCAAACCCAGCGGAGCCATGCCGATGATCCACAGCCGCCGCCCTTCCAGGCTGAATTGCGGGAAGACGAAACGCGTGGTCAGCGTCGAGAGCGTCAGGGCGCAGGCGGTCAGGTTCAGGTACGAGATCATGGTCGTCCAGAACGGGTTCTGGAAGCCCGCGGCGACGTTGCGCAGGTTGAGTACGTAGATGCTCAGCAGGCCGAAGAAGATCATGACCTGCGTCCACTGCGCCGGATCGCGCCAGAAGACGCGCGTGTCCTTGAGCGTCAGCGCGGCGACAGGCCGGCTGATCAGACCGGCGGGCAGCCAGTCGAGCGCGCGTTCCGTGAAGGTGGTGCGCAGACGCGCGGCCCGGCGGGCCCCGGCCTTGCGGATGCTGCGTTCGGAGCGGTGGCTGAAGGCGTGCGTCCAGCTTTCATAGAAATGCCGGCTGGCAACCTCGAAACCGAGCACGAGTCCGAAGAGCGCGTTGCTGAGCAGCAGCAGGAAAAAGAACCCGCCCTCGCGCCACAACCCGCCGCTCCAGGAAACGACGGCGTGGGCCATCCACGCGCTGGGCAGGAAGGGGTTCAGGCTGAAGCGGGTGTGATGGAGGAGCTGGTTGAAGATGCGCACCTCGGAGCTGGTTGACACGGTCTCCGCGTCCTCCGGGCGCACGAAAACCAGCAGGCCGATGAGACCCGAAGCTGCGACCGCGAACATCGCCTTTTTCGCCCACAGCTTGGAAAGGATGGCTACGAGCAGCAGAACCAGGATCGAGCCGAGCACCGCCGGGATGGCGACGAAGGGCAGGTAGATCAGGATGACGTGCAGGTAGAAGGAGAAGTCCACCTCGTTGACCCGGCCATAGGCGGCCATCATCGGTGCGCTCAGGAAGATGAGCGCCCAACTGGAGATGGCGACGCATTCCAGGAACTTCCAGCGGTACACGTCCGCGTGGCGGATGGGCAGGGTCAGAAACCAGTCCGTTTCCCGGTTCTTGAAGAGCGTGCTGAAGCCGATGATCAGGTTTGAGAACATCAGCATGACGAAAAAGAACCCGAAGATCAGGAAGATGATGCGTTGCGCCAGCAGCGTGCCCACCGCCGGAAAGGCGAACAGAAAGGCCAGACCCCGGGAAAAAAGGAAATAGCCCAGGCAGAGATAGCCGGCGACGAAGGCGACGAGGATGACCGGCAACAGCGGCGAGCGTCTCCCCAAGCCCCGCACGCGTGCCAGCGCGCTGCGCCATTGCACCCACAGGAGAAGACGGAACAGGCGCAGGGTGGTCATGAGTAGGGAGAATAACGCGGCAACTCCCTGGCCCGGGCTTCGCGGGGACGCTTACGCACGAAGAAGTAAATCAGCGAGCCGGTGGGCACGAAAAGGATGATGAGAAGCCACACGTGCTTGAGGCTGTCGTTGCGCAGGCTTTCGTAGCGGGCGCAGTCCACGATCATCCAGGCCACGAACGGCCCGCAGACCAGTACCGCCAGAATCAGGGACAAGGCGACAACGTCCGAGCGGTCCATCGCCGGGACGTTGCTGGCGAGAAGAGGCAGCAGGAGAGAACTCATAGGCACATTTACTCAACGAACCGAAGTGGGGCTTCCGATGCAATCGCCGTGCCGCGGAACAAGGACCATGCACCCTGGCGCGGCGCGATGCACGAATCAGAAGCCGCCATGAACGACGAAATCCTTTCGGAAAATACTCCACAAGAACCCGCCGCTCCGGACCTTTCCGGCGGCATGACCCGCCGCAAGATGCTGGCGGCTTCGGCGGCCCTCGCCGGTGCCTCGCTCTTCGGGGCGGAGCGCGCCCCGGCGGCGGAAGACAACCAGGGCGACGTGAGCCCGCACCTCAACTTCAGCCTGGCCGGCAAAGCGGCCATCGTCACCGGGGCCGCGCGCGGCATCGGCCGCGCCATCTGCACGGCCCTGGCGGCCGCCGGTGCGGACGTGATGGGCATCGACATCGCGGAAGCGGCCAGCCCGGGAGTCATCTACCAGGCGGCATCCGAAGACGAGTTGGCAGAAACCGGCAAGCTCGTGGAGAAATACAAGCGCCGCTGGATCGGGGTAAAAGCCGACGTGCGCGACTACGGCGCGCTGAAGGAAGCTGCCGCCCGCGCGGAGAAGGAGTTCGGCCACATCGACATCGCCGTGGCCAACGCCGCCATCCAGATCTACGGCGGCATCACCGAGATCAGCGACCAGAACTGGAAGGACGTGATCGACGTGAATCTTACCGGCTCGGCCAACACCATCCGGGCGGTTGTCCCGTACATGATCCCGCGCAAGACCGGGCGCATCATCCTGATTTCCTCGGGGCAGGGGCGGCACGGTTTCAAGAACGGCTCGGGCTACGCGGCGTCGAAGTGGGGGATCATCGGGCTGATGAAGTCCGTGGCCCTGGAGTTGGGAGAGCACCAGATCACGGTCAACACGGTCGAGCCCGGACTGGTCGATACGGCCATGACGCGCAATCCGGGCCGCTGGAGGGAAGCGCTCAAGGAAGCCGGCAAAGAGGTGAAAGGTACGCCGACGGAGGAAGAAGTCACCGCCGCGCGCCTGCCGCAATCGGTCATGAAAATCCCGTGGATGCAGCCCGACGAGGTCGCGCCCGCCGTGGTGTTCCTGGCGACCGACGCCGCCAACCGGGTTACCGGCTCGACGTACGACGCGACCGCCGGAGACAGCGCGAAATACACGGCCTGAGCCGGGCCACCCGGCCTTTTGCGCGGTTTGCCCCGATATTTGAGTGTAGTAAACCAGTAACCCCAATCTTGATTATGGAAGACAGCACCAAAGACAAAGTTCAAGGCAACGTGAATCAGGCGTCCGGATCGGTGAAGGAGAAGGTTGGCGAGGCCACCAACAACCCCGACCTGCAGGACGAGGGCACGGTGGAAAAGCTCAAGGGCAAGGTCCAGGAAAAAGTCGGCGACATCAAGAAGGTGTTCGAAAAGTAACCTTCTTGATATTCATACTTTACGACGGCGCACTCGGGCGACCGGATGCGCCGTTTTTCTTTTCCCCGCCGCGTAGCGGCAGGCACCGGGTCTTCGTAAAAGAGCCTCCAGCTAAAACGTCTTCAACCCAAAGGAGTTCCCAGCTTGTTCCGCTGCTTCCGCTCGTGCGGCGTATCCCTTGGTCAAAATTGCCAGATAGTGCTTGGCCGATGCGTACCGTGCGCTGAGTTCGCCATCCTCAGTCTCCCAGGTAGGGTCCAGGGAACCAGACGCCGACTTCTTCCAGGTGCGCCCGCCAGCGTTGATCTGGAGCAACTGGTCCATCTCGGCGGCGGACATTTCCTCCGGACTGCCCGTGTCGTCGGTTTGTGCTTTGCGGTACACGAGCGCATCCGCCCTGTCGGCGAAGAAGGTGACGATGAGGGAGTAGTTCTCTATTTTGTAGGTGAGGATATCGACGCGAACCTGACAAGGCTCGCCGTATTGCTGACGGCATTGCTCGACCGTCTGGCCGATGTGTCCTCGTGCCAGCGGGACGGTAGAACTGCAAAGCAGTACGAACAAGAGAGAGGGTGGAAGCCGCATTCTCCTTGAAAGTAGGCACGCGGTCAATCTGCGGCAAGAGATCATCCCCGGGCTTTTCCCGGAATTCGACGTACTATCTGTGGCCCGCCTGGACGGAGAACGCGAGTAGTGAATTGGTGGAGGTATGGGGATTCGAACCCCAGACCTTCTCATTGCGAACGAGACGCTCTACCAACTGAGCTATACCCCCATTTGCCTTGCGGCGAGTGACTTATAACTGTTTCTGACACCCTGTCAATCCTGCTTGTCCGGCTATTTTGTACGGCTTACACTCAGGAGCATATGGGAACTGCTGAGAATAAGTCGGGCACCTTCGAGAAGGTCGCAGAGTGTCTCTACCGTTACTCGTCCAACGGCGTTTACTATGCTCGGTTCGAGAGTCGAGGCAAGGAAATTCGTCGTAGCCTCGGCACCACGGATCGGGCGACGGCCAAACGCAAGCTGGGCGACCTGCAACGTGACCTGGAGCGCGTGGATGTAACGGCAGGAAAGTGCTCGCTGGCCGAGATGTGCGACCGCTACTTGGCCACCATCCAGAGCCAGAAGCCCAAGACCGTTCGACGGAAACGTGACATTGCCGCGGCGCTGAAGCGGGACTTTCCCGGTGGTGCGGATGTCTCCATCGCCAAGGTTGTCCCCTCCAAGGTACTGGCATGGTTGGCCGGCTACACGTTTGGAGCACCGTCTTACAACCTGTACCTTGAATTTGCGCGTGCCGTCTTCGCGTTGGCGGTCCGTGACCGGCTCCTGGCGCATTCTCCGGTTGATGATCTCAAGGGAAAGAAGCTCACTGATCCTAAACGCCTCACACCCACCGTGGAAGAGTTCCGCGCCATCGTTGCCGACATCCGTCGGCAGCCCTTGAACGCTGACGCCAGGGACAGCGCGGACTTTGTCGAGTTTCTCGGGCTGGCTGGGCTTGGCCAAGCGGAAGTAAACGCGCTGACTTGGGGAGACTTCAATCTTGTCACCGAGCAGGCCGCGACAATGCGGGTGAAGACAGGTAGAGGTTTTTCTCTGCCAATTTATCCTCAGCTTCGCCCTCTGCTTGACCGGATGCGGGCGGAACGTGGCGGGAACCCGCCAGCCGATCAGCCGATCTTTGCACAGAAAGACGCTAGAAAAGCGATCACGAATGCCTGCAAGCGGCTCGGGCTACGAGCTTACAGCCATCGTGCATTTCGCCGATTGTTCATCACCCGGGCCATTGAGCGCGGCGTCGATGTGAAAGTCATTGCCGAGTGGCAGGGACACGGCGACGGTGGAAAACTCATCCTGGACACTTACAGCCACGTCGCACCGAAGCATTCGGCTCGGATGGCACGACTTATGATTGAGGAGGTCGAATGAAAATTGCCTGTGTTTATCTACCCAAAGGGACCTGTCTAAACGGGATTAGGGCGGAGACTCTCATCTCAGCATTTGTCGAGCCCGGTACGCAAAACTCCACCACGCCCTTCTTGCTGTACGAAGCGCCAATTCGGTCCATGCAGTTCGTCGCCTTTGTCATGTCACCCTACGAGGGTGGTACGGGTGCTGATTTTGCTGCTACGATAGTTGATTTAACCCAGTTCTTGCCTGAGACGAAGATTGGAGAGGATGGTATAATCCTTCCGGGGTCTGAGATGTTGGATAATCCACTGAAGGAGTTTGCCCTGGTCTTACAAAACGCCGCCAAAGACTTTCAGCCTTTTTTCAAGTCAGGTGCGCCATACAAGGAAGTGACTAATACTTGGGTCAACCAACCCAAGGTATTCGACGAACATGTGGACGGCCGAAAAAACCCGGGAGAGCTAGCACAACAAAACAGCTTTATCATCCTGGCTTGGCGTACATGGGACAAAAACAAAGCCTCGATAAAAGACCGTGCTGCAGATATGGAGCGTCAGGGCTTTGGGACGCTCGCCCCAAGAGCATTGGAGAAGCGTGCTAAAAGGCTCGGGTTGTCAAACAAATAATGGCGACATCTCTTTTTGAGTGTCGCCACGGGATTGTTGGCGAGTAATCAAGTGTGCGTAATATCAGGAGCCAATGAGCACTTCATTGGACCCAGATCGACAATCGCCTCCTGTCGAGAAACTGGCCTACAAACTGTCCGAGGCTTCAACGATGTTGGGTCTTTCTGAGATCACTATTCGCCGCCTCATCAAACGCGGCGCACTCCGTCCAAACCGCGCCGTGCGCCACATAATATTCAGCCGCAAAGAGTTAGAACGTTTTTTATCGGAGGGAGGCTGAAACAACGAAGACACAGCACTTTGGCTGATCCTCAAAACCGGGGCAAGATCAAGTAGTCAAATTTTCCCGCAGAGCCATCTGTCCCGCGAGGGATGGCTCTCCCAAGAGCCACTCCACCCCTACCGTCCGCCAGCGCAATGGCGGCACGCTCAAGGAGAAAACGGAATAAAGTCCGCTGCTTGTCAGCGGTGGGCGGAACGACCATTTATGCCGGCTTTGTCCTGGAACGGGCAGACGCCAGCGGCACGGGGGAACTAACTAGGGCAGCCAAGGGAACTTCTCAAGGCTCCAAATGCAACCCATGCTAAAACAACTCCCGGCAACGCTTGTCCTCGGATGATTGAAGTAAGGTCTTTCGAATGCCCGAGAATGGTTGTCGGCTGGATCGAGTCTTTAGGCCGATGGTTGCCTCTTCAACGTCTATGGCCTTTTTCTCTGGTATGGGATTGCTAGAAGGAGACAAGAAGAAGGAGGTGTGCATAGCCAGGCACCAGAGGCTCCAGCGGCAGGTCTGATCCTCGTGCTAACGCCTGATCGTGGAAGACGGCGCACCAGAACTACATCCAAATCGTAGCAAATCGTGACTGAGTCATGCAATAATTTTGCTAAAAAAGATATTATTTGACATCAGAGGTGATGTCGTCTACTAAGAGTTATGACACACCCAACCATCCACTTACTATGAGCCAAAAGAAACGAGTCGTTTTCACCTTTGACGAACGCAGCCTCCAAAACCTTGAGCAGATCAAGGACAGCATGAAGCTGGATTCCCTGGCGGAGACTGTGCGAAGCTCTTTGACCGTTAGCCGCGCTTTGCAGCAACAGGTCAAGCAAGGCTTCACCCAAGTAGTAGTGCGCAACCCCGAGAGCAAAGAAGAGAGGGTGATCGTCATTCCACATCTTACCGATTGATGGGTACTATTGGGATCGCCAAGCACTGCATAGCGTCTTAGCTCTTTCTGCGTCCAATGTCGGAGAGTCTGTCAACAACCGAGCCAGAAAACTCTGAAGGGGAGATCGAGGCGGGATTCGTCGAGGAGTTGAGCGACCTCTCCGTCGAACCGCGCCGTCATCGTGAGCGTACAGCGTCGGTGCTAGCATGGTGGCTCATGTCCATCCTCGCGGGTACCGGCGTTTTGCATTATGCCACAGTCCTCTATCTGGCAACGCACGGCCAAACGGCCGCGTTGGAACATGTCGATAAGTTCTTCGGGGCTTGGCTGCCCGTAATTTCAGGCCTTTCAGGCTCGGTAGTCACTTACTATTTCACTCGCGATAGATCATGAGCAAACCGCAGCGCGCAACATTCACTGACCAACGCGATTGGATGAATCCGGTCCCTGACTTGGGCTGGTTCAACGCCTACGAAGTTCTTGATACAAGCACACTTTCTTGGAAATGCGCCTTTTACAAGGTTACTTCCAAGTCAAAGACTGTCGATGAGGCGCTAGCTGTCGAGGCGGCTTGGGAAGCCAAGCTGAGCGGCAAGGGCCACACCAAAGGCTATGGCTATATCGTGGAAGGATCAGAAAACACGGTTGTGGTTCCTGCAGCATGGCGCTTTGATGAGAATGCGCTTTTTGCGGGATGTCAGTTGCAGAGGCTAGAAGAACGGCAAATACGGGCAGTTTGTCCAGAAGACGCGATATTGGCAGCGAGGATCCTCAAAGAAGCAATCAAGTCTTCTTTCAAGCAAAAAGGGTCTGCTACTTTCGGTCCTCTATGGCGTGACTTCCATGCTTTCTGCCAAATGCCCGCTCCGCACGTTTTGCAAACAAACGCATACGATTTCTGCCGTCGCTTTAGCTTCGATGTCAAGCCTCTGGCCGGAAATCGCTTCGCAGTACGGTTCGTCGTCGGCACAGCTACCATCGACCACCGCTCCATTGCGGATTACTACAACAAAGGGGAAGTGGAGTGGTTGGCGGAGATGGTGGAAGCGAAACGTCATAACCGGCTGAACCGGCGGTCGCGCGAGGTGAATGTCCGCGTCTGGCAGGATACCAGCAAAGGGATTAATCGATCTGCCGATGTGCTGACTCTGAAAGATCCCGAGGCGTTCGCAAGAGACGCACAGCTTACCCCGGTGGAACAGCGTGCCCTTGGGAGCCGCTGATTAAAGCATGGGTGACCCTGTAGCGGATGAAGCGGGTTCGTTT
>CAXTOP010000060.1:0-29819 GCA_964245965.1 uncultured Chthoniobacterales bacterium
CCGCGCACCGCTCGCCAACCAATGGCAACGATGCTGACACTCGACCCACTAGAGCGTGTACTGTTTCGACAACGACAACCGCAAACAAGCCTCCAGCCACATACACCCCACAGGCAACGTTCCAGAAGCTTTGTGGTGCCCCTTTGGTAAAGCAGGGCCACATCGCTACGACAGTGACGATAAAAAAGAGTGGGACAAACACCGCGAACGGCAGCGAGAACTCTTGACCCAGGAAGAACAAGGTCGGGAAGATTGCCGTACCAATGAGGTAGCGCCAATGCCTGCTCAATGATTCTGCCAGCCCTAGCTTCCCTTTCTGCTCCAAAACTGCGGGAGATGTCGCTGTAAGAGGAGCACCTGCACGAACTTTGCCAGCGAACGGCCAGATGAACCATTGTTGCCAACGCGGCATGGAAGCAAGATAGCGCCGACGCGGCTCATTCAAAGTGACCAGACCCACGAACCCAGCAACAAAAAAGGGAATCGCCATCAGAAAGGAGATGTTGGAGAAAAAATGAACGAAAGGTTCTGTGTGATAGGATCTGCCGTTGACCAGAATGATGTCGGGCCGCAGAGAAGGCAGCAGTCTGAAGCGGTACAACACGCCGTGGAGAACGGCGATTGAGCCGAGGAAGAACACGGTCATCGGTCCAAACAACGGTTTTTGCATGGTGACTGGTAGCAAGGATCTGGTGCCTCGACGGATCTAAGCGCAGCGACGGCGGGAGAGAAGGCAAGTCTCAGGAAGCGAGTAAGACGCCGTCCTCTGGAACAACTGGTTGGGTATGTGGTTGACTAGCGGAGGAGAAGAATCACAGTCCACCGAAACAAACCAAACGTGCCGAGCAGTGCAGCGAGTCCACATGGCAGAGCGAAAACACGGGCCACCCAGCCCCCACGCCAGCCGACGTAGAAAAAACAGGCATCAGCAATGATGCACATAGTCAGGGCCGCGCTCTCGAACACAACCTCCGCGCCGCGTGCATAAGGGGGGATTTGAAGAAGCAGCACAAATAGCAGCAGGAAGACGCCGATGATAAACGCGGCTGAGACCAACGAGACCCTCCGCACAGCAACTGTCTGCTTTGTGTTGGTGATTGGCATACGGCAGCGTCTGTTACGGGCCCGACGTTCCATACTCAGCGCACACGGGAGAGAGGCAAGCCAAAAAGGACGGACGCTACGCGCCGCTCGCTGGAGAGAATGGTTAGGCTTGTGGCAAGGATCGCTTAGCAGCGAGTTCTGCCTGGGCAAGAGTGTATGAGTCCGTGAGATGCTGAGGTGGCACTGGTGGTTGAAATGGACTAAACAGCCGGCTCACCAAACTATACAAGGAGCCGTAAAGAACCAACCAGCTCAGCGCCAACTGCCAACCGTCATGAAGATCGAAAGCTGGTGAAGGAATGTGCAATGAGGTACGCAACACGTGTACACCGAGGCAAGCAATCACCGCTTGCAAGAATATCAGTGTTTGGCGTCTTCGCTTTGATGATACCTTGTCCATTGTGAGTAATAAGCTGCTGCCTACCGTCCCAAGCTCAGCGACGGCGGGAGGAGAAGCGAGCCTAAAATGAACCGATGCACCCCCGCCATCCGGCAGAAGCCCTCAAAGCTGCACAGCGCGCTGTTCGCACCGCTAGCGCGGCTCCCCTCCATCAATCTTGCCTTGCTTCGTTGCAGCCGCAGCATCCCTGCCTTTCTTGGCGTCCTGCCCCCGCCCCCAACCTCCACCCTCGCATGGCACATCAAAGCCAGAAGCAACACCGCAAGCTGAACCCGCGCAATCCCAGTCGCCGTGGTGGCAGGGCACGTCCGGGACATCGCAGTGACCCGACTCCCGGAAGCGGCTGCTGGCCCTGTGCTGCCTCCAGGCGTCACCACGCCGCTTAAGCCTGCCGCGCAGGACGTTGAAGCCGCGCCGCACGCCGTACCTTCTCACGGCACGGAAGCCCAACGCGGAACAGCTCGCACTGCCGGCGTGAACCCGAAATGCGCATGAAAAGCCTCTCCGGGGCGAGAGCGCGCGCTGGTAAAAGGTGATGGCTGCCAAAGCGAACGTCTTCAAAACGTAACGAGTCGATTGTTTCGCGTACCCCGACCATGCCTTTTTCCAAGGAGAAAGGCGAGTCAAAAGCAGCAACCTAAGTTCCGCACACTTTTTCCCCTTCCGGGGATCGCTCGATGGTGCTTTCTCTGGCACCCACATCCTAGTAATTTCTGCACCAAGTAGCCGCCATCATCCGGCAGTGGGATCAGCTATGCGAAGACAGTTCGTGTAGCAGCGGCACAGTGTAACGACGTTACAATCCCCAGTGTGCCAATGATCATCCAGGCAAGTTCATTGACGGGAACGAGTTGCGTGAAATACAACCCCGCAACTCTCAAGGACAGTTCATCCTCGCCATTTTAGGTGACTCTCTTTATCCTGATACCTTCCCATGTTCGAGCATGCTCTCAAACCGTCCAAGACGTTCTCTGGAGATACACCGCGGCATCATAAAGCGAAGCATTTTCGGGATCTTAACTTAGTGACAGGGGTGAGGAACTTCACCGAGCTTGAAGCGCGAATCGCATTGTTGCCAACTGAACAAGCGCGGGGGGCGGCACTCGAAGTTTTCGCCGAAGCGTGCTTGGCCACTCAGCGAATCTATCAGGCCCGCGAAGTATGGCCGGGGAACTCGATGCCATCGGCACTACGCCAGCAGCTTCGTCTGCCACTGGTTGATATGGGGGTGGATGGCGTGTTCGTCACGACGGCTGAAGAACCTGTTTGCTACCAAGCAAAGTTTCGCATCGGGCGTCCGGCGCTCAGTTGGAGCGAGCTTTCGACGTTCTACGGCCTCACAGACATTGGCACAGGCAGGCTTGTGTTCACCAACTGCGATGAAGTTGCCCGGGTAGCGGAGGAAAGATCAGGTGCCATCTTTGTCAGAGGGAGCGACCTTGATCGACTCACCCGGGAGGACTTCCAAATCGTTGAAGCGTGGCTTGCCGAGCAACAAGTCAAAGCGAAAAAGAAGGAACCAAAGCCCCACCAACTCGCAGCAATAAAAGATATTGTTGCTGGCCTCTCGCGTGGCACCCGCGCCACCGCCTTGATGGCCTGCGGTAGTGGCAAAACCTTGGTTGCACTTTGGGTCGCCGAACATCTCCGCGCGCGGACCGTGCTTGTACTCCTTCCTTCGCTGGCGTTGGTCCGTCAGACATTGCATGAGTGGCTGCATGAAGCCAGCTGGCCCGACATTCAGTTCTTATGTGTCTGCTCGGACCCCACAGTTCGACCTGAAGATGATTCCTTGGTGGTTCGGCCTTCTGACCTCGACTTTGCCGTAACTACGCAAAGCGGTGACGTGCGCCGCTTCCTTGAACGTCCGACACAATCCGTACGGCTGATTTTCTCAACGTATCAGTCCAGCCAGGTTGTGGCCGCCGCTGCCGCTGGCTTGCCTCCGTTCGATCTTGGGGTCTTTGACGAGGCGCACAAGACTGCCGGGAGAGAGGGCGCAAAGTTTGCGCTTGCCCTCAGAGACGAGCACGTGCCCGTGGCGAGACGACTTTTCCTAACGGCGACCCCACGCCACTACGATGTTGCCACGAAGAACAAGTCCGGCGACTCAAGGATGGTGTTTTCGATGGACGCTCCCGACGTTTACGGTCCGGTCGTTCACCGCTTGCCGTTCAGCGCCGCCACGAGGGCGGGCATCATCACTGACTATCAGGTGATCATCTCGGTGGTGTCTTCCGAGATGGTGACGGACGAAGCGCTCAGGCGCGGCGTCGTACTGGTTGCGGGGGACGAGGTCAAAGCGCGTCAGGTTGCCAACCAGATCGCGCTCAAGTCCGCCATCGACAAGTTTGGTGTTTCCAAGGTCTTCACCTTCCACTCCAAGGTAGACGCGGCGAAGTCGTTCATCTCCAGCGGATCGGAAGGTTTTGGAACGCACATCGAAGGATTCTTTAGCAAGCATATCGAAGGGGCAATGAGCACAGCTTACCGCGAGAGACTGTTGCGGGAGTTTGAGGCGGCACCGCGAGCTATCCTCTCTAATGCTCGGTGTCTGACCGAAGGGGTAGACGTGCCTGCCGTTGACATGGTGGCGTTCCTCAGCCCAAAGCGGAGTTTGGTGGACATTGTCCAAGCGACAGGACGAGCGATGCGGCTCTCCCCTACCACTGGAAAGGAGCGCGGGTACGTGCTCGTTCCCCTTTACGTCGAGAAAGCACGTGGTGAGACGATTGAGCGTGCCGTCTTACGTAGCAACTTTGATGAGGTGTGGAAAGTCCTGCAAGGATTGAAGGAACAAGACGACTTGCTGGCGCAGATCATCGCGGAGATGCGGATCGAGCGGGGTCGCACCGGCGGGTTCGATGACAGCCGCTTCCGCGAGCGTATCGAAGTTCTTGGACCTGAACTGTCGCTCGAACTCCTCCGTCAAACGATTTCAGCCGCGTGCCTTGATGCCATCGGGGAAGCGTGGTTCGAGCGTTATGGGCAATTACTTGCCTACCATCAGAAACACGGCAATTGCGACGTACCTGCAAGATGGGAGGAGAACCATCTGCTGGGAAAGTGGGTTGTGAACCAACGCGTCTTGCAACGGGAAGGTGCGCTGGAGTCAGAGAAGGTTGAACTCCTTGACCGACTTGGCTTCAAGTGGAACCCGTTCCTGAGCGCCTGGAGAGCAAATTACCTAAACTTGCTCGAATATCGCAGGCGCTTTGGCAACTGCCAAGTGCCGCAGCGATGGAAAGAAAATCGTAAACTTGCCAGCTTTGTACAGACACAGCGATCCGATTATGCAAAAGGCATCTTGGACCGTGAGCACATCGCCCTGCTGGAAAAGATCGGGTTTGTGTGGCGCACTGGCATGGGCACTTGGGAACAACGCTTCGACGAGCTTTGTGCTTACAAGGAAAAGTTTGGCGATATGATGGTACCGGTCAAGTACCCGGACAACCGGTTGCTCGGTGGATGGGTATCAGCGCAACGAACCAGACACAGAGGTGGCAAACTGCGAAAGCAGTATGTTGATCAGTTGAACTCAATGGGATTTGAATGGGACGCGCGCCCAACGAAGCTCCGGGCCGGGCAATCGCGGCGGGTTTGCTCAGCGGCTGAAAAGGAGGTGCCAATCCACACGTGGGAGGAGATGTTTGCTGGGCTGATAGGATTCTTTCGGTTGCACGGTCACTGCAATGTTCCTGTGAATTGGACGGCAGATTCTGACCTTCCTCGCTGGACCCAGCAGCAGCGTCGAGCCAAGCGGGAGAACCGTTTGTCCCCTGAGCAAATCAACCGTCTGGACGAAGTTGGCTTCGCTTGGGCCGGTCACGACGGTGATTGGGATTCGATGTTTGCTAAACTGGTCGAGCATCTGCGCCCGATGCACAACGGCAAGCCTCGTAACGGTCTCGTCGGCAGCAAGCTTAGACGTTGGATGCTAACACAGCGACAGTTTAAGAAGCGCGGCGAGCTTCCCCCGGAACGCGAACGTCGACTCAACAAGATAGGCTTTGATTGGGAGCCTTTTTCCTCCCGATGGGACAAGATGCACGCCCAACTACAGCAGTTTCAAGGCGAGCACGGCCATTGCAGGGTTCCGACCGGGTGGAGTGCAAATCCGGGGCTGGCGAACTGGGTCGGTGTGCAGCGAGCGCGGCGGAGCGACGGCAAGCTTTCTCAGGAGAGGATCGCCCTTCTTGAAACTCTAGGTTTCACGTGGCGTCTTGGGGATCACACTGGAATCCGTTCTCCCAACGAGGATTGGAACACCATGCTTAAAAGGCTGGTCACCTTTCACGATGAATGCGGGCACTCGGTGGTCCCGCAGAACTACACGCCTGACCGTAAGTTGGGCTGGTGGGTCACTACCCAGCGTCGGAATTACCGGAAGGGAAAGCTCACCGACTCTCAGATTGCACGACTCAACAAACTCGCGTTCCAGTGGGAGGTTGTAGCAAAACATGGTCGCCCGAAAGGCGTGGCGACTCGCTTGCCGCAGAGTGAGAAAGGCATGACAGCAGACCAGGAGTGGGAAGCAATGTTTGCAGAACTACAATCATACAAAGTTGAACACGGTGACTGCTTGATCCCGAAGCGGTGGAAGGGACGCCGTGCGCTTGCTGAATGGATATCAAATCAAAGGACGGCATACGCCCGCGAGCGACTTACTACTGACCAAGTTCAGCGGTTGGATGAGCTTGGATTTGAGTGGGACCCGATGGGTACGCGGTGGGAAGAGAAGTTCCTACAGCTCGTTGAGTTCAAGAAGCAGCACGGTCACACAAACGTGCCACAGGGCAAAGCTGCCTACACCAAACTCTCGACCTGGGTACGAAACCAGCGTACCGCCAAGCTGAACAATCGCCCGATCATGGCAGACCGAGAGAAGCGATTGGAAGAACTCGGTTTCTCATGGCGTCTCATCGAGCCGAATATCTGGGATCAGATGTTTGATCGACTGTCGGAATTCAGGAGAGTTCACGGTCACTGCAACGTGCCGCAGAAAGGGGGTGAGGACAAAAAACTCGGCAGGTGGGTGAATGTTCAACGCCTTTTCCATATGCGTGGGAAGCTCCAGCCGGAGAGACAAAAACGGCTCGAAGCAGTTGGTTTTGTTTGGAACATGAAGAAGCCCCTACCGGTGAAACAGACAGGTCAACTTGATCTTCGATTGGGTTAGTCCCCCGCATGGAAATTTTTGGGTCCGAGTGCGTCCACTCAGGACCACGTTTCAGCGGATGGCTGTTTCCATGGCCGGGTGTGTTCTGGCAGCTTCAGTCCACTACTGGCCGCATCGGTCAAAATGTGGCACAAAACAGGGGCCGAAATATGCCATTGAGGCGCTCTACCAACTGAGCTAAGACCCTGAAGTAATTGCTAACGTGAGCTTTATGGTGTTTGTCGCCAGCTCCTGAAAGCCAGGGGGTCGCCTGTTTTGCCCCCTGCTGCTCTCGGAATGGCCGCAGGGAGAAGCACATCTAGCAAAGAATGCGGGCAGCGCAAGTCAGAAAGAGCGCTCAGGCTTGGCTGAAGCACTCGTGCGAACGGCTTTGCGAAAGCGCGGTAACCGCCACAGCACGGATCATTTATTTGCGAAAGATCAGATAGAAAATGAGAGCCACGAACATTTGAAGGATCACGAATCCGGTAATAAGAGGCCCCAGCCGCCAACGGGTGCGCCAGATTTGCGGGGACTGCAGGCGTGTATCGCGGCGCGTCAATTGCACGCACTCGTAATCATCCAGCTCCATTTTCATCTCGGCAACGGAACGGTAACGATGCGCCGGGTCGCGTGACAGAGCGTGCAGGGTGATCTCCTCAATCACAGAGGTCAGGTGCTCGTTCAGCTTGCGTGGGGCGACGGGGTCGCCGCTCAAACGCGCGTTCATGATGACGTAAGGGCTTTCCCCCTCAAACGGCGTGACGCCGGTCGTCATCTCGTAGAGAATCGCGCCTAGACTGTAAATGTCCGTGCGCTCGTCGCCGCGCCGCCCCTTCACCTGCTCGGGGGCCATGTAGTCCGGTGTACCCAGCGTCGGCGAGAAACCCACCCAGGTCAGCCGCCGCGCGCGCTCGGCCTTGGCGATGCCAAAATCCATCAAACGCACGCTGCCATCCTCGCAGAGCATGATGTTTTGCGGCTTGAGATCACGGTGAATGACATTGTGCGCGTGCAAATATTCCAGCGCCTCGCAGACGAGGCTGACAATGCCGACCGCATCCTTTTCAGGCAGGGGACGCAACGCGGCAAGCACCTGGGCAAGCGTTTGCCCCTCCAAAAATTCCATCACAATGTAGGGACGGCTCTTGTGGGCCGGGCCGGGAAAAATCTTGAGGATCGAAGGGTGATCCAGCGCCAGACCGATGGCCTCCTCGCGTTCAAAACGCTGGTAGCTGCCGATGTCGCTCTCGAACTGGAGATGCGGCACTTTGAGCGCGACGGTACGCGTATCGGCGCGGTCGGTCGCCTTGAAGATCGAAGCCATGCCACTGCGGCTGATGAACTCGTTGACTTCGTACCGCTCGTCGAGCACCTGGCCAGGGGCAATCTCGTTGCCTGCCGGGACCATGTCGGGCACCCGATAATAGATGGGCGTGCCCCGTTGATAATTCACCAACTCCACCCCGCGCACGCTGATGATTTGCACGCTGATGTTGTCGTCGGCTCCCCGGCGTTCGGCCAGGGCGATGAGACGGTCACACGCTTCCAGCGGCGCGTGGTGGCTGGCGATCTCCCGGATTTCGTCGTCAATCACACTGGCGTAGAGACCGTCGGTGCATTGAAGGATGAGGTCCCCCTGCGCGAGCGACTGGCTGCCGTAGGTCACGCGGCAAACGTGATCGTGGCCCACGCTGCGGGTCAGCACCGAGCGCAGACGGCTCGTCATCGCCTGGTGCTCGCTGACCAACCCAAGTTTAACCTCCAGACTGACGTAGGAATGGTCCGTGGTCAGGCGTGTGAGCTTCTCGCCGCGCAGATGGTAGATGCGCGTGTCGCCGACGTGGGCAACGACAACCTCGTCGTGTCGAAAAAGCGACACGGCCAGCGTCGTGGACATGCCTCTCCTGCCTTGGTGCGTACCGTGATGGGCGGCGTCGTAAACGGCGAGATTGGCGGCGGCGAACATCCGCCCGAGGAGCTTGGCGGGCGCCGTTTCGGGTTCCGCGTCACGGAAGGCCGCCAGGGCTGCTTCGACCGCCAAGCGGCTGGCGATCTCGCCGCTTTCCTCGCCGCCAACGCCGTCCGCGAGAACAGCCACGGTGCCGCGGGTGCGCCGGTCGTCCACCGTTTCCGGTTGGAAAAAAACCGCCAGGTCTTCGTTGTTGGGACGAACCGGCCCCTGGACCGAACGTTCCGCACAGATCACTTCCATAACGAACCAAGAAGTAAGGCGGTGAGAGTCAAAAGGATAGAAAAAGGCGGCGGTGCTCCCCGCCAGGAACCCCGCCGCCTCCCATTCATCTGCCCAGAAGCAGCAACCTACGCGTTTGGCTTCGACATCTGTTCTAAACCGCCACCGGCCGTGAGGTCAGGATGATCTCCTTGCCCTGTGCCTTGCTGGAACGCAGGAAGTGAACCAATCCGTATGCTCCCCAAAGCGCCGCGACGCCGAGAGCGATGTACGGCTCGTGCCAGCTCATGCCGCTGACCATGAAGGGTCCGATCAGATAGAACAACATGCAGGCCAGATTGGCGACCAGACCGAACACCGGGATGACAATGTGCTTGAACCCGTGGAAAGCATCGTGCTCCCGGAACGCGACAATGGTGACCAGGCACGTCGTCATATACAGCAAAAATGTACCGAAGTTGCTGATGAGCGTAACGATGACCAGCGTGTTGGGCAGCTTGGCGTAGGTTTCCGGGGCGAAGATGCCGAGGCTATACCAGAAGTTATGGTATTTCGGATCGAGAGGAGCCGGCGTGGTTGCGCCGAGGTAAACCGACACAGTAACGATCCCGAGGAGCGCGGAAATCACCGCCAGGGTCCAGATGGCCTTGTGCGGCGACCCGGTCCTGCCGTGCAACAAGCCAAAGTGCGTGCCGACTTCTCCCTCACGCCCCATGGCGTAGGTCACGCGCGCGCCGGTGTTCAGGCAGGCGAGCGTCGTGCCGATGAGCGCCAGGAACACCGTCGTCGCCTGGATCATCATGAACCACCAGCCCGCCCGGTACGAACCGAAGAGCCAGGAACCAGCCAACACCATCTGATCGCCGATCGGCGCGCCGGACGCCGCCGCCATCGACATCGTGTAGCCGTTGTGCAAGAAGTAATTCGCCGCGAAATACTCGACGAAATAACACACGCAACCCTGGATGAGCAGCGAAAGCAGCACGGCGCGTGGGACATCGCGTTTCGCGTTTTTGGCTTCCTCGCCCATCGCGGTCACCGACTCGAAACCAACCAGAATCAGAATCGCGATGCACGCCTGGATGAAGATGTAGTTGAAAGAGTGCGGCGCGACGACCGAGGCGGCCGACTGGTGGAAGTTGAACGTCGCCGGGTTCTTCGCGTCACCGGCGGTACCGGTCGTCGCTTCCTCGGACTTGTAGCTGACCGTGAACGGCAAGGGCACCGCGCGCCCATCCTTGAGCGCGAGTTTGCCGTCCGCATCCTTTTGCAGCACGGGATACGGGTCGCCGACCGCCAAGTCAGCCGGCAGCGGTACGTCCTTGCTGGCGAGGTCGTCTTTGGTCACGGCGCGGTCCGCCGTCTTGAAAACGGATTGGCCCTTGTCATCGACCTTGGGCGAGGCGTCCGCGAAGGTATCCGGCACCGGCTTGCCCTTGTCGTCGAGTACGGGCGTCGAATCGACTTGATAGGTGACCGCCGTCCCGTTGGAGAGATGCCAGCCCACGGAATCCTGCGGGTGCTTGGCGCGGTAGGCAACGGCGATCACCGTGAAGGTGAGCAGCGCGACGATCTGGATGATGTTGATGACGGTGTTAACGCCGGTCGTGCCGGTGATGCCCCGGTAGGCGATGTATGCCACCCCGAGAGCGAACAGGATGCAGAAGCCGAACATGAAGACCGGGCTGTTGTACGAGCCGCTGAACGTGTCGGGAAAGAGCTGCGTGAGCAGGTAGCCGCTCAGAATCGCCGTGACGCCGACCATGCAGCCCGGATAAACCCAGTAGTAAAGATGGCTGGCCCAGCCGGTGAAGAACTTCGCCACACGCGCAAATTTGAAAGCGTGGGTTTTGGAGGCAAATGCCTGTCCCGCATAAAGGTAGGATGATCCCGCCCCGGGATAAATTTTTGACAACTCGGCGTAACAGTAGGCAGTCGCCAGACACAGCAGCAGTGCCAGGACAATCCCGAACCACATCGAAACGCCCGCCAGCGGCGCACCATAGAGCGACTGAATTTGGAAGGTCAGCCAGAGGAACGCGCCGGGGGCGATCAAAGCCATGGCGTTCATCGTCAGACCGGTGAGGCCCAAGGTATGTTTGGGAGCGTTCGGAGGAAATGGAGTGTCAGCAGGCATGGTTTCTTTACGAATATTGAGGTGTGGCTTTTTTACCCGAATGGACCAATGGAAACCCTCCAATGCCCGGACGGCGGTCAGCATAATAGGTGCCAGATTGTCACGAATTCCTCTACAAAACATGTCACGAACATCCACCCGTCGGAACGGCGAAGATTTTAATAAAATCTCGCGAATCCCATGGCCGGAAAATGACGTGTGCACCCCGCGCTCTTCTCACATCACCGGTGGATAAGTGGTTTGAATTCGGCTCGCTGGCTAATTTGCACCCCTTCAGTTGGCCATTTCCAACCCACAATTACCCACTATCCCAAGTCGCCCACGGAGATCGACCTTCAAATGGGTCACGGTATGTGGCCTGCTAATGGCGCGGCCCGTTCGTTGCCGGCGGCGATTGCCTTCATGATTTTTCCTCCCATCCGACGTTCCTCCTTGCGGGCATTGAGGACGACCATCCGTTTCTCCACGGCAGTGACCCTGGTTGCCTTTGCAACGTCGGCAGCCTGTGCGGAAATACCTCCGTTCCCTGGCACAGTGTTGTCTCCGTCTGGCGCAACCGCGGGTGCCCCGCTCAATTTCGTGTGGACGCTGCTTGCGGCCTTTCTGGTGATGTTTATGCAAGCGGGCTTCGCGCTGGTGGCGACCGGCCTCTGCCGGGCCAAGAACGCCGCGCACACGATGAGCATGAACTTCATGATCTACGCGCTGGGCGTGCTGGGCTTCTGGTTGTGCGGATTCGCTTTCATGTTCGGCGGCAGCGGGGTAGCGGCGAGGGCCTTCGGCGCGCCGTGGACCTTGGGCCCGAGCATCGCGCACCTCGACGCCGAATGGACGGTCCGTGTCGGCGGGCACGCCTGGGGTCTGCTCGGGCACCGTGGGTTCCTCTTCTCACCCAGGACGCTGGGCGCGGGCGTTGGCTGCTTATTTGTCTTTCAGAGCGTGTTCATGAGCATCGCCGCGACGGTGCCAACCGGAGCGATGGCAGAGCGCTGGAACTTCAAGAACTTCATGCTCTACGGATTCTGGGTGGGGATGATCGGCTATGCGGTGTTCGGCAACTGGGTGTGGGGCGGCGGATGGCTCTCGCAACTGGGCGCATTTGCCGGCTTGGGGCACGGGCACGTCGATTTTGCCGGCAGTTCGGTTGCCCACATGACCGGGGGGGTCATCGGCGCGGTGGGCGCGTCGGTCCTCGGTCCGAGACTGGGTAAATTCAAACCCGACGGCACTGCCCGCGCCATCCCCGGCCACAACCTGCCTTACGTCATTCTGGGCACGTTCATCCTGGCCTGGCTGGTTTGGTTTCAACCCGGGATCGACGATGGCGGGCACGGACGAACACATCGCGGCGGTGGCTCTCAACACGATGCTCGCGTCGGCAGCGGGGGCTTGCTCGGCAGCATTGGGCATGTACCTGCGCTTCGGCAAGCCGGACCCTTCGGTGATGTGCAACGGGATGCTCGCCGGGTTGGTGGCGATCACGGCGTCGTGCGGGTTCGTCAGTTCGGCGGCGGCGGTCATCATCGGCGCGGTGGCGGGGCTGCTGGTAATCTGGGCGCTCTTCTTTGTCGAACGCGTGTTGCGCATTGATGACCCGGTCGGCGCGGTTGCCGTCCACGCGGTCAACGGTCTATGGGGGATCATCGCTCTGGGCTTGTTAGCCGACGGCAGCTACGGCCAAGGCTGGAATGGAATCCACAAGCTGTGCAAAGGTGACCGGTTGATGGTCGTGGTCAACGATGGCACCGCCACGGCGCACGCCGCATTTTCATTGGCGCTGGCAGACGGTTGGACCGATCAGGGCGTCACGGGCGCTTTCGGCAAAGTCTTCGGCGCCGCCTACAACGACTGGAGTCAGTTCGAAGCGCAACTCGTCGGAGGAATCACCAATCTGGCGGTGGTTGGCTTGCTGGCTTGGGGATGGTTCAAGCTCGGCGATCTCCTGGTGCCGATGCGCAGCAAGCGCCAGGATGAGATCGTCGGACTCGACATTCCCGAAATCGGGGCTGAAGCTTACAGCGACTACCGTTTGACGGATGCCAGTTCGCCGGTAGTGGAAGGGATCACCGGCGGTGACTTGCCGTCCGACGGGAAGCAGCGACCCGGCTCACGTCCCTGGTAAACACTTTCCATGAATACCTGGCTCATTTGGCTCATCTTTATTGCTGCCGCCTTGCTTGAAGTGGGAGGCGACGCGGTCGTTCGCTCCGGACTGCGCGCCAGCCGTCCTGCGTTTATTATCCTCGGCTGTCTGCTGCTGGGCGCATACGGCATCATGGTGAACACCGTACGCTGGGATTTTTCGCGGCTGTTGGGAGTTTACATCGCTTGTTTCGCGGTGATCGCGGTTTGTTGGGGCCGCTTGGTGTACCATGAAAACGTGTCGATGGTCGTCTGGGCAGGCTTGGGTCTTATCGTCGCCGGTGGACTTCTGATCCAATATGGGGCAAAACTCTGAACCGCCCCGCGCGGACGCCCACTCCTTCACGGCCGCGAACGGAGATGTGGTAGCGATGTGTCAATAAAGCGATACTGCTTGCTGACGTGAGCTTTGCGGTGTTATACCGTTTCTTTAAATCGGCTCCGCGCCCTTTGTATCCTTCCTTGTCTGTCATCCTGAGCGGAGCGAGGAACGAGCGAGAGTCGAAGGACCTTTCGGCCGGCGGCAGCCAAAGGGAGGGGCTATCATCTCCACAGGCCGCGGCGGTGACGAACTCTTGCCTCCGGCGGCGGAAGGTCCTTCGACTCTCGCTCGTTCCTCGCTCCGCTCAGGATGACAGACAAGGAAGCGCTGGATCAATCCCGTGACATGGTATTAGCCGTCCAACGTGAAAAGCTAGAGCCCTTCCCGTTTGGGTAAGCCTTGGACAAATTGGGAGGGACCCGCTCCGTCGGGTCCGCAGAGCCGGGGCTATGCCCGGTGCCGTGTAGCCACGGCTTCCCGGAGCCGACGGAGCGGGTCCCTCCCGGCAGGCTTTATCAAACGGGAAGGGCTCTAGGAGGCCTGTTTGCCCTCCTGCTGCTCTCAAAAGAGCCGCAGGGGGAGGCATGTTCGGCAGCAATTCTGCGCGGCGCCAGGGAAAAAGAAGGGGTGAGCCATATCCTCCCAAGCGACGTTCTTCCACAACGGCCACTTCAAGCCAACGACTCGGCCATCGTGCGCATCTGCACCTCAATGATCCGCGACCTCGGTGACTGCGTACAAGCCATCAGAACCACTCCCGCCACGTCTTCGGGATCCAGCATTTCTGATTGGGCAACTCCTTCTTCGTTGCGGCCCTTGCCGAGCGCAAATTCGGTCTTCACTCCTCCGGGACAGATCGCGCCAACTTTGATTCCTTTTTCACGCAACTCCCGATCAAGTGCCTGGGCAAAGGCCACCTGCGCAAATTTGGTCATGCAATAGACCGCTTCACCACCAAAGCCGTACACACCGGCCATGGAGGAAAGCATCAGGATCGTGCCTGATTTTTGCTCGAGCATCACGGGGACGGTCTGCCGGGTGAACAGAAAAGTGGAACGCACGTTGGTGTCCATCAGTTCGTCGTAGTCCTCCGCGCTGGTGTCCACCAGGTTCTTGTAGTTGCCCGCCCCCGCGTTGTTGATGAGGAAATCAATGCGGCCGAAAGCGTCGGTGGCCGCTTTGACGGTGTTTACCGCCGTGGATTCTTCACGCGCGTCACCGATGGCGAAGACCACCTTGCCACCCAGCGGTTCTAATTCTTTCTTGAGGCTCTGCAGGCGTTCTTCACGGCGGGCCGTCAAAACGAGATGGGCACCTTCGCCGGCCAGCGCACGCGCGCAGGCTTGACCGATGCCGGCACTGGCACCGGTGATGAGAGCGACTTTTCCTTGGAGTTTGTTTGACATGGGGTTTGTTGGGTTATCGGACTAACAATGGAAGCTATTCAGCGGAGTGTAATCGTTGCAACTCAGCCGAACAGACTTCCTAATCGGTTGCAGGAACTAAAACGCGATGCGGGAGGGTACTTTTACGCCTTCATACGCTGTGTAAACCCACGCGTTCAGAGACCATAGAGACACTGAGCCAAGTAGCCGCTGAGAGCCGCTGAGAGCCGCTGAGAGCCGCTGAGAGCCGCTGAGAGCCGCTGAGAGCCGCTGAGAGCCATTGCGCGCCCCATGCGGCGGTACTCCTCTAGTGTTTTGTCCCTGAAGTAGCTGGAACAAACCGGGTGCTGCTGCCAAGGTTTGGGATGAGCCGAGGCCGCCCCATCATCGAACTGACCCTGAGCAAGGAAGACCGCGACGAACTCAGCGCGATGGCCCGCTCGCGCCGCCTGCCCGCCGGGATCACCCTACGCGCCAAGATCGTCTTGCGGTGCGCGCAAAACCGGGGGACCCCTGCGGTGGCCGCCGAACTGGGAACCAGCGTGCAGACCGCCTGCAAGTGGCGCGAGCGTTTCCGGCAGGGCGGCGTGGCCGCGTTGCGCGACGAGGTGCGCTCGGGCCATCCCCGCACGATCCGGGAGGAGCGCGTGGCCGAGTTGCTCCAGCAGACCATCAGCAGCAAGCCGAAGGTGGGTACCCACTGGAGCTGTCGCAGCTTCGCGCTGGAGCACGGCGTCTCCAAGTCCACGGTCCATCGGCTCTGGGAGGGCTTCCAACTCCAGCCCCACCGCCACGAAGACTTCAAGTTCTCCACCGACGCCCACTTCGTGGAGAAGGTCGTCGATGTCACCGGCCTGTATCTCGCCCCGCCCGAGAAGGCGCTCGTACTCGCCGTGGATGAGAAGAGCCAGTGCCAGGCACTCGAACGCACCCAACCCGCGCTGCCGCTGGGCCTGGGCTACGCCGAGGGTTACACGCACGACTACACCCGGCACGGCACGACCACCCTCTTTGCCGCGCTGGACGTGGCCAGTGGCAAGGTCATCAGCCGCTGTAAACCCGGGCACCGCCACACGGACTTCATCGCCTTTCTGCGCCAGATCGATGCGAACACTCCGCCCGAGTTGGACCTGCATGTGATCGTGGACAACTATGCCACGCACAAACACCCCAAGGTCAAGCTCTGGCTGGCGCGCCACCCGCGCTTCCACTTCCACTTCACGCCGACCTACTCCTCCTGGCTAGAACCAGGTGGAGATCTTCTTTGGGATCATCACCAAGCAAGCCATCCGGCGCGGCTCGTTCTCCAGCGTCAAGGAACTGATCCAGAAGATCGACGCCTTCGTGGCAGCCTACAACCAGACGGCCAAGCCGTTTGCCTGGACCGCCACCGCCGAGTCCATCTTCCTCAAGCTCGAACGACTTCTTTCGCGTACTTCGGGGACGCAACATTAGGTCATGAGGAATGTTCAACCGCGTTCAGAGTTGATGCAAACAACAACTCGCACCCATCGAAACATCGCGCCGTGGTCAGGAAGCTAGTAGTCCAGCGGTTGAACGCGGCTTTGCTTCAACTGATCAGCAGCAACCGCGCGGGATGACCCGGAGGTGTCAAAGGCGCACGATGCACGCAGGGAGGCACCGGGCTGCCGGGGTACTCGATGGCAATGCGCCAGAGGTTGCCGAGTCCGAAGGCAAAAGGCCGGGCGTGCGGCAAGGGAACGTAATGCAGGTCGTAGAAGTTCTCGGCCAGGTACTCAAGGAAGCCGGCATCGTCTTTTCCTCCGTAGAGCTTGAGCAATTCGGCGCGGGTCTCCGGGATGTCCACGCGCCGCCGTGTCTCCTCGTTGCGCAGCCCTTCGGAACTCGCGCCGACGTAGGTGCAAAGGCAGGTGTCCGCTGCCGCGTTGGCGGTGTCGATGTGGAAGGAAAACACGTCGGTCGGAAAAAGGCCCTCGGGCGGCTTGCGCAAGCTGCCGTGCACGCAGTCAAGGTTGGGTAAAAAATTGAAGGCGCGGAGCAGTTCCTGGTCGGCCAGAAGAATGTCCCGGGCGATTTTACCCTGGTCGCTCAACGTCAGGTCTTCGAGGCAGGATTCTTCCACCGTGACGATCCCCTCGCCACTGCCGAGTTGCTGGAGAACTTCGGCGAAGTTGCCGAGCAGCGTGCGCGGCCAGCAATGGGCGTTGATGCCATTCTCGAAAGGAGTCGTGACGAGTTCATCGAGACTCTGTACGACCTTGATGCGGGTGTAACCGGGAGGCAGCGTGAAAAGGGGATCGGGAGTCACCGTGAGGGCGTGTGTTTACGAGAGGTGAGGCATCGCGCTTCACGCCGAAAGCTAAACGACACCGGGAGGAATGACAGGCCGAACATTGAGCACTGCGCTGCCCCTGCCCATTTGTTGCTCATGCGTTCGCACGGTCAAAGGCAGACAGGACCACGTCCCTCTTGTCCCCTTTTTGCTTCAAGCATCTTTTCCGCGTGCTTAATCATTGATGTTACCGAAACGTAACTTTCCCGACCTGGAAATTGGTACCGGGGCTTTGCATTTTCCGACCGCCAGCCAGGTCCGGGCATGTGTGTCTGTTCAAGGCGGGCGAGACTTAACTAAACCCTTTGAAATCTGCCCCTGCCTCCATGAAGAGCCCCACCACCTCACCGCTAGGAAAATCGCTCCTGGCCTGCGCCTGCGCGTCCGGCCTGATGCTGACCAACGCACCGGCCCAGCAGATCAAGACGGTCTTCAACATCCTGATCGAAAACCGCAACTTCACCGCCGGCACCGACACCACCGGCGGCTCCGTGCTGGTCGGCAACGCGGCGGCTCCCTACATCAACAGCCTCATCACGCCGGGCAACGCTGCGGCCGCGCAGGTTTCCTATTGCACGGCCTACCACCACGTCCTTTCCACCGCCAGCGGGGCCAACGCCAGCATCCATCCCTCCGAGCCAAACTACATCTGGATGGAAGCCGGCTCCAATTTGAGCAAGGCGGACGACAACGATCCCTATGGTTCGGGCAAAAGCGTGGCGCAGATCAGCAATTATCTCGCCGCGAACCCGAGCGTCAGCGGCCAGCACGTCCGTGGATTGATGCAGGCGGCCGGCGTATCCTGGAAATCCTACCAGGAAGGCATTGATCACGCGACCGCCACGGGCACCAACGCCAACCTCGGCGGCACCCCGACGACCGCCGTGGCGCCGCAGTCACAATGGACGGTTCCCTTGGCCAGCTTCAGCGGCACCAACGCGGCCTACACCAATCCTTACAACGGCAGCCACCAGTATAACTTTGCCTGCAAACACGAAGGCTCCCTGTTCTTTCTGGACACCAACGGCAGCAGCCTCAACGCGGCCGATACCACAACCACCAACCCGATGGTAGCCAACTACGCTCCGCTGGAGCAATTGGCCACCGATCTGACGAACAACACCGTCGCCCGGTACAACGTGATCACCCCGGATCAGTACAACGACATGCACACCGCGCTGAGCGGCGGCTTCACGTACAACGGCACGCATTACACGGGCGACCTCGCACAGATCGCCCAAGGCGACAACTTCCTCTCCAAGATCGTCCCGCAGATCATGGCCTCGCAGGCTTACCAGGACCACGGCTTGATCCTCATCTGGACGGACGAGACGGAAGGCACCAACCAGAACGACTTCAACCACACTTTGATGGAGATTTTCATCTCGCCGCTGGCCAAGGGGAACGCCTACGCCAGCAACGCGAATTACACCCACTCGTCGGATGTCGCCACGATGCAGGAGATCTACCAGTTGGTGGCGAACACGTCCAGCGGCTACATCAACGACGCGGCGAATCCTTCCAACAGCGCCGGCGCCCTGGCGGGTACGGCGACGGGTTTCGGCACCGCCACCGCCCAGGACTTCTCCGACCTGTTCCAACCCGGCGCAATCCCGGCGGGTCTGCCGACCCTGCGGGTAAGTGCGAGTGGTTACACGGTAAACGGGCGCATCAAGACGGCCACGCAGACGGTCACGGTCACCAACATCCTGACCGCTCCGACCGCCGCCCCGGTTTACCTCGTGGTGGGCAACCCGAACACCGCGGTGAGAAACAGCACCGGCACGACCCAGACCAGCACCCCGGTCGGCAGCCCCTATTTCTACGTCTCGTCGGGCCTCGGCGCGGGGAGTTCCGCGAGCGTCGTCGTGCAGTTCGCCCTCCCGGCGTCCGGCGGCATCACGAGCAACCTGACTGCCATCACGACCGGCGACCAACCTTGATTTGTATCTACCTAGAGCATCCCACTTCATCTGAACCTCGTCGTCATGGAAAGCATTCTTACCCGCCGGGTCTGCGGCGCCGCCGTTTTATCCGGCTCTTTGCTCTTCAGCCTGGCTGTTGAGAGCAAGGCGGCCAACCTGAACTACACGGTCACGCTGAACACCGCGTCGCTCGTCGGCAACACCAACGCGCCGTTCTCGCTGGATGTCGTGTTGGGTTCCGGGTCGCAGACTCCGAATTCCGACAACACAGTCACGTTGAGCAACTTCGTCTTTGCGAACGGCACACTCGGAGCGGTCAGCTTCAGCAACGGCGGCGAATCCGGCTCGATGGCATCCACCGTCACGCTGACCAACAGCAGCACGGACAATGAGCTTGCTCAGTTCTTCAGCAACTCGGTGACGCAGATTAGCTTCAATGTCAGCGAGACCTCCAACACGAACAATCCGGTCCCGGATCAGTTTAACGTGTCGATCCTCGACAGCGGTTTGAACAACATCCCGACCACGGACCCGGGCGGGGGTAACACGCTGGTGCTCACCAACATCACCACGGCGCAAACCATCAACTCGGTTTCGACGTATCGGAGCACCGCGGGCGGAGAAGCCCCGGGCGTGACCGCCGCCGTGCCCGAGCCGGGTCCGGTGGCCAGCCTGCTCGTCGGCCTCACCGGACTCGGCCTGTGGGCCCGGAAGAAAAACTCCCGGCGGATCGTCAGGGCGTAAGTGACGCCGGTAACCTTCAAGAACACTCGTGGGGCCACCGCAGGCGGTGGCCCCACGATGTGTTTCCATCCACCTTTTCCTGCCTGGGCACTGCTCCAGCGCATTCCGCCCACAACGAGAGATACGCCATGAAAACCATTTTCGCACTCCTCGGCTCTTCCCTCGGCACCATGACGATGGTTGCCGCTCTTTCCGCGCAGACCCGTGATGCCGGTTGCGTACAAACCAACCTCGTCGCCAACAAGGCGGAGTATCATCCTCAGATCGTCGATGAAAAGATGATCAACGGCTGGGGCATCGCCCTGCGCCCGCCGGGAGCCGGCGGCCACATCTGGGTCTCCAACGCCGGCACGGGTTCCGCTTCCGAATACATCGGAGACGTACCCGGCAACCCGCTCCATCAGGACGGCCTGCAACTCGTTGCGCTGGACACCCCCGCGTTCACGGACCACGGCTACGCCTTCGTGACCGGGCAAGCTTACAACTCCGCCAGCGATGTCACCGGCCAGCCGGAGGAGTTCCATGTTTCCGGCCCCGCCGAGAACCACAAGAAGACGCCGCCAGAGGCCATCAGCGGCGGTTTTGCCGGCGCGGCGAAGTTCGTCTTCGTGACGGAGGAAGGCTGCATCAACGCCTGGAGCGCCGACACGGCGACGGCCATGAACACGGCACCCGTGGTCGTCGATTACTCCAAGACGGCAGCGCATTATCCTTATCCCACCAACTGCGTGTTCACCGGGGTGGCTCTCACGAACCATGCTTTCAACACGGACGCCTTCGCGAAGGCGCACGGCAATCACCTGTTCGCCACCGACGTTCGCAACAACGCCATCCAGGTCTTCGACGCCCAATGGAAGGATGTGACCGGCAGCTACCATTTCCAGACACCGGCCAGCGTGCGCGACCTGCACCCGTTTAACATCGCCGATCTGGACGGGCACCTGTTCGTGGCTTACGCGGCGTTCGATCCCGAGAGCGACGAAGGCCAGGAGCAATACCATGGCGCGGGTCTCGGGCACGTCGTCGAATACAATGAGGACGGTACGCTCGTGAAAGATTTCCAAACCCACGGCGTTCTGAATGCCCCTTGGGGCATGGCGATTTCGCCTGCCACCTTCGGTGTGTTCGCGAATGATCTTTTGGTGGCGAACTTCGGCGACGGAACCATTTCGGCCTTCGATCTTACCACCGGTGAGTTCGCGGGCTACCTGCGTGATCCCGACACCAAGATCATCAGCATCGACGGCATCTGGGGAATCGCCTTCGGCAACGGCGCTAGCCTCGGCGACGCCAACGCGCTCTACTTCGTTGCCGGACCCAACAATGAGGAAGACGGCCTGTTCGGCCGCTTGAACGCCCGCCCGCCGAACGTCGTCAGCGAACGTCAGGCGGCTGTCTCCTCGGCCGGGTCAGAGAATTCTATCCTGCCGTAGCCCAACGTTATTGCTCGCATCGACGACGGGAGCACCGTTCTCCAACCAACGAAACCCGCGTTGGAAAATGTTTCGATCTTTCGCCCGTTCGAACACTTACAAATCTGACGTCATCCTATGCTCTCACCCAAACTTGCACTCCTCATTGTTACCATGTTATCCGCTTTGTCGGGCACGGCTTTCGCCGTTGCTTTCAACGGCTCCTACTCCGAAAATTTCGACGAAATCGGTACCACGGGGACGACACTACCCGGCGGCTTCACCTACTTCGTCGGAGAGTCGGGCACCAGCAACGCCACGTGGAGCGCAACCACTGGCATTGTCGCCAACGGGACAACCGGGAGTGTCGCCAGCATGGTGGCAAACACAGTCGGCCTCACCGCCACCACCACGCCCAGCGGCACGAACAACAACGGCTTCAACGCGGCCGCTTCCAGCGCCGCAGCGGCTGATCGTGTCATCTCGACCAGTCCGACCGGCGTCAGCGGCGCGGCGTTCGAGCTCACGCTGACCAACTCCACCGGCGCGTCACTCAGTACGCTGAGCTTGGGTTATACCATCCAGCGTTACACGTCGGTCACGACGGCGAACGAACTACCCGGCTATGAAGTCTTCGTGAGCTTGGACGGCGCGACCTGGACGAACATCGCCGCTTTCAACACATCCCTGGATGGCTCCAACAACACGATCGCCGTGCCGAACACGGCGGGTTCCACCGTAGTGCCATCCACTGCTTTCACTCTGCCTTCGGCATGGACGGCAGGCAGCAACCTGAACGTCCGCTGGGTGGACGACAATGCAGTGCAGACCTCGCCCGATCAGATCATTGGGCTGAACAACGTCAGCGCCAACGTGGTGCCGGAACCGTCCATCTGGGTCGGGCTTGTACTGGGTTTCGGCGCGCTTGCCGTGATCCGTCACTCTCGTGCTAGGTCACACGTTTAATCATCGCGATGCGTTTTGATCTTCCGCGGCGAGGCAAATCTTGCGACTGCCAAGGCGGCGTGTAAGGGTCTCGCCTTTTCCGCCTGGAGTGCGTGCTGACGGGAAGCAAGTCCCTAAAGGATCCTTGCGTGAGCTTCTATAACGCTTGGGCCATTGGGGCCTCGCACGTAGCCAGCGCTGAAGGCAAATTCCACTCCACGATCAATTCCGCCCTTTTTTGCAGGGGTGGATCGTGAGAGATTTGCCCTCAAAAATTTGCTATGTCCGATTCGTCTTTGTCCTCCAATCTACATCGTCCCGAGTACTTCCTGAACAGAGAGCTGAGTTGGCTGGAGTTCAATTACCGGGTGCTCGAAGAAGCGATGGACCCGCTCCAGCCGCTGCTGGAACGCGTCCGCTTTCTCTCGATCTTCGGCACGAATCTGGACGAATTCTTTGAGGTCCGCATGGCGGGACTAAAGCAGCAGATCGAGAGTAAAAGCGGCATCGTCGGCGCCGATCACCTGACGGCAGCGGAAATCTTCGCCGCCGCCAGCAAGCGGGCCCGAGAGCTGGTGGCTCTGCAATACCGCTGCTGGAACGAGGAACTGCTGCCCGCCCTGCACCGGGAAAACATCTTCATCCAGGATGTGGAAACACTCCCGGCCGCGGCCACGACGTGGACGGAAACCTTCTTCAACGAGGAGCTTTTCCCCGTCCTCACGCCCCTGGCGGTCGATCCGAGCCACCCGTTCCCACAGTTGCTCAACAAGAGCCACAACCTGATCGTCCGCCTCAAACGGCCGAACGAGGCGGAGATTTCCACCGCCATCGTCCAGATCCCCCGCGTGCTCCCGCGCCTGCTGCGCATCCCCGACGAGGCGGCGGCCGATTTGGGTCCGGGTGCACACTACTTTTTCTTGCAGGACCTAGTGCGGCACCAGTTGGCGCGGCTTTTCACGGGGCTCGACGTGCGCGAAGCCCACGCCTTCCGCATGACGCGCAACAGCGACCTCTACATCGACGACGAGGAAGCCGAGAACCTGCTGCACAGCATCGAGGAGGAACTGCGCCGCCAGGGCCGCGGCAACGCCGTCCGGCTGGAGGTCCAAGCCGACACGCCGCCGGAGATCGAGCGGCTCCTGCTCGAAACCTTCCGCCTGACCGAGGCGGACCTTTACCGCTTGCCGGGACCAATCAATTTCATCCACCTCCAGCCGCTTTTTTCCAGCGACGCCTACCCGCGGCTTCGCGACCGTCCGTACCAGCCGGTGATGGGCAAATCGCTTCCCGCCGAGGCGGATATCTTCGAGGTGATGCGCCGCCAGGATATCCTGTTGCACCATCCCTACGAGAGCTTCCAGAGCGTGGTGGAACTGGTCGAGCGGGCGGCCCGGGACGCCCAGGTGCTCGCCATCAAGATGACCCTCTACCGCACCAGTGCCGGGTCGCCCATCGTGCGCGCCCTGCTGCTCGCCGCCGAGAAGGGCAAGCAGGTCACGGTGCTGGTGGAGTTGAAGGCGCGTTTCGATGAAGCGAACAACATCCGCTGGGCGCGGCAGATGGAAGAAGCGGGCGTCCACGTCGTTTACGGCCTCGTGGGTTTGAAAACGCATTGCAAAATGATGATGGTCGTCCGTCGTGACGAGGATCGCATCCGGCTCTACACCCACCTGGGCACGGGCAATTACAATACGACGACCGCCCGTTTTTACACCGACCTGAGTCTGCTGACCACTTCCCCGCAGTTGACGGCGGAAGTGGCGATCGTCTTCAACAATCTGACGGGTCTGAGCGAGTACGCCACGGACAATAAGCTGATGGTCGCGCCGTTCGAATTGCGCCAGCGCGTGCTTGCCCTCATCGCGAGGGAAAAACAACTGGCTCAGGATGGCGGCGAGGGCAGGATCATCGTCAAGGTGAACTCGCTCGTGGACGAGGAAGTCATCGTGGCACTCTACGAAGCCGCCGCCGCTGGGGCCAGGATCGATCTCATCGTCCGGGGCGTGTGCTGCCTGCGTCCGGGCATGCCCGGCATCAGCGAGAACATCCGGGTGATCAGCATCATCGGGCGCTTCCTGGAGCACAGCCGCATCTACTATTTTGGGAACGGCGGCAATTCCCGTGTCTATCTCGGGAGCGCGGACTGGATGCCGCGCAACTTCGACCGTCGTGTTGAGGTGGTGTTTCCCGTCGAGGACGAACTGCTCAAAGCGCGGATCACCGATGAGATTCTGCCCGCTTTCCTGACGGACAACGTCAAAAGCCGGCAACTGCGGGCGGACGGCACGTACGAGCGCCGCCACCCGGCCAAGGACGAGACGCCGCACCAGGCGCAATACTTTTTCCGCCAGATCGCGCGCAAGACGCAGGCTTGAGAGTTTCTGTCCCCTGCCCGGTTCGTTTTTCCGTGGCCGGGCACAAAACCTTCTGTATATAAGCACCGGAATGCGAAAACTGATTACTCTCGGCGTGTTGCCGTTGCTGCTGTTGCTGGTCTTAGCCGGTTGTGAAACGCCGGGCACGGGGGCTGAACGCGCCGCTCACCTCGCCCAGCAGGCGGCGGTACTGCAGGAGCCGCAGGGCAACTACTTCGTCGGACGGCGCTACTACAATCCCAATTACAAGTTCTGGGGTTATGTCCGCAAGCCGGGTCAACCGTGGCGGACCGCGCAATTGGTGATGTTCAACGAGAACCAGAAGCTCGCGCCTGACCGCGAACTCAATCAGTTCGGCGTGGATGACAACTGCGAGTACCACCTGACCGGCCAGTTCACGGGTCAAAAGGTGTACGAGCCGGCGAGCAACCGTTTTTACCCGGAGTTTATGTTGACCGGCGCGGAGTTGGTGAACCGCACTCCACCCTCGATCTTCCCGCCGGGCGCGCGTCTGCCCTCGACGGTGATCAACGAGCCGGATTGAGCCTTGGAAGCGGGCTGAGGTCTCCTACTGCGCAGCGGCGGGTTTACGCTATCCGAGGAATGCCTGATCCCAGTTATCGCTGGAAGATACGTTTGCCCCTCTCTCGAACTGCGATAGGTTGCCAACCTTCGACGCGGCTCGTTCGCCGCCGCCAGTTTTCCACTTTTCCCTGCTTCCATGTTTTCCCAGCTCGGCGACAAGCTTCAAGACGTCTTCAAGGACCTTCGCGGCCACGGTTCGATCTCTGAAACCAACGTCAACGATGCCATGCGACAGGTTCGTTTGGCGCTGCTCGAAGCGGACGTCCATTTTCAGGTCGCGAAGGATTTCATCGCGCGCATCAAGGTAAAAGCCTTGGGTCAGGACGTGCTACGCAGCGTGACGCCCGGCCAGCAGATCGTCAAAATTTTCCACGACGAGTTGACTGCCCTGCTCGGTGACGACGCCGAACCGATCAACCTCGCCAAGCCCGCACGGATCATGATGGTCGGCCTGAACGGTGCCGGCAAGACCACCTCTTCGGCCAAACTGGCGCGCCTCCTCAAGAAACAAGGCCGCAATCCCGTGCTGATCGCCTGCGATTTGCACCGTCCGGCGGCCATCGAGCAGTTGGCGACTCTCGCCGCCCAGGTGGGCGTCCCGGTGTTTCGTCCGCAGCCGGGCGAAACGGATTTGCTCAAAGTGGGCCGGGAAGCTGCCGCCTGGGCCGCCGAACAACCCGGCGCAGATGTGCAGATTTACGACACGGCCGGTCGGCAGGAGATCGACGAGTCGCTGGTGCTTGAGCTCAAGAAGCTGCGCGACTTCCTGCAACCCGGCGAAACGCTGCTGGTCGTCGATGCCGCCACGGGCCAGCAGGCGGTGAGCGTCGCCACGCATTTCAACGACGCCCTGAGCATCACCGGCCTGATCCTCACCAAACTGGACGGCGATGCGCGCGGTGGCGCGGCGCTCTCCATGCGCGAGGTCACCAAGCGCCCCATCAAGTTCGCCGGCGTCGGCGAAAAGCTGGAGAACTTCGAAGTCTTCGTGCCGGACCGGCTCGCGGGCCGCATTCTCGGGATGGGCGACATCGTCGGCCTCGTCGAAAAGGCCGCGGAAGCCATCGACGAAGAAGAAGCCATGAAGATGGAGGCCAAGATGCGCACGGCCAGCTTCGACTTCGAAGACTTCCTGACGCAGATGCGCTTCATCAAGAAGCTGGGGCCGCTGGAAAATCTCTTTGCGATGATGCCAGGGATGAGTAACATCAAGGACCTGCCCACTGACGGGAAGGAGTTGAAACGTGCAGAGGCCATCGTGCTTTCGATGACTCTGAAGGAGCGGCGTAAGCCCGACTTGCTTGACGCCCGCCGCCGCCGCCGCATCGCCAGCGGAAGCGGCACTAGCGTCACGGAGGTCAATGACCTGCTCCAGCGTTTTCAGCAAATGCGCAAGATGATGAAAAATATGGGAAAGATGAAAAAGATGATGTCGAAGTTCGCCGGCGGTCCCGGTGGCGGCCTCCCGGGCCTGCCATCCAAAGGGTTCCGCTAAGGCCGCTTTGCCGCCCTCGCTTTTCAACACCCTCGATCTGCGCCAAGAGAAGCACCAAGAAATGGCCTGATACCCGGGCCGACAACGTATCCGAAAGAAAAGAAGATTATGGCAGTTGCAATCCGTCTGAGAAGAGAAGGTTCCCTCAATCACCCCTACTACAAGGTGGTCGTCGCTGATCAGCGCAGCCCGCGCGACGGGAAATTCATCGAGATCATCGGCAAGTACGATCCCAAGGTTGAAGGCAACAACTCGAGCGTGGATCTCGTCCGCGCCGACTACTGGATCTCGTGCGGAGCGCGTCCCTCCGACACCGTTCGCAGCATCATCAAGAAGGCACGCAAAGCCAACTTGCTGGCGGAGAACTCCGCGCCGGTCGCCTCCTGACCTCGGCCGAATCGGCACCGGCAAAATCCAACGCACCGCGCCGATGCTGGAGTTCCTCAAATTCGTGGTCGGCCAATTGGTGGACCGGCCTGAGGAAGTCAGACTGGTGGAAGAAGAGTGTGGCGATGAAGTGCGTTACACTTTGACCTTGCCTGCCTCGGAGGTGGGCAAAGTCATCGGCAAGCAGGGCCACACCATCCAGGCGATTCGCAGCCTGCTCAACACAACTGCCACGCGCGCTGACAAGCGCGTTTCTTTGGAGATCAGCGAGCAGTGCTGATTGATGTTCTGACCTTGTTCCCGGTCATCTGCGAAGGCGCGTTTAACGCCAGCATGATGAAGCGGGCCCAGGAATCGGGTGCGGCAACGATCCGGGTTCACAACCTTCGCGATTGGACCCGCGACAAACACCGCGTCACTGACGACATGCCTTACGGCGGCGGGCAAGGCATGGTGATGAAGCCCGAACCCATCTTTGAGGCGGTGGATGCACTGCGGCAAGGCAACCAGAAAGCGCGTGTGGTCCTGCTTACCCCGCAAGGACGTGTTTTCCGACAGGCGGTTGCTCAGGAACTGACTGCATACTCGCATCTGATCTTTGTGTGCGGCCACTACGAAGGGATCGACCACCGGGTCAGCGAGTTCCTCGTCACCGACGAAATTTCGATTGGCGACTATGTGCTGACGAACGGTGCCATCGCGGCGACGGTCGTGGTGGACGCGGTGGTGCGCCTTCTGCCCGGGGTGTTGGGCGATGCACAATCCGCACTGCAAGACACGTTCAGTGCCGCACATAGCGGACTGCTGGAGGGGCCGCAATACACGCGTCCGGTCGAATACAGGGGCCACCGTGTGCCGGATATTCTTCTCTCCGGCAACCACGCTCTGGTGGCGAAATGGCGGGCGGAACAAGCCCGCCGCCTTACGGCCGAGAAACGGCCGGACCTACTGGACGGCTGATCGGTAAAGATCGGGCTGACTGGATTCGAACCAGCGATTCCATGTACCCACCTCGCTACACGCTGTCTCACAGGGGATAATGACTTCATCAAACATCTTTGACACCCTTGATTGTTGAGAGTAATGTGGAGAGGTAAAGGCTCCTCATGGCTTCCCTGCGCAAATTCCCCGCTTCCAAGTTCTGGTACGCCTGCTTCACAATGCCCGATGGCCAGCGGGTGCAGCGCAGCACCAAGGAGACCGATCGCAAGAAGGCGCAGAAGCTGGCTGATAGCTTCGAGGAGGCAACGCGGGCCAAGAACACCGCCCGGCAGGCGCAGCGCATCATCTCCGAGATCTACACGCGGGCCACGGGTGAACACCTCCCCTCCTCCACCGTCACCAATTACTTCGAGTCGTGGCTGGTGCGCAAGAAGCCGGAGACCGCCTCGTCCACCTTCGCCTTCTACCAGGGTAAGGCATGGGCCTTCCTCGCCTTCCTTAAAGAGCGAGCGTCCCTGGACGTAGGCAGGATCGACACACGGGAAATTCTCGCCTTCCGCAAAGCCGAGTCGGAACGGGTGTCACCTTCCACGGTCAACCATGCGCTTAAGTTCCTGCGGATGGTGTTCGAGCAGGCGAGGCGCGACGGCTTGCTGGTGGACAACCCGGCGGCCAACGTGAGCACGCTAAAGAAGACCGACGCTCCTGGGCGACGGCCCTTTACCCTGCCCGAGCTGGGCCGGCTGCTGGCCGTAGCCGATCCCGAGTGGAAGAGCCTGCTCCTTTTCGGCTTCTACACGGGCCAGCGATTGGGCGACCTCTCACGGCTGACTTGGGCGAACGTCGATCTGACGCGCCAGGAACTGCAATTCACCGCCGCGAAGACCGGCCGGCGGCAACTCCTCCCCCTGGCAACACCGTTGCTCCGGCACTTGGAAAGTTTGCCCTCGAGCGACAAGCCGAGCGCACCGCTTCACCCACGGGCTTTTGCCAGCGTGTCGCGCCAGGGACGCACTTCCACTGTCTCGCGGGGCTTTCACGACCTGATGGCGCAGGCCGGGCTTGTCGCGGCCAGTGATCGGGGCAAGGACCTGCACGGCCAGGGCAAGGGACGCGATACGGCGCGGCGCTCGACAGAGATTTCCTTTCACTCGCTTCGGCACACGGCCACCTCGCTAATGAAGAATGCGAGGATCTCGCCGGCCATCGTCGGGGAGTTCATCGGCCACGAGAGCGACGCCGTGAACCGCATCTACACCCACATGGAGACGGCCAGCTTGCGGCGGGCCGCTAATGCACTCCCAGATATACTAACATGATGGGCAAACAACGGTAGCGATATGGCTAAAAAGGGTCGTGACTTCGCCGATTCTTCCGAGTGGAACTTCTTTCCGCTAAATAACAGTCACCGAGATGTGACTGATATGCAGATTATTGCTGATTATGAGTATGCACGCGAGTCTGATTACATTGCCGCGTTCACAAAGGAACTGGATGCCAGCGAAAGAACGCGGCATCACAGACGCTGCGAGAAGGCACGGCTACAGCACCTTCCTCAATTTATTACCGAAGTGAGCAAGCCGTTGGTACCGCTGGTTTGTGTGCTGGCAAACCAGTTTCCTACCCCATGGATGAAGCTATCCCAAGAGGTACAGCGGTCACTCTGCCGGAGTGTAGAGAAAGTTTATCAACCTCGTTCAATGCCTGCATGGAGATTTCCTCTCCCAGATGAAGAAAGTAGCATCCTACAAGAATCTGCTAATGCGGATGGTGCCACGCTGCATGTATTCGCAATTAGTATTACAGCGTTAAGTCGTTGCGAGTAGTTCGGCTGATGGCAGGTTGGTGGA
>CAXTOP010000061.1:0-28929 GCA_964245965.1 uncultured Chthoniobacterales bacterium
CTGATGCTTCACCGGCTCAAGCCTGGCTGAAAAATTCACTTCTCACACACTTTCTTACAGCACTGGCATGACTACTTTGATCCTTGACTCCGCCGCCCTCAAGGCCATCACCGTTGATGTCACCGATGATGCACTCGTCGTCGAACTGGCTGATGGGCGCTCCATTTCCGCCCCGCTTGCGTGGTACCCACGCCTCTTTCACGGCACCGCCGCTGAGCGGGGACATTCCAGACTCATCGCTGGCGGAGAGGGCGTTCATTGGCCTGACCTCGACGAGGACATTAGTATTGAGGGTATCGTTGCCGGACGCCCCTCCGGCGAGAGCCAGCGTTCTTTGCAGCGATGGCTTCAATCGCGCAATGACCGCGCCGCCTGACCTCAACT
Source organism: uncultured Chthoniobacterales bacterium (assembly GCA_964245965.1). Taxonomy (GTDB): domain Bacteria; phylum Verrucomicrobiota; class Verrucomicrobiia; order Chthoniobacterales; family SZAS-18; genus CAWCJJ01. The sequence continues at coordinate 385 of CAXTOP010000061.1, forward strand.
TAGAAATGCAACCGTAACCAGTTCATCTCGTTCCCAAATTCCCCTTTTCCTCTTGGATGCGGCAATGCAGGGTGGGGGGAGTCACAGCAACTGAAACTGTGGGTGCGCCGAGATAGTCCACTCAAATACGTTTTGATCGTCGGCGAGCAAGGTCGCAGGAAAACGTGCGGAGGAACGCTGCCATCTTTCCAGCCAGGCAGTGGAGAGCAGTTCGTAACGTGTCGGGTAGCTGCCATCTAGCGCAGGTGGAGTAAAAGCGATAGTGGTCTCGGCCCGGTCACCAACGGGCCGGCCTTTAGCGACGTAAAAGCCAGCGGCCAGCAAAGCGGCGCGTGTAGCTGTCGATCCGGTGTAACTGAAAAGCTCCACCGCTCGATTTCCGCACACGTCGAACAAATGGCGAAAAGTGTCCAGCGTCCACAAAGCCTCGTTCGTGCTGCTCGAAAAAGGATCGTAGAAAATCACGTCCGGCGGTGCGGCAGCGGCACTGCTCATCGTTTCCGGAAAGTTGCCCGCGACCAGTGTCCAACCCAGGCCAGGGTGCTGCCGGGATTGCCACCGGCCCTGTTGCAAGATGCCTGCCGGGGCCGCGTGGCGCAGGTACGGGAACTCGCGGCTGTTGTACGCGAACGCCAGCCGCAACGCATCCAGGTCGTTCTCGAAACTAACCAACTGCATCGGCTGCACCGGACCGGCTAGGGCCGCGTCCTCGTAACACCGGATGGCCGCCATCGCGTTGGCCGCGGCGCCGAGACCGACGTCCCAGATGACTAACGGCGTTTCCTGTTCCATCGCCGTCGTGGCCGACGCGCTGAGCCGCAGGCGTTCTGCCAGGTGTGACTGGTCAACGTAGAGCAGCCGGGCTTCCTCCATCGGCGGGTTGCGCGCGTGCATCTTCTCGCCGGAAGAAATCTGCCGCACACTGCTGAAACCTTCCAGCGCGGTCACGATCTCATAGTCGCCCAGCCGCAATTTCTTCACCGGCTTCGGTCCGGGATCGGTCGAAGGATGATCCAGGTCCTCGACGTGCAACACGTCCCGTTTTGCGCGGTACAGCTCCAGGAAGGAATCCTCCAAAATGCTCTGGCGGATCTCACGCATGAGCTGATGGTAGAAAGCGATGTTGTGCTGACCCAGGAGTGTCCATCCCAGCGTCTCCTTGGTTTTGGTGAGATGGTGCAGGTAGGCCCGCGAATAACGCGCGCACGTCGGGCAGCCGCACGCCGGGTCGAGCCGTTCTTCGGAAAACTTGTACACGCCCCGGCGCAATTGCAGGTAGCCGCGCGAGGTGAAGACCCCGCCGCGTTGCGCCACCTGCGTCGGGATGATGCAATCGAACATGTCCACTCCGCGATGCACCGCCTCCAGGATGTCAAGCGGCGTGCCCACGCCCATGAGGTAGCGCGGCAGTTCGGGCGGCATCAGCGTGGTGGTGAACTCACAGGTGTCCTCGCGCTCGCTGCGGCCCTCGCCCACGGCCAACCCGCCGATGGCGTACCCGTCGAAGCCCATCCCACAGAGCGCCTCCGCGCTTTCGCGCCGCTGGTCCGGGTAGAGCGCCCCCTGGATGATCGCGAACATCGCTTGCGGCGACTCGCCGCGCGCCGCCAGGCTCCGGGCAGCCCAGCGATGGGTGATGCCGAGCGCCGCCCTGGCGGTGGCCTCGTCGGCGGTGGACGGCACGCACTGGTCGAGCGCCATCATGATGTCGCTGCCGATGGCGCGCTGCGTGTCGATGCTCGACTCCGGGCTGAGCAGGATCGAGCGGCCGTCGAGATAGCTCTGGAACACCGCGCCGGCTTCCGTCATGGCGCGCGAGTGCGGCAGCGAGAAAATCTGGAAACCGCCGGAATCGGTCAGCACCGAGCGCTTCCAGCTCATGAACGGATGGATTCCGCCCACCCGCCGGAACACTTCCGCTCCCGGCCGCAGCAGGAGGTGGTAGGTGTTGGCGAGCAGGATTTGCGAGCCGGCGTCTTCCAGGGTTTGCGGCAGTTGCGCCTTCACCGTGGCCTGTGTGCCCACCGGCATGAAAAGGGGCGTCAGCACCTCGTTGTGCAGCGTGCGGAAGCGCGCGGCCCGTGCCCGCGACCCGGTCGCCACGGCTTCGAGGCGGAAGTTCAGTCGGTTGGTCATGGGCGGAGCAGGGGCGTCACCGGATCATGATGCAGGCGCTGCCGCGTAAAATCATCCTTTCTGTTTTGGAAATCCGCGTTTCATCTGCGTTCAATCCGTGGAGGATGAAACTCCTTTCCTGCGCCTGTCTTTTCGGACACGGCGAAACAGTCGTCATCGGCGCGGATGTGTTCGCCGGGCAGCGGCCGCAGTTCACACCGTGCCTGCGGGCGTGTGGCAGGGATCAACGCCGGAGGGGATCGGTCAGGAAGCTTACAGCTTCGTGGGCAATCAACTCGCCCCGGCGTTTGATTGCCACGATTTCGAACCTGGCTACCGTGATAAATTGCAAAAGGCCTACCCGCAGGTTGCCCCCAGATCGCCTGTCTGACGCGCGGGGAGTTTGCCACGCGGCTTCCTGTACCTGCCGCCAAGCCGGACGCCGTGGTACCAGCGGTCCCGGTCGTTTTCTCGCGGACGGGATCAAACCGGTCGAAGTCGCGCCGGGCATGTTCCTGCGCGAGTTGGTGGGCCGCGACGCCCCCGCCAGAGCCGATTCGCACAGCGTGGCTCGTTTCACCCTGGAAAAAGGCCGTGCCACGCTGACCAGCCACAACAAGGTTTCCACCGAAACCTTCCTCATTGTTCGAGGCCACGGCCAAGTCATGCTCGGGGAGCGGCGCGTACCGGTCAGCGCCGGTTGCGCGGTCGAGATAGCCCGGTGTCAGCCATCAAGCCAGTAGTGCCGGCGCGGATGAAAAGCTGGAGTTCTATGCCATCAAAGCGCCCGCCTACCGTCCGGAGGATTTCGTCGCCGAACCGGCACGCCAATAAAAATCAGTCCGCTGCTGCCTTTCCTTGGCGATGTGAGAATGAGGCATCAGTTAGCCGTTTCCTTGCGATTGCCGATTGCACGCGGGGGGATTAGTGACTTATCTATCAGTGAACATGCAAAACCGAGCCGTTTCGCGCCTGGTGCTGGCAGAATTCTCCGAACAGGTCGTCACCGATGCGGCCCGTTCGTTGCGCGCGGAACTCGACGCGGAAGTGAGTTGCGCCATCGTCTTCTTCTCCTCGGATTACATCCCGCACCTCAAAGACTTTCTCGAACTGGTGCGTGTGTACGGCAAGGTGCCCCTGCTGCTCGGCGGTTCGGGGGCCGGATTGATCGGCCGGCAGAGCGAGGCCGAGGATCGTTCGGGTTTCTCACTGCTGCTTCTGAGCCTGCCTAAAACACAGTTGAGGCTTTATGAGTTCTCCCAGAAGCTCGTGGAAGAATCCAGCGGTCCCGCTTTCTGGCACATGGAAAGCGGCATCGGCGCGGAGGACGTGGACGCGTGGATCGTGCTGACCAACCCTCTGCGCCTCAACACCGACCGCTGGCTCAGCGAGTGGAACCAGGCTTACCCCGGCGTGCCGGCTCTGGGCGGTCTGGCCAGCGGCACCGAGGAGGAAATCGTCCTGTGCCGCGACGGCGCGGTCATCGCCGGCGACGGCCTGGCGCTCGGCATTTCGGGCGGTGTGAAGGTCCGCACGATCGTCAGCCAGGGGTGCCGACCCATCGGTGAGCCGCTCACGGTGACCGGCGCGAAGGGCAACCAACTCGTGAGCCTCGGTTCCAAACCGGCTTACACCGTGCTCAACTCGGTCTTCAACGGTCTGAGCGAACCCGAAAAAGCGCGCGTGAAGGGCAACCTCTTCGTCGGGCTGGCCATGAGCGAGTACCTGGAGGATTACAAACGGGGCGACTTCCTGATCCGCAACATTCTGGGCGCGGACCGGGAAGCGGGCATCGTGGCCATCGGCGCGCCTCTCCGGGTGGGACAAACCCTGCAGTACCAACTCCGCGACCGCGACAGTGCCGACGAGGATTTGCGCGAGTTGTGCCACGCGGCCGAAGAGGAAGGCGCGCGTCCTTTTGCCTCATTGCTGTTCTCCTGCAACGGACGGGGGCGGGGCCTGTTCCAAATTCCCGACCATGATGCCTCGGTGCTGGCCGAGATCCTGGAGCCGCATGCCAGCGCCGGGTTTTTCTGCAACGGGGAAATCGGCCCGGTGGGCGCGCAAAACCATCTGCACGGTTACACGGCTTCGATCGCCTTGTTGTGCGACAAATAGGGAAAATAAATAAGGTGCCGACGCGTAGCGTCCTGTTATGCTTTGTGAAAGGAATCGCTTATATACATTAATGGGTATCGCACGGAAGAAGAAGATGTTGCGCAAGGTCGCCGCCAAACTCGGTGTCAGGAAGCCGCGGCCCAAGAAGATCGGAGTCAAGGCCCGGTCCAAGTTGCGCGCGCGGGCCGTGGCGAAAAAAGAAGTGCAGGCGGCGACGGCGGAGCAACCGGCCAATCCACTACAGGCGATCCTGCGCGCGGCGAGCTTTGCGGCCCGCAAGCATAACGGGCAGATGCGCGCCGACAACGTGACGCCCTATTTTTCCCACGTCGCCCGTGTCACGCTCGTCCTGGTGCATCTCTTCGGGGTGGACGATGAGGATACGATCACCGCCGCCTTGCTGCACGACACGCTGGAAGACACGGCGACCGACTACGACGAGATCGCGCACATCTTCGGCGCGCAGGTGGCCAACTACGTGGTCCTGTTGACCAAGAACCCTTTGCTGCCGAAGCGGGAACGGGAGCAGGATTATAAAGCCCGTCTTTCGACCGCGCCCGAGCAGGTCATCATCGCGAAGATGGCCGACCTATACGATAATCTGAGCGACCGCATCAACTCGCACAAGCTGCGCCGGACGGCGGCGACCGCCGAACGGTTGCTGAAGGTGTTTGCGTCGCGAGTGAAAACCCCAATCGGACGGAGTGCCCACGAAAAGCTCTCGGCACTGTTGGAGGAAATCAAGCTGATCCGCCCGGTGGAAACCGCGCTGCTTGCGGAGGTGGACGAAGGAGAATAGATTGCAGCTTTGCTTCCGTTATTTGGAAGCTTGAAACTGATCCTTGGAGTCGATTTTTCTTTGTCTGTCAGCCTAGTGTTGTGTCCCTGAAGTAGCTGGAACAAATTTATGGTTGGCGGTAGACTCATCGAATGAGCCGAGGCCGTCCCATCATCGAATTAACCCTAAGCAAGGAAGACCACGAGGAACTCGGCGCGATGGCCCGTTCCAGAAGTTTGCCTGCGGGGATCACCCTGCGCGCCAAGATCGTCTTGGCGTGCGCGCAAAACCGTGGCACGCCCGTCGTGGCCGCCGAGTTGAACACCAGCGTGCAGACCGCCTGCAAGTGGCGCGAACGCTTCCGGGTTGGCGGCGTGGCGGCGCTGCGCGACGAGGTGCGCTCGGGCCGTCCGCGCACGATCCGGGAAGAACGCGTGGCCGAGTTGCTCCAGCAGACCATTAGCAGCAAGCCCAAGGCCGGCACCCACTGGAGCTGCCGCAGCTTTGCCTTGGAACACGGCGTTTCCAAGTCCACGGTGCAGCGGCTCTGGGAGGCTTTTCAACTCCAGCCCCACCGCCACGAAGACTTCAAGTTCTCCACCGACGCGCACTTCGTGGAGAAGGTCGTCGATGTCACCGGCCTGTACCTGGCCCCGCCCGACAAGGCGCTCGTACTCGCCGTGGATGAGAAGAGCCAGTGCCAAGCCCTGGAGCGAACCCAACCTTCCTTACCCCTGGGGCTGGGCTACGCGGAGGGTTACACCCATGATTACACCCGCCACGGCACCACCACGCTCTTTGCGGCTCTGGACGTGGCCAGCGGCAAGATCATCAGCCGCTGCAAGCCGGGGCACCGCCACACCGAGTTTATCTCCTTTCTGCGCCAGATCGAGGCGAACACTCCGCCCGAGTTGGACCTGCATGTGATCGTGGACAACTATGCCACGCACAAACACCCCAAGGTCAAGCTCTGGCTGGCGCGCCACCCGCGCTTCCACTTCCACTTCACGCCGACCTACTCCTCCTGGCTAGAACCAGGTGGAGATCTTCTTTGGGATCATCACCAAGCAAGCCATCCGGCGCGGCTCGTTCTCCAGCGTCAAGGAACTGATCCAGAAGATCGACGCCTTCGTGGCAGCCTACAACCAGACGGCCAAGCCGTTTGCCTGGACCGCCACCGCCGAGTCCATCTTCCTCAAGCTCGAACGACTTCTTTCGCGTATTTCAGGGACGCAACACTAGGCGGAGCGAGTCCGCGAGCGCAGCCGAAGGACATTCCGCCGCCGGGGAGCACGGTTAACCCCGGTTGGGGCGCATCCAGCTTGACGCGGCCACGTTCTGGCTGCCGCCAGCCGGAAGGTCCTTCGACGGCGCTCGTTCCTCGCTCTGCTCAGGATGATAGAGAGGGAGAGTAGAAAATTTATCTACACGCCCGCTCGGGATGACAACCCCCAGAGACGGTGTGCGGGATAAACTTGAAGAAACAGCAGCATTGCCATGACTACTGAGCGTTTGCCGCCGAATCTTGAACCATCAGTAAGATGATCAACTGACCCTGGCCCACAAATGGCCCCCGGATGAAAAGCGGCCGCTCGCGGCTGAGTTTCACGTCAGCCTCGACCAACACCTGCTTCTCTTTGAGCAACTGCACCGCCAGCGCGTAACCACCCATCACCGGGTTCTTGGTGTTGATCTTCAGGAAGAAATGATGTCCTGAAACCAGCCAGTCCTCCGTGGCCGTCGTCAACGGCTGATGCTTCTGACCTACCAACCGAAACTCGTTGTAGCCGAAAACGCTCTCCAAGTTGGCCGCTTGGCTGGCCAGCTCAGCGGGCACCGGGGCCGGATGATCATCGTTGTTCGTCGCCAGGATCAAGGCACCGTATAACGTGTCGCCCGCCGCTTTAGCCGAACCGACCGCCAAAGGCAAGGCAACTGCTACCGCACCCAACAAAAAACATTTGAGAAACCAACCTTCCCACCGTCGGCCGGGATGACGCTCTCCTGTCGCAGGTAGCATGATAGATCTTGCAGTCTCATTTAACGCTGCCGAGCGATCGAAAAGCGTTCGGTTCAACACAATTCGCGCGCAGCTTACGGTGTGGCCGTAGCCTTGGGGGCCGGGGCCGCCGCCGCACCGTCGATGGCCGACGCGTCCGGCAGGTAGTCCAACCCGTTCACCCACAAGACGTTGACATTGGAATCCTTGTAGTGCAAGGGGGTCGCGGTGGTCGGTACGGTCTGGTCGGGCACGCGGGCCTGGATATCCGAACCGGGCTCGATCACGGTCTGCTGACGCTGCTGCTTCTCCTGGGCTTCCGCCAAGTCCCGTTCACGCTGAATTTTGTCTTGCTGTTCCTTGGACAGCTTGGCCAGTTCCACAGTGCCGTCCTTGTTGGCCTTCCGATCGGGAAGAGCCGCCACGTTTTGCGCAGCCTGCGCATCGGCCGCAGCCGTTGGAGTCGCGGGTGCGACAGCATGGTTGTCGGCCGCGGCAACCTGCTCACCGCCCACGCCGGGTGATCCCTGCTTGGGAATCATGCCGTAGTACAACGCACCGCTGGTAAACAGGCACGCCGCGCCGAGCCAGGCCAGGCGCGAGAGCGACCACGCAAACAGCGGCACCGTTGCCGCCGCCGGCCGTGCAGAACGCTGGGAAGCAGCCCGTTCGCCTGCGATCCGCTCACGCAGTTGGTGGTTAAAAAAATCGCCGTTCGTCATCGCCGGAGCCTGCAAATGTTCGTGCAGGAAGTTCGTCAGGCGCAACGCGTCTGTCTTGTCGGCGTACGCTTCACTGACGGCCGCACGGCGTTCCAGTTCGTGCTCGAACGCGATGAGCGCGTTGCCCTCCAATTCTCCGTCGATCCAGGCGGTGTAGCGTTCTTCAAAGGTTTTCATAAACGTCTTTCAGTAGGGTTTGGAGTTTTCGGCGTGCGTAGAACAGGCGGCTCATTACCGTGCCCAACGAACAGCCGACGGTGTCGGCAATTTCGTGGTATTGAAGACCTTCCATCTCCTTGAGGAGGATCACCGCGCGATGTTCTGGCGAGAGCTTGCCAATCGCCGCGTCGATCCGTTGCCGGACCTCGCGACGTTCCATTTTCACCAACGGGAGCGGTTCGGACCTCGGGGCCAAATCATTAGTCGGCTCCATGTCCTGAAGCGCGACGCTGTCGTCGAACTCCTGACCGCTCTGAATTTGTTTCTTGCGCAGCCAATCGATGGCCACATTCGTCATGATCCGGTAGAGCCAGGTGTAGAAGCTCGACTGTCCGCGGAATCGGTCCATCGATTTCCATGCCTTCAGGAAACCGTCCTGAGCAAGATCCCAAGCATCCTGCTCGTTGTGGACCAAGTGATAGATCATGGCAAAGACACGGGTACGATATTTAGTGACCAGTTCGTCAAACGCCTGATCGTCGCCCGCCTGGCATCTCTTCACCAAAGCCAGGTCGTCCGGTTCGGGGCCGGACTCGGACAACGAAGCGGCCTTCCCGCCTGTCGATGGTACTGACGTAGCTCCCCCGGTCTGCATTCAAAAAAGCTGAAGTGAAAAATCTCCGGCGTTGAGGCAAGGAAGCACAGCGGAAAAACACCTCTGATCCCTGAACCTGAAAGGTCCGCAAGGCGTTAGCAGCCGTATCCGTGCCGCTTGCGCCACTCGTTGCGGTAGTAGCCCATCAAAGACACGATCCCATCGCGGACGTGAAAAATGCGCATCCGCAGATCCTGTGCCTGCTCGTGATCCAGGAGTTGCTCCTGGCGGCAGCCCGTGGCGGCGTCGAGCGCGTTGGTAGTCGCCTTCAAGGCCCGCTTGAGGTAGGCGATGGTCATACCCAGTTCGTCCACGTCGTCGTCGCTGAGCGCCGCGGCAAGCTTGACGTTGGCCAGCGTGCAACTGGTCGTCAGCCGGGCAACCGCTGGGTGCTGCGCCGCCGGGTCATGCTCGTCGAAAAGCTGGTCGATGTAAATGTTCAACGCGCTGGCTGCCTGGTAGAGCGGGTGCTGCCCGTAACGGTCTTCCACCTCGTCCTCGTCCTCGTCGGCGGCATCGGCGTCCTCTTCGTCCTCGTCCAGATCGTCATCTTCGAGGTCTTCATCGTCGAGACTATCCTCGTCATCGGTGTCGTCTTCGTCGTCCTCATCCTCGGCTGTTTTGGCGCTGCTGAAGCCAGCTCCCTTCTCGGTGTTCTGGCGGGCGAAGAGGTCGTCGAGGTCCTCGCTCCAGTCCTTGCCGTTCTCGTCGAGTAGATGATGCCAGCCCATCTCTCGGGCGATGATCTGGTCCCGGTTGGGATCGTCCAGGTACTTTTCGAGCAACTCCATATATTTCTCGGTTTTGCGATCTTGTTGCTGGAGGAAGCGTTCCCAATCGTACTCATCCCAGACACGCTCCTCGCCGCCAGATTCAAATTGTCGATCTGCCATGGTCTTGCAAACTACCGTACACCACCCGGTCTTGCAACCAGAGCACGCCGGGCAGGCAGCGCATTTGGAGAGTATTCGCAAACTGCGCCGCGACCGGTGGCACCCGCCGTGGAGATGGGCTAGATTGCACCGTGTCAACGGTTTTGCATCCGCCCGCTTCTCCCCTGGAGCAGATCGCCTCGCTCTCGCGTGAGGAACTAGCGGCGCGTCTGTCCGGATTGGACCAGCCGGGGTTCCGCGCCGGGCAGGTGCTGGACTGGGTGTACCGCAAGCGGGTGACGACCTTTGAAGCGATGACGGATCTGCCGGCCGCCCTGCGCGCGACGCTCAAAGAGCGTTTCGATCTCGGCGCGCTGGACCTGGTGCGGCGGCTCGGTTCCAACGACACGACCCAGAAGTTCCTCTTCCGGCTGTCCGACGGCCAGCTCATCGAAACTGTCCTGATTCCCGCTTCGCCCGCCCTGTACGGCGAGGCCAGCGACCGGCGCACCCTTTGCATCTCCAGCCAAGTCGGCTGCGCGTACGGCTGTAAGTTCTGCGCGAGCGGACTCGACGGCTGGACGCGCAACCTCCAAACCGGCGAGATCGTCGAGCAGATCCTGCGCGTCGAGGCGGCTGCCGGAGAACGGGCAAACAACCTGGTTTTCATGGGCATGGGCGAGCCTCTGGCCAATTACGCCAACCTGATGACGGCCATCCACATCATCAACGCCGCGTGGGGCGTCGGGCTGGGGGCGCGGCATATCACGGTCTCGACCAGCGGACTGGCACCGCAGATCCGCCAACTGGCCGAGCAGCCTTTGCAGATCCGTCTGGCAATTTCCCTGCACGGCGCGACCGACGAGGTTCGCACGCAGATCATGCCGGTCAATCGCAAGTACCCGCTCGCCGTCCTGCTGGAAGCCTGCCGGCACTACGTGGAACGCAAAAAGCAGCGGCTGACCTTCGAGTACATTCTCATCGAGAACGTCAACGACACGCCTGAGCAGGCGCTGGCGCTCGCCGGCATCGCGGAAAAGCTCGACGCCAAGGTCAACCTGATCCCCTACAACAAGGTGGAGGGATTGCCGTGGACCCGGCCCTCGTCGAATCGCCAGCAGGCCTTTCACCGCATCCTGACCAATCGCCGGATTGCGGCTACCCTGCGGCGCGAGAAGGGGCATGACATCGCCGCGGCGTGCGGCCAGCTCCGCCGGCAGGTCCTGCAAAAGGTCTGAAGCGATCAGGCGTCGCGGCTCGGACCGGCGTCGCTTTGTGCTATTTTGCCGCATGAATTTGCAGCAAACCATCGGCCGGCTTTCCGAGCGCTACCAAGTCAGCGCGGAAGCCGTGGAAACACTCGCCCGGGCCATGCAGCGCAGCGGTGGCCGGCTCGCGCAATTCGATCATCCCGAACTTGGCGGCTACGGCCAATGGATGCCCGGCATGACGCAGCTCGGCGATATGTTCAACCGTCCGTTGCGCGAGCGGGTGGAAGATCTTTGCCGCGACCTGAGTGCCGCGCTCGACCGCAGTGAAGAGGAAGGCGCTTTTTCTCGCCCGGCCACCTCCGACGAACCCCACCGTAGCGATAACACGGCTATGGAACCGATGAAACCGATGGAGCCCATGAAGGGCATGAAGCCGATGGAACCCATGAAGCCGATGAAGGACATGGGAGCCGACAAATGGTGGCCCGCTTTACTAGGCGATTCCCCGAACACCGCCGGTGGGCAGAACGACATTCGCTACGCTTACTTTTCCAGCAAGAACCGCCTCGCCGTGGAGCGCGGCGGCAAGGTGAGCGTCTATGACACCACCGGACACGATGTTTCCGGCGTCCAGCAGAAGCAAGGCAGCGGCGGCACCGGGTTGGCCTTCACGAGCGAGAAAGGCGAGATGGACCTCGACAGCCTCCGGGAAGTCGGCGACGCCAATTAAGTGTCCGCAACAAAGAATCCCGGTGTAAAAGTTCCGGGGTGGATGGTGCGCTCCGCCGCGCCATTGGTTGCTTCGCAGCAACGCTGCCCAGAGAGATCGGGCGGCTGCGCCGCTATGCAACCAATGGCGCGGCGGAGCGCACCATCCACCCCGGAACATCTTCCTGCCTGCTTGGGACCGATGGCAGAGGTTCGGCATCTTACGCCACGAAGAAAAAGGCCATAGCCAGCAGGACATAAACGCCGATCAGCAGCAGTCCTTCGAACCAAGTCGTCTCGCCGTCCTGCGCGATGGCGTTGACGACGAAGGCGACGGCGGCAATCGCCGCCATCTCCAGTGGGTTGGCAAAAACGAGGTCCATCGGGTGACCCATGAAATGCGAGATCAACACCAGCAGGGGTGCGGTGAACAGGGCCACCTGAATGGTCGAGCCTACTGTGATCGTCATGACCAACCCCATGTTGTCTCGCCGGGCAAAGTACACCGCGGAGATGTACTCCGCCGCGTTGCCGACGACCGCGAGCACGATGATGCCGAGGAAAAACGTCGAGAGCCCCAACCCGCGGGCGGTCGCTTCCAGGGCGTCGCTGACCAACTCCGCTTCCAGGGCGATCAACCCGGTGGCAACGATCAACACCGCGAGTGACACCGGGAAGGACCACGTTGCTTTGTCGCCTTCCCCTTCTTCGCGGGTGGAGAAGATGTCGCGGTGCGTGACCAAGGTATAAATCAGGTTGGCCACGTAAATGATTATCAACACCACCGAGACCCCGAGGCTCAGGCGGTCGTCACGATGATGCACGTCGCCCGGTGCCAGGGAGAACCGCTCGGTGAGGTCGAACATCGCCGGCAGCAGCAGCGCGATCACGCACAGGATCAGCATGCTGGAGAGCATGCCGGCACGCTCCTTCTTGAAAACCTGTTTCTCCCGGCCCACGCTGCCAAACAAAATGGCCAACCCAAGACCGAGCAGGCTGTTACCGATGATCGAGCCGGTGATCTGCGCCTTGACCACGTCCAACGCCCCGGCCCGCAGGACGAACAGGGCGATGATCAACTCTGCCGCATTGCCGAAGGTCACGTTGAGCAAGCCGCCGATCGCGGAACCGGCGACATGCGCCACTTGCTCGGTCGCCTTGCGGATGTATTCCGCCAGAGGGATGATCGCGACCGTGCCCGCGGCGAAGATCCAAATCTCCGGCGCATGGAAGTAGTACTTCAGCGCCAGGGAGACAGGGAGCAGAAGCAGCAGGACGCGCATGATCACGTGCTGCCTTTCAACCTTCTAGCCGTGTGGGTCAAACCCAATAACCCGGCGCGGCTGATCAGGCGTGATCCCGGTCGTGAACGTGCGCGGGCGGGCTGGTCGCTTCAACCGCCGTGAGCGCCTCTAAAATCTTGTAGGTATGCTTGGCCCCCTTAGGCACCGTCCAGGAGTCGCCCTTGTTGAGCAACAAAGTCTGGCCTTCCAGGTGCAACTCCGCTTTGCCGCTGATGACGTAGCCTACCGTCTCATACTCGCGGGCCATTTCCGGCTTGGGCTCGGAAGGCTGTTCGTTCTCCCACAGACGCATGGCAACCGCTTTGCCGCTGGCAAGGTATTTCTGGCCGAGTTCACCGCTGGGGGAAGCCTCGGAACTGACTTTGGTGACGCTGGTATCGCTCATGGTTGGGAGATCGGAATGGTTGAAGCTATCTATCGGACGTTACGTCAATGGAAACGCCCGGCTGCCATCCTCCGGACGCACACACGGCGGAAATGCGCTAGTTCATCCGCTGCAGTGCCGGCAGGCCGTAGCTTTCCTGCACCGCTTTGTTGTCGTCGGCCAACTTGGCAGCATCCAGGAAAAGCATCCGCGGGAAATCTTCCAACTCGATCTTGTCGAAACCGTCCAGGGGTTTGTCGAGCGCCTTGGACAAGTCAGCCAGGCTGTTCAGTGGCTGGCCGTTGACCGCTTTGACCACCTGATAGTTGATCTCCTCGTACCCGATCGTGCTCGCCATCGGCAGCACCTGGCTGAGGACCACGATGCGCTTGCGCGCATCCGTCACCAGCGTGGATTGGAACCGGTCGAGGTACACCAAGCGTTGCGGGGCCTGCTTCTGCCAGTCGCCGCCCCACTCCTTGAGGTACTGGCGCGAAAGCTCCTGAAAGATCAATCCCCCGACCACGTAGTAGTTCGGCGGCTCGTCGATCACGTAAGGCTGGCTGACGTAATCCTGCGGCGGGCGGTGGCTCAGGGTAATTTCCAGATCCTTGGGTTCACCGTTGCGCGACACCTTCATCGGCAGCTTGTCGCCCACGAACGATTTTGTGGTGATGAGGTGGTTCATCGAGATCTTGCCGTAGATCGGTTCGTCGTAGTTGCCGTCCTGATCGATGGCCTGGCCACCGAGGTCCAGGATCACGTCCCCGGCCAGCAAGCCGCCGGCTGCGGCCGGCGTGTCCTTGGCCACGTTGGTGACGTACACGCCGCCGCCCGTCAGCGGCAATTTGGCGTAGTGCCGGAGTTGCGGATCACGCGTCGGCGCGAACTCGAAACCGGCCCGGGGAAAGCCTTGGTAGTGGCCATCCTCGAAGTCTTTGAGGAAATGCGCGATCACGGGCGAGGGCAGGACGTCCACACTCTGCGCGCGCGGATCGTAGCGCATCAGGATGCCGGCCAGCTTGCCGTCCTTGATCACCGGCGCGGTAAAGCTGCCTTCGCGATATTGCAGCGGCAAACTCAGGCGGTAGAGCAGGTAATTGTTGCCTTCGAGCTGGTAGTGGCCCACCTCGATGGTCGTGATCGGGCCGGGGGTCGTCACCAAGGCATCGTTGCTCTCCAACTGCACCACGTTGACGCGGTCGCCGACCACGGCGTCCTGGATCATTTCCACCGGCTTGAGGCCGTCGAGGAATTTTTCCGAGGTCGGTTCCAGCAGCGCGATGTTGGCCTCGTAATCCACGCAGACGACGTTGGCACTGGTCTTGGCTCCGCTCTCCGCGCGTTCCAGTTCGACGTAGCTGTGATTGGAAATCGTCTCGGCGGTGACGATCACACGATTGCCGGCGAGCACCGTGCCCAGGCCGTGGCGCACGAACGGGTTCTTCTTCGACCAGGGGCGGAAGAAATCGTAGGTCTGGTTGGTGGAGTTTACCCGCACCACCGGGAAATCCGTTTTCTGCAACGGGCGCACCGCCGGCACGGCGGCCAGCAACCCGGTAAAGGCGGGGACAACCAGCAGACCGAGCAGCGACAGGGTTCTTGTCAGGTTCGAGAGCATGTCAGTTTGAAAAAGGTTTTCAGATCAGCGCGAGAGCGTCGTCGGGGCCGGGGCCGGCTCGGCGGGTCCGCTGCCGCCCGCCACAGCTGCGGGCGGGTTCACCGGACCCAGGGGTGGGGTGGCAGGCGAGGGGCTGAGATTTTGTTCGGTGACCACGTTGTACGCGGTCTTGATGCGGTTGCGCGCGGCTTCCACCTGCGAGCGTTCCAGCACGATGGGCCGGCCCTCGCCGATGCACTTGATCACGTAGTAATCCGACGGCTCGGCGAACGCCGCCGCCAGGTCTTCCAGGCGTTTGATCTCGTGGCCGTTGACCTCGCTGACGATGGCGTTGCGGTATTCCTCGATGTACGCGTTGATGGGATCGGGCAGCACCTGGCTCAGGATGACGACCTCGGGATGCTTGAGGAAGATGCTGCGGGAGACGAACGAATCGTAGAAATAACGCACCCGCAAGTCATCGATCCCGTAGGCTTCCAGGAAGTCGCGTGACAGCGGCTGGAACAACAACCCACCGAACAGCACGAAGCGGGGCCGCACGTCGTAAAAATTGGACTGGATCAGGTAAGGCCACGCCGGCCTGAGCTGGATGGTGACATCCATTTCCTGCTTGTCGCGCAGGATGTGCAGCTTGAGCGGGTCGCCCTTGAACTTGCGCTCGACGACCTCGGCCATTTCTACCCGATCACCGTCGATCTCGACAAAGCCGTCGCTGGCGACCCGCTGGTCATCCAGCGCCAGGATGACGTCGCCCACCTTGAGCGCGTCGGACCCGCTGCCGCCGGGGACGACCGCGCCGACCATGACGCCGGTGTTGTCGTCCTGCAAACCGAGCGCGCGGCGCTCGGCGTCGTTCTGGAGCTTCACCTGCGCGATGGCCAGATCGACGTACTTATCATAGTGCCCGTCGGAAATATCCGTGAGGAAGTGCTGGATCACCGGGGTGGCGATCATGTAGCCGGTGTTTTGCGCCACGTCGCCGCTGTAACCCTGAAAGGCCACGCCGACGACCTTGCCGCCTTGCAGGACGGGGCCGCCCGAGTTGCCGGGATTGATGGCCGCGTCGATCTGGCAGGCAAGATGGCTGTCCACCGCCGAGTGCGTGTAAGACTGGAAATCAATGCGCGACACCACGCCGCGGGTGACGCTCAGGCGCTCGCCGCCGATGGGGTAGCCGTACACCGACACGCTGGATTCCAGCTTGGGAATGCCGCCGATTTCCAGCGGCTGCAACCCCTGATAGAAGGAGGGTTCGGCCACTTCCAGCACCGCCAGATCGCAGTCGTGCGCGACGTATTTGACCCGGGCAGGATACTTCTTTGGATCGTTCTCGCGCTCGACCACGATGAACTTCGCGTTGCTGATGACGTGCGCGTTGGTCATGATCCGCGGCCCGTCGATGATGAAGCCAGCCCCGACACCACGCGCGATGTTGCCCGGGTTCCACGGCACCTTGTAATCCGGGTCCTGCGAGGTGGTGGACACACGCACCATGCTTTTGCGCACACCGGCGATCTGGGCTTGCAGGGGAACGGGCGAAAACAACGCGCCGCAGAGAATGAGAACGAGCGCGCCGGCCAGTGCCAGCGGGTTGAGACGGGTCATAGAAGGGTCGGGAACGAGAGTCGCGAACGAGGTTTGGGATCATCGACGCATCTCCCGCCGGTGTAAAATGGTTTGTCGGCGGCGCGTGCTTCGTCGTGCTCTGGAGATGGGCGCAAAAATCCCGCCTTCGAGCCAGACCCGAGGCGGGATAGTCGAGAAACCGGACCGACCGTTGCTTACTTCTGGAAGGATGCCTTGTCGTCGGCGTTGAGCCAGGCAAAGAGCGTCGTGCTCGCAGGGTCCAAACCGAGCTTGGCGGTTTCACCGGCGAACCATTCCCGCTTTTCGGGCGAATCGTACGGGCGCATCGCCGACATCGTATCCGAAAAGGTTTTGACTTCCTCGGGAGTCTTGGCGATGCCGTTGGCATCGAGATGGGCGGCGAGATCCGCGTCGGTCGCACCTTTGACGATCGCCTGCTTCACCTCGTCGTAAGGTACGCCCTTCCAGTCGAGCAGCATATGGTCGAGCGGACAATCGGTGTGGTACTCACCGACGTTGCCGCCGAGGAATTCGGCCCGGGCTTTGTCGGCGAGGCGGGACAGGATGACATAGCCACCGGTGCGATGGCCAGGGCTGGCGGGGGCTTCTTTGGTGAGGTCTTTTGCAGTGGTGCTCATAAGATATTGGGGTTTGTGGTCGTCTTGTAATCGGCTCCGCACAACAGAACGGATGGAATGCTCGCGAGATCGTTCAATATTAAACCATCGTTTTGGATCGGGCAACAAGCCGGGTTGTCCCGCGAAGAAACGGCGGTTTACACGTTGAAACGAAACTCGACCACGTCGCCGTCCTTCATCGTGTATTCCTTGCCCTCGATGCGCAGCTTGCCCGCTTCGCGCGCCTTGGCGGTAGAGCCGAGGCGGATGAGGTCGTCGTAATGCACCACCTCCGCCGCGATGAAGCCGCGTTCGAAATCCGAGTGGATCACGCCCGCCGCGGCCGGAGCTTTGTCGCCGGCGTAGATCGTCCACGCCCGCGTTTCCTTTTCGCCGGTGGTCAAGTAGGTCTGCAAGCCCAGCAAGTGGTAAACGCCGCGGATGAGCGCCGCGACACCGCTGCCTTCGCTGGTGACTCCGAGGCCGGCGAGGTACTCCGCGGCTTCTTCCTCCGAAAGATCCACCAGTTCGCTCTCGATCTGCGCGCTGATGACCACGGCTTCCGTGTTCAAGTGCGTCTTGACGTATTCGCGCACGGCACGGACGTGGTGCTGGGCCGGGGAGGACGAGGAGTTCAGCTCCGTGTCGGCGACGTTGGTCGTCAAAGCCGCCAGATCGCTTTCGGCCACGTTGCAGGCGAAGATCGTCGGTTTGCCCGAAAGAAGGAAGAAACCGCGCAGGAGCTTTTTTTCCTCGTCGTTGACTTCCAGTGTCACCGCCGGTTTGCCCGCGTCGAGGTGCGGGAGCAGGCGGGAAAGGAGGGCGTTCTCGGCCACGGCCACCTTGTCAGCCCCGGTACGGGCCATTTTTGCGTTGCGGTCGAAGCGTTTCTGCGCGCTGGCCAGGTCGGCCAGGATCAGCTCCGTGTTGATCACCTCGATGTCCCGGACCGGGTCCACCGTGCCGCTGACGTGGTGGATGTCGGCGTCCTCGAAGCAGCGTACCACCTGCACGATGGCGGTGACTTCGCGGATGTGGCTCAGGAACTGGTTGCCCAAGCCTTCGCCGCTGCTCGCGCCGCGCACCAGACCCGCGATATCGACGAACTCCACCACTGCCGGGATGAGCTTCTGCGAATGCGAGAGCTTCGAGAGCACCTGCAACCGCGCATCCGGCACGGTGACGATGCCCGTATTGGGATCGATGGTGCAAAAAGGGTAATTGGCCGCCTGCGCCTTGCGGGTGCGGGTGACGGCGTTGAAGAGGGTGGATTTGCCCACGTTGGGCAATCCGACGATTCCGGCGCTTAACATAGAGGGCGGGAATGTAACCGGGATTTGCGCAATGAACAGAACGGGTTTTGTTGCCCAACCCCATATGGATTCCAACCTTGTCCCCCTTTGCGCCGAGATCGAGACGCGTCTGCACGTGCGGTCGATCGCCGACTACACCAACGCGCTTAACGGCTTGCAGTTGGAGAACGACGGCCGGGTGACCAGGATCGCCGCCGCCGTGGACGCCAGCCTCTCCACCATCGAGGCCGCCGTGGCGCGCGGGTGCGACCTGCTGGTGGTCCACCACGGCCTGTTCTGGAGCGGCCTGCAACCGGTGACGGCCAACCGCTACCGGCTCTTCAAACGCGCGATGGACGCCAACCTGGCCGTTTACAGCGTCCACTTGCCGCTGGACGCCGGCCTGTTCGGCAACAGCAAGCTGCTGCTCGACGCCCTGGATCTGCGCGTCGATGAGCAGGCGGGCGGCTGGCGGCCATTCTTCGAGTACAAGGGCACGCCGGTTGGCTACAGGGGCCGCCTGGAAAAGCCGATTCCGCGCGGTGAATTGGTCGCCCGGCTGAGCGCGGCGCTCGGCGGCGGTCCGGTGACGGTTTGCCCCGGCGGCAAGGAAGAAGTGCGTGAACTCGGGGTGGTCACCGGCGGGGCCGGCTCCGAAGTGAAGGTGGTGGCCGAACAAGGCATCGACACCTTTATCACCGGCGAGGGACCGCACTGGACGTACGCCCTGGCGGAGGAGTTGGAAGTCAACATCCTCTACGGCGGCCATTACGCCACGGAAACCTTCGGGGTCAAACACCTGGCCGCGCACTTGTCGGGGCGGTTCGGCCTGCCTTGGGAGTTCATCGACCACCCCACGGGATTATAACCGCTCACTAGTATTACAGTGGTAGATGGAGAATTTGAGGGAAAAACATCGGTGTTCCAGCCCAAAATGAGTGGAAAACGCTGCTTTTTGAACCGTTTTGGACCTGAGAACGCTGCTTCTGTGTCTCATCTGCCAAGAAGTACCACTGTAATACTAGAACGAGTAGCTGAGCGAGAGGCTCGGACCCCAGGTGTCCAGGCCGACGTTGCGCATTTCCGGCTCGCTCAAGCCTCCGTTGGAAAAATGTTCGTAGAAGAGTGCCGCCCCCACCTTCATCCGCGGATTGAGTTGGTAGAGCAGTCCGAGACTGGAGATCGCGCTGAAAGTCAGGTCCTGCCCCTGGCCGCCTTCCATGCCGGTGCTATCCACCCAGCCGACGAAGAAACGACCGTCGGCGTAAATCGAAAAGCGGGAGTTTGGCAGCCCAAAAATGAGTCGAGGTCCTCCGCCGAGGCCGAAATAGTGGTTTTCCAAACCGTGCTCGAAGTCAACCAGGGCCACGCTGAGCGCCCATTCCTGGCTGAAGGTGAGCGGCGTGTGGAAAAACTGCTCTGGCGGACGGCGTTGGTAGCGCAGAGAAATGATCTCCGGCAAGAGCTGGTAGTCATTGAAGTTGCGGTAGCCAAAAGTCGCCGCCGTCTCGATGGAAGCGGAGAATGGGTGCCAAGCAGGCTCGGACTTCAGGTCCGGCGGAGGGGTTTCCTTGCCGGTGTCACCCGCCCGTGCTGCCGGTAAGAGACCGACGAACAGGAGAAGAATAACCAACAGGCTGAGGGCAATGCGCAGGCCGGAAGAAGGCTGACGGAGAGACAAGTCCGGCGTCTTGGTCGGAGGAACGATCATGCAGCACGCATTGAACATCGGGTTCGGCCTTTTTGCAACGATTTCTCGTGCAGGCGGACGGCCCGACAACATTCGGAAAGAACCGCGTCTCAAACCCTGCCGACCATCCTCGGACGCAGCACGAACGAGAGGGCATAGTAGGCCAGGGCAATCAGCAGCAGCAGCTTGAAGCCGAGCACCAGCGAAAAATATTCGCTCAAGCCTCCCAGGATGACCCCACCGATGTTGGAGCCGAAATCCACGTCCGGCTGTGTGCTGTCGCGAAAGGCCGTGCTGAAGATGATCCCCGCGAAATAAACCGGCACGAACACCACCGCGCACGCCAGCACCGCGCGCACGCCGCTGCTGCCCAGCGACAGATACGCTTCCAGCGGGATGCACAGGTTGATCAGCAGGCCCGCACCTAGCGCCACGTACACCGGCCACAAACGCTGTGGCCGGAAGAGGATCACCGTCAGATTGCTCAAGAGGACCATCACCAGGATCGCCGCGAAGACCACCGAGTTGACCACCCAGGTCGAGCCGAAGAGCAGCGCCATCTGCGTGACTCCGCGCGTCTCCAGCAGCATGAAACCCGCCCCCAGGAAGAACATCTGGCCGTTGGGCCGGAGCCGGCGCACCGGCGCGAAAATCAAGAGCATGGCCACCGACAGCCCGGCGATGAGGAGCATCCCGGTGACGCTCGGCTTGAAGGGAATGCGTGGCGCCTTGAGGTAGAGAAATGGCCAGTCGTCGGTCGGCACCAGGTGGGTGTCGCTCGTATCGACCTCCGCCATGCCGATCAACGGGGTGGCCGCCGCCAGGCGGACGCTCGTGTCACTGGATCCTTCACCCGGTGCCGCCCCCACAGCCGTGCCGACCGCCAGCGTCGAGGACGGCACCGGGTGTTGTAGCGACTGTCGGATGGCTTCCAGCGCGGGCGAGGGGCCGTTGCTGACCATCAACACGGTGAAATGATCCGCCTGGCTGTCACCGGGTAAAATTTTCTCCTGGTAAGGCAGGGAGATGACGACGGGCTTCACTCCGAATACTTCCTCCGCCATTTTCGCCAGCCGGGCGACGATCCAACCCTGGCGGTAGTAGTTGTACATCACGAACATCCCGCCGGGTTTGACCTTTTCTCGGATGTCCGCAAACGCCTGCTTGGTGAAGAGAAAGCTTTCCAGCCGCAGGCTCGAATACCCTGAGTGGAGCACGAGCGAATCCACCAGCGCGTAGAGCGCCACGTCGTACCGGTTGGTGGTCTTGCGCACGAAGCTGCGGCCGTCGTCGAAGTAACGCGTGACCCGCTGCGGATCGTCGTAGGGGTGGTTGGGATGTTCCTCCTTGCCGATGCGCCCGATGCGCGGGTCGATCTCGACGGCGTCGATGTGCCCGACTCCAGCCAGCAGCGCCGCCGACACGTCGTTGCCCGAGCCTGCACCGATGACGAGCATGTCCTTGGCCGGCGGCTGGCCCGCCAAGTGGAGGAGTTGGTGTGGCAGACCGTACGCGCCCTGGAACCGGCGCATGTCGTGCATGTCCTGGTGCGCCATGTTGTTGACGTTGATGGCGGCGGTCTGCGCGTCGAAGTGGATCTTGTAGTAGGGCGACCAGTAGGTTTCCCCGCGCGGCTCGTCCAGGCCGTAGGCGGAAATTGCCACGAGCAGGAGCAACAGCGTTTGGCTGCCGATTTGCACCACGCCGAGCGGCCGGGCGAAGTACAGGCACAGCGTCGCGCTGACCGCGAACCACTCGTGCGGGTTGGTGTGCCAGTACGAGGCCGCCCCGAACGCCGCGATGCCGGCGAGGCTGCCCAGGAGGTTGGCGGTGTAGCCGCCGATGCGGTCGGGAACCGCCGCAAAGGCGCGCCCGAGCACCTGCCCGAGCCCGAGGAACATCAGGGCGATCAACACGAAGAAAGTTCCCGCGACCACTTCCACCGGGATGAGGAATTTGGAAGGGTCCTTGGCCCGGTACTCAGTGCCGAAATACACCATCTGCGGCGAACCCTGCCCGCCCACGTCGATGGCCCATTGGCCGTAGTGGTTGTAGGCCCACGCGATGCCCAGCGCGACCGCCACGGCCAGCAGCGTCAGGGGGAGGGTGGTGCGGATGTAATCCCGCGACCGCGACGCCACCAGGCAGCCCACGCTCATGCCCAAAAAGCACGCCATGAGCACGAGGTTGGTGAAGAACGTCAGGAAGATGACCGTGCTGGCGAACCAGCGGATGCAGGTCAGCTCGAAGAACAGCAGGATGAAACTAATCAGGAACAGATCGAAATAATTGCGCCGCGCACTGGAAGAAGGATCGGGAAACACGGAGGAAGCCATGAGGAAACGGCGGGATGAAGATCGAAGCAGCGGCGGCAGACCGGCAGGGCGACACAGAAGCGCGGGCCCTTGCCGCCGTCAATGCTGGTGGAGCAGAAGGTATCCGACACTGTTAATGTAGCAGACCACGCAGGTAAGCGGCCCCTTGCCGGACGGCCTCCACGGCGTCGTGACCCTCGTATTCCAGGATGACCGGCCAATCGTTGGCCGAGCAGAGAGGCAGGATCGAGCGGAAATCCACGTCGCCTTGGCCGGCGGGCACATCCTTGCGGTCGCGTTTACGCAGGTCTTTGGCGTGGATCAGGCAGACGCGCTCCGCGTGGCGGCGGATGAACTCGGTCGTGTTCCTCCCGGCGTGTTCCAGCCAGAAAGTATCCACCTCGAAATGCACCGCGGCGGGGTCCATCTCGGCGAGCAGGATGTCCATGCCGCAGATCGGCGGACGCGTGGAATCCACCGCGGGCAGGACGGCAAATTCGAAGTCGTGGTGGTGGTAGGCGAGGGAGAACCCTTCTCCGTGCAACGTGTGGCCGAGGACGTTCAACCGGCGTGCCGCGGCGTGGAAGCCATCGGCCGATTGTTGTTCGCGCGGACCGAGGCCCGGCACAACGAGGCGGCTGGTGCCGAGGGCACGATGAAAAGCCACCCGCTTTGCCAGGTTATTTTCCAGCGCCTCCAAACCCTGGTGGGAGGAAACCACGCGCAAACCGGTTTGATCGAGCAGCGAGCGCCAGCGCTCGGCCGTCCAGCCGTAGTCGCCGGCGAGTTCCACCCCGTTGAAGCCGAGTTGCGGGACCATGCGCACGACCTTCTCCGGGTCGTCTGCGGCTTCGTGGCGCAGGCTGTAAAGTTGCAGATACAGGTCGGAGGAATCCATGTCGGGCCTGGCGTACCGGACAACGGGATAGGGCGGGAACCCAGCAGGATCAAGACCAAAGCTCAATGGCCCGGCTTCTGGCAGTTCGGGCACCAGCAGGTGGTCCGTCCGCCGATCTGCGCCCGTTCCAGCGCGATGCCGCAACGCGGGCAGTCCCCGCCGGCTTCCCAGCGGTGCGTGAAGAGCCAGGTGTCGGGATAGGTCCAGTCGTCGGTGATGATCTTGATCGCCGTCCGGCTGACCCAGCGGGTCTGCTTCCAAAGGGCGTTGGTGGCTGCGGCGCTCAGGCTACCCGACGCGGTGGCAGGGTGGATTTTCGCGCGCCAGAGGATCTCGTCCGCCATCCAGTTGCCGACGCCCGGGAAGCGTTCCTGCATCAGGAGCACCGCCTTGATGGGCGCTTTGCGCCGGCGCAGCAAAAACGCGGCGACCGCCGCGACCGTGAACCGGTCGGACAATACCGATGGCGCCAGGGCGGACCACCAAGCCGGCGGCTCGGTGCCCTGGTGGAATTGCACCCTGCCGAAGTGCCGCTGATCCTCGAACACCAAGGCGTGCTCGGCCTGGTGCAGCACGAGGTGATCGTGCTTGCCCGGGGTGTAATCCGCCGCCCGGGCGAAGAGTTCGCCGCGCATGCCGAGGTGCAGCCCCAGCCAGACATCGTTGCTGAACCGGAAAATCATCTGTTTGCCGCGCGCTTCGGAGCCGAGCAGCGTCTGACCGGCGAGTTGTTGCCGCATTTGTTCCAGATCGATGCCGCGAAAGACGCGTCCGCCCGGGCGGAGATGGATGGATTGGATCGGTCGGTTCTTTCCGACCTCCCACTGGCGGCGGCTGTGTTCGACCTCGGCGAGTTCAGGCATACGAGTGGACAGGATACTACCGGAAGTCCGGCACCGGATGCCAGTTCATTCGTGCCAGCCGTTCCCTGCGTCCAAGGAGAGAAGGTAGTAGTCCACTGTTTGATACACGTTTATGAATCCAGGTCCGCTGCCAGAAAGGATTAAAAAATACGCGTACTTGTTCGCGGTGACAATTTCAATGCGGTCCTGCGACGCATCGAAATGGCTGCTTGCGCCGCCAGGCAGATAGATTTATGATCGATTTCCCGTGTCAGCACGGTCCTACTCGATGCCAGGGTAGCTCAGCGGTAGAGCAGGGGACTCATAAGCCCTTGGTCGGGAGTTCGATTCTCCCCTCTGGCAAACCTCCTGTGCCGCAACAACTTGCTACAGAAGACTGGCCCAAAAAGTGTTGGTCACAATCGCCAGTCACAATAAATCGTTGAGTGACGTCCATGTCGCTGAGTACCGACAATGCCGAAACCGACCGTAGGTTCTCGATCTCCTCTTGACGCTACGCTCGCGGTGATATCTGCCCAAGTAGTGGATGTCCCGGCTGCCGCTGCATTTCAAGGTTCGAAAGTGTAGCCGTTTGGTAAGCTAAACCTGGGAGCGCAACTTCTCTTCCAGCAAGGTATTCTTGCGATGTACGTAGATCGCACCCAGGAACTGTGAGTTCACAAAGGTACAAGCATCTAAGAGACAGTTATTTACGTGAGGCTTGTGAAGCAGGCGGAAGTCAAGTGGCAAGCCATCGATCCATCTGGAGTGGCTTGTGGCGATGTATCAATAGGTTCCGGATCGACAACGGTGTGACATAGCCCACAATTCGCCCTATTCTCATGCCTCAGATCAACAATCTCTACACTTATCTTGTTGGTAGCCGACGCTCCGAAGTGGATGAATGGCTCGGATATTATGGCGATTTCTTGGATCAGGTCGCCAGAATCAGCGTAGCGCTCCAGCAGAGCCGTAAGCTTACGGATAGGACCACTTACGAGGGGACTCGTTACGAGTCTGAGGCTGAACCTTGGCCAGCCTTCGCAAAAGACCTGATCTACAAAAAAAGCAACGGCATTGCCTCGCGCGGTCAGTCGGTGCTCGGTGAGGAACATTTCCAGCAGTTCATCGTAGACGCTGCGTTCATTGATGCTGTAGCCGCGTTGATCAGAGAACCGGACGAAACGCGCTTCGTGGCGTTTACTCAAGCGTGGGAACGTGTCCGGGCGCGTCTCCGCGTCAAACGCAACCCGCTGCTTGTCAACCGAACGCTGGCGGCATGCACCACGGAGGTGACTAGCACCGTCAACGGGCCAGATTTCGAGGTAGTTTACGAATGGTTGGTCGGGCAAAAGATTCTCAACCGTCATCCCGACTCCGCCGCTGGTTGGTACGCGAAGAACGTCCACTTGATGACCTTCTTGCGCGAAGCTTTCTCGCAAGAACTCGCCTGCGGTGAAACTAGCATGCCGTTGCTGAGCATCTTCGTCTGGAAGCTCTACGAGAATATCTCCAACCCATTCACGCTGAAAAAGCAGGTCATCCGGTACGGCGCACCGGGCACTGGGAAGACTTACTCAGCACGACAGAACACAGCGCTGCTATTCAAGATCTGGCAGGACCGCCACAAAGAACTCACCTCTGCTATAAACTACGGAATGTGCTTCGAAGTGGTGCAGTTTCACCCCTCCTACGGCTACGAGGATTTCATTGAGGGATTACGGCCGGGTTTGACTACGGACGGACGTTCAGAGCTTCGACTCCAAAACGGAATCTTCAAAGAGTTCTGCCGCCGAGCTGGCACCTGGGAGGTCGAGGTCTCCCAGATCCCCGATGTTGGCGAAGACCTTGCAACACGCTGGCTTGAACTGACAGTCGGTGACCTGACTTCCTACGTCGACAAGCATCTACATGGCCCCATATGGCGAAGCCTTCTTTCGATGGAAAAAGAGAGAAAAGTCGCCGATGTCATACCGCCGTTCTTTTTTCTCATCGACGAAATCAACCGTGCGGAGCTTTCGCGCATCTTGGGCGAATTGATGCTGTGCATTGAGTACCGGGGCATCGGCGGGGCCATTTCAACGCAGTACGCTGCTCTGAACACGGAGGAAAATGGGATGTTCAGGACGGCTGGGAGATACAAGTTTTTCATCCCGCATAACGTCTACCTGCTCGGGACGATGAATACCATCGACCGCAGCGTGGAGAGCTTCGACCTGGCACTCCGTCGCCGTTTCCGCTGGGAGAAGGTTAGTCCCGACGCCGCCGTCTTGCGATACCACCTGAAGGAGCGGGATGCCTTGCCTGAGGCTGCTCAACCGTGGGTTAGCATGGCGAACAGCATGGAGTCGCTCAACGCGCGCATTAGAGCCACTGACCTGCTGGGTCCGGATTATGAGATCGGACATGCCTATTTCATGAACCTGCAATACCCGTCGGTGCTGACCGTTGGCGAGGTAAGAGAAAGGCTCTGGCAGGACGCCATTGAGCCGTTGCTTGAGGAATACCTGCGCGGCTCTGACCAGGCGGCTACGGTCATCCCCGAGTGCCGTAAAGCGTTTGGCATCGCATGAGCAAGCCGCTGAGTCAGATCATTGCAGACGGCACCTTGGTCGATAACCGGCTTCACACAACGCGGGAGCAGGTCTTCCAGGGCACCCATCACGGCGCTCCCATGCGTATCAAGCAAGGGAACGGTCGAAACAATCCTTGGAGCGTCTGGCCTCTGATCCAACACGCAGCGTCGATAGACACACGCTCAAGCAAACTTGTTTTCCGCGTATCGGAACCCGAATATGAGCACAACACTGAAGACGCTTTCGTCCGGTTGCGCGGCAACGACCCGGCAAATTTCACTCTGACCACTGGTAACCTGATCGGCTGCGTTCGGCTCGGAGACTATGCGTTGCGTGTGTCCTCGCGTTTCGGCGATAAGTTCCTTAAGTACATCATCGCCGATGCCGATGGCTTCGTCGAGTTGCCCGAGCATGGAGGCAGCGACAGGGGGAATCTCGATTGGCTATTAGTCTACTTCTGGCTGGTCAAGCTGAAGAAGGCGTTTCGGCTTGGATTGCCGAAAAGCTACGAGACACGCACGGAAGACCTCACCCGGGTACGCGGACGGCTCGACCCGATCCACTACGCACAAAACGCCCATCGCGCAACCTACCGGTGCACCTACCGCGAGCACCGTTACGATAATGATGCAACGAGGCTCATTGCCCGCACGCTCCAGCATCTGGATTCACATGCGTTCCTGCGAGGTGCGCACTCACTTAATCAAACGTTCCAGATTGCCACACAGGGTCAGCGAAGTTCCCTACATAAATTGCTGGAGACAGAACCTGTGCGCAATCCTTACTATGCCGATTATAACCCGGTGATTGCTCTTTCGAAGCAAATCCTCCGCAACGAACTCTCGGATTTTGGCAACCAATCACAAAATAGTGCATTTTTTTCGACGTCTCAATGCTCTTCGAGTACTTCGTGCGCAAACTTCTTCGCCGTACAGGCGCGGTGTTCCGGGCGAAAGATACTCGGGCGTGGACCATTCCCTCCGGCCTGCCGATTCGCTACACACATCGGAACCTCGTTCCCGATTTGGTTTTCGACCTGGAAGGAGGGACCTTCGTGTTCGATGTGAAATACAAATCGTTCGATTTCGCTTATGGGACAGCCCGGGAGGATCTTTTTCAACTCCACACCTACGTTGGTCAAGTTTCCAACGTCGACACAGTGCGCGGTTGCGGTTTCATCTATCCATTGCGCGAATCGCGCTGGCAAACGCTCGGCTTGGAAGAGGCGCGAGGGATATTCTCTTCGACCATCACCCAGAGTAGACGCGTCATTCCGTTTCACATCGCCTTCTTGAGAATCCCCGAGTCGGTGCACGCTCCCAGTGACGGATCAGCGGTGGATTATCGCACTTCGTTCGAGGGTTCGACAACCGATTTTCGGGTCGCCGCACTCGCCGGTGGATTTTGGTAGTGGCCATTGCCCAGCTCTTGATCATTGTTTTGATCGCTGGGATTGCGTGGATCATCGGCCATTATACTTGAGGTGGGGAAAGGCGTCGTAAGCACCAAATAACTTGGTTGATCAAGCGTTCTTTGGGCGACCCATTGGCGTTCGGAAGACGACATCTCCAAAGATCTCGAGCATGGAAATGGACCCTGCAAGTAACATTGATGTGGCACCGGCAGTCACGCATAAGCCGTACTTCGTGATTTCTGCAGACAGGGCGCACTACAACAACGAACGATCCATTGGCGGATACGAATTGGTGTACACCGTGCGCCACGGACGCTGACTCAGCCTACGACCAAGCGCAACGAGCGGCGTCTGATGGGTCCATTGCCGTAACGGCCTTCGATCAGGCTGGCCTTCAATGAATCATGGATGACATGGCTAACATCTGTTTGAAGTCAGGGAAATCGTTCAATTCGATCCACCACAAGACTAACTAGTAAATGAAATCGATGAGCGCAGACGACGATGGCGACGAAGATGATCTTCAACCAGCGGGATCTAGAATGGATACCACTGCTCAGAGCTTTGAGCGTCTACATTGCACCCGCCGAGCAACGACTTGGACCATCGTCGCCTTATGTGGCTGGCGCTCTCAGAAAGTGTGTGAGAAGCGGATTTTCTGGTAGGTTGTCCGATGGTCAAGCGAGCG
>CAXTOP010000062.1:0-27093 GCA_964245965.1 uncultured Chthoniobacterales bacterium
AGCTCGTCAGGCTCATAACCTGAAGGTCGTAGGTTCAAATCCTACCCCCGCAACCTCTACCAGTCTGAAGCCTTCAGCACGGTAGCTGCCAGTCTCTCGCATCCGAGGCGGTCTTCCTCATCAAACCGATTCGGTATTGGACTGTCCAGATCGAGCACGCCGATGATCCGTTCGCTTAGCATCATCGGGACGACAAGTTCCGCGCGCGACGCGGCATCACAGGCGATATGACCAGGAAAAGCGTGGACATCTGCCACCACCAGTGAACGGCGTTCCGCCACTGCCCCGCCGCAGACACCGCGCCCCGAGGCGATCCGTACGCACGCCGGTTTGCCCTGAAACGGTCCGAGCACGAGTTCGTCGCCGCGCAGCAGGTAAAGCCCGACCAGTTCAGATCCGGCAGGGTTTGGAAAATTAGCGCCGCGGTGTTCGCGAGGTTCGCCAGCCAATTCCGTTCACCGGTCAGCATCGCGGTGAGTTGGGCAGCGAGTTCTTCGTAGAACGCGTGTTTACTTTCTGTGGTAGTCGGGGTGTGCGAGAACATGGGATAAGCATCAGGCGGTCATCGGATCAAAACCGGGGCCAAGCTTGAGTTGCAGCCGCCGTCACGAACTCGATGTCATCGCGGTAGCTCAGGTTGGTTCAAGCCGCGGGGCGTTCGATGAGGATATTTTCCTGGTAGGCACGGATCAATAATTCCAGCGCGGCGATTTCGTGCCGGAGGCTTTCACCTTCGTTGGTGTCCCCGACCCGGCGAGGTGGGTCGAAAACACACACGTCCTGGATCGTCGGGATAATATCGGCTCCTTGCGTGATCGCTTCGGTGATCGACTCGAAATGATGGTGCTGCGCCAGGTAGGTACGATCCGAATCCAGCACCAGGGTAAAACCATTGTCGCCGTACACTTCCGAAAACGCGCCGTCGATGGTAATCGCCATGCCGCTGGCTTTGATCGGCGATTCACCTTGCTCGATCTTCACCGGCACATGCCCGTTGACGATCAGGCCGTGTTCGGCGTCCACCCCGAAATCCTGCAAGATGCTGCGGCAAAATACCTTTTCGTGGATGAGCTTGAAATAGGGGTTCTTCGTCTCGTTGTGGCTCGCTTTGTCCGCGATGAAGTAGGCTTCGAAGGTCGCGATCTTGTCCTTGCCAAACAACGGCGAGAGCGGACCGGCCCACAGGTACCAGAGCATGTCCAGGTGCCGCTGCTCGGGCTGCCGGAAGGCGCGGTGGATCAAGTGATCCAAGGCGTCGAAGAGCGCCCTGCCGCGGTACTCGACGCCGTCCACGCGCATCGGCAGGAAGCCGCCATCCTCCTGCACCGGCACGCAGCCGTGAAAGATCAGGTTGTAGTCGCGCACCAGGTACATCTTGCCCTTGCGCTCGATGTACTGCATCTGTTCCCAGAGCGCCTGGCTTTGCAGGAAGGAAAGCCGGAGCTGGCTCATGCACTCTTCCTCCTGGGCGGAAAGTTTGTAGGGGTCGGACCAATCGATGGTCGGAAAGTGCTGGTCACGCATCGCGTAGGACTTTCCGTCCACTTCCACCGTCCACGTTTTGGGATCGATCCGGTGCAGCAGCGTGCGGTGCTCCAGCTCGAAATCGGGATTGCGGCGGATGGTCTGTGATTCCAGCTTGAACTGGATCACGGCCATCGCCTTCTGCATGCGCGACATCAGCAACGCGTCCCGGATACCCTTGCCCAGACAAGGAAAATACGTTGCGGGATCATCCTGGTATTTCACTCTCACCAGCTTTTCCAACGGGGCCATCGGGATGCCGTAACCCATCTCCAACTGGAACAAACGCTGGTAGCGCAGCGAATTACGTAGCACCGTGGCAATGCAGGCATCCTGCCCCAGGCATGCACCCATCCACGAAACGTCGTGGTTGCCCCAGGTGATCGCGACGTTGGGCTGGCGCATGACAAACTCGATGGCCTTGTCGATCCGCGGGCCTCGGTCGCCGAAATCGCCCGCCACGATCAACTCGGAAAAGAGAAGGTTGCGGATCACACGCGCCATCATCCGCAGGAAACTCAGCTCCTGTCCGTGCTCGACAAACTGGTCGAGGAGGCTGTCGATGTAATCCTTGCTGCGTCCCAGGTGGTAGCCGAAGAGCAGTTCGCGGCAGACCATCTTGTAGTTGGCCGGGAAGACGCGCTCGATGTCGCCCAGGCTGTACTGCGTGGAAAGAGAACGCAGCAGTTCGAGTTCCAGCCGGATTTGCCGTCGCAGGTAGTGCCGGCGCGATTCGACGCTGCCCAGGCGTTCGACGAGCAATCCGTAGGTCTCGCGCGGGTAGTAGATCATGTTGAGCAGATCGAGCTTCTCGCCCGCGCTCAACCGCTGGGCGAAGGTCGCCTCCACCAGCAGACGCACGCTGCCCGACGCGTTGTTGATGACGTGGATGAGCTTCTTGAACTCCCCATGGACGTCGCTGATGACGTGGATCGTGCCTTTGGGCAGCGTCAGGGCGGCACGCAGGCGGGAAATGGTCGCGAGCGTGGTGTCGATGTTCGGGTACTGCGCACCGAGGGCGCGGAGGTAAACAAGGGTTTGATCGTCCAATTCCAACCGTCCGGAGGGGCGCAGGGTCGTCATGGTAGCGGGGGAAAGTAGCGCGGTCTCCTAATCGTGACACGGACCGCCGCTCGACGCACGCACGACGAGCCGGCAGGCGAGCAGGATGTCGCGCACCGGCATGGCAGGGCGTCCGATGCGCTCGATCATGGCGGCCATGGCGGCCATGCCGATCTCGCGGCAGGGCTGGTGGACCGTCGTCAGCGGCACCGGCAACAAACTCGCGAAACCCACGTCGTCAATGCCTGCGATCTGGACGTCCTTGGGGATGTGCCAGCCGGCGTCCAGGGCGACACGCATCAGGCCGCCGGCAACCCGGTCGTTCGCGCATACCACCGCATCCGGCTGGACGTTTCTCAGGAAGGATTCGATCGCGCCCTGCTCGGTCGGTTCGGCCTGCAGCAGAAGTGCGGGGTCCGGCGGCAGACGGCGGGCGATGATGGCTTCCTGGTAGCCGGCCATGCGCAGGCCCACGGTCGCGGCGGAGTTTGGATAGGAAAAGAAGGCCACGCGCCGGCAGCCCAGATCGAGCAGGTGCGTGGCCGCCAGGTAGCCGGCGCGCCGGTTGTCGATCCCCACCAGATCGTGCGCGCTGCGTTGTGGATAAGGCAGAAAATCGCGGTCGAGCAGCACGACAGGGACCCGTGCCCTGGTCAAAGTTTCCAGTACGCGGGCGTTCGTCGCCTGGTCAGTGGCGTGGAATTCCAATGGAGCGAAGAACACGCCTGCCACCCTTTGTTCAATGTATTGCTGGCAGAGCTTCCACGTTTGCTCGGCGCTCGAGGCGGCCGGGTCACGCTGGTCCATCCCGCCCCAAACCAGCGAATGTCGGACGGCGTGGGTTGATTGCGTCATTCCCTGGCAGATCGGCTCGAAGATGTCCGTCTGGCCGAGGTCCGGGATCAACAAACCAAAGAGCAGACCGCTGGGCTTGACCGCCTTGGCGTAGGTCCCGGAACCCGCGCGCCGCTCGATGAGGCTCTCCTGACGCAGCTCGTGCATGGCCCGCCCCACCGTGATGCGGGACGCACCGAAGCGCTTCTCGAGGTCCGCCTCGCTGGGCATCTTTTTTTCGGGCGGGTAGATGCCTCCGATGATTTCAGCGCGCAAAGCATCGAGCACTTCCTGATACTTGGGGATCCTGGCGGGAGCTTTAGTAGGGGCTTTGACGGGGGGCATATCGCATTGTTATAGCAGCTTCGAGGTGGTTGCAACGCTGCGGTTGACAATATGACAACTTTGCCGATGGTTGTTATGTCATTATGGACACAGAAACCATCGGCCGCCCCGTACCTTCACCGGAAATCAAGTCGCGCTACCTTGTGGCGAGCGATTTCGACCAGACGCTAAGCTTCAACGACTCCGGCGTGGTCCTCAGTGAGATGCTCGGCATCAGCGGCTTCCACGAAAAAGTGGCGGGCCTTTCCAAAGTCAACCTCGTCCAGCAGGGCGCGGAACTGGCCTACCTGCTCCGGCATGATCCCGAGTTCCGCAACGTGCGGCGCGAGCACCTGGTAGAAGCCGGCAAACGGGTCCGGCTCAAGAACAACGTGGACCAACTGGCCGAGGTCCTTTCCGAGGAACTGGCCGGTGAGCAGTTCCATTTCTACGTGATTTCCGCGTCACCCAAGGAGGTGGTCCAATCCGCCCTGGAAGGTATCCTGCCACCGGAGCGTGTGTTCGGCACCGAGTTTGGGTACGACCCAGGCACGGGCGAGATTAACTCCATTCTGCGCGTCGCCGCCGGTTACGGCAAGGTGGCGGTGCTGCAAGAGCTGGAGGCCAAGTTACAGATCAGCCCCGACCACACGATTTACGTGGGCGACGGCAGCTCGGACATTCACGTGATGATGCACGTCAACAGCCGGGATGGCCGGACCATCGCGGTGTCCGACGTGAAGAACGTCGCGCGGATCGCCCAGCGTTCCGTGTTGAGCGATAACGCCCTCAGCGTGCTGGTGCCGATCCTTGAGGATATCGTCCATTGGGACGCCACGCAGATCCGCGAGTTGTTCGTTTCGCTGGGCCTGGTGTTGCAGGACTGGGACAAGGTGCGGACGGATCGTCTGAGTTTCCACCCGGCCGGCAAAGCGGCCGTGGCCCGTCCGGCGGCAATCCTCGTGAGTTGATCATGGCAGCGGTTTTAGAGCAGTCCACCCGAGCGGCACGCCCCCGCCCGGCTCATGTGCCGGATACGGAGGCGCGTGCGGCGCGCTGGGCGATCACGGGGCTGTTCTTCATCAACGGCCTGCTCTTCGCGACCTGGGTGTCGCGCATCCCGGTCGTCCAGGTCGCACGGGGGTTGAACAACGGCACTTTGGGCCTGGCGCTGCTCGCCATCGCCATGGGCGCACTGATCGCGATGCCGGCGACAGGTTGGTGCTTGGGACGCTTCGGCAGCCGCCGGGTGACGCAGGTTGCCGCGCTGCTGTACGCGGCTTCCCTGCCGCTGCTGGCTTTCGCGCCGGGGATGGTCGCCTTTGTCGCGGCGCTGTTTTGCTTCGGGGTGAGCCACGGGTCGTGCGACGTGGCGATGAACGCCCAGGCGATCGAGATCGAGCGCCGTTACCAGCGCTCGATCATGTCGTCCTTTCACGCCTTTTTTAGTTTGGGCGGGCTCGCGGGGGCGGCGCTGGGCGGGTTGCTGGCGGCGCGGCAACTTCCGGTGCCGGTCCAGTTTGTCGGCACCTCCCTGGTGGTCGCGGTAGCGCTCGCCATCTGGACCCTGCCGTGGCTGCTGAGTGCGAGCACGCAAGCTGACAGGAAGGAACCGCGGGAGACCGCACCGGGATTCAAGCGGCCAAGCGGCATCCTCGTTGCCTTGGGGACGGTTGCGATTTGCGTGATGATGGGCGAAGGCGCGATGGCTGACTGGAGCGCGATCTACCTGCGCCGCGTGCTCAACAGTTCGGATGGAATCGCCGCGCTGGGTTACGCGGCGTTCTCGGTGGCAATGGCAGTCGGCAGACTTTCCGGGGATTGGGTTGCCGCCACCATCGGTCCGGTGAAGGTGGTTCGTTTCGGCGGCCTGACGGCGGCAGCGGGGTTGCTTCTCGCCATCGGTGGACAGCACCCGGCGCTAGCGCTCTTGGGTTTCGCGTGCGTGGGCATCGGGTTTGCGGCGGTGGTGCCACTGGTGTTTAGCGCGGCGGGGCGGGTGCCGGGAGTGGCCGCCAACGTCGCGCTTTCGTCCGTGACGACACTTGGCTACCTGGGCTTCCTGATCGGTCCACCATTGATCGGTGTGGTGTCGCAATGGCTCGGGCTGCGGAGCGGGTTTGCGGTCGTTTTAGGGACGAGCCTGCTGGCGGCGACCCTGGCTTCGAGCGTCGGTCCAAAGCCGGGCGTGACAAAGCTGCGTTCCTGAGAAAGCGTGCTATGGTCGCCGCATGGGTGCCCTTTCGACTCGACCATGCCCTCTTTTCCGGCGGCTGTTGCCCGCTTTCGCGGCGCTGATCTTTCTCGCCGCGCGGCCGGGCCAGGCGCAGACCCCCACCCCGCTGCTGCTGCCGGACAAGGTGCCGTTCGATTTCTACGAGCGCGGTCCCTACCGCGCCGACGTGCCCCGGCCCGCGACGGTGCTGGGTTACGAGCCGGGGGAATTTCATACCACTTACGCCAACTACGAAAGATACCTGCGCGAGCTGTCCCCGAAGACGAATCGGCTCCAGGTAATGTCTTTCGGCGAAACGCCCGAGCACCGTCCGCTCTACCTGCTCGCGGTTTCCAGTCCCGACAACCTGGCGAAGCTGGAAGCCATCAAGAAGGACCTTGCGCTACTCGCCGACCCCAGATCGTGCAGCCAGGAAGACGCTTCCGCCATCGCCGCGCGCTCGCCGATGGTCGTCTGGCTGAGCTATTCCATTCACGGCGATGAGTCTTCGGCCTTTGAAGCCGGCCTGCAGGTGTTGTATCAACTGACAGCCAGCGGCGACCCAAAGATTGTCGATGCCCTGCAGCAGTGCGTGGTGCTCATCAACCCGGCGCAGAACCCGGACGGTCACGAGCGCTTTACGGCCTGGTACAACGCGCAGGGATTGGGACGCCCCGAACCGTTTGCCTACGAGCACCGGCAGCCGTGGGGCATCTACGGGCGCTTCAACCACTACCTTTTCGACCTGAACCGCGACTTGCTGCCCGGCTCGCAGATCGAAAGCCGCGTCCGCATGGCGCAGTTTCTGCAATGGCACCCGCAGGTCAACGCCGATCACCACGGCGAGACCAAGAACTTCTTCTTCCCGCCGCCTGCCCAGCCCGTGAATTCGTCCCTGCCCCACGACGAGACGGAGAAGTGGCAGAGCCTGCTCGGCAAGGGCAACGCCGCCGCCTTCAACCGCTACAGCTGGCTGTACTATTCACGCGACGTTTTCGACTTGTACTATCCCGGGTATTGGGATAGTTGGCCGAGCCTGCACGGTTCCACCGGCATGACCTTCGAATCCGACGGCGGAGGAAAGCGGGGCTTTAACTGGAAACGGGACGACGGCACGATCGAGACCCTGCGTGAGGCCATCGCCAAGCATTTCACCGCCAGCCTGGCGACGCTGGAAACGGCGGCGGCAAACCGGCAGGAGCGCTTGCAGGATTATTACAAGTTCTTCGCCAGCGCGATTTCCGAAGCCAACGCCGGCAAGGACGGGTTGCGCCAGGTGGCCTTTTCGCCGGGCAACGATCCGGGCCGGACGGCGGAACTGATCGCCAACTTATTAAGGCACGGCATCGAGGTGCGGCGGGTGAGTGATAAACTGATCCTCAACAACGCGCACGATTATCTCGCCGGGCAGGGAAATCCGGCGGCCGCGCACGAGTTCCCGGCTGGCAGTTACCTGGTGGATCTGGCCCAGCCGCAGGGGCGCGTCGCGCGCACGCTGCTGGCCCCGGACGCGCCGCTCGACGCCGAGTTCGTCAAACGCCAGTACGACCGGCAAGCGCGCAACCTCAAGCGGGGCCGCCGTGAGCCCTTGGAAAAGGCGGAGTTCTACGACATCACATCCTGGTGTTTGCCGCTGGCCTTCGGGGTCGAAGCGGCGTACACGGCGGATGCGCCTTCCCCACCGGCGGCAGGCGAGTTCGTCCGTGCAGCCGCCCCTGCGAACCTGATCCTGTCCGACCGGCCGGTGGCGGGCGGCCAGGAACACACCCTGGCGCTCGCGCCGGAACCGCCGGCAGCCCACGCGGTAACCGCCTACCTCTGGACGCCGGAAACCGAGGGTGGCTACCGTCTGGCGTTCCGGCTCTTGCAGGAAGGCTACCGCCTCGCCACGGCCACCTACCCGTTGCGCGCGGCCGGCCGGGATTACCCGCGCGGGACGCTGCTGGCCCGAGTCGAACGCAACCCGGCCAGTTTGCACGAGCACATCACCAAGCTGGCGCGAGAACTCGGTGTGCCTCTGACCACAGCGGACACAGCCTACGTGGACGCGGGCACAGTCGGGCCGGGGTCGGAGGACGTGGTGTCGCTCAAGGTGCCAAAGGTCGCGCTGATTGCCGGAGACGACGTGGCCCAGACTTCGTACGCCGAGATTTCCTATCTGCTGGGCAAGGACATGGGCGTGGAGTTCGTGCCGATGAGCGTGGCTGCTTTCAACAAGACGCGGATGTCAGATTTCAACGTGCTAATCCTGCCCGACGGCAACGCCAAGAACTATGCGGATGCTTTCGACAAGGATGGCGTGGAAAAACTCAAGGATTGGTGCAAAGACGGCGGTACGCTTATTTGCGTCGGGGGAGCCGCCGGGTTCGCGGCGGACAAAAAGGTGGATCTAACCGCCTCGCGGGTCGTCGGTGCGGCGATGCTGGCCAAACAGGACGACGAGAAGGACGACAGCAAGGACGATGATTCCGCCGCCGGGAAAACTCCCGCCGAGAAGGACCAGAAGGCTGAAGGGAGGAAGGTAATTCCGGTGGAGACCGCGAAGGAAAAGGACAAGAAAGTAGTAACCAAGCCGGCGGACGATGCCGGATCGGCGAAGGAAGAAACTCCCGAGAAGCCTAAGGAAGAGAAGGAGGTCTCGAAGGGGGACGAGAAGAAAGGGTTCGATCGCAGCAAGATCCCGCTGGCGGTGCCGGGCGCGACCTTCCTGGCCACGGTGAACCGCAACCACTTCCTGACTTTCGGGTATGAGACCGACACCATCCCGGTGCTGGTGGACACGGATCAATTTCTGACCCCCACCAAGCGCGGAGCCAACGTGCTGACGTTTGCCGCCGCTCCGGAGGGCAACACCAGCCCGCCGCCGTTGCGATTGGCAGGTTTCGAATGGCCGGATAACACGGAGAAACTCATCCGCGGCACCGCAGCCGTGATCGAAGAACCGCTTGGTGACGGGCACGTGATTCTCAGCGCGAACGGTCCGAGTTTCCGGCTGTTGTGGCGTTCATCCACCCGTTTGTGGCTCAACGGTTTGCTCTACGCACCCGCGCTGCATGGAGACGAAGATTGAAAAGAAACACCTACGGAATTCAGCGCTCCAGCGTCTGGTCGATCGGCTCTCGAAACCACGCTTTGAACTGCGGCATACCGTGCTTTAGCATTCGACTATGAGCACGCTGCTTTCGCGCATCACCATTGATCCACACATCTGTCATGGCAAACCAGCGATCCGTGGGTTGCGCTATCCGGTCGAGGCGATGCTTGAGTATCTGGCAGGAGGTGACACCATCGATGGGCTGGTCGAGGAGTTTCCTAATTTGGAGCGCGATGATTTACTGGCTTGCATTGAGTTTGCCACGCGATCACTCAAGCTCAAAAGCGGGTACCTGGTGCTCACGTGAGGTTTCCGCTGATAAAGCTCAACCACACTGAGGTCGTGTATATAAACAGAGGCATTCCGCCCCCTCTTTCTGTCATCCTGAGCGCAGCGAGGCACGAGCGTAGTCGAAGGACCTTTCGCCGCCGGAGGCAGGTGACGAGTTGACCGGAGGTTTAGCTGCCTCCAGCCGAAAGGTCCTTCGACTACGCTCGTGCCTCGCTGCGCTCAGGATGACAAGCCAAGGAGCACAAGCTACTCTCGTAAGCGGGTGGGCATTGCTAACTAGCAGCATCGCCCTTGGTGTCCTACAAAACCGAGGTAGGTTTGACGAGTAGTTCTTTCACCACGGCGACCAGACGCGTTGCTTCCAGCGGTTTGGCCACGTGCATCTGGAAACCCGCCGTCAGGACCCGATGCTGATCCTCCTCGCGCGCGTAGGCCGTCAAGGCCGCAGCGGGAGTGTTCCCACCGCTTTCGGGTGCGAGATCGCGGACGCGCTTGATCAGTGAATAACCATCCTCGCCCGCCATTTCCACGTCGCTGAGCAGCACGTCCGGTAGCAATTCCTTCACCGCCCGGAAGGCGGCTTCGGCGGTTGCGACCACCGTCACCTCTGCCTTGCAGTAGGTCAGCACGGTCTTCAGAATATGACGCGCATCGGCGTCGTCGTCCACGGCCACGATGCGAACCCCGGCCAGGTCCTTCGGCAGTTCGGCTAGTTGACGTTCGCCTGTCTCGACAGCCTCCGGACGGATCTCGAGTTGTTCCTCGGGCAACTCGGATACTCTGGAGGGTAAATTCACTGTGAAAGTCGCCCCCCGGCCTTCCCCCTCGCTCGCGGCGTGGATGGACCCGCCGTGGAGTTCCACCATGTGCCGCGTGATCGCCAGGCCGAGTCCCAACCCGGAATAGTGCCGGGTGCTGCTGCTGTCCGCCTGGCTGAAACGCTCGAAGACGAACGGCAAGAACTCGGGGTCGATCCCCTTTCCCGTATCGCTGACCTGAATCTCGATTTCCCTGCCGGGCAACTGGCGCAAGTCCACCCGCACGCAGCCGTCGGCCGGGGTGAATTTGATGGCGTTGGACACCAGATTCCAGACGATTTGCTGTAGCCGGTCGGGATCACCCGCGACGGGTTCCACATCCGGCTCAAGCTGCACCTCCAACCGGAGAGAACGTGCCTCCGCCCCGGGACGTGCCGCGTCCACCGCCGCCTGGATGACACTGCCCAGATCCACCGCGCGCAACTCCAGCCGCAGCTTGCCCGAGACGATGCGCGAGATGTCGATCAGATCTTCAATCAAGCGCGCCTGGCTCTTCGCGTTGCGCTCGATGGTGAGGATAGCGTCCTGCTTGGTCGCGGCGTCCAGGTCCTCGATGCCCAACAGTTGCACCCAACCCAGGATGGCATTGAGCGGCGTGCGCAGCTCGTGGGAAACCGTCGCCAGGAACTCATCCTTGGCCCGGCTCGCCTGCTCGGCCCGCTGCCGCGCGCGGGCGATCTCGGATTCGGATTTGATGCGCTCGGTGGCATCCCGCCAGGTGGCAACCACGCCGTCGCCCAGCTTGGTGATCCGCACGTCGAACCAACGCCGCTCCACCTGGCCACCTTCGATCAGGAGGCCGTCAGCCGAAAAAGGCGTCCCTGTGTTGACCACCCGGGTGCCGCGCTCGAAGAGCGTGCGTTCAAAGTCGGAAGGTTCGAGCAGGTGCAAGCCATGGCCGATCTGTTCCTCCTGCCTGCGGCCGCTCAGGACGCAGGCCGCCGTGTTGAGGTAATCGACGCGAAAGTCGGTGATCGCACCCGAAACATCCCGCACGGCCGAGTAGATCCCGAAGCCATCAAGCATGTTTTCGACCGAGGTGCGAAACCGCTCCTCCCCCTGCCGCAGCTTCTCGGACTCGTTGGCTTTGCGTTCGGCGCGCACCTGCTTCATCACCCGCTCGACGGTCGGCGGCAGGTAGTCGATGAAGTCCGCCGTCTTGGGCAGGAAATCACGCACGCCGGCACGCAGGGCTTCGATGAGCCGGGTTTCGTCGCTGAAACCGGTCACCAGGATGGCGGGCAGATCGAAGCCGTCCATCTGCAAGCGGCGGTAGAACTCCACCCCGCTGATTGCCCCGTTCAAGTTGTAATCGAGAACGATCAGGTCGATGCCGCCGGCCTGGATTTTTTCCAGTGCTTCTTCCGTCGTGGCGCACGAAGCCACCGCGTAGCCGCTGCGCTCCAGTTTCCTGCACTGCAAGCGGTTGACTCCCGGGTCATCCTCCAGGATGAGCACGGTGCCCAGGTGGTTTGTGCTCATTCATTCCCGAGGGAGGGCTGCTTGACCACCTGCAAAAACAAGCCGAGCCGCCGGATCGCTTCCACGAACGCCTCGTATTCCACCGGTTTGGTGATGTACACGTTGCACCCGGCGCGATAGCAGCGCTCGATCTCACGCGGATCGTCCGTGGTCGTGAGCATGATGACCGGGATGTGCGCCGTCTTCGGGTCGCCCTTGAGCTGCCGGAGGGCCTCGATGCCGTCCACGCGCGGCATGTTGATGTCGAGGAGCACGATCATGGGACCATTAGGCACCCGATCATTCCACCGTCCTTCGCACCGCACGAAGTCTAGCGCTTCCTGCCCGTCCACCACGCGGGTCAGGCCGTTGATCAGGCCCGCGCGCTTCAAATTGCGCTCGACCAGCATGGCGTGGCCATCATCGTCCTCCGCGAAGAGGATGGACACAGGATTGTTCGCTACATCAGCCATAAGTTGCCATTATGGGCGTTCGCCCAGGGAATTCAAGCACAGCGCGTGCCGGGGAGGTCCGGCTAGGATGCGTCCGCGGCTGCCAGCTCCGGGGTTTCCTCGACCAGAGGGACGACCGGGGCAGGTTCAAAGAGCGGCAGGGCCACGAAAAACGTACTGCCGGCACCTTCCCTGGACTCCACCCAGATTCTGCCGCCGTGCCGCTCGGCCATCCGGCGCACCAGGGCAAGCCCGATCCCCTCACCCACGGCGATGTTGCCGTGGACCCGCTGGAAAATGCCGAAGATTTTGCCGAGGTAGGCTTCCGGAATGCCCAAGCCGTTGTCCTTGACGTAGCAGGTCACCAGCGCCGGGTCATGCTCGCAAGGATGGCTGCCAATTTCGATGATCCCCGGGCGCTTCTTGTCCAGGTAGTTGAGCGCGTTGCTCACGAGATTGCCAAAGATTTGCTCGATGGCGGTGGGATCCCCGACGACCTTCGGCAATTCGCCGGCTACGGACACCTGCGCCTTCTTCTCGGTCATGGTCGAGCGGCTGGCGTCGATGACCCGATGAACGATGGCATCGGTTTCCACCTCCCGTTTCTGGTACTCCACCCGCCCGGCCCGGGACAAGCGCAGCAGCGCGTCGATGATGGCGCTCAGGCGGGTGACCGCCGTCTGGATGAACGTCACGGGCTCCGCCATGCCGTGATCCAGAATGTCTTCTCCCTGCGCCCGCATGCCGCTGGGTACTTCGCCGGCTTGGAAAAGGTCCCTCATCTCGCGCATGGAGATACTCAGTTCCTTGCTGAAACCTTGGAGATTAACCAGCGGCGAGCGCAAATCGTGCGAGACACTGTACACGAACATCTCGTTCTCCTCGCTCTTCTGGATCAACTCCCGGTTTATCACCGTCAGCTCCCCGGCCCGGCGCTCCAGGTTCTCCTGAAACTCTTTTTCCTTGGCGGCGGCCACACCCAGGCCTTCCGCCATGCGGCGAAAGGAGTCATCGAGGACCGCGACCTCATCGGTTCCTCCCAGCCGCGCGAGCATCGGTTGACCGGCCGAGAAGCGGCGCACGTTATCGTTGAGGACACGCAGGCGTCCGACAATTTCACGGCCGAAGAACCAGGAGCAAAGGATGCCGACGAGAATGATGCCGGCCATACCAAAGGTGATGACCCGGAACATCAAAACCTGAACCTTGGCGAGCGCCTGCAAGCGGTCGCGGTCCAAAGCTTCCTCGTTGCCGATGAAGGTGTCCAGATCCCTGCGGATATCGGCAATGGGATCGCGCAGCGACATGCTGCGCACCCGGTCGGCGACTGCCGCCGCGTTCCTGGTCTGTGCGAGATCGTGCAGGGAGCGCATTTCGCCGACGAAGGCGTTGGTCTTGGACTCGATGGTTCGGACGCGCGCCACTTGCGCCGGGTTATCCGCCACCAGCTTGGCGAGCGCCTGGGATTCCACCGGCAGACGCGCCAGTGTCCGCTCGAAGGAGAAACCGGTTCGCTCCTCGCCGATGACGGCAAAGGCGTCAACCTCACTGTCAACCTCCAGCAGCACGCGGTAAAACGCCTCGGCCTGGCTGATGACGTTTTTGGTGTGTACGGCCCAATCCTCCACCCCGCTGCGCCTGGCTTGCCCGCGGATGAGTACAGCGGCATAGGCTACCTGGCACAGGAGCGGAATGGCAATCAGGGCCAGTGCCTTTTGGGTAATCGTGAGTCTGCTGAGCATTGCTTGCGTAAAAGTTGACCGGCGCCAGGGGAACGACATACATATCGCGCCGAACACAATTTTACGCGGGTGCCAAGCGCGGCAAAGAAGTCATCGACCCAGCCAGGTGGATGCGGGATACAGGAGGCGAAGAACTGTCCAATCCTTCGCCTTGCTGTCTTGATCTGTCACCCTGAACAAACCATGGAAAGGCTCCTTTCAGGCGTGGCCGAACCCGGCAAGAGAGATTACTGAATCCCACTGTACAGGACCAACCCTGACATCCGGTTCGAACAGAAGATGAAGTTTGTTATCTCCTCATCTCAACTGTTTACCCTGTGAAATATTTTCCCGTCCTGTTGTTACCCGTTGCGCTGATGGTTGGCGGCTGCGCCTCGCAAGAATCCGTCCATCCCATCGGGCGGGCTGCGATTCGTACGAAAGGCGACCCGGATGTGTTCCAGGTCAAAGATGACGACGCGCAAATGGATCGGGCAACGCGTCGGGCCCGTAAAACCGTCGGCCAGTTCCTGACCGCCCTCCAGCATCCTACCGCCACGCAGCATGGATTCGCGGTGAAAAAGCTCTTTGTGAAGGACGGCGAGGGCGAGCACATCTGGATGACCGACATCCATTACAGCGGTGGCCGCCTCCACGGGATCGTCGATAACCGTCCGACCATGATTAAAGGATTGAAGGTTGGCGACCGTCACTCCGTCAATCCTGATGAAGTCTCCGACTGGCTTTACATCGACAACGGCCATTTGGTTGGGGGTTACACTTTACGGGTTCTTGCCAGCGAACTTTCGCCCGAACAGCGGGCCGAATTCGAAAAGGAGTCAAAATTTACGATCGGCCAATGATCGGCCTCATCGAACTTCCTGGTCAAAATCTATCTCGTTACCCCTGATCTTATGAAAAATGCTCTTCGTTTCGCTTCGCTGTGTGTCCTAGGTGGACTCGCGCTCATTGGAACCGTTGGTTGCACGGGTCCTGGCTACCCGGGTGGCGGCGTCGCGGTCGGCGGCGTCTATTCCGACCCTTATTACGGTGGGTACGGTCCTTATTATGGCGATACTTTTCTCTTCGGAGGTGGGAACTACCATCGCGGGTACTACGGCAATCACCATTTCTACGGTGGAAACTATGCCAGCCGCGGTATCGGTGGTCGCGGAGCAGGTGGACGTGGTGCTGCCGGCTTCGGTGGTGGACGTGGAGGTGGCGGCCTTGGCGGAGGCCACGGCGGTGCCGGCTTTGGCGGTGGTGGCCACGGCGGGGGCGGCGGCCACCGTTAACACTTCCCCACGATAGACCAAGGGCCGTCTCTTCTAGGACACGGCCCTTGCCGTTTACTTTCACGCCAGCAATTTGTCCGGTGAGATCGGCAGATCGCGGATGCGTTTGCCGGTGGCATGGTAAATGGCGTTCGCCACCGCCGCAGCGGTGCCGGTGATTCCCAACTCGCCGACGCCTTTGGCACCGATCGGGTTGATGTGGGTGTCTTCTTCCGGAACGAAAATCACCTCGATCTCCGGGATGTCAGCAGCCACCGGCACATGGTACTCGGCCAGGTTCGGGTTCACGGCGCGGCCCACATTTTCGTCGAACACCGTGTGTTCGTGCAACGCCATGCCGATCCCCATGACGATGCCTCCCTTGAGCTGGCTTTGGGCCGTCTTCTCGTTGAGGACTCGCCCCACCCCGTACACCCCGAGGAACCGGGTGACGCGGACCTCGCCCAAATCCGGGTCAACCCGGACTTCGCAGAACTGGGCACCGAAAGATTGCATGGTGAAATGCTGTTTTTCGTCTCCGGGCTTCGACTCCGCGACCAGTTCGATCGCCGGTTGACCGCTGCGGCTCAGCACCGCCTCATAAGCTTCCGCTCTCGTGGCGTCATCCTTGGCGATCAAGCGACCGTCTTGGCCGACAACATCCTCGGCGTTCAGGCCGTGCAGCGGGGATTGTGCGTCGGCCACGGCCAGGTCGATCAAATAGTTGATGACCTGGATTCCGGCTGCACGGACGGCGCTGCCCACGCTGGCAGCGGTTTGCGAGCCGCCGCTGGTCGGAGCTTCCGGCAGGCGGGTATCGCCCAGTTCGAACTTGACGCGGTCCACCGGCAGGCCCAGCGAATCCGCCGCCAACTGCGTCATGATGGTATAAGTGCCCGTGCCGATATCGAGGCACCCGCTGGTCACCAGCGCCTTGCCGTCAAGGGTGAGCTTGGCGGAAGCGTGGGCGGGCGAACGGTTGACGGGGTAGGTAGCGGTAGCCATGCCGTAACCCACGAGGTACTTGCCGTCGTGCATCGAGCGCGGCTGCGGGTTACGTTTGGACCAGCCGAATTTCTCCGCGCCGAGCTTGTAGCATTCCTTCAGCGACTTGCTGGACCAGGGCTTGTTCTCCTCTGGGTCCGATTCCGCGTAATTGCGCTGGCGCAGTTCGAGCGGGTCCATCCCCAACA
This sequence comes from uncultured Chthoniobacterales bacterium, assembly GCA_964245965.1. Taxonomy (GTDB): domain Bacteria; phylum Verrucomicrobiota; class Verrucomicrobiia; order Chthoniobacterales; family SZAS-18; genus CAWCJJ01. Next base: position 16,264 of record CAXTOP010000062.1, read on the forward strand.
CGTAGGACAATTCATCCATCGAAGCTTCCAGCGCGAACATGCCGCTGGCCTCGCCGGGGGCGCGCATCTGGCACGGGGTGCCCAGGTCCAGACGCACCACGCGGTGGCTGGTCTCCTGGTTCGGGCAAGTATAAAGGAGCCGGGAGGCCAGAGCCGCCGGCTCGACGAAAAGATCGAAGCTTGAACTCTGGGAAGTGCTCGCGTGCCGCATACCCGTCAACTGGCCGTCGCGGGTCGCGCCGAGCTTCATGTCCTGCTTGGTCTGCGAGCGAAAGCCCACCGGGCCCGCCATCTGCTGGCGCTCCAGGACGAGTTTTACCGGGCGTCCCGCCTGCCGCGCCGCCATCGCGGTGAGCACGACGTGCGACCACATCGAGCCTTTGCACCCGAAGCCGCCGCCGAGGAAATAGCAGACCACGCGGACATTTTCGGGTTTAAGACCCAGAATCATGGCGATGCGCGCTTTGTGCGAATGCACTCCTTGCGTCGAATCGTAAATGGTCAGCTGATTGCCTTCCTCCCAATGGGCGATGGTCGCGTGCGGCTCCATCGGGTGGTGGCTCTCGTACGGTGTCGTGTAACTTTGCTCCAGTTTAGCCGTCGCCTGCTGCATCCCGGCGGCCAAGTCACCGCGATGGTTGTCGGTCGCCTCCTTGTTGGCCTCCGGCGGCGTAATCGCGGCGGGAAGATTCTTTTCCAAGTCGATCGCCGGGTTTTCGGTCCCTTCGTACTGCACGCGCACCAGTTCCGCGGCGTGCTTGGCATGTTCAAAGGTGTCGGCCACGACCACGCCGATAGGCTCGAAGTTGTAGCGAACTTCATCGCTCTGGAGCAGCGACATTTTCTTGTCCGGGGTCTTCGGCCGGGTGCCACCGTCGCCCGGGCCGGGGACCTGCGCGGCGTTGAGGTGGGTCATCACCAACTGCACGCCCGGCGCTTTTTCGGCAGCCTGGGTGTCGATACCGGTCATGCGTCCTTTGGGTGCCGTGCTGGTGAGCAGGACGCCGTAAGCCATGTCAGGCAGCGAGAACTCGGCGGAGTAACGCGCGCCGCCGGTCACTTTCAGGCGTCCGTCCACCCGGCTGAGCGGTTTGCCGGCTTCGACGGGGGAAACAGCGGGATCGGAGGAGATCATACAAGAAGGATACGCGCCGACAGCATCGCCCGTCTGTCGAAAATTTCAGCCTTCACCAACTCTCTTCTTTCCCGAAGGCCCAAGGCCTATTTTGTGGCGTCGGGATCACCCGCCGTTGCCGCTCATCGTGCTGCGCGCCTCTTGCAGACGCTGCAACAGGTAGGGCAGCAACTGCTTCTTGCGCGAGACCACTCCGTCCAACTGCCACAAACCCGGCGCGACCGTCGGGTAATTGATCTGCCGCCGGAAAGACTCCGCGCCGCTGACCAGCAGCAGCGAGTTCTGCGTGTTGATGTCCGTCACCAGCAACGCCGAGAAGAAAAGCTGGTTGCGCTGGCGGAACTCGTCAAGTGCGGTCGTCAGCTCCCACTGCTTCTCGTAAAACGGTCCGAAGCCCACCTCCTCGATCTGCGCCGCGCTGAAGCGCAGGCCGGCCTCCGTGTACTCCTTGGCGTCGGAGGTGACGACTTCTCCCGGTTCCATGGTCAACAGCGGAGAACCGACCGCAAAGATTTCCGCCGCCAGCACGCCCGCTTTGACCCCGGCGATCTCCGACAAATCACCGAGGATGCCGCGGTCCGTCGGCGTGGTCGTCGGCGAGGTGAGATTGAGCGTGTCGGCGATCAATCCCGCCATCAGCACGCCCGCCGTGGCGGCCGGGATCGGCACGCCGTGCTGCCGGTACAACATCGTCACGATGCTGCAGGTGGACCCGACCGGGTTGTTCCAGAAATGGATCGGCGTGTCGCTGGCAAACCCACCCAGCCGGTGATGATCGATGATTTCCAGAATGGGGAGCTTGTCCGCGCCGTGGACGGCCTGGGAGAGTTCGTTGTGATCCACCAGAATCAACTGGCGCTGCACGGTCTTGAGGAAATCGCTCTTGGTGAGCACTCCCACCAGCCGCCGCTCGGTGTCGAGCACCGGAAAAATGAACGCGGGCGACGAGGCCGCCTTGTGGCGGGCCGCCTCCAGGGAAACCTCGGGCTCGAAACCGGTGAACTCCCGCTCGATCATCTGGGCCACCCGGACCGCGCCGCGCGCGAGCAGCAAGGTCGTGGCGGTGTCGTAGCGGGTTCTCACCACGGTGGCCCCCTTGCTCTCGGCAAGGAGCTGGATCTCGCGTGTCAAAGGCATGCCGCCCGTCAGGACCAGGGCGCGTACGCCTTCCTCAATGGCGCGCTGCTGGATGTCCTCCCGGTCGCCGACGATGAGCACCACCTTGCTAGAGGAATGCTTGCGCAGACGCTGCCCAAAGGTCTCCAGCTTCATCGCCGCGACCATCAGCAGATAATCCTGCAAGTCGTCGTCGGCGTGTCCGACGGCCACCATCCCTTCAAACGTCCGCACGATGTCGGCAAGCGCGGCCCGGACGATCCGGGCCGTCTCCAGCTCGGGCTGGGGCGGAAACAAACGGTGGCCGATTTTGATGGCGCTGAGCAGTCCCAGGCAGCGGTTGCTCTCGTCAACGACCGGCAACCCGCGCAAGTCGTGCCGTTCGATGCTGCGCAACGCTTCGGCGACGGATTGATCCGAGCGCACGGAGACGACCTCCGGGGTCATCACGTCACGCACCTGCGGGGTCACGTCGGCCAGCAAGACCGGCGGTTCGACGCCGAAGCGGTCCAGGACGTACTGGATACGCGCGTTGAGGTTTCCCGCCCGCGCGGCGACGGTTTCCTTCCAGCCGATCTGTTGCTTGAGCCGGGCGTAGGCCAGAGCTGAGCAGATGGAATCCATGTCGGGATTCTTGTGACCGATAACGATGGTTTGCACCGGGAGAAGAGGGGTAAGGGAAATGGCCGTATCACTACGCCTGGAGCGCGAAGAACGCGCCCTATAAACTACACGAGCCTACACGAGCAAGGTTTTGTCATCAGCCGATTGAAACTCGCCGTGAATATTCCGATTCGCCGCCGGTCTAAGGTTCAACATGCGTAAGAATAAGCAAACCACCCCATGAAAACTTCCCACCTCCTCGCCTGCTGTCTGGCCGCGGTGCTGGGCGTGCTTCCACCAGCCGCCAAAGCGCAGGACCCGGCCGCGCCCCAGGAAGTCTCCTTCGATTTCTTCTACAACTCCCTTTCCGACGACGGGGCCTGGTATAATACACCTGAGTATGGGTATGTCTTCCAGCCCGACATCGGCTACAAGAACGACAAGTGGCGGCCCTACACCGATGGTTACTGGGCCCAGACCCAGGACGGTTGGACCTGGGTGTCCTACGAATCGTTCGGTTGGGCGACCTACCACTACGGTCGCTGGACGCGCCTCCAGGACCTCGGCTGGGCGTGGGTTCCCGGTTATGACTGGGGTCCGGGCTGGGTTTCCTGGCGCACCAGCGACGAGCGCGTCGGCTGGGCTCCCCTGCCACCGAAACGTGAACGGGTCGTTTATGAAGGCAAAATCGCCAACAACGAACCGCCGGCCGGCGGCAGCGTTTCCATCAACTACAACGATGTAGAGGAGAGCGAAGGTTCTGGTTACACACCGGCTGTTGACGAGCAATACGACATCGGGCCACAAAATTACTGCTTCGTGGAATCCCGCAACTTCGGCGCGCCGGTGCTGAGCGAGGTCATCCTGCCGCCGCAGCAAAACTTCGTGTACGTGCAGGACACCGTGAACGTCACCAACATCACCTATCGCCGTGATCCCGGCTTCGGAGGCCGCACCGTGGTTTACAACAATGGACCCGACTACGCGTTCCTGAGCCAGCGGTCAGAACGGCCCATCCAGCAACTGCAACTCCAGCGCCGGGACGATCCGGCGTACGTCCGTGACGGCATCCGCGGTGGGAACAACCCTACCTTGGTCCGCAACGGCGTGCTGCTGGTGGCTTCGCCGGTGGTCTCACGCAACGCCGTGAACTTGGAGCAGGTCAGACCCCCGCGCGTGAAGGAAAACCTGGCGCGTGCCGAAGTGGTTCGCGGCTGGCAAGGTGTCAGTGCCAATCAGCAGCAGGTCGCCCAGTTGCACGAGCGCATCAAAGAGAACGCCCGCACTGCCCCCCCGGTGGCGACTGCCAATCAGGAAAGCTTCCGCCGCTCGCCCGCCGCCCAGGTTGCGCCCCTCCCGCCGGCTCAGCAGTTGGTGGGTCAGAGTCCGGGACGCGCGGAGCGGGCGGCCAATCAACCGTCCGGCCTTCCGGCCAACGCCGGACGCCAGGCGGGAACCGGCCCCCGCGGTGATTTAAGCGACGCAGACCGTGCGGCCCGCCGCGACGCCCGCTTGCAGGAGCGCCAGCAACGCGACACCGCCCGCGCCAGCGGCCAGCCGATTCCGCTGCAGCCGGGAGCGAACCCGGCAGCCGGCACGCCGCAGAACGCGCAGGACCGTGCCGCCCGTCAGCAACAACGGCCACAAACGGCATCGGGCGCTGTCCAGGCATCGGTGACTCCCGCCGCTCCCGGACAACCGGCAGCCGGTGGAAAGACCCGTGAGGAACGCCGTGCCGCGAAGCAACAGCCACGCGAACAGCAAACCCCGGCGGTGGGCAGCCAGCCCGGGCAGCCAGCCAACGCTCCGCAACCTGCTACTGCTTCACAGCCTGCGGCGGAGCAGCAAGCCCAGGAACGGCGCGCCCAGCGTCAGCAGCAAAAGCAGGCCGCGCAGCAACAACAGCAAGCCGCACCGACCCAGGCGGCACCGCAAAGCGCTCCATCGCAAGAAGAGCGTCAGCAGCGCCGTCAGGAGCGTCAGCAGCAGCAACAAGCGGCTCCGCAACCGAACCCCGCCGCCGAGCAAGAGAAACAGCAGCGCCGCCAAGAACGCCAGCAACAACAAGCGGCTCCACAAGCTCCGCAACCGAACCCCGCCGCCGAGCAAGAGAAACAGCAGCGCCGCCAGGAACGCCAGCAGCAACAGCAGCAAGCGCCGCAATCCAATCCTGCCGCAGAGCAGGAACGGCAGCAGCGCCGCCCGGAGCGCCAGCAACAACAGCAGGCGGCTCCGCAGGCCCAGCAAGAACGTCAGGAGCGACGCCCGGAGCGCCAACAGCAGCAACAACAAGCGGCTCCCCAGGAACGTCAGGAGCGACGCCAGGAACGCCAGCAGCAAGCAGCGCAACCAAACAGCAAGGGCGAGAACGACGATAAGAAGAAGCCCGATCGGCCCAACTAACCGGCTCAGTTACCACCAGGGAATGCTCGGTGCTTCCCGAGGTGAGTTCCGAAGCATCCCGATGCCCCCGGCGGACTTCTTCCGTCCGGGGGCATTTCTTTCCCGGCACAGACCCGTTCAATTTCCACTGGCAACCCCTTCCTTCGCGGCGAGATTGCGCCACAACCATGACCTCACCCCACACGCCGCACGGGCGGCAAGCTCTTTCGTCCCTGTTTCTGGCTCTGGTGATGCTGGCTGGCAGTTCAGCGTCCCTTCACGCTCAAGCCTCCAAGCGACGCCCTAAAGCCTCCCCCTCGCCCGCCGCGCCACCATCCGCTGCCCCGGCCTCCGGGACCTTTGACCTGCCCGACCCCGTCGCCACGGTCAACGGCACGCCGATCACGCGCGCCGAATTGATCCAGGTTGCCCGGGCGCTGCTTTCCACCAGCGGACGGACCCTCGAAGAACTCAACGCGCCGGACAAGAAGCACGCGTTCCAATCCGTGCTCGATGAGATCATCACCGACCGGCTCGTGTCCAAGGCATCGGCGGACGAACCGGTGGACGAGATGGAGGTCGAAAAGCAGTTCGGCGCGCTCCGGCAGCAGTATCCCACGCAGCTCGCTTTCGAAGAAGCGTTGAAGAAGGCCGGCCAGACGCCCGATCAGGTCAAGACCAACCTCCGCATCCAGCTTAAACAAACGTCGTACGTCAACAAGAGGACCGCCGATCAAACCAAGATCGAGCCGCTGGAAGTCGAGAAATTCTACAAGGAAAGTCCTCCCACCAAGTTCGACGCGCCCGAGATGGTGCGTGCCAGCCATATCCTCATCGCCGTGCGCAAGGATGCGCCGCCCGAAGCCGTCCTGACGGCCGAGAATAAGGTCACCGCGTTACAGGCCCGCCTGGCGAAAGGCGAGGCCTTCGACGCCCTGGCAAAGGGGTTTTCCGATGATCCCACCGCGAAGCAGACGGGCGGCGACCTGGATTACTTCAGCCGCGAACGCATCATGCCGGAGTTCGCCGACGCCGCGTTCAGGCTCAAGGTGGGCGAACTCAGCGGCCCGGTGCGCACCCAGTTCGGTATCCACCTGATCAAGCTCACCGACCGCAAACCCGCCCACACCGCCACGCTGGAGGAAGCCCGTGAGCAGATCACCGTTTACCTGCAAGGCGAAAAACGCAAAGCGGCGGTCGCCAAACTGGTGGAGTCCTTGAAAGCCGACGCCAAGATCGACAACCGCATCGCCGATCCCTCCTAGGACGGAATGTTTCCCCTCTACTCCGACGTTGTCCGGCGGTCGTTCCCCGTTTACACGGTGGCCATCATCGCGCTGAACCTGCTGCTCTTCGCCGTCTGGCAGGAGCAGGTCGTCGGACTGCGCGCTTCCGTCTTGGAAGCCGGCCTGGTGCCCGCCCAACTGCTGCACGGAGACTTGCAACAAGGCGTGCTCCACCTGTTTACCTACATGTTCTTGCACGGCGGCTGGATGCACCTGCTGGGCAACATGTGGTTCCTCTGGGTGTTCGGCCAGAGCGTGGAGGGGGCAATGGGCAGCGGCCGGTTCCTTGCCTTTTACCTGATCTGCGGGGTGGTCTCCGCGTGCGGCCACGTGTATTTTTCCCACGCCAGCCGCATCCCTCTGGTCGGCGCGAGCGGCGCGATCAGCGGCGTCCTCGGAGCGTACTTGCTGCTCTTCCCGAAGGCGCGGGTGATGACCCTGGTGCCCTTGTTTATCATCCTGCGTTTGATGGCGATCCCGGCCGCAGTGTTCCTTTTGATCTGGATTGCGCTCCAGGTTTACGCGCAATCCGCCGTCTCCGGGCTGCCCCGGCAATCCGCCGGCGTGGCGTACCTGGCGCACATCGGCGGCTTCCTGACCGGGATGATCCTGCTGCCTGTCTTCCGGTTGCGTTCGCCCGCGCAGGCGGCCGCGGGCTGATATTTCAAGTTTACAAAAGCGGCGGGACGTCCACGTTGTTTTTCCTACATGACTACCCCGCGCAAGACGAAGTTGAAGATCGGTGTCATCGGCTTGGGGATCATCGGCAGCCGGGTTGCCGCCAATCTCCGCGCCGCCGATCACCAAGTTTACGTGTGGAGCCGTTCCCCGCAGTCGGCCCCGAATTTTCTCGGTTCCGTGGTCGAAGTGGCCGATCTCTGCGACATCATCCAGCTTTTCGTCAGCGATGATGCCGCGCTGCTGGATGTCGCCCGGACGATGGCTGCCGCCTTGAGCCCGCGCCACGTGGTGGCGGTTCACGCGACCGTATCGCCCGAGGCCGCGCGGCAGACGGCCGCCATCATCGAAGGCCAGGGGGCGCGCTACCTGGACGCCCCGTTTACCGGCAGCAAGATGGCGGCGCAAAACGGCCAGTTGGTTTATTATATCGGCGGCAGCGAGCAGGCGCTGACGGAGGTTCGCCCCGCCCTGGAAGCCAGCTCGAAGAAAATCATCCACGTCGGTGGGATCGGTGATGCCAGCGTGTTGAAGATCGCGACCAACATGCTTACGGCCAGCACGGTGCAGACGCTTTCCGAGATGCTGGCCTTGGTGCGGTCCGCCGGAATCGACGGTTCCAAGCTGGCCGAAGCCCTCGAAAACAACGCCTCCCGCTCCGGCACCTCGGACCTGAAGCTGCCCGCCATTTTGGCCCAGAATTTTGAGCCGAACTTTTCGCTCAAGCACATGCTGAAAGACGTCCGCCTGGCGGCGGCTCTGGCCGAGAAGGGCAACGTATCGCTGCCGGTCACGAGTGCCGTAGGCGTCGTTCTGGCCGGTTCTCTGGAAAAAGGTTGGGGCGAGGAGGATTTTTGCGCCGTCGCCAAGAATTACCCCCAGCCGCCGCCACTCGAACCGGAGCCGGCAAATCTTCCGCCTTCCGGGCAGGACGATCCTCGCGTTCCCACGGTAACTTCAGGCAGTCCGACACCCGAGACTTTCTCCGCGCCGCGGGGCGGAGCCGTGTCATTTTCCGACGCGCCGCTGAACCTGCACAATCCTGACAGGGCAACAAAAAACACGTTGCAAAGCATCCGCAATTTTTTCAAGCCGGAGACGACCGGGCAGGAGTAATTATCTCTCCACCATGTCACCCGATGCCAGCTCAGAAGATGCGCTCATTGACCTGTCCGACCGGGCCAAGCTGCGCCTGCGAGGAGCGGATCGCCTGCGTTTTCTCAACGGACAGGTGAGCAACGACATGCGCAAGGCGAGTGCCGCTGAGTCAGTTTACACCTGCGTCATGACCATCAAAGGCAAGATGTGCGCCGATGCCTTTGTCCACGCCGGCGCGGATTTCCTGTTGGTGGACACGGAGCCTGAACTGCGTGAATCCCTTGCCGTCCGGCTGGAACGCTACATCATCGCCGACGACGTGGAACTCGACGACGTGACAGACGATTTTCATCTCCTGCACCTTCTTCCCGCTTTTGCCGGGAATGCCACCGGCGAGGGCGTTCCTTACCTTGGCGACCTGCCGGGCGACCCGGTGGATGCCGGACAGATGCAAGCCGTGCAATCGACCCGGTATGGCCGGGTTGGCATCGATCTGTTCATCCCCGCCTCGTTGTCGGACGACTACCGCGCCTTGCTCGCCAAAGATTTTCGCTTTCTGGACGCAACGGAGGCGGAGGCTCTGCGCATCGCCGCTGGGGTGCCCCGCTGGGGCGCGGAACTCGGTGAGGACACCATGCCAGCCGAGGCCGACCTTGAATCCCGCGCCGTGAGCTACCACAAAGGTTGCTACATCGGCCAGGAAGTTGTTTCCCGCGTGAAGAGCGTGGGCCACGTCAACTGGCAACTGCGCGGTTTTCGCCCGGTCGATGGCAACGGTGAAGCGTTGTCGCCTGGTATGATCCTGCGTGCTCCGGCTCAAGCCGACGGCCGTAAGCTAGGCAGCATCACCAGCGTGTCGGCTTCCTCCCAGCGTGCCTTGGGTTACGTGCGCCGGGGCTGGGAAGCGGCTCACACTCTCCTGAACGTTTCTTCCAACGCCACCGCTGCGCCGGTCGGCCAGGTGGAAGTCAGTACCCTGCCCTTTACAACATGATGTACACACCCGTCTCCGCTCCTCGTCACCGAGTCTCCTCGCTGCTCGCTGTTTGCGTGGCAACGCTGATCTTTCTGGTCACCGGCCAACTTTCGGCCTCCGTGGCAGTCATCCATTTTCAGGTGGGAGACGTCAAGGAAGATCAAACCGTGACGATCAACCTGTTCGATCAGGATGCTCCCGCGACGGTGAGCAACTTCAAGCAACTTGCCGTCAAAAAGTTCTACAAAGGAATCGCGGTCCACCGCATCATCCCCGAAACCCTGGTGCAGATGGGAGACCCGCTCAGCCGCGGTAAAGACCGCTCGCAAGTCGGCACAGGCGGCCCCGGCTACACGCTTCCCTCTGAGTCCAACCGGCACAAGCACCTGCGCGGCGCAGTGGCAATGGCTGCTCTTCCCGAGAGCCTGAACCCGGCGCACGTCTCTAACGGCAGCCAATTTTACATCGTGCTGCGTCCCCAGCCGGACCTCGACAAGGACTACACAGTTTTTGGTCAGGTAACCACCGGCTTGGAGTTTCTGGATTCGATTACCCGCCGTGGCCGCGACACCAACGATTACCCGTTAGAGAAGGTGACGATCAAATCCATCGACGTGCGCTAGGTCACGCTCGGCGAAGTTTTTTCGTTCCGACACTTGCGCGGGAGCGCGTTTCTCCTTATAAGAAGCGTTCGCCTCGCCACCCGGGGGTTTTTGGACCCGGGTAGCACGGCTTTTCCGTAGCGGGTAGATACCGAAGTGGCCAAACGGGGTGGACTGTAAATCCACTGGCTTACGCCTTCGAAGGTTCGAATCCTTCTCTGCCCAAACCCTCTTAAACGCAGGGAAATGCAGCGTTTTGAGGCTCTTACGCCCTTAACCCCCATTTAATGGTTGGGCTTCCGTTCTTCCTCATTCATACGAGGAAAACAGCCATTCGTGCGCATTCTGTTGGCAGTATTTGGCAGGAAACAGCTTTTCTTGGAAAAGATGCGTCTTTGGGCTTGTCACGGAGCGAAAATCTTCTCATGGTGCTCGCATTGAACCCCACGCCACCTTGCACAGAATGGAGGACGAAAATGGCAGGGGAACCGGAAGCGGCGGCGAAGCTCCAAAACATTCTTGATGAGCAGTGTATTGCACCTGCCGTTGAGAGTAAGTTCTTCCAAGAATTGGAGGGGCAGTTGACGGGCACTCCTTGGCCTGCTGTTGCAGACCCGGTGGTGCAGGGCAAGGCTGCGGCTATGCGGGCGATAAATGCGGTCGCACAAGTCGCTCCGGCTCTCTACTGCCAAGGCCCCAAACTGGACCACCCCGCTGGATTCGCCAAGCTCGCCCGCTTACGGACAGCGAAGAAGTACTACAAGTACCTACCACCGAGAGACCGAGACGCGTTCCTTGATGGCATCTTCAAGACTGAAGGCGAATTTGAGGCTGCAGATGCCTCGCAATTACGTCAGTGGATTGAGGACCATCTGAAAAGCTACACAGGTGATCTGAACTTAGGGAGCCGCTGATTAAAGCATGGGTGACCCTGTAGCGGATGAAGCGGGTTCG
>CAXTOP010000063.1:0-25598 GCA_964245965.1 uncultured Chthoniobacterales bacterium
GTCCGAGCCGCCGGGCTGGATGATGGGCTTGAGCAGGTCGATGTCCTCGCCCCAGAAATCCGCCTGGAGTTCGGCCTCGCGGGCGCTCATCCAGTTGCGGTTCCCCTTGATGGTGTTGATCTCGCCGTTGTGCGCGAGCATGCGGAACGGCTGCCCGAGCGGCCAGGTCGGAAAGGTGTTGGTGCTGTAGCGCTGGTGGAACACGCACAGGCCCGTGTCGTAATCCGGGTTGGAGAGATCCTTGTAGAATTTTTCCAGCGACGCCGAGACCAGCAGCCCCTTGTAGATGATGACCCGGCTGGAGAGCGACGAGAGATAGAAGTTCTGGATTTTGTCGTCGGCCGCGCGTTTCTCGATCTGGTTGCGGGAAAGAAACAGGGCGCGCTCGAATTCCTCCGCGTTCATGCCGAAGGGCTTGGCGACGAGCACCTGTTCGATGCGCGGCATGGTGGACTGCGCCTTTTCGCCGAGCACGTTGAGGTTGACGGGCACGTCGCGCCACCCCAGAAAGTACAGGCCGCGCGAGGCCAGCACCTCTTCGGTGATCGCCTTAGCCCGCGCCTGGGCGTAGGCCTTGTCGTGCGGCAGGAAGACCATGCCCACGCCCAGGTCGCCGTCCTGGAAAAGGTGGTGGCCCAGGCGGCTCACCTCGTTGCGCAGGATTTTGTAGGGCAGTTGGGTCAGCAGCCCCGCGCCGTCGCCGGTTTTCGCGTCGGCGTCGAGCGCGCCGCGGTGGCCGAGGTTGCACAGGGAACTCAGACCCATACGCACGATCTGGTTGGAGCGTTTACCGTGGATGTCGGCAATGAAGCCAACGCCGCAGGCGTCGTGCTCGTGCTCGGGTTGGTAGAGGGACGCCACCTGGCGCGCCTTTTCCTGCATGGATTCGTTCATGGTCGTCTTCCTTGCTTGCTGCGTTGGAGCCCTGAAACAACTTCCTGAAAACCGGCGGGGGGATGGTTGTAGCGTCCTAGCCCCGCTTTGACAAGCGGGAAAGCTGCCCTTTTCCCCTGCACATTCATTGCCATAAACCCGCGGTTTTTCAAGCGGCGTTTGCCAAGGCGCGGCCGGCGGCGCAAAATGGCGGTCTTTCCGATGTTTACCGCCCTGCTGCTCAAAGGATTCCTGCTCGGCTGGTCCGTGGCCTGGCCGCCGGGGCCGATCAACGCGGAAATGATCCGGCGCGGCCTGGAGCGCGGCTTCCTGCCGGCCTGGGCGGTGGGCCTGGGCGCGTGTTCCGGCGACTTCCTCTGGGCGGTGGCCGTTTCGCTGGGCGCGGGGGTATTGATCGGCGTTCCCGGGGTGCGTCCGGTGCTGGGTGTCGTCAGCGTGGCGCTGCTGCTCTTCCTGGCGTGGACGTTCGGGCGCGGTGCGTGGGCGGACTGGCGGGCGTCGCGGCAGCACACGGAGTCGGAGGCCAACGCGTTTGCCGTCGCCGCCCCCGTGCGCCCGCGCCGCTTCGACTCGACGGGCGGCGGCTATCTGCTCGGGCTGACGATGGCGCTGTCCAGCCCGTGGAACATCACCTTCTGGCTGGCCGTGATCGGTGGCCAGGCCGGCGATCGGCTGGGCATCGGGGCATCGCTGTGCGTGGCGGTGGGCGTGGTTGCCGGAGCGGTGTTGTGGGGCAGCGTCCTGTGTGGCGCGGTGCAGTGGGGGGCGCGGTTCGCGGCGCCTTCGTGGCAGATCATCACGCAGGGCGCCACCTCGGCGCTGATGCTATTTTTCGCCGTGCTCGCTGTGGTCCGTTTGTTGGTGAACGGGTAATATTTTCGTTTCACGGCATCGGTCTTGCCGCTCGCTACGGAAAGGTCCATTCCATCCTGCCATGAACACCGATCTTCTCACCGAACGGCCTCTCACCTACGAGGAAGAACGAGGAAAACCCATGCCGAGCAGGAACCACTCCATCACGCAATTGAATTTGAGTATGGAGTTCTCCAAACAAAGAGAGTTCCGCCCCTTCCCTAAGTGCCCCGTAATTCAAGTAACCCTGCGTCAGCTTTGGCAAGCGGTCGAGCTGGGCGGATGAAAAAGCTTCCTCTGCAACTCGGCGAGGCGGGCCGCCTGGCGTGACACGTACAAGGAGGAAGGCTTGGCGGCGGCGTTGCTGTGAGCGCTCGCGTCCGGGCAGGCCCGTGCGTATCGAGGGCGCCCAGCGCGCCAGGGTAATGGCGCTGGCCTGCAGCACCCCGCCGGCGGGTCGCGCGCGCGGGAGCCTGCGCCTGCTCGCCGACAAAAGCGTGGAGCTTGGGCTTCGTGGAGGCGCTCTCGCACAACCACGCCCGCACCATTCCCAAAAAACAAAACGTGCTCGCCCCGCCCCTCAAGAAGACGGGGTGCCTAGGCGAGATCAACAGCCGCTTCCTAGCCGGCGTGGAGCGGGTGCTCTGGCTCGGCGGCTTGCCCTGCGATCCCGCTTATCCGGCGGTGTGTTTTGACCTAGCGGCCCTGCATTCTCCATCGGCGAGGAAGTCGCCCCGCCCAACGCCCCGCCCGGCCAGGTGGCTTTGGGAGCCCTCTGCTTGCACCAAGAACGGCAGCGCTTGCCTGCTCTGGCCGCCATTGAACCGCTCACCGGCAAGCGTCTGGTCCACGTTCAGGCCCAGTGTACCAAGCGCGAGCACGCGCTCTTGCGGCAAGCTCTCGCGGCCTGCGGCCCCGCGGCCAAGAAGATCCGCTCCGGTGCAGGACAGCCTCGACACCCACGGCTTGAGCGCTCTCTGCGAAACCTTTCCGCCCGCAGAGGCTTTCGCCCTGGCCCAACGCTTCGAGTTCTTCTACACGCCTAAAGCCGCCAGCTGGCTCAGCCTGATCGAGACCTAGGTTCTCCGCGCTGGCCCGCGAGTGCCTGCACCGGCGCATCCCCTCCTTTGACACTCTGGAGCGCGCGGTGCTCGCCCTGGTCGCAGCGGCGCCACGCCAAAGCCATCAAGCTCACCTGGCAGTTCTCGCTGGGCAAGGCCCGCGAAAAGCTGGGCCGCCACTGCCGCAAGGTGCGCGAGGAAAAGCCACTATGCTATGCTATTTAGATTGCGAGGTACTGAGTTCTTCTATTAAAACCTACAGGCGGCGCGTCGGACTTCTTAACGTCTTTTAACTGCGATAACCCAGCACCGCCAGGAACCGGGGCACGAAGATGATCAGCCCCACCACCGCCGCTCCCAGGCTCATCAGCAGCACCCCGGCGGCGGCCAGATCCTTGGCGTGCCCGACGAGTGGGTCAAGCTCGGGATGAACCGCGTCGGCCAAGGTTTCGATGGCCGTGTTGAACGCCTCGGCTGCCAGTACACCGGCGATGGTCAACATCACCGCGCACCATTCGGCCCGGGAGATCGACAGCAGGGCTCCCAGGGTCACCGCCGCGACTGCCGCGGCCAGGTGCAGCCAGGCGTTGTGTTCCTGGCGCAGCAGCCACCAGATCCCGCGGAAGGCGTGCCGGAAGCTCCCGGCGCGCGCGCACCAGGAAAAAGACGGTCTCCTTTCGGGCGGAAGGTTAATGCTTGGTTGGCTTGAGGTAGAGGGTGGATCCGGCGACGTCGATGATGGCGTTGTTGGAGGCGAGCACCTCGGCTCCGAGCAAGCCCAGCAGCGGGCCTTCGCCCCCGGACTGTTGCGCGAGGAGGCCGGGAACGATCTTGCTCACTGTCACCACAGAAGAAGCAATTTCGTAGTTGCCGACCTTCCAATTTTCCAGCTTGGCCAGGTAGGCGTTGGAATCCATGCCGGTCATCGAAGACCGTATGCTGTAGGAGTGAATATGCCCCGTGGAAGACCCCGCTTCGCGCCCGTAGATCATGTGCTTGATGGGGACAATATCTGGAACGATACCGGTGAAACCCGCGCCTGTGTCCACGAGCAATCGCACGGGCTGGCTCTCCACCGTGCAGGACACGGCGAAATGCCGGAACTCCGTGCTGTACATCGGGATGGCGGTCCAACCGGCGGCGACCAGGCCCGGTCCCAGCTTCAGGCGTTTAGCCGGGTCGATGTTGAGGTACACGCCGCGCCGCGCCCAATCGATGATGGCGGAATATTTGCGCAACACGTCCTCGCCCAGCAAGCCGCCCAAGGCGGACCCCGCGTGCATGTTGTTGTATTGGGCGAACTGGCCGCTCATGTCGAGTACGCCGACGGGGCGCTTTCCGAATTCGGCTCCGCCCACTTGGAGGCTGTCAACGTAGCCGACCTCGGCCGGTTCACCGTTCACCTTGACCTTCTTGCCGACTTCGGGTGGAAGTTGACCCGGTGCAGCGTCGTTGGAGCGGACCTGCGCCTTCTGGTAAAATCTGCGGTCAAGCAGTGTCCCCGAAGCGCCGGTGTCCATGAGGAGCATGGTAGGCCTGCCGTTGACGTTGGCCCGTACGACTGCCTGGTTTACCTTGTCCATGAGAGACAACGGCACCACGACGTAGCCCGGGATGCCCGCCGCAACCGCTCGGGCCGGACCAGAGGTACAACTGGCTAGGGCGATCAGCATGGCAAGAGAGGCGCGGAGGGGGAGGGGGATTCTCATCGGATGGGTCAGTAAGCCGTACTGCACCAAATGACGCCACCCGAAGCAAGTCCAAAATTTCGAGTCCTCCATGGCTGGCGCAACGTGCTTGAAAAATGCTCTCCGCACGGTCAAGGGCGGGAACAGTATCATAATTCCTACCACGGAGGAAGGCAGGCCGCACGTTTCCGGAGCAGCCCTCAATCACCCATCCTCCCTTGGCCGGCTGTAACCAACCGCGCTATGCAACTTGCCACCGGGTTGGTGCTCGCTATGTTCTGAAGTCCAGATGAAGTTTCGCACCTACAAGAACACGGATTTGACGGTCAGCGCAGTCGGTTTCGGGCTGTGGACGATCTCCACCGGCTGGTGGGGCAAATTCACCGAGGGCGAGGCCATCGCGCTGATGCACAAGGCTTTCGACCTGGGCATCACCCTCTTCGACGCGGCGGACACCTACGGCAACGGCCTGAGCGAGGAACTGATCGCCAAGGCGTTCCCCAACCAGCGCGACCAGGTCGTCATTGCTACCAAGGTAGGTTACGACTTCATCAACCACGCCGACGCCCGCCGCGGCCAGAGCGCCATCCCGCAGGACTTCTCCCCCGCCGGGATCGAGGCCGCGACCGACGCCGCCCTGAAGCGCCTGCGCACGGACCGCATCGATCTGCTCCAGCTTCATAACATCGGCATGGCCGAGGTGGAGAACGACGAGGTTTGGGAAACGATGGACAAGCTCAAGGCGGCCGGCAAGATCCGCCACGGCGGGTTCGCGCTTGGCCCGGCCATCGGCTGGCTCTACGAGGGCGTGAACGCCATCGAACGCCAAGGCAGGCGCATCACCAGCGTGCAGCACATCTACAACCTGCTGGAACCCTACCCCGGCCGCGAAATCCAGGCGGCGGCCGAGCGGATGGATAGCGACACCATGTTCCTCATCCGCGTGACCCATTCCAGCGGCATGCTGGAAGGCAAGTACACCGAGGACACCGTCTTCCCGCCCAACGACCACCGCAACCACCGCCCGCGCTCCTGGCTGCTCAACGGCATCAAGAAGGTGGACACCCTGCGCTTCCTCGAAGGCCCGGACCGTACGCTGGGCCAGGCCGCGCTCCAGTGGCTGCTCGCCGATGAGCGGGTGGCGTCCACCTTGCCGAACATCTACAACGAGGAACAACTCGTCGAGTTTGCCACGGCCCCCGACACGCCCGCGCTGAGCACGGACGAGATGGACCGCATTGCCGCATTGTCCGCCACGAATTTCGGCGTCAGCGAGGAACGGGGCCGCTACAAGGGCACTATGGAGCCGCTGGAACCGGCCACCGCTTAAGCGATCCTTTTTATGAGCCAAGATCTCAACGAACTACTCGAAGATTGGCCGCACGAAGCGGGCCAGATCAAGGTCCGAAAGATTTCGGGCCGCGACGGCAAGGAAAAGGTGCAACTGCGCCTCGACCTGGGCCTGATCCAGATGGAAATCACTGGCCGGCCCGACGGGTTGCGCCCGAAGAACCACGAATCCCTGTTGTCCTATCACCAGAGCTGCGCACGCAAGGCACGCGAAAAGGAAGAGGAGTACGTCCTGTCGCCCGAGGAGTGCAGTGAGTTGCAGCAGGAGGGCATCCAGTATTACCATCGTTACCTGAGTCTTTTTCAGTTGGACGATTATCCGGCGGTGATCCGTGACACCCAGCGCAACCTGGACCTTTCCACCTTTGTGCGCGAGCACACCGACCGTGACGACATCGTCTGGGCGTTTGCGCAGTTCGTGCCCTATATCACGATGATGAACACACGCGCCAAGGCGTCCATCGAATTGGACAAGAAGCGCATCGAAGCGGCTTTGGCTGAGATAGAAAACGGCCGGCAGCAGATCAGCGCCTTCTACCAGGAACACGACCAGAACGAAGCCGCCGAGAAGAGCGCTGAGTTGACCTTTCTCGACGAGTGGACCGAAGAGCTGCGCGCCAAGCGCCCGATGAGCAAGATCGAGAAAATGCGCCGCGAGATGGAGACCGCCATCGCCCACGAAGCCTACGAACGAGCCGCGCAGTTGCGCGACGCCATCAAGGCGATGGATTCCAAGCGCAGCAAGCAGGTTTCGGAATAACAGCGGCCGGCTATGAATCCGACGATCATCGAACGCAAAGAACGCTGGGCGCGCAAGCAGGCCGGCAAGGAGAAGCCGGCGGTGCGTTCGGAAGACCGCCTGCCGCCGGGTCAGCACCTCAGTTCGCGGTTGCAAGTGCTGGACCTGGGTATCCAGCCGGTGATCCCGTTGGACCAGTGGAAATTGGAGATCAAGGGACTGGTGGAAAATCCGGTGACCTTGACCTGGGAAGATTTGAACAAGCTGCCGCCGTTTGAGGACGTCAGTGATTTCCACTGCGTGACGACTTGGAGCAAATACGACTGCTGTTGGGGCGGCGTGGCGTTCTTCACCTTAGCCGACCTCGTGCGTCCGAAGCCGGAAGCGAAGTTCGTGTACTTCACGGGCTACGATGGCTATTCGACGAACACAGCCATCGAGCATTGTCTGGATGACGACACGCTGATCGCCACGAGCATGGAGGGACGACCGGTGCCGAAGGAGCATGGAGGTCCGGCGCGAATCATTATCCCGAAGTTGTATGCCTGGAAAGGGGCAAAGTTTGTGCGCGGCATCGAGTTCCGCGCCGACGACAAGCCGGGGTTCTGGGAGGTACGCGGCTACAGCAACACGGCCGACCCGTGGACCGAAGACCGGTTCTCTTGAGGGAATACAGACATCCTCCGAGCAAACTTGCTTTCCGGCTGTAGGGCGGGCGCCCCGCCTGCCGTGACGAACAACCTTATGGCGGGCGGAGCGCCCGCCCTACCACCGGAAGGCAAATTCTATAGAGCAGCATCTGCCAGTCTGCTAGATCAAGAGTTTGAGCAGCGGCACGGCTTGGGGCGGCAGTTCAATGGGTTTGCCTTCCAGGTATTGGTTGAGAAGCACCTGCATCCATTCGCGCGAGGCTGTGGCGCGTGCGACCCGCAAGGCCGGCTTGCCGCTTGGGCTGGTGGGGTCGAGCAGTTCGTAGCCGTTGAGCACGATCTTGATCGGCGATTGCTCCCCTTTAAGCAGGACTTCCAGCGTGATGGTCTTGGTCTCGGGTTGAACAGAAAAGTTTAACATTTCGCCGTATTTTTCCAGGTAGGAGCCGAGGAGCTTGCGTCCGGCCATGGAGATGGCTTGGCCCCTGGCTTTGTCGAGAAAGCTGCCGAACATAGGTTTGGGTCAATCAAGCAGACGTGGGAGCGGAGGACAGGCTCATTTTCGTCTGCTCAGTCTTGTTTTCTTACCTTCCGGCAAGTTCGAGCGAAAGGAAAGCAGCCTGCCGGAAACTCACACCTTCAAATACGGTTGATCATCGCCGCTGCGTAGGCCGCGCCGAAGCCGTTGTCGATGTTGACCACCGTCACCCCGCTGCCGCAGCTATTGAGCATTCCCAACAGTGCCGCCAGTCCGCCGAAGCTCGCGCCGTAGCCGATACTCGTCGGCACGGCGATCACCGGGCAGCTCACCAGACCCGCCACCACGCTGGGCAGCGCGCCCTCCATCCCGGCGACAACCACCAGTACCCGGCAGGCTTCCAGGCGGTCGCGCACGGCCAACAGGCGGTGCAATCCCGCCACGCCGACGTCCGTGAGGCGTTCCACCGGGTTGCCGAAGGTTTCCAAGGTCACCGCTGCTTCCTCGGCCACGGGCAGGTCGCTCGTTCCGGCGCAGATCACACCGATCAAACCTGTCCGCCGCGGCAGCGGCTCGCGTTCCACGACGACGCACCGGCCCCGCGCGTGGTACACCGCACCCGGCACGACTGCCGCCACCGCCGCGAAGTGCTCCGGCGAGGCGCGCGTGCCGAGTACCACGGGTTCGTGCGCCAGGATGGTTTGCGCAATAGCGACGACCTCCGCCGGGGTCTTGCCCTGGCAGAAGATCACCTCGGGAAAGCCGCACCGCCGCCGCCGGTCGGTGTCCACGCGCGCGAAGCCGAGATCGACGAAAGCGGGGGGCCGGCCTTCGGGGGAAGAGCGGACTTCGAAATCAGGAAAGTCCATCGTGGTGCGGAAGCGTCGCAGCCTCCCCGCATCGAACCGCCCTGTCAACGCCCACCAACACAGCCGCCCTACTGTGAGCCTCCGGCGATCGGATGCTGCGGGGCGCCACCGCCCGGCAGCCAGCGCATGGGTACCATCTCGCTTGCATCGAAACCGTGCTGTTGGAAAAAGTGCTTGGTCTTCTCGTCCAGGCGGTCCGTGAGCAGGGTGATCCGCAGGAAATCTTTTTGCTTGGCGAAATCCAGCACGTACTTGATCAGCTGCGCGCCGTAACCCATCCCGCGATGGTCCTGCGAGACGATCAAGTCCTCCAGGATAATTACGGAGCCGCCCTCGGCGGTGCTGATCGTGAAGAGCATGTTGACCATGCCGATGATCTGATCGGCCGCGCCGCGCATCACAAAAATCCGTCCGCGGTGGGGCTGCTCCAGGATCAGGCGCAGGCCGCGCAACTGCTTGACCTGATCCGGACGGAAGTCAGTTTCGCGGGTGAACAGGTCGTAGAGAAGATCCGCCAGGGCAGGCAGGTCTTCCGTCGTGGCCGGTTCGATGCGCGGGTCGCTCATTCCGCTTTGTCTAATGGCACAAAGTCCCCGGGACGCAAAGGAAGTAATTTCTTTTCCGCGCCGGGTGGAAAACTCACCGTCACGCGCCGTCCCTTGGCAACTGCCGCTTTTCAAGGTAAGGGTGAACGGTTCGACCGTTTGCAAGCCCGCACCCCGTTTTCATGGACAGACCAGCCTGGATCGCAGTTATTTTGAGCATCGTTGGCCTCGTGTCGTGGGAGGTTTATCTTTCCTCGAAGCACCGCGCCGAATTGCTCGCCCACCCGCCCGCCGTCGTGGATACCACCGCGGCCACCGGGGCCGCCACGCCGCTGCCCACCGAAGCTGCCACCGGGGCTCCCTCGCCGGCCATCACTTCCGGCCAGCCCGTGCAAGTGGTTGACCGCCAAGCCCCCTCGTCGCCCGCCACCCAGGCCGAAGAAACGGTGCCCGAGCAAATCGAGAAAGTTGTCGTGCCGAACCTTCTGGAACTGCATTACACCAACCTAGGCGGCGGCATCGCCGAAGCCATCCCTCTCGGGCCGAAACACCTGGCGGAGGGCGGCGTCAACATCACACTCAACCACGCCGGCCACATCCCCATCGGCGCGATCAGCGCCCAGGCGCTCGAAGGCAGCCATTTGCCATACGAGATGCACCGCGACGGGAACACGGTCGTTTTCGAGCGGACCGAACCGGACGGCCTGAAGATCGAGAAGCGTTACAGCCTGGACAACCAGGGCGACGCCAAGCTGATCCCCGCCGTCAAGCTGGACGTCAAGTTCACCAACACCGGGGCGCAGCCGTACAAGAGCGGCTACTTCGTCCACGCGGGTTCCAGCGCACCGATCCATCGCCGCGACCTGCCTTACAGCGTTTCCTACGATTACTTTAGCGACGGCCGCTATCACACCGACCATGCGCCCTCGTTCGACGCCGGGCACATCCCGCTCATCGGCACCGAGACGCATCCCGCCCGCCAGATTATCACGCAGAGCGTGGACAAGGCAGCTTGGGTGGCGGTGAAGAACCAGTTTTACGCCACGATCGTCGCGCCCCTGAGCGACAAGCCGGATCAGGAACCCGCCGCCCGCCAGATCTGGGCGCGCCGCTTCGATCTGCCGCTGACTCCCGAGGAGACAACGGCAGGCCAGCCCGCGCTCCACGGTCTCGATGCCGCCTTGGGGATGCCCGAGATCAACCTGGCTCCGGGTGCCAGTACGACCCAATCCTTCCAGATTTACACCGGACCCAAGTTCTACAGCCGCCTGGCCAAGTTGGGGCACGACGAGCAGGAGGTTATGGACTTCGGCAAGTTCAAGATCGTGAGCATCACGCTGCTGGCCATGATGAACCTGTTCAAGAGTTGGCTGCACAGCTACGGACTGGCGATCATCCTGCTGACCTTTCTGGTCAAGGCCGTGCTCTGGCCGTTGCAGCAGAAGGCCAACAAGTCGATGAAGAAGATGTCGGCGCTCAGTCCCAAGATGACCGAGCTGCGCGAGAAGCACAAAGAAGACCCCGCCCGCCTCAACAAGGAGACGATGGCGCTCTACAAAGAGTACGGTGTCAGCCCGGTCGGCGGGTGTCTGCCCATGCTGGTCCAGATGCCGATCTTCTTCGGCTTCCTCTACATGCTGGGCACCGCGGCGGAACTGCGCAATTCCAGCTTCCTGTGGGTGCGTGATCTTTCCCAGCCCGACACGCTGGCGCACTACTTTGGCTATTCGATCAACGTGCTGCCGCTGCTGATGATCGGCACGCAGTTCTGGCAAATGTCGCTCACGCCGAAAACCGGTGATCCGCAGCAGCAGAAGATGTTCATGTTCATGCCGCTGGTCTTCGGCTTCTTCTGCTACAACTTCGCCGCGGCGCTGGCTCTGTATTATACGATGCAGGGTTTGCTGACCATCGTGCAGCTTTATTACAACCGCTCACAACCCCTCCCGGCCATCTCCCGGGTCGCCGCCGTGCCGGTCGCCAAGCGCGGTGGACTTTCCACCACGGGTAATAAAAAGGGCGGAGGGCGCAACGGGCGCGGCGGCGGTGGCGGCAGCAAGGTCAGAATATGAACCCCGCCCCCCAGGAACTGCTCGACACGATGCTCGGGTATCTCGGTTTTGCCTTCGAGATCCAGGAGGCCGTGGCGGAAGACGGCACGATCAGCCTCCAGATTTACACCGCCGAGGCCGAGCGCCTCATCGGCCCTGAAGGCCAGACGCTCGACGACCTCCAGTTCTTGGTCAACCGGGTGCTCCAGGCGAGGGACCGCCACGCTCCGCGGGTGATTGTGGACGTGGAGCACCATCGGGCGATGCGCCAGGATGGCTTCCTGCACAAGATTCGCGTGCTGGCCGATCAGGTGCGCCTGACCGGGCGTTCGGTGCAGTTGGAGCCGATGAACTCCTTCGACCGGCGGCTGGTTCACAACGCATTCAAAGACGACGCGCAGATCCGCACCTTCAGCCCGCCCGATGAGGCGAGGCTCAAACGCATCACGTTGTCACGGAAGTGAGCCTGGGCGCGGTGGAGACGAGGCGGCGGAAAGAAACCTGCCATCCACCTCTCTGCATCCATGGGCAATTTGCGGATAAATACCCCTTGACAAATCGATTACTACCATCATTGTCATCCCTCCCGCGTTGTCCGTCCACTCGATCATGCCAGATCCAGGTTCCAAACCAGTAAAATTTACCGTTCTACCGCCACCATCGGCGGAAGCGGTGGCGGCGGCAACAGGGCGCGCTCAACAGCCGCTTATGCAAAGCCAACTCCTCGACGAAGCCTTCAAGCTGATCCCCGACCAGCAGAAGTTGATTAACATCGTTTCCAAACGGGTCCGCCAGCTCAGCCAAGGGCATCGCCCGCTCGTGTTGACTACCCCAAGGATGGTTTACAGCGATATCGCGCTGCGTGAATTGATCGACGGTAAACTAGGCTTCCGCGAAGCGACGGCCAGCGACGACAGCATGCCGGACTCCGGCAGCGCGTAGGGAAAGGCAGAAGGCAGAAGGCAGAAGGCAGAAGGCGCAAGAAGAGCAATGATCTTCCGATGCAGTTTCTGCTCGCCGGGTGTAGCTTTGCCGACACCGCCGGGGCCGTGATTGCTGCCTGTCGCCCCCTTTCTACCTTCATCCTTCTGCCTTCTCCCATGCCTCGTTCCGCGCCGGAAGACATTCTAAACAATCGCAAAGTCCTCCGGGAGTACCACATTTTGGAGCGGTACGAGGCGGGAATCGCGCTCAAAGGTACGGAAATCAAGAGCATCCGCGCCGGGCACGCCAACCTTAACGATGCGTTCGCGCGCATCGAAAATGGGCAGGCGACGCTGCTCAACGCAGATATCCAACCCTATTCGCGGGCCAGCCACGACACGCAGCACACGAACAAGCGCCCCCGGCGTTTGTTGCTCAACCGCGTCGAGATCGACAAACTACATGGGCTGTCGTCCATCAAAGGGCACGCCTTGGTCGCCCTGCGGATGTACTGGAAAAATGGCCGGGTCAAAGTCGAAATCGGCGTCGGAAAAGGCAAGCACGCCGCCGATAAGCGCGCCGATCTGAAGGAACGTGTCACCTTGCGCGAGACCGAGCGCGAGATGTCCAACTATAACCGCCGGCACGGCTAGCGCGCCGCGGCGTTCGGAGGCGTGACGTTCTTCTCGCGTGGCTTGATTCCACTGATGAGATGGGTGAGATCGAGGCCAAAGTAGGCCAGGCATCGCAGCAGCAGGATGGTCGCTGCCACCTCGTCGAGGTTGCCGATGATCGGGATGTTGTCCGGGATCAACTCGAAGATCCCCGCGTCGAAATTGAGCAGGTAGAGTACCGATAAGACGCCAAGCAAGAAAGTCACCACGCTTTTTGCCGGGGTGCGGTTGGGAGCCGCGGGCGGGTCAATCGGTACGGCGTTTGGCACAACATAGTATGCCATAGTACGGCCAGCAGGGCAATTCCGCCGCGGAGCGGCACCGTAACAAGGTAGGGACTCGCTCTCCGAGCGATCCGACTTGTCGGCGTGCCGCAGAGGACAAGGCTGCCACAAAAGACAAAAACCCGACCAGGCGAAACCACGGATCGCTCGGAGAGCGAGTTCCTACCTTGTTACGGTGCCGCTCCGCGGCAGGGAAAAAGCAGTTTGCCCTCCGCGCATCCTCGCCGATTTTCCCGCCGACATGAACATCGCCTATGCCGCCCAAGCCCCCGCCGACACCGAAGCGACCATCCGCTTCCTGACCACAGAGGAGCGCGCACAACTCCCGCAGGCTTTGCCCGAGGCGGAGTTCAGCGGCGGCGAGAGATCGACCGTGTTCTTCCACGCCGAACGCCTCCTTTGCGTGGGACTCGGTGCGGCGGACAAAGTCACCGCCAGGACCTTGCGGGTGGCGGCCGGGGTGGCGGCGCGTTCGTTGCAAGGCAAAGGCCGCACACGCGCCGCGGTCGAACTCGGCACCCACGCGTCCTTCGCCGGTGCAGTCATCGAAGGTCTGGTGATGGGGGCGTACCGCTTCGATCAGTTCAAGGACCCCGTCGCTGGGTCAGCCACCGCCGATTCACTGGACACCGTCACCCTGCTTTGCTCCGACGGCGAGCTGCCCACGGTCCGTGCCACCGGTGAGCGTGGACGCATCTTCGCGGAAGCCGCCAACCATGCCCGCCAGGTTGGCAACCAGCCGGGCAACCTCTTCTATCCCGAAAAGCTTGCCGAAGCCGCCCGCCAGCTCGGCCGCGACAGCGGCGGCAGCCTGGAGGTGACCGTGCTGGACGAGGCCGCCCTGCGCGAGGGTGGCTTCGGCGGTTTGCTGGCGGTCGGCGGCGGCAGTTTGCGTCCGCCGCGCCTGATCGTCATCCGCTACCAGGGCGGCGCGCCGGAGGAAGCGCCGCTGGTGCTGGTAGGCAAGTCCATCACCTTCGACAGCGGCGGCCTGTCCATCAAGCCCGCCGACCGGATGGAGGAAATGATCTGGGACAAGTGCGGTGGCTGCACGGTCCTGGGCACGATGCAGGGCGTGGCGGCGCTCAAGCCCAGGCGCAACATCACCGCCATCCTCACGAGCGCGGAAAACCTCACCGGCCCCGACGCCTACCGGCCCGGCGACATCGTGACGGTTTACGGCGGCAAGCGCATCGAAATCAACAACACCGACGCCGAGGGCCGCGTCGTGCTCGCCGACGCGCTGGGTTACGCCGTGCGCGATTGCAAGGCGGGGGCGATCATCGACTTGGCTACGCTGACGGGCGCTTGCGTGGTGGCCCTGGGGGAATCCGCCGCCGGGTTGTGGAGCACTTCCGACACGCTGCGCGACGACGTGCTGGCTGCCGCCGAGAAGTCCGGCGAGCGCCTGTGGCCGATGCCGCTCTTCGAGGATTACAGCGAGATGATCAAGAGCGACGTGGCGCTGATCAAGAACAGCAGCGGCCGGTGGGGCGGAGCCTGCACGGCGGCGGCGTTTTTGAAGACGTTCGTGGGCGAGACGCCCTGGGTCCACCTCGACATCGCCGGCCCCGCGGCCATCACCAAGGATCGGCCCGACTTGGCGCGCGGCGCGACTGGCTTCGCCGTGCGGGCGTTGTTGGAATTGGTAGCGTAGGAACTATTCACCACGGCTACATCTTGGGCGATGTGGTGTGACCGCCTTCACTAAACCACCGTCTTTGAATACGCTCGACCGGATGCTCGATACATTGAACATTCATTAATAGGGTTTTTGGGGTTGTTTGTCCGTGCCAGACGTATTTCCGCCAAGTAATTTTCTTGCCGACAGCCAGCGGCAAGCCGGATGATGGCGGGCGCATGGATGCCACCAAGCAGATGACCGTACCCGGTCCCGGCGAAGCAACGGAAGGGGGCGAACCATCCGTATCCGCCGCCGTCTGGGGTATCCTGCTCCCGGTGGCCGCAGCGAAGCTGGTGGTACACGCTCTCATCGGCAACGGCTATGGCTTCCATCAGGACGAGTTTTATTACCTCGCCTGCGGACGCCGTCCCGCGTGGGGTTACGTGGACCAGCCGCCGCTCGTGCCAATGCTGGGCCGCCTCGTTGAAACTCTCTTTGGCGTGGCGGCGCTCACCCCGGGAGAGTTGCGCTGCTTCAGCGCGCTGGCGGGCGCGGTCGTGGTCGTGGTCGGCGGCCTGATGGCCCGCGAACTCGGCGGCGGACGTTTCGCGCAAGGACTGGCCGCGTTGGCCGTGCTGGCCATGCCGCTCTTTCTGGCGACGGGCGAGTTGTTCCAGACCGTCGTGTTCGATCAACTCCTCTGGGCGCTGACGTTCTGGCTGGTCTTGCGGACGCTGCGTACCAACGAGGGCCAGGGCTGGCTGCTCGTCGGGCTGGCGGCGGGCGTGGGGTTGGAGACCAAGCACACGATGGGCCTGTTCGGAGTGGGACTGGCGGTGGCGCTTCTCGCGACCCGGATCGGCCGCCGCCACCTGCGCACTCCCTGGCCCTGGCTGGGGGGCGGGATCGCGCTGGCGCTGTTGCTGCCCAACCTGCTCTGGCAGCACGCGCACGGCTGGCCCACAGCGGAGTTTATCCACAACAACAACGTGTGGAACCGCGGGGAATGGACGCTCGGGAAGTTCCTCGTTCTACAAGCGATTTTCACCAATCCAGCCGTCCTGCCCTTACTGGCCTTGGGCATGTGGTGGGCGTTCTCCGCGGGCGGGAAGCCCGGCGCACGGGTAGCGGTTTGTATCGCTGGGGTGGTGTTCGCGATGCTACTCGTCCTATGCGGCAAACCCTACTACGTGGGACCGATCTATCCGCCCTTGGCCGCCGTGGGCAGCGTGGCCTTGGAGGCTCTGACCGCGCGCCGGGTCGCCCGGGAGACCGATCCGCGCCGTTGGCTGCGTCCGGTGGCTGTTGCGGGAGTCGTCTTGTGTGCGCTGCCGCTGGCTCCGGCGGTGCTGACCATCGTCCCACCCGAGCGGCTGGCGGCCAGTTGGGAGTTCCGGCTCAACGGAGATCTCGGCACGCAGGTCGGTTGGCCGGAACTGGTCACGCAGGTGGGGACAATCGTGCGTGGATTGCCCGCGTCCGAACAGGCTCGGACGACGATCCTATCCGTTAACTACGAGGAAGCGGCGGCTATCGAACATTTCGATCCCACCCTCGCCGCACGCGTGCCGGTCGTCTCCCCACACAACAACTACTGGCTTTGGGGGCCGGGTAGCCGGGACCCGCAGGCGGTAATCGTGGTCGGCGCGCGGCACCGGGACTGGCTGGATCAACTTTTCGGGCAGGTGGAGCAAGTAGGCACCATCGACAATGCCTACGGCGTCCCCAACGAGTGGCAGGGCCGCGGCATCTGGCTTTGCCGCGAGCCGAAACAAACCCTGCGTTCGGCGTGGCCGGGCCTCAAGAACTTCGGATGAAATACATCCTGTTCCGAATAACGGTGGTTTGTCGGACAGGTGCCAGGAAGCGTCCACATCCATCTTAGAAAATCTCCGTTGGTGAGACGCTGGTCTTGCTGACACCATTGAGGCAGCAAAGGACCGTTTTTTGGAACAAGGTGCAACCATTATCTTCTCGGCACTTGGACTGGCGGTGCTTGACAGACAACATCCGAACATTTTGCACTAAAACACTGCACCGGTAGCCCGACAGGCGTTGGATGACCTTCTCTGCCGGCCGTGGCTTATTGCTTGCAAAAATGACCGATGGTCATTTACTGAGGCATGCACGAAATGACCGGCATTCATCCCCAAGAAGACAACCTTCCCGCACGCAGCGAGTGGGCGCTGCTGACCGGGGCCTCCAGTGGCTTGGGAGTAGAACTTGCCAGGGGACTGGCCGAACGCCGCACCCATCTGGTCCTGACGGCGCGCTCCGAGCTGCCGATGCAGCAACTCGCGCAGAAACTGCGGCAAAAACACGGCATCGAGGTTGTCGTCGAACCGCTTGATCTAGGTGCAGCGGGCAGCGCCAACGTCTTGGAGCGCCGCCTGGAGCAGCGCGGCATCGAGCCGGATGTTCTCGTCAACAACGCTGGATTCGGCTTGTACGGCGCCTTCCTTGCGCACGAGCCCGAACGCCTCCGAGCCATGCTACAGCTAGACATCGTCAGCTTGACCGAGTTGTGCCAGATCTTCGGCCGCCGCATGGCCGCGCGCGGCCGCGGACACATCCTGCTGGTTGGTAGCATGGCGGCCTACCAACCCGTGCCGCTGCTAGCCGCGTATGCCGGGGCCAAAGCCTTCGTGCTGTCCTTTGGCGAGGCACTCCATGTGGAGCTGGCACCCAAGGTGGGCGTCACCGTCCTCTCGCCAGGCCTGATGGACACGGGCTTCAACGCGGTTTCCGGGTACGAGACACCGAAGGCATTGGAGCGGATGAAGCTCCTTCCCGCCGAGGTCGCGCGGATCGGCCTTGATGCCATGTTCGCAGGCAAGTCGGGCGTCATCGCGGGCCGCTTGAACAAGATCATGGGCTTCAGCAGCCGTTTGCTTTCGCGGCATCTGGCGGCAAAGGCTTCCATGCCGAAGCCGTCGCGGTCAACGGCAGGTTGAGACCGCCTGTTTGCCTCCAGAATCGGTTAAAGGTGCTGGAACCACCGGCATGTGAGAAGATGGCCTCATGGTTCGGCACGCCATCCAAACCCAGGACAAGGCCGCGCGACGGGCCTCCATCCTCGCCGCGGCGCGCGCGTTGTTTCCGCACACTCCAGACCGGCTGCCCTCCGTCGCCATGATCGCTCAAGCCGCCGGACTGGCGAAGGGAACAGCGTACCTCTACTTCCGCACGAAAGAGGAGATTTTCCTGGCGCTCTTGCACCAGGAGTGGGGTGGAGTAATTGCCCTGGTGCATCACGCCTTTCGAGCAGACAAGCGCGCAAAGGGGCGCAAGGTCGCCGAGTTCCTAAGCGGGTACGCAGGATACCTCCACGCCCACCCGGAACTGCTCAAGCTTGAAGCACTCAGATACAGCATCCTGGAACGCAATCTTGCCCCCGGTTTGCTCCGTTCGTTCAAGCAGGAGTCCACCGCGGCTCTGGATCATGCAGGCGAAGCCGTTGAAGCCGCCCTGGCTTTGCCCCTGAACCAAGGGGTTCGTCTGCTGGTCCACACCTACGCTCTCACTGTTGGGCTGTGGCAAGCCTTGGACGACCCAGAAACTTGCCGAGACCTGCCGGGTGAGCCCGCCTCGGTCCTAGCCAAGTTGGATTTCCAGACCGAACTGCAAACGGCGCTCGCGCAATATTGGCTTGGTTCGAAGCCTCCGCGTTGATCGTTCGTCAGCCATCCTCGCCACCCAGATGGTGTGCGAATTTTTTTAACATCCTTTATTGAGTTGCTAATTTTTTTATCATTGCCGCTGCCACCAGCGATGTGAGTGCTCATCGCATTGCGCCCTGATAGAACAATTGGTTCGCTGCCCGCTCGCCTACCCTCATGCCGATCCTCGCCAATTTTCACTCAGCATTAGGGGTCAGCCCGTACATGTGTGCGAGAATCGTGAGCATTAAGGGTCAGTCCGTGCATGTGTGCGAGAATCGTTATACCCACCACTTGCTACCGGGGTTCTGCACACATGCACGGACTGACCCCTTATGCGGCACATATGCACGGACTGACCCCTTATGCCCAAATCGAGTGCGAGCATTTGTATCCGCCAAGCTGGAGTGATGTGCGTGAACGCGACGCGCGGCGAGACCGTACTTGTAGTCAGGACGGCAAGAGCTGAAGCCAAAATGGCCGCAGACGTTCACTATTGACAGTAGTATTTAACCTAATACTATTAGTTTTCATGAAAACGATCCCTGTGGGTGCTTCGGCCCACCAACTCGTGCGCTTGGGCGCTTTCGGCTCCTTCCTCGTGCGGGAAGTTGACGGCACGCTGACCGCCATCGACACCGGTCTGCCCGGCAGCGCCCCTGGCATTCTCGCCGCCGCCCGCCGGCTCGGGGCACCCGTGGGGCGCATCGTGCTCACCCACGCCCACCAGGACCATGTGGGCAGCCTCGATGCACTGGTGGCTGGCCTGGGCGGAGTTGGCCGCGTCCCGGTCGCCATCGGCAGGCGTGAGGCCCGGTTGCTGGCGGGCGACTTCTCGCTGGAGGCCGCCGAGCCGCAGACCAAGGTGCGCGGCGGGTTCCAGCGTTGCATCACCAGGCCCACGGTGTTGCTGGAGGACAACGACCAGGTGCCCGGCTCCGCGTTGCGCACCATCGCCTGCCCCGGCCACACCCCGGGCCACCTTGGCTTTTTTGACGAGCGCGACGGCACACTCTTTTGCGGGGATGCGTTGGTCAACGTGGGCGGCCTGTCGGTCTCAGGTGTCTGGCGGACCATTTTCCCCTTTCCCTACTTCGCCACTTGGCACCGGCCGAGCGCCTGCGCGAGCGCCCGCCGCCTGCTCGCGCTGGCACCGGCTATCCTCGCTTGCATCCACGGTCGGCCGATCCCTGCGCCTGCCGAAGCCTTGGCGCGGGTCATCGCCGAGGCGGAAGGTTCCTGCTCCGTCGGCGTCACCTCTCCTTCTGATTATGGCAACGTTCCCCGCTCCCGCTAAGGCTGGCCAACCTGCCGTGGGCCCTCGGCGCGGCCGGGGCCGTCTGGACCGGGCGGCCATCCTGGAGCGGGCGGCCGGGCTGGCGGACCGCGACGGCCTGGACACGCTGACCCTGACGGCGCTGGCCGGGGAGCTTGGCATCCGTCCGCCCTCACTCTACAACCACGTCGCCAGCCTGGAGAACCTGCGCCAGGCGTTGGCTACCCGCGCCTTGGGCGAACTCGACACGGCCCTGAGCCGTGCGGCTCTGGGCAAGTCCGGGACCGGGGCCGTCGTGGCCTTGGGAGAGGCTTACCGCGCCTACGCCCACGCCCATCCCGGCCTCTACGCGGCCATCGCCGCCGTCGGCACCTCAAAGACGCCGGAACTCCACGCCGCGCGCGCGGCGTTGCTGAACACGGTCGGCGCGGTGCTCCGAGGTTTTGGTTTGGTGGGGAAGAAGGAGGTTTTACACGCGATGCGCGCTTTCTACAGTCTGATGCACGGCTTCGTGAGCCTGGAGGCGGCGGGAGGCTTCGCTCTGCCCGTCGAACCGGCCGCGAGTTTCCGCTGGCTGTTGACTCACTTCAGCGCGGGGCTGGGAAGTTCCCGGTAGAGGGCCTCTGTTGTTGCCCAACGGTGTGATTTCTCCAGCGAATCAACAGCCTGTTAACTGCCCGCAGGTCGATCTTGGTTGCTCGCGTTCGTGAGCGCAGTTTGATCAATGATCAGGGGAACGCCGATGGAGGCGGGTTGCACCCGCTCACGAGCAGTCGGTCACAGGCCAAAACGACCATCATCGGCGGCTTGACGTGCTTTATCATCCGTTTTCTACGTCGACCCCTGGATACGCTCAAGGCAGGACGTAGCAACCAGAGCAAGGCCCCCTCCCCCGGCATTCTGGTCCGAGCGAAAGCCTGGATAGAAATGAAACTCGAACAAGCGGTGGAACGCATCGGCGGCGGCAGGATCGGCGCGGACAAAGCACGCATCATCGAAAGGACGGTGGACCGTGAAACAGCAGTGGCCGCGCGCAAAGCCGCCGTGCCGCTGCTTCCGGCCAAGCGCGGGCGTGAACGGAACGCGTGAGCCTTGATCGCTGACGTTCGGCGTGGATGCCGACCGGGAAAGTTGTCAGTTTGATGAACGATCCTCGCCGCCGGAAGCAGCTGTGAGGATTTTGCGCTTTGTGGGCCAATGGGCTGTTAGTGGAACACCTAATAGCGCCAGCGTCCTTGGCTGACCGATACTGCAAGATGCACGACACGTCTGCCAGTCCATCCCCCACGCTCCGCACCGCCATCATCACCGGAGGGAACACCGGACTGGGCTACGTTTGCGCCAGCCGTCTGCTCGATGATGCCTCCGGCGCGACCCCCTGGAACGTCGTCATCGCCTGCCGCGATCCCGAGCGGGCAAGGGACGCCGTGGAGCGTCTGCGCCAGGAGGCGAAAACGGCGGGCTCCTCTGCCACGGTGGAAGCGATGCGCCTGGACTTGGCCTCGTTCAAGTCCGTGCGGGAGTTTGCCGGGCTGCTTGGCCGCCGCCTGGATGCGGGCGAACTGCCGCCCGTGCATGCCCTGGTGTGCAACGCCGGGATGCAGAGCGGGGGCAAGAAGACGTTCACCGCCGATGGTTTCGAGAGCACCTTCGGCGTCAACCACCTCGGTAACTTCCTGCTGGTCAACCTGCTGCTGCCCCGGCTGGCCCCGCCCGCCCGCATCGCGGTGGTGGCCAGCGGCGTGCATGATCCCGCCCAGAAGACCGGGATGCCCGCGCCCGCGTGGAACGATCCGACGGCTTTGGCGAAGGGTGACTTGGGGCCGCTGGGCACCCAGGACTCTCCGACGAAGAACGGCCAGCGCAGCTACACCACTTCCAAGCTGGCGAACATTTATTTCAGCCACGAACTGGCCAGCCGGCTGTCGGCGGGCGTGACGGTCAACGCCTTTGACCCCGGCATGATGCCTGGCACCGGTCTGGCACGGGAGGCCGCGGCTCCGTTGCGCTTCGTGTGGAACCAGGTGTTGCCGCGCGTAATCCCGCTGCTGCGCCGGATGCTCTCCCCCAACATCCATACTCCGGCGGAATCAGGGGCCGCCCTCGCGCACCTGGTGCTCGATCCGGCTCTGGAAGGCACCAGCGGCAAATACTTTGAGGGCACGCGCGAAATCCGCTCCTCGAACGAGTCTTACGACCGTGCTCGTGCCAAGGGACTGTGGCAAGCCAGTGCGGCATTGACCGGTCTTGATGCCGCCCTGGTTTAGTTCCGCCTGTCGCAGCAATCAATCCAAGGAGAAAATTATGCAAGAAGCAAACAAAGTGGCGCTAATTACCGGAGCCAATAAAGGGATCGGCTTCGAGGTCGCCCGCCAGATCGCCAAGGCTGGCTGGACGGTGCTCGCCGCCGCCCGCAACGAAGAGTTAGGCAGGCAGGCTGTTGCAACGCTTCAGGGGGAAGGCCTCGATGTGCATTTTGTTCAAATCGATCTCGATGCACCGCCGACCGCAGTCACCGCAGCGGAAACCATTGGCAACCAGTTCGGCAAACTCGACCTTCTCGTCAACAATGCTGGGATCACCAGCAAGAGCGATGGCCCTCCGAGCAAGGTCGATCTCGAAGCCCTGGTGACCGTTATGCGCACCAACTATGTGGGCACCGTCGCGGTCACGCAGGCCATGCTGCCGCTGCTCAAACGTGCTGGCAAGTCCCAGATCATCAATGTCACCAGCGAACTCGGCTCCGTCAGCCTACAGACCGACCCGAACTGGAAGTTTGCCCCGGTGAAGGTGCTTGCCTACTGTGCCTCGAAGGCCGCGCTCAATATGTTTACCGTGCAACTTGCTTACGAGTTCCGCGACGGAAGCATCGCCGTAAACTCAGTCAACCCGGGGTACACAGCCACCGACCTGAACGGGCACAGCGGTCCCCAGACCGTAGAAGAAGGTGCTGCCGAGATCGTCCGCATAGCCCTTCTCGACTTGCCCGTAACCGCTAAATTCCTCGAAGCAGGCGGGGAAATCGCTTGGTAGAAGCGCGCTGCACTGCGATCCAGTTTACGAAGCTCCTTGAAAGGATACATGATTGTTGTAACAACACCGACTGGAAAGATCGGATCGCAGGTGATTCCTCATCTTCTTGCGGCGCATGAGGCCGTGCGAGTCGTCGTGCGTGACCCCTCCAAGCTCGCTGCAGAGATTCGGGGACAGGTTGAGATTGTCACCGGCTCGCTGGATGATGAAGCGGTGTTGGAACAAGCTCTCAAGGGTGCAGAAAGCGTGTTCCTGGTAGTGCCTCCCTCGCTCGCAGACAACAACGATGAGGTCTACTATCTGCGATTTACCCGTCCTGCACTGAAGGCGATCAAGAGCCAAGGCGTAAGGCGGGCCGTGGGTGTCTCTGTGCTGGGCCGCGGCACAGAACTTTCCAAGAAGGCGGGCCCGGCCACAGCGTCTCTGGCCAAGGATGAGGAGGTCGAAAAAAGTGGAGTTGATTACCGCGCTTTGTGGTGTCCTGCCCTGATGGAGAACATGCTCAACAACATACCGACCATCAAGCAGCAAGGAATGTTCTTTTCGTCCAGCCAACCGGACATCAAGACACCCCAAGTCGCCACCAAGGACATCGCTGCGATGGGCGCAAAGTTCCTGCTTGATAGAACCTGGGCGGGGCAGGGCGGCAGTGCTGTCCTCGGGCCGGAGGACCTTTCCTTCAACGAAATGGCGGCGATCATGTCGGACGTGCTCGGGAAGACGGTCCGCTTCCAGCA
The DNA here is from genome assembly GCA_964245965.1 of uncultured Chthoniobacterales bacterium. Classification (GTDB taxonomy): domain Bacteria; phylum Verrucomicrobiota; class Verrucomicrobiia; order Chthoniobacterales; family SZAS-18; genus CAWCJJ01. Next base: position 23,389 of record CAXTOP010000063.1, read on the forward strand.
GGTACCGGGGGCCGCCTACAAAGCGCAATTGATCCAGCACGGGGCGAACGAGGTTTTTGCGCAGGGAGTCGTGGACATGCTGGTTGCCAAGGACCTTGGCCTGGACAACGCCGAACCGCGCAACACTCAGAATACGACTCCGACCAGCTTCCACCAGTGGTGCGAGGAAGTATTGAAAACTGCTGTACTCGGCTAACCCCTTGTCAACGGTGAGCACGATTGGAAAGATGGAGAACCTGGAACTCGACCTCGCCTTTTGGGACTATGACCGCACCCGTGCCCTGGTGGATGCGACGGTGAAGATCGAAGGCGTGGACGCGGCCTGCCATAGCGCGCCGATCGTGACAGAGGTCTTTCGCGGCATGATCGCCGACCGCCGCTTTGATGTCTCTGAACTCGGGCTCACGTATTTTCTGCGTACGTTCAAGAATGAGCAGTCACCGTTTGTCGCCATCCCCGTGTTTCCCAACCGCGCGTTCCGGCACTCGGCCATCTTCATCCACAAGGGAAGCGGGATAGAGAAGCCCGCCGACCTGAACGGGAAGACAATCGGCGAACTGGCGTTCTACGGCCATGACGCGGGCATCATGCTCAAGGGGGTGCTCATGGACGAGTTTGGCTTTGACCCGGCAAGCTGCCGCTGGAGGATCGGCGGCCTCGACTGGCCGCTCACATCGCTTGATTTCGTTCCGCACCCGCACCCCGCGAACGTGGAGGTGACGGACAATTGCGAAGGGCAAGGAACTCGGCGCCATGCTGGAGACAGGCGAGATCGACGCGCTGATTTCAGCCGACGTACCCAAGTGCATGTTGGAGCACTCGCCGAACGTGAGCCGGCTCTTCGTGGATTACGAGAAGGTCGAACGCGACTACTTCAAGCGAACGGGCATCTTCCCGATCATGCACACCGTGGTCATCCGTCGCGACCTCTTGGCGGAGCATCCCGAGCTCGCGCGGTCCGTCTACACGGGCTTCTGCGAGGCAAAGAAGGCCGCCGAAGAAAAGTATAAACACGGACTGATCTTCAACAGCATGGGAACCATGTTTCCGTGGTTCAGCCGCTTGGTCGACGAAGACCTGGGTCTTCTCGGTGAAGACTGGTGGCCGTACGGCATGGCAGCGAACCGCAAGGCCCTTGACGCCGCGTTGCGCTACCACCATGAGCAGGGGATCACGGATCACCTCTTCAGAGTGGAAGACATTTTCCTGCCGCATTTGCTGACCACCTGATGTTGAACTCCGCCCGCGAAATCGTGCGCTCGAAGCGGCGATCAAAGGTGTGGTGGCACGCTGCCTGAAGGACATCGGAGCCGAACGCATTGCGGTGATCGATGGATTCTGCATCGGCGTCTCAAATTTCGTCGCAAGCGAGACTTTGCCGAGTCGAAGGGGCATCACCTGTAATAAAAAGGGTCGTTTTTGTGACGGCGCGCTTCACACCAGTTCCGTGGAATTTGCGTTCGGATACCTAGTCTTTGGCGAGGCCGACACCTCTCTGGAGGAGATGAACACGGTGGCGGCTTGGCCGCTGGGCAATTGAGGAGAGCTTTTGCTCGGAGCAAGAGCGAGGTGGGTCTCGACCAGTACGAGGTGCGAAGCTGGGCGGGCTGGCACCGCCACATGACCCTCTGCATGGTCGCCCACGGCCTGCTGGCCAGTGTGCGGGCGCGGCTCTTTGCCAAGCCCGCGGCCAGTGCCGAAGCCCTGGCAGCCTTCAAAAAAAGCCGCGGGCTCTTGGTGGCCGCCGCTTGATCCGTGTCCGCGTGGCCGAGGTACGCCGCTTCTTCGTGGCCCTGCTCTGGGGAACGGGCACGCTCATCGCCCATGTGCTGCGCTGGTCGAACTGGCGACGTCACCATCAGGCCACGGCCATGTTCTTTCACTACAAAGCAAGGAACGCGCTGGAGCATCTACAACTGTAATATTAGAACCTGTGGAGTTAATCAGGCGACGCGACACACCTCAAGCAAAGTAGCTGTTCTCGCGCAGATCGGCGAGCAGACCGACTTCCTGCGGTTGCCATGGGAACCGCTCCTGCGTCAGACCGCTGGAAGCCGGGGCATCCATGGCAACGAACCTTGCCATCCAGCCGAAGTGCCCCGCGGCCTCCTCCGACGTGATGCCCCGCACCGGCAAGCCCAGCCCTTCGCCGACTGTCCGGGCGATGTCGCGCATCGGGACGCCCTCCTCCGCGACGGCGTGCAGGCGCG
>CAXTOP010000064.1:0-25301 GCA_964245965.1 uncultured Chthoniobacterales bacterium
ACGAGCCTACCAAAGCCGCCCAGCCACCATCCACCATTAAATCAGCGGTTCCTTAGATTGCAACTACTGACGGGCTGGGGGGTTTGTTCAGATAAGAACATCTACGACCCATGGCAAACCACTCGATCGAGCCGACCCGCCAAAAAGCCGCCGTCATCATCCTGGGTGCCTGTGCGCTGTTTCCCTTGGATGGACTTCTGGCACAATCCCCCTCCCCGGCTCCAGCGGCGGCGGTCACACCGACACCTGCGCAGGGCGGTCTCGGTCCGGAAGCCGGACGTCATCGGGGAATCTTTCAGAACCTTTCGCCGGAGGATCGTCAGAAACTGATGCAGGCTCGGCGCGCGGCCCTGGCCGACCCGTCCGTACAATCCGCCAAAACCGAGGGAGACCCGCGGGCGTTCCACCAAGCGGTGCGTGCGGCCATGTTGCGCGACGATCCTTCGGTGGCGCCGATTCTAGCCAAAGTGCGCGCTGGTGCGGAACGACGCGGAGCGGACGGCCCATCGGGGCAGCCTGGCCAGCCTGCCAACCACGCCCAGCAGGGCAGCGGCAACAGCGAGATGGAGAAGCGTATCGCGTTTCTTCCAGAGGACGAACGCTCCAGGTTGCGCAGAGCTTACGCTGCTGCCAGCAGCGATCCTCAGTTTGCCGCCCAGCGTCAGCAATGGATGGCTGCATCAACCGCCGAAGCGAAGGCGCAAGCCGGTAAATCGTACCGCGCAGCCGTGCGCAACGCGATGTTGCGCAACGACCCGAGTATTGCTCCGATTCTGCAAAAGGTGCAGGAACACGCCGCCGCCGAGGCGAGCGTGGATCCGACAGTCTTGTAGGCCCTTAAAGTACGCACCGAATTCGTCAGCCTTCTGGTTGTAGGGCGGGCGCTCCGCCTGCCATAATGTGGATCAGATGGCAGGCGGAGCACCCGCGCTTTACGGAGAGGGAGGAGCCGGGGGAACCGGATCGGTCGTAGTTGCCGGCATCTGCGGCAAGCCGGCGTCCGCGGGGGTAGTTCCACCCGCCGGCAGACCCACGGGAGTGTTGGCAGGCGTGGTGGAAACATCCGCGCTGGCCCGCACGGGACCGGAAGGAGTCGTCCGGGTTTTGTTGGTCGTGGTGGTCACCGTGCTAAAGGCTGCGGTGCTCACACCCGTTTGCGCCTCGGCGATCCGCCGGGTTTCGTAGTCGCTCCAGACCCCACCCGGTCGGGAGGGGAAGTACAAAGCGCGTTGGTTGGCCGCCGTCGCGCAGGCACTCAGGCAAACAGCGAGAGCTAATAGTGAAAGCACAGAAAGTCGCAGGAGGAATTTCACTTCACCACAGCAGCAAATCCCCCCTGGATTGTCAATCGTACTCGCCAGCGGAATTTGTGCTTTTTTCAGTCCGGTCTATACTCCACCGCCCCGCGGAAAAACCCGGCCGCTTCCCATTCCATGAAAAGCTTCTTCAAAACGATCTTCGCAACCTTTTTCGCGCTGGTGCTGTTCATCGTTCTCCTCGTCGTGCTCATGATCGCGAGCCTCATCGGCCTCGCCCGTTCGAGCACCAAGGAGGAACCCGCCATCGACAAAGGGTCCTACCTGGTCCTGGACATGTCGATGAACATCTCTGACACGCCGCCGGCTTCCGAAGAGGTAGCCGCTTTGCGGGAGGCTTTCGGCGGCAAGTCCAACAACACCGCCTCGTTGCGCCAGATCGTCGATGCACTCGGCCGCGCCGCCAAGGACGACCGGATCGCCGGCATTTTTGTGCAAGGCTCCTTCGAACCGGCGAACTACGGCTCGGGCTACGCCGCCCTCAAGGAAGTCCGCGAAGCGCTCACTGATTTCAAGAAGTCCAAAAAGGGAATTACTGCCTACCTCGTCGCTCCGACCATGCGCGACTACTATCTCGCGTCCGTGGCAGACACCATCTACATGAATCCCTTCGGCGAGATGCAGATTCCGGGTCTGGCCACCGAGCCGACTTTTTACGCGGACGCCTTCAAGAAGTACGGTATCGGCGTCCAGGTCACACGCGTGGGCAAATACAAGTCCTTCGTCGAGCCTTTCACCCGCAATAACATGAGCCCCGAGAACCGCGAGCAAAGCCAGATGTTGCTCGACGATTTGTGGACGCAGTTCAAGGCGGGCGTCGAGCAAGCGCGCAATATCCCCGCCGCCAAGCTCCAGGCCCTGGTGGACCGCGACGGCCTCATCAATCCCGCCGAGGCCAAGGAAAACGGCCTGATCAACGACGTGGCCTATCTGCCCGACGTCATCGAAAAGATGCGCTCCAACGGCACCATGACGACCAAGGATGGCAAGACCACGTTCAAGCAGGTAGAACTCGAAACCTACGTGCGCCAGGCCGGCAGCAAGATTGAAGGGACCGAGAACGCTTTCACCAGCCTCATCGACACGACGCCCAAAGTGGCCGTCGTCTATGCGGAAGGCGACATCGTGGACGGCGACGGCGACGGCGCGAACTCGGTCGGCGGAGATCGTTTCGCCCGCGAGATCCGCCGGTTGCGCCAGGACAAGACGGTTCGCGCCATCGTGCTGCGGGTCAACAGCCCCGGCGGCAGCGCCCTCGCCAGTGAGGTGATCCAACACGAGATGGTCCTCGCCCGCGGAGCCGGCAAACCGGTGGTCGTCAGCATGGGCACGGTGGCGGCTTCCGGCGGTTACTGGATCAGCACGGCGTCGGACCACATCTTCGCCGAGCCCAATACGATCACGGGTTCCATCGGCGTGTTCGGCATCCTGCCCAACATCCAGCAGCTCGCCAACAACAACGGCATCACCTTCGACGGGGTGAAGACGGCCAAGTTCGCCGATCTGCAGACGGCGTCACGCCCCAAGACCGACGAGGAACTCAAAGTCGTGCAGACCTTCGTGGACCATATTTACGACGAGTTCATCAAGCGTGTCGCCGACGCGCGCAAGCTGCCTCAGGACAAGGTGCGCGAGATCGCTCAGGGCCGGGTCTGGTCCGGCACGCAGGCGCTGAAGATCGGTCTGATTGATGAGATCGGCGGCCTGGATGCCGCACTGGCTTACGCGAAGGCGCAAGGCAAATTGCCGGCCGACGCGAAAGTGGCCGAGTACCCCGCGCCGAAAAACTTCAAGGAGCAGTTGGCCGAATTCTTCAGCGGCCAGAAGCGCCCGGTTGCCAGTATTTTCATGGGTCAAGGCAAGAACAACGGGCTCCTGGGCCGCGAAATCACCCGTCTGGGGGCGGATCTGGAGGCGCTCAACCGCCTCAATGATCCGATGAACACGTACGTGCGGCTTCCGTACGACGTGAACCTCAACTGAGGTTCGCTCCGGCGGGTGTCTCCCACTGCGGGGTCACTCGCCGATGACTTTCACCAGCACGCGCTTGTCGCGCAGGCCGTCGAACTCGGCGTAAAAGACCTGTTCCCACGGACCTAGATCGAGGCGTCCGGCGGTGATCGCCACGACGACCTCCCGGCCCATGATGGTACGCTTGAGGTGGGCATCGGCGTTGTCCTCGGAGCCGTTGTGCTCGTACTGGGCATGAGGTTTTTCCGGCGCGAGCTTTTCCAGCCACCGCTCGAGGTCACGGTGCAACCCGCTTTCATCGTCGTTGATAAAGACGCTGGCGGTAATGTGCATCGCGTTGACCAGCACCAAGCCTTCGCGGATACCGCTTTCGGCGACGGCGCGCTCAATTCTGGGTGTGATGTTGAAGAGTTCACGCCGCTTGTCGGCGTGAAACCAGAGTTCCAGACGGAAGCTTTTCATCAGGGTGGTTTTGGACCGCCAAGCGGGCGAGGTTCTTACAATCCCATCAACACCCGCAGGTATCGCGGGGCCATCGTGCCGTACGAGAGCATCTGATCGTGCATCTGCCGGACCTCGGCGGCGGAGAGCGGATGGCCCTGCTTTACCCGGTAGTCATGCGCCAGATCATTGACCTCCGTGTTGCCCACGAAGTACGTCGAAAGTTGTGCAGCCGTCAGGCAGGCGCGCCGCCACTTGCCGGCCGCCTCGCCTTCCTCCTGAAAGCCTTCCTGGGTCATCAAGGCCATCGCTTCCGCTTCGGTCATGCCGTCCGTGTGGATTTTCTGGTCGAGGATCGCGTTGATGATCAGGCGCAGCCGCATCTTGAGCTGTTCCATCCGAACCCCCGGCCCGCTGTACCCGGACTCGGCCATGAACTGCTCGGCGTAGGTCGCCCAGCCTTCGGCGAACATCCCACTGGTGAACACTCCCCGCACCAGGGTTGGTGCCTTGAAGCGATTCGCCAAGGTGGGTTGCAGATAGTGCCCCGGCATCGCCTCATGGATGGTCAGGTCTTGCAGCATGAAATCGTTGTACTCGCGGTAAAACGAGCTTTTGCGTTGGTCCGTCCAGCCGTCCGGCGTCGGTGAAATGGCGAAGAAAGTCGCCTCGTTCTTGGCCAACGCGCCTGGCGCGTCGCAGTAGGCGATCGCCACCCCGCGCTGGAACTCGGGCATGACAACGACGTTCACCGGTTCGCTCGGGACGCTGACCAGTTCGTGCGCATGCACGAAGTCCATGCAGGCTTGCAGATTTGCCTTGGCGTGCTGGACAATGGAATCGTTGTCCGGGTGCGACTCGGCAAGCTGGTCCAACACCGTTTTGCAGACGGTTTTACGGTCAACATCTTCGGCCGACCCTTCGCCGTGGTAGGATCGCTCGAAAATAGGCAGTGCGGTCCGGTACATGTTATCCTGCGTCTTTTTCAGTTCCGCCTCGGCGCGGCGTAGTACTTCCTCCTTCGACAAGTCGCTTTCCAGTGAGTAGCGCAAGCGGGTACGGAACTTCTCGTCTCCCAAGCGGAAGTCGCCATCCGCGCGCGGCAGCAAATCTTCCTTCAGCCACTTGCCGTAGTCCTCCAACGCCGCGACCGCCGTCGCCTGCGCGGCGGCGAGGTCGGCTTTTACCTCAGGTGCCTGGTCGGCAAATTTCCTGAGGTCATCCCGGATCAACCCGATGGTGCCCTTATTCTGCAGGATGGCTGTCTCGACGTGAACCTTGGGCGGATGTTGCAGGTTGGCTTCGGCAGCCGCCACAACTGCCGGGATGCCCCGCAAACGCCCGCTGACACTCCGCAGACGCTCGGCCAGCGGCGCGAAATCACGCCCGATCAGCAGGTAAATGGAGTTGCCGACGTTGTAATCCATCGGGTTCCAGACCCAACTGCGTACGTTTTCAATCTCGTACACGGTCGATTCGAGATTGCTCTTGAGCACACCATAATCGACCCGATTTTCCTTTGCCAGACCGTTGACAGAAATGACAGCAAGCTCCTTCAACGTCCCTTTCGCCACGTCAGCCTCGTGTCCCAAAGCTTCCCTGGACCGATCCTTGAGGCTGGAATCGTAACGGTGCTCTCCCAACGCGGTGGCGTTCTCCGGCTCAAGGGCAAGGTACGCCTGGAGAAAATCACCGGCAGCTTTCTGAAAGCGAACATCGGCCTCCGCGGTCGTCTGGGCCTTCGCGGCGAGAGCACCGCCGAACGTCACCAAACTCAGCGGCAGGGCAACTCCAATGCCAAAGCGGATTCTGCCAAACTTCGCGGACCGGAATGTTGGTTTATCCTCGTTTGGCTCGATGTGCATTTAGCTAACATGCGTCGACCCGACGACCGAACAAGCGGATAAGCTCCTGCGCTGAACTCTTCCTTGGGCAGTGCCTCAGTGAGTGTTGCTTGGAACGTGAAGAGATGTCACCGAATCCAGAACAACGTCCCACGATCGGGACGGCAAGTTATCGGTTTTGGGAAGGAAGGTTTCAGGCCAATGAGATGGTGTTTATGTAACCATCTCATAATCAGATATTAATACTCTCACAGAATCTGGTATCAGTCTTGCGAACTGGAATTCCTGAAACTTCTCTCACAGTTACCACTTCGCGTCTTATGGATCGCCCTCTTTCTGGCTTTGGCTCCAACGGTTCTCCTGTGGCAGGTTCCTCGGAGCAGCGCGTCACCCCGGGATTCGCCACCACTGGCCATAGCACGATGGACGTGGCGCGCTCGACTCACATCGCCCGCAGCCGTCGCCGCTGGCGTTGGGCTTTGATCGCCGGCGGCGTGCTGTCCATCGTCTTGACTACCTTGGTGCTCTCGCGCCTGCGGCCCGCCGCGCCGACCGTGGACCGATCCACCGTCTGGATCGATACCGTCCGGCGTGGGCCCATGCTCCGGCAGGTGCGCGGACTCGGCACCCTGGTCCCCGAAGCCATCCGCTGGATCGCGGCCCGCAACGACGCGCGCGTCGAACAGATCGTCGTTTTTCCCGGCACCAGGGTCGAGCCGGACACCGTCCTCCTGATCCTCAGCAACCCAGAATTGCAGCAATCCACCCTGGACGCCGACGCCGCCGTGACCGCCGCTCAAGCCAGGCTCGTCAACCTGCGGGCGCAACTGCAAGGCCAAGCGCTGGAACGCCAGTCCGCCTTCGCCCGGGCGCAGGGAGATCGCGACACCGCCCTGGCCGCCGTGGAAGTCAACGAACGCCTTTCCAAGGATGGCCTCATCGCCGCCGTCGAACTCAAAAAATCGCAGATCTCGGCCAAGGAACTGACTGCCTGCTGCGACATCGAGCGCCAGCGGGTCGATTTCACCCAGCAGGCTATCGAACCGCAACTCGCCGTGGCCCAAGGCGAACTCGATCAGGCCCGGGCCCAAGCCGCCTTGCACCACAGCCAGTTCGACGCCCTGCAGGTCCGCGCAGGCATGACAGGCGTCCTCCAGCAGGTGCCCGTCGAAGCCGGCCAGCGCGTGACCGCCGGCACCAACCTCGCCCGGGTCGCCGACCCCGCGCGGCTCAAGGCCCAAGTCAAGATCGCCGAGACCCAGGCCAAGGACATCCAGCCCGGTCTGCCCGCCTCCGTGGACACGCGCAACGGCATCGTGGCCGCCCGGGTTTCCCGCGTCGATCCCGCCGTGCAGGCAGGCACCGTCCTGGTGGACCTTTCCTTCGATGACGCCACCCCCCTGCCCCGCGGTGCCCGGCCCGACCTGAGCGTGGAAGGAACCGTCGAGCTGGAACGCATCGACGATGCCTTGGTGGTCGGGCGGCCAGCCTTTGCTCAGGAAGAAGGCACGGCCACCTTGTTCCGTTTGTCCGCGGACGGCTCGGAGGCCACCCGCGTGCCCGTCCGGCTGGGCCGCGGCTCGCTCAACATCGTCGAGATCCGCGGAGGCCTGCAACCCGGCGACTGCGTCATTCTTTCCGACACCAGCGCCTACGACAACAGCGAGCGCATACGCCTCAACTAGAACAATCCCAGCCTAGTCAACCAAAACCATGAACGACCTCACCGCAATCCAGCAGCCGCTCATCCACCTGGACGGCGTCAAGAAAGTGTTCCTCACCGACGAGGTGGAAACCCACGCCCTGGCGGGTGTTTACCTCGACATCAACCCGGGTGAGTACATCGCCATCAGCGGGCCGAGCGGCTGCGGCAAGAGCACCCTGCTCTCGATCCTGGGGCTGCTGGACTCGCCCAGCGGCGGCGGCTACTTGCTCAACGGCCAGCAGGTGGAGAGTCTGTCCTTTGCGCAGCGCGCGCGTATCCGCAACCGGGAGATCGGCTTCATCTTTCAGAGCTTCAATCTGATCGGCGACCTGACGGTTTACGAAAACGTCGAACTTCCGCTCACCTACCGCAGCGACCTCAACGCCGCCGAACGCAAGCGGCGCACCAGCGAGGCGCTGGAGCGTGTGGGCATGGGTCACCGCAACCGGCATCAGCCCAGCCAGCTCTCCGGCGGCCAGCAGCAGCGCGTCGCCGTGGCCCGGGCACTGGCCGGCAGTCCGAGCGTGCTGCTCGCCGACGAACCGACGGGCAACCTGGATTCACGCAACGGCGAGGCCGTCATGGAACTGCTCAGCGACCTACACCGTGGCGGGGCGACCATCTGCATGGTCACGCACGACGAACGGTTCTCGCGTTGCGCGGATCGGACCGTCCACCTCTTCGACGGCCGCATCGTCGAGGAAAGCCGCACGACCGAACCGGCGCAGGAAACGCCGGTCGTGATGCTCTAGCGCTGACCGGCTGGCACCTGACACCTTTCCTTCCATGCTCAACGACCTGCGCATCGGTTGGCGTTCGCTGCTCCGCAGCCCGCTCTTCACCCTCACGGCGGTCGGTTCGCTAGCGATGGGGATCGGGACGTGTACGGTGATCTTCAGCGTGGTTTACACGCTGCTGCTGCGTCCGCTGCCTTATCCCAGACCGGCGGAACTGGTCCAGGTGGGCATGAGCAATCCCGCGTCTCCCGGTCCCGGACTCGCGTTTCTCGCGCCGGAGACCTTCAAGCGCCTGCGCCACGCGCCACACTCGGGTTTAACCGCGCTCGGCGGGTTCGGCTACGATTACGCCAACCTCACCGGCGTTCCCACTCCGGCGCAATTGACGGTGGGCCTGGTGACCGCCGATTACTTCCGCGTTTACGCGATCCCGGCGCAGTTGGGGCGAACCTTCGCGGAGGAAGATTGCCACGCAGCCAGCCCGCCGACCGTGGTGCTCACCCACCGATTATGGAGCACGCAGTTCCACGCCAACCCGGACATCATCGGCCAATCCATCGCGCTGGATGGGAAATCGCGCACGGTCATCGGCGTCATGCCGGCGGACTTCAAGGACCTCAACGACGGCTGCGACTTCTGGCAGCCGCTCTCCGAGGATGGTCCCGAGATGCAGCCGACCGCTACCCGGCGCTATCTAACGAATGGCCGCCTCGCGGACGCGAGCGAGGCGGGACGCGCACAACTTCGTGCCGCGCTGGGAAACCTCTCGGCCAACCTGGCGCAAACGGACCCGACGAACAACCAGGGCTGGCACCTGGAGTTTCATCCGCTTGGCGGCGGCCTCCTCATCGGGGCGGAGGCGGAGCACGTCCTTTGGCTGCTGTTAGGCGCGGTGGGATGCGTCCTGCTGGTGACGTGCGCCAACGTGGCCAACCTGCAACTCGTCCGCAGCGCCGCCCGGAAACGGGAGGTGGGCGTGCGGCTGGCGCTGGGTGCGAGCCGCGTGCGGATCATGCGTCTTGCGCTCACGGAAAGTCTGCTCCTAGCTGCCCTCGGAGGAGCCTTGGGCATACTGGCTGCGACCTGGGGTGTCACCGCGGTGGCGGCCCTGCTGCCACCGGGCTATTCCCCCCTCCAGGATGGCATCCGGTTGGATTGGCCCGTGCTGGGATTTGCCGTGGCCTTGGCGAGCCTGGCGGGTGTCGGGACGGGCCTGATGCCTTCGTGGAACGCTTCGCGGCAGGACCCGGCCGGCTCACTGTCGGCAGCGGCCGGGCGCGGTGCGTCAGATGGACCGGGTGGGAGGCGTGTCCGGGCGGCACTCGTGGTTGGCGAGATCGCCCTGGCCCTCGTGCTCCTGGTTGGGGCGGGTCTGATGGGCCGCAGCCTGCTGGCTACCCTGCGCACGGATGCCGGGATGCGCCTCGACCGGACACTCCTGATCAACCTTTCGCTCTCGCCCGCCCGCTACGCCAACCAGGCCGGCACGACGGCTTTTTACCGACGCCTGCTCGATTCGGTTAACGCGGTGCCGGGAGTGAAAGGCACCGCGATGACGATGACCGCCCCTTTCTCCTGGACCGAAAGCCTGGAGTTCCGGCTTCCGGGCCAGGATGCGAATGCGCCCGAGGTGCTTCACCAGTCTGCAACGGAAGACACCGTCAACCCGGCTTGCTTCGCCACCCTGGGCATCCCATTGCGGCGCGGGCGCGTCTTCAACGAATCCGACGTGGCCGGCGCTCCGATGGCGGTCGTCGTCAACGACGAGTTCGTCCGGCGATTTTTCCCGGCTGGCGACGTGCTGGGCAAGCAGATTCTGACCGCGCGCCGCGGTACCACCTTGGAGATCATCGGAGTGGTCGGCAACGTCCGGCGCGCCGGACTGGACCAGGAAGCCCCCGCGCAGGTTTACTTTTCCTATCTGCAATTGCCGGAGCCCTACGCCACGCTCTGCGTGCGCGCGGCGGAGCCCATGGATGCGGAAAGTCTCACCCACTCGGTGGAGGCAGCCATCTGGCAGGTTGACCCGGCTCAGCCGATCGGCAACGTCACTACGCTGGAGAAAGCGGCGGCCGGCAAGATTGCCTTCAAGCGCCTGTACGTCGTGCTCTTCGGCACGTTCGCCGCGTTGACCTTGGGGCTCGCCGCCCTGGGAATTTACGGCACCGTGGCCTACAGTGTTGGCCAGCGCACAAGGGAGATCGGGATCCGCCTGGCGCTCGGGGCTCAGCGCCAGGTAATCCTGCGGCTCATTCTCGGGCAGGGAGGGTGGTTGATCGCATCCGGGGTGGCGCTTGGCCTGTTGGCCGCCTACGGGTTGTCGCACTTGCTCACCAACCTGCTCTTCGGCGTGACGCCGGGCGATCCGGCGACCCTGATCTGTGTCGCCTTGGTGCTAGCGGGTGTCGCATTGCTGGCCAGTTACTTGCCGGCACGTCGCGCCATGCGGATTGATCCGCTCACCGCCCTGCGAGAGGAGTGAGGGCCGCTGCGCGGCAAGCGTGCTTGACAGGGACGGTGCCGACACGGAGATAGCGGGCAGTGAACACCCCTGCAGCGTTGTTTCAGTCCTCTAGTCCGTTGTCCACGTTGCGGTATCGCCCCAGGCTCCGTTCCCTCGTGTATGCCGGCCTCCTGGGGTGGATGTTTATCGCCGCCGCTGCGGCGCGTTTCCGGTTGCCGCAGGTCCCCTTCGTGGACGGTGACTTCTGGGGTTACCTGAACCCGGCGACTTCCGCCCTCACCGGTCATGGCTTCGCCCACACGTACGGGCGGGACACGTTGTACCCCGGCTTCATCTACGTGATCCTCCGGTGCTTCAGGGACTTTCGCTTCATCAGCATCGCCCAGCACGTGCTGGGATTGGGCACAGGGGTTCTGATGCTTTTGGCTTACCGCCAGGGGTTGAATCTGCTGCGTTTTCCCAACAAAGGTCTGGTTGGCTTCAGCATGCTCCTGGGCTTGCTGCCGGTGGCCATCTATTTGACCTCGCCGTCCTCCATTTACTACGAGCACTGCGTCCGACCGGAAGCGGTCTTTCCTTTTTTCGCGGTTTTGAGCATCTGGTTGAACCTGGCGTTTATCCACCGGCGCTGGATCGTGCCCGCGCCCGCGGGGGCCGCCTGGCTCGGGGCCGCGCAGATGGTTGTCTCGGTGATCGCCTACAAGCTCAAACCCAGCTTTGGCTTTGCACTGCTCTTCGCCAATCTGCCGCTGCTCGTGTCGCTGCCCATCCGCGGCATGCCGCGGCGGAACAAGCTGCTGATGGCGGGCGGCGGAGCACTTTTCTGCGCGCTCTTCCTGGTTCTGCCGGAGAGTCTCCTGAAGAAGCGTGATCCCATCGCCACGCTGTTCCTGCCCGATACGCTGCTCACCATCCACGCCGACCTGATCCGCGACCAGATCGCTTCCGATGTCGCGGCTCACCAGTCCAGCCCCTTTCCGCCCGAAACCGTGCAGGCCTTGCTCGACCGCCTCAACACCACCCTGCCGCTGAGCCGGCTGCCGGAAAACCGCCCCTATTCCACCCTGGGGTTCAATCCCGATTACCTCCTCTACCTGGATCCCGTGTACAACGGCGTGACCCGCTGGACACCCGAGGGTTGGACGAAACGTGCGGCCCTCGGGATGTATTACTACCAACGCACCTTTCTTCATCATCCCATCCTGATGCTGGGCAAGATCTGGCGGCAAATGGACCTTTTCTACCACTTCGGCACCGGCGACCGCAGCGACCTGTTCACCTATGATTGGCGCATGATCGGCGCGCGCCTGACCATGCAGCAGCAGAACTACCAGCGAAACGTCGATCTTTGCCAGCAGAAGCACGTGCGTAAAACATTGGCCGTTTACCCACCGCTGCAGACTTTCGAGGAAGCCTCCGCGCCACTGGCGCAGCACCCGTTCACGATCGAGCAGAAACCTATTCTAACGGTGGCGCAGAAGATTCTGGAGCTGCTGTATTTGCCCGAGTTGCTGGTGGCCTTGCTTCTCACCCTGTGGACGTTCGCGGCGGGCCGGCTGCGCCGGGGTTGGCGGTTGCCGCTGGCGGTGACGCTGCTGCTTTTCAGTTACAACTTGGGCAATACCCTGACGATCTCCGTCGTCCATTCACTCGACATCGCGCGCTACATCGAGAACCAACTGACCTTCACCCTGCTCTCCGCGATGTTCGGTCTTCTGTTGATCGGGGGAATGGTGCGCCGCCAGGTGAGCGCCCTCGTGGCCGCGCCCTCGCCGGAGACGATCCGCCACGCGTGGACGGACGCTTCCGCTCCCGTTCCGAGCCTCTACGCACCGGCGCCCTCCAACGTCTCCACGCCCCCCTCGCTTTGCGTGCTGATCCCGTGCTACAACGAGGTGTCCAGCATCGCCGCTGTGGTGGCGGAATATCGCGCGGTGTTTCCGACCGCCCGTCTGCTCGTCGTGGACAACGCCTCCACCGACGGCACCGCCGACGCCGCCCATGAGGCCGGCGCGGACGTGATCTTCGAGCCGGGCCAAGGCAAGGCGCGGGCCGTGCTCACCGCGCTGACGCACATCGAAAGCGATCTGGTGCTCATGGTGGACGGCGACGGGAGTTACCCGGCCGAGGGTGGACGGCGGCTGTTCGAATCCTACCTGGCGCAGCCGGCGGACCTGGTCACGGGCATCCGCAACCGCGCCGAGTCGGCGGATGGAAGTTTTCGCCCCTTTCATCAGGGCGGCACGCATCTCTTCGGACGGATCATCGGCCTGGTCTTCGGATGGCACGCGGCCGATCTGTTCTCCGGGCTGCGGTTGTTCTCGCGTCGTTTCTACGAGAACGTTCCCATCCTCTCGCGCGGGTTTGAACTGGAGTTGGAATTGACGGTGCAGGCGATCGACAAGGGTTTCGAGATGCGCGAACTGCCGGTGCCGTTCGGATTGCGCGCGGAGGGCACGCAATCCAAATTGCGGACGGTACAGGACGGCTCACGCATTCTGCGGCTCCTGTTTGTGATGTTTCGCGATTACCGTCCCCTGGTGTGTTTCAGCACGGTTGCGGGCGTCTTCTTCTTGCTGAGCTTGCTGGCGGGGTCCGCGCCGATCCACGACTATGTCACCACCCGTTTCGTCACCCATCTGCCGCTGGCCGTCCTGGCGGCGAGCCTGATGATCCTGGCGTTTCTTTGTCTGCAAACGGGATTGGTGCTGGAGTCCGGGCTGCGCCACCAGCGCGAGGCAACCCAGCTCCGTCTCCGCGACCATGCGCGCAGGCTGCGCCGGTGAGGGGGATCGCCCAGAGCGCGAGTCTCTGCCCGGTTCGTCAACATCCAAAGGGCGCAGCACGCGCGTATCCTGTCCCCATTACCCGCATGGATTATCCGCCCATCAACGACTACGGCTTGATCGGCGACACCGTGTCCGCGGCCCTGGTCAACCGTGCGGGCGGCATCGACTGGCTCTGCTGGCCGCGTTTTGACAGCCCGCCGCTTTTTCTTTCTCTGCTCGATCGTGGCCGGGGCGGCCAATGCACCATCGACGCCGCCAGCCCCGGCGGGAGTGAGCCTGCCGCGCTGCTTCCCTTGTCCCGCCGCTACCTGCCCGGGAGCAATGTCCTGGAAACCGTCCTGGCCGAAGGGGCCAGCCCGTACGCTGCCAGCCTGAAGATCACTGATTTCATGCCGATCCGCTCCAAGGCGGTCGGCGAGCCGCCGCTGTTAGGACCGGTGGACCTCGGCGGCTGCAACGCCCAGGCAGATGGCCGGGTGGTGCGATTGTTGGAAGCCGGTGCCCGCGCGTTGGAGGTGCGCGTGACCGTCCGTCCGACCTTCGACTATGCGCAGAACCCGGCCCCCGCAGCGATATCCCATTACGAGAGCGAACGCGCTGCCGCCTTCACTTCTGAGGACGGCGTGTCTTCAATCCACGTCGAGGGCAGCGCCGCGTTGACCCTGCGCCGCGAAGCCGGAGCACTGGAGATGAACGTGCGCCTGCGCGCTGGCGAGAAAGCCTGGGTGGTCCTCACCGAAGGCCGTCCCGGACGGCTCGCGCTGCTCGATCACCTGCCGGCGGTGGAAGCATTGCTACGCAGCACCCTCTCCTACTGGCAGCCCTGGAGCGAGCGTTGCACCTACCAGGGACCCTTCCGGGAGGCCGTGCAGCGCAGCATTCTCTGCCTGAAAGCCCTGACTTTTTCGCCCACGGGAGCCATTGTCGCCGCCCCCACTCTGGGCTTGCCCGAAACCCTCGGCGGCAGCCGGAACTACGACTACCGTTACACCTGGCTGCGCGACGCGAGCTTCACCGTGCGCGCCTTCCTAAACTGCGGCTACCAGCAGGAAGCCCGCGCGTTCCTCGCGTTTCTCGGCAAGTACGACCGTTCCGAGGGCCGCTCGCTGCCGGTGCTCCTGTGTCCGCAGGGCACGGACGTTTCCGAAGAAAGGACGCTTGGCCACCTGGATGGTTACCGGCGCTCCCGGCCGGTTCGCGCGGGCAACGCCGCCGGATCGCAGAAGCAGCACGACATCTACGGCGAGGTGCTCAACGCTCTTTATACCTTCTGGCAGATGACCGGTGAGATGCCGCCAGCCGGTCCGGACGGAAAGCGTCTGGGCGAGATCGTGCGCCACCTGGCCGAGGCCGTTGAAAACCTGTGGCAGACGAAGGACCGGGGCCTCTGGGAGGCACGCGACGGCGAGCACCACTTCTTCCATTCCAAAGCGATGTGCTGGGTTGCGATGGATCGCGCCTCCAAACTCGCCGCCGAGGCGCTGCACTGGCCGGAAGAAGCCGCCCACTGGGCGTCCGTTGCCCGGACGATCCGGGAAGATTATCTCACGAAAGGCTGGCACCCGAAAAGGCAGGCTTACACCCGGGATTACAAATCCGCGGAGCTGGACGCCGCCGTCCTGCGCCTCCCTTTCTTCGAAGCGCTCGATGCCAATGATCCACGTCTGGCAACCACTTTGGACACCATCCGCCGGGAACTCGGCGCACCGGAAGCCCGAGATTTAATTTACCGCTACCGGGCCAAGGACGGCTTTGCCGGACAGGAAGGCACGTTCATCAGTTGCGCGTTCTGGGTCGCGAGTTGCGACGGGATGATCGGCCGCATGGAGCAAGCGACCGCACTGTTCGGCAAGTTGCTCGTCCGGAGCAACGATCTTGGGCTTTTCGCCGAGGAGATCGACCCTCGCGACGGCTCGGCACTCGGCAATTTTCCCCAAGCGTTCACGCATATGAGCATTGTGAACGGAGCGGTTCGTTTGGAGCAGCTAGCGCCTTCTACGGCTCAAGGTCCCGATGGCCAGCATTCCGAGCAGGCTGCCCAGCACAGCCAAGCCTCCGGCGATTAGCACAGCCGGGCGGTAGGAGAGCACCAAGGTTCCCTCTCCCGCGCCCGCGGGCAGCTCGACGGTTGGCAGCAAGCCACGGTAGGAGCCAACGGAAAGTTCCCTGCCGTTGAACCGCGCGTGGTAGCCGGGGAAATACGGACGCCGGAAGGCGATCAGCATCGGCCGCGCCGGGTCCGAGGAGCCGGAGATGCTCGCTTCGACCCGCTGCCGCGAATCTTCCCGGATTTCGACTTTCGCCGTGGCCAAGTCCGCCGGGCCGCCGGGCTCCCGGGTCTTCCACGTGCTCACTTCCGGCATGACTCCGCCCCGGCGGTTGTACACGGAACCTTCCTTCGAGCGGAAAACAGGCTCCCACTCGCCGGGAGACCCCGGCCCTTCGTGAAAGGGCAGGTCGCCCGCGACGATGATCCCATCGACCCCCAGGCGCGCCAACAAGCCGTCGGGCCCCGTCATCTCCGGGGTCAGGTACTCGCCCAGGTGCGGGTAGTCGATCTGCCCGTGGGTTTCCAGCTTGAGCGCCTGCGCGACGCCCGCGGCCCGGATCGGACTGTAACCATTGATCAGGTGAACCCCGCCGAACATGGCGGTGCTGCCCAGCCGCAGAACCGCGCCGAAGCCGGGGTCCACGTCCTTGCCGTGGTACACGATGTAAGCGGCATCCGTGAACGCCAGGTAGAGCCGATCGCGCGACAGCGGGGCGGGATCATCCAGGTTGTTGGTGAACGGGTAGCGCGGCACCCGCGGGTTGGTGGGCATGAGAGTGTAGGGTACTGCCAGCGTCGCCAGCGCCGCCGCTGGCGGCAGCCAGCGGCGCAGGCCCGAGAACGCCGGCAGCCGTGCCACTCCCAGCCACCACAGCAGCGCGACGCCGAGCAGTGCGGACGGGATCCACCACGGCTTTCCGACCGTCCACGCAAACGTGCCGACCAGCGGCGTCAGCAAAGCCACCATTGCCGTCAGGACCGTGGTCCAGACCGCCGGATGCTCCCACCAGCGCGGAGCCGGCATGGCTCCACTTCCCTTTGCTCCCCGCCACCACCGCAACGCCTCCGCGCCGGCCATCGCCAACGCAATATGAAACAGGGGCAGCCAACGGAAGCTCCAGCGAAAAACTCCCGCGCTCGGAAGCATGCAGAGCAGCAAAGTGAACCCGGCGAAAGCCAGGTCCCACCGTAAACGCGGCGAAAACTCCGGTCCCGCCTTCCACCGGCGGGCAATTACCGCGACTACCGCCGCTAGCGGCACCAGGCTGCCGGCAAACTCCATGGCCGGACGGACCCAGGGCCGACCCGAGAAATCCGGCCACCATGCTCCCCAAGAGGACGCGACCAACCCGGGCAGCGCCTGCCACGGGATGACCCACGCCCCGTGGTGCAAGTCGTCGCCGTGCGAGCGTGCGGACCCATGCATGTATTCAAGCAAAGACAGCCAGGCCGGCGCGGAAAGCCCGAGGCCGAACACCCAGCCGGCGGCCAGCGGCAAAGGCGCGAATAAGCGCCGTTCGGTGATCCAGCAGCGCACCGCCAGCCAGCCGGTGAGGAGCACCAGCATGATCACCGTGTACGGGAAGCCGCCGGCGATCAGCAGATAAATAAAAGGGGCCGGCAACAGCCAGCGCCGCGAGACACTGGAAGTCCGCAGGGCTTCCTCCAGCGCCCACCACGCCCAGGGCAGCCACGCCAGCGCGGCGAGCGCGCCGAACCAATCCGTGGCTCCCCAGCAAATCATCCAGCCGTTGAGCGCGGCGATGATCCCCACCAGGGTAGCCAGCGATCCGTTGAGCCCCCTGCCCCGCGCGAGCTGATAGCCGCCCGCGGCCATCACGAAAAGGTGCGCCGCCGAGATCGCCGCCGCCGAGTTCGCGTAGGACAGGTGGCATTGGAAGACCAGCACGACCACGGCGTTCACGAACACGGAAAACGTGCCGTACTGGTATTCCCCGGCCAGGTTGCCGCACGCCCAACAGTACGGACTGAGCAGCGGCCAGTGTCCCTCGCCCCAGGAGCGGGCAATGTCCCGCAGCACCGGCAAAATGGAAATCTGGTAGTCGTCGTTCCAGCACAGCAGCGGGTCGCGCCAGAGCAGCGCCAGGAAGAACAACGTTGCCAGGGTGCCGGTGCCCAGCGCCCCCAGGAAACTGCCGCCTGCCCGTGCCGGCTGATCGGCGGTGATAAGTTGCTTCATGTGGTCGTGTGGCCCGCAGCGATCCGCCGGCTCGCGGCACTCTGCCACGAAGCGAGCGAGGTTCACGTTTTTCCGTCGCCCGACAAACCGCGGTAGATGTGACGGCGGAGCCCCGCGATTTTGTCACCAGCAGCGCGGCGCGGATCGGACGCTGATTCTCAGTGGCTCCGGCGGAGCGCGGCCGGGAAGCTCTTGGAGTCATCCTAGCGGAACTGGACGGCTTCCGCTTCGGGATCAAGCCGCCGGTCTTCCTTGAGACACCGTGCGGTCAGGCGCTCCGGCCAGTCGGAATTCTCGAAAAACGCCGGCTCGTTTTGCCGCAACGAATCTCCCTCGGCGCTCAGCCTCTTCGCCAGCGGCGTTTCGGGACGATCCGCGTCGGGATACCGGGCGATGTTGCGGTCCGCCGAAGCGACCACCTCCTGGTTGAAGCGAGCCATCACCTGACGGCGCACGTGATACCCGGCGAAGGTTTCCTCCGTCAACAAATGAAACTCTCCGTTCGCAGAGAGCAGGTCCGGCTGTAGGTACGCCAGCACCTCCCCGGCACATTGCTCCGCCAGAAGCGCGGGCCAGTCAGGAGATCGGAGCATCGCGTCGTGTCGCCTTTGCAGATCCTCGGCGTGCGCCTGGTAGAGCTGGCTCATCAGGGTTTCGGGCAGCCGGAGGGATTGGTATTTACGCATGGCCTCCTGCTCTGCGCTTGCTTCCGCCACACTCAGGTTCGGCAAGCCGGCACCGGCCATCGGTTCCTCCCGCAAGACGGGTTCGAGCGAGGACCGGAACGTGGGAAGTTCCGGCGCGGGCCGGGGAGCCGGAGGATTGCTAACCATTTTTCCCGGCATACCCGGAGGAGTCGGAGGATTGACGGTCATCCGTGGTGCAACTGGAGAGGCGACACCAGCCGTCTCTAGCGTCGGCTCGCTCTTGGCTTCCCTGTATGTACTCAACCTTCCTGCTGCAAACACCAGACCGAGCAAGGTGACTGCCAGCAACGCTCCGGTAAAGATTTGCCAGCCCGCGCGGCTTCTTCCACGAGGTGGGCCAGACACCGGCGTCGGCCGAGTTTGTAGATCGAGTGGATTCAGGTGATGCCTCCCCACGCTAATTTGAAGCCGCTACTGCCTGCCGCCGGATGATCTGCGCGCCAAACCGTTCCATTTCCTCCAGCTGCGGACTGCACTGCAGGAGCAACAGATCCAAGCCTGCCTCTGCGAATTCCCCCACCCGCTCGGAAACGTGTTCCGGCGTGCCCATCAAACCCGGACGCAGCCCGCGGTTGGAGACCGAGTATTCTTCCAGGGACATTTGCTGCTCCAGCTTGGTGCCGGCTAGCCACTGTTGATAATTCGCGAAGCCCGCGGCGGAAGATTGCACGTCGGTGATCCGCGCCAACTCCGCCTTGGCCTCGCGCTCGGTGTCGCGCACGATCGAGTACGCCGCCATCCCGAAGGTCAATGGCGGGGCGTCCGGCCGCAACCGGGCGCGGCGCTCGCGCATGTCGGCGATCTTCTCACGGATGCGCTCGGGCGGGTCGCCGTGCATCACGTACGCATCGCAACGGCTCGCGATGAGGTTCTTGGCCGTCTCGCTCTCCCCGCCCGCGTACAGCACCGGCCGCGGACGGTTCCGTACCGGCTTGGGTTGGAGCACGGTCTGGTGCGTCTGGTAATACTTGCCCGCGTAGGACCACCCGTCGCGCTGCCACACGCCGTCCACCACGTCGAGCCACTCGGCCGTGCGTGCGTACCGGTCATCGTGCTGTTCGAAGTGGACGCCGTACTGTTTTGCCTCGTCGCTCCACCAGGAACTCACCACGTTGAGCGAGACGCGTCCGCCGCTGATGTGGTCGATGTTCGCCGCCTGCTTGGCCAGGAGCGCCGGCGAATGAAAAGTCGGCCGCACCGCGACCATCAATTCCTGCGTGCGCGTGACCGCCGCCAGCGCCGCCGCCGTGCTCCAGGCATCCAGCGACGGCGCGTCGATTCCTTTGATGTCGTTGAGGTTGAGTTCGGCGATAAGCGTCAGATCGTACCCGATTTCCTCGCTCCGGATCGCCAGGCGGCGGACGTAGTCCCAGCTCGCCGCCATGCCCTCGTCGGGCACGTTGCGCAGCCAGCCACCAAAAATGGGCAACCAATAACCGTAGCGCATGGATTTGTTTGCTATTGGAAACCCATCGGCGAACGCGCACCTGTGTCCTTGAGCTGGCTTTCAAGAAAATCCACCAGCCGGGCGTGAGGATCGAACCCGATCACATGCGGTGCATCAGCCACGAAGTTGGACAGCGCGTTGATGTCATAATACACGCGCTGCCCGTCGCGGTCGTCGATCATGGATTCGATGCCGCCGACATCCAGCCGCGAAGCCTGCGCGATCCGCTCACAGGCCTCGATGACTTCAGGCGACGGCGTGGTCGCTTCCACCCGCAACCCGCGCCGGGGAGCGTCCACCGGGCAGGCGGAAGTCGCGGACCGGGCGAGATCCGCGCCGTCCTTGGTCTGGCAGGCGTCCGCCGGGCAAAGGTCGAAGCTGCCGGCCTCGGGAAACACGTCGATGGCGTAGAGATAGCGGCCGCCGAGTGTTTCCACCCGGGTGATGTGCCCATCCCGCGCGGGGATGTACTCCTGCACCAATGCCACGTCATCCAGGCCCATCTCGACGTAGTCCGCATCGGCGGCGGCCTGCAAATCATCGGCGGAATCGTAGCGCACGATGCCCGCGCCGCTGCCGCCGATGTTCGCCTTGACCACCACCGGAAACCGCAGTCCCCGGGCCGCAGATGGCGCGTCGGCCCCCCGGTGGATCACCCTCGAACGGGGCGCGGCCAGCCCGAGTTGGGCGAGGAGCGTCAGTTGCAGCGCCTTGGAAATCTCGTAGGTAAACGTCTCGCTGCCGTTGACCACCCGCGTCCCCAAACGCTCCAGGTGCGAGAGGAAATTGAGGGTGTGCCGGATCGCGCTGCCGCCGCCCCGCAGGTAGGCGGAAGGGCTCATCCGGTTGAAGAACACATCAAAGGGCCGCTGCGTCTCCGCCGGGTCGTAGCTGAACGGTTCCCGGGCGTCCAGGCGGACATAAGGAATGCCCCGGCGGTCGAGTTCCGCGAAGAGCGGCCGGAACCAGTCCGGGTGTTCGTGGTAGATGGCGAGTGCTGGCGGCTTCGCGTCCATAGCCCCAAAATAGAACGGCTAAACGCGCCGGATGCAAGGCCGGCCTCCGTCCTCTTGTACACGCTGTGAGCGGCACTCCTGGTATTGTCCGCCCCCGGCATGCTACAGACGCCAGCACAGTTAAATCTCGTCCCTACGAAAAACAAAAGCCCCCGATTTCCTCGGGGGCTCTGTTTCGGCGAAATCTTTTCCTGCGAGGATTTATTCCGCCGCTGCTTCTTCAGTCGCAGATGCGTCGCTGTCCAACTGCTCGCCCACCATGTAGCGGGTGAACCGACGGATCACAATGTTCTCGCCGAGTTCGGCGATCTTGGTCGTGATCAGTTCCTTAATCGTTTGATTGTCGGTCGCCTTGATGAACGTCTGTTCCAACAAACAAACCGTGCTGTAGTACTTGTCCACTTTGCCTTCGAGGATCTTCTCCACCACGTTGGCCGGCTTGCCGGCGACCTGGCCGCGGCCCACTTCCTTTTCCTTCTCAATCAGGGCTGCAGGCACCTCTTCACGCGACAAATAGAGCGGGTGCGCCGCCGCGATGTGCAGCGTGATGTCTTTGACGAAGTCACGGAAGATGTCGTTCTTGGCGACGAAGTCTGTTTCGCAGTTCACTTCGACCAGAACACCCACTTTGCCCTGCATGTGGATGTACGAGGCGACCACGCCTTCCTTGGCGCTGCGGGAAGAAACCTTTCCCGCCTTCGCGATGCCCTTCTGGCGCAACAAGGTCTCGGCTTTGTCGAGGTCGCCGCCGGACTCGGTCAGCGCGCGTTTGCAATCCATCATTCCCACGTTGGTTTTTTCACGCAGGGTTCTCACCAGTTGGGAGGTAATTTCGGCCATATACAATTTCAGGTAATACTGAGCTGTTAAGTAGGTCGGAAAGGCACCAGCTCAAGGACGCCGTTCCCGTGCAAGATGAAAAGACAGAAAAGCGAGGGAGCCTATCGGCAAACCCTCGCCCATCCGGCATGCCGCTGGAGTTTCTCTCCCGGCGGCGTTCTGCTCTCAGCGGATGTGAGTTTTAAGCGGACACGGCGCTCATCGCTTCGCGGTCGCTCTTGGCACCCTCGCCGCCTCCGGCGATGATGGCGTCCACCAACTTGGCCAGCACCACGCGGATCGCGCGGATCGCGTCGTCGTTGCCAGCGATGGGATAGCTGATCATCGTTGGGTCGGCGTTGGTGTCCACGATGGCCACCGTTGGAATCTTCAAGCGACGTGCTTCCGCCACAGCGTTCAATTCACGCGCGGTGTCGATGATGATGATCGCATCCGGCAGACGCTCCATTTCACGGATGCCACCCAGGTTGCGCGTGAGCTTTTCGCCCTCGCGACCCAGCGCGGCCAACTCCTGCTTGCCCATCATCTTGTACTCGGGGGCCTTTTCAATCTCCTCGATGTACTTCAAACGCTGGATGGAGCGGCGGATGGTGCTCAGGTTGGTCAGCGTGCCGCCCAGCCAACGCTGGTTGACGTAGAAATGGCCGCAAGCCAGGGCTGCTTCCTTCACCGCTTCCTGGGCCTGCTTCTTGCAACCGACGAAAAGAATCTTACCCTTACGGCGTGAAATTTCCGTGAGGTAATCCGTCGCCGCTTCGAGCTGGCGGACGGTTTCACCCAGGTTGATGATGTAAATCTGGTTGCGCTGCTCAAAGATGAAAGGCTTCATCTTCGGGTTCCAACGCTTGGTCTGATGGCCAAAGTGAACGCCGGCTTCCAGCAGTTCGGTCATCAATTCAATGGACTGTGGTTCGCTCATAAGGATGCTTTCTCTCGCCGCGCTCGAATCCGAGCAGGCTATGTAACTACATGGTTGACTGATGGTTAATGGTTATTGTTTCTTCGCCACAAAGCTCTTTGTGAAGGCGGCCTGGTAGGCAAAAAATCCGGCGTCGGTTGGACGCCGGATTTTTCAATCTGCCTCAACTCAGATGGAAATCAACCGAGAGCAGGCACCAAGTTGGCATCGCCGTTGACCGGCTCGCCGACGGGTTCGCCCAACTCCATGATCTCAACACTGCGGTGAGTCGGGAAGCCCGTGCCCGCCGGGATCAGGTGACCCATGATGACGTTTTCCTTGAACCCGCGCAGGTTGTCCACCTTGCCCAGGGTCGCGGCTTCAGTCAGCACGCGGGTCGTGTCCTGGAAACTCGCCGCGGAGATGAACGAATCCGTCTCCAGCGAAGCCTTCGTGACACCCAGCAGCACCGGCACGCCTTCGGCCGGCTTGCCACCCTGCTCGCTGATGCGCTTGTTCTCGGCGTCGAAGTCTAACCGGTCCACCTGGTCGCCCCAGAGGAGCGTGGTGTCGCCCGGCTCGGTGATCTTCACCTTGCGCAACATTTGGCGGACGATGATCTCGATGTGCTTGTCGTTGATCTCGACGCCCTGGAGGCGGTAAACCTCCTGCACCTCGTTGACCAAGTGCTCCTGCAAGACCTGCGGCCCGCAGATGTCGAGCAAGTCGTGGGGTACCACGCTGCCTTCCGTCAACTGGCTGCCACGCTTCACAAAGTCGCCCTTGAAGACGATGATGTGCTTGTTGAGTGGGATGAGGTGTTCCTCTTCTGCGCCGGTGACCGGGTCCTTGATGAGGAGCTTGCGCTTGCCGCGCACGCTGCCGCCGATTTCCACGATGCCGTCGAGCTTTGCGATTTCACAGGCGTCTTTCGGACGGCGCGCTTCGAACAACTCCGCCACGCGCGGCAGACCGCCCGTGATGTCCTTGGTCTTGGCGATCTTGCGCGGCGTCTTCGCCAGCAAGGCACCGGCCTGCACCTTCTTGCCTTCGTCCACGATGACGTGCGCGCCGGCCGGGATCGAGTAGCTCGCGATGACGGTGGTCTTGTCCCCGAACAGGACGATCTGCGGGTGCAAATCCTCTTTGTGCTCGATGACCACGGTGCCCATGACACCGGTCGCTTCGTCCATCTCACGCTTCATGGTCACACCGGGGATCATGTCGCGGAACTCCACACGGCCAGCCTTCTCGGTGAGAATCGGCACGTTGTAGGGATCCCATTGCACGAAGGTGTCGCCCTTCTTAATCGGCTTGCCCTCGCCGAATGAGATGACGCTGCCGATGATCATGTTGTAGCGCTCCAGTTCACGTCCGTCGTCCGCCACGACGCTCGCCGCGCCGTTCTTGGTCAGAACGATGAAGCTGCCGTCGAGCGACTGCACCGTGCGCATGTCGTGGAACTTTACGATGCCGTCGTTCTTCGCCTTGATGATCGGCTGCTTGAACGTCTGGCTGGCCGTGCCACCGACGTGAAACGTCCGCATCGTCAACTGCGTGCCGGGCTCGCCGATGGATTGAGCGGCGATGATGCCGACTGCCTCACCGAGCTTGACGCGTTTGCCGGTCGGCAGGCTGCGGCCGTAGCACAACGCGCAAACGCCCCGCAGGCTTTCGCACGTCAGCACCGAGCGAATCTTGAGTTGCTCGACGCCGAGCTTCACCACCGCGGCGGCCTGCACCTCTTCGATGAGGTCGCCGGTCTTGATGATGGTTTTTTTGTCCACCGGATCAACCACGCTTTCGCAGCTCACGCGGCCCGCGATGCGGGTGCTCAGGTCCACCACTTCCTCGTCGCCCTCGTAGATGGATTTGACGACGATGCCGTTGGTCGTGCCGCAATCGTCATCGGTGATGATGACGTTCTGCGACGCGTCCACCAGCTTGTGGGTGAGGTAACCGGAATCGGCCGTCTTGAGCGCCGTGTCGGCCAGACCCTTGCGGGCACCGTGCGTGGAGATGAAGTACTCCATGACGGTCAGACCTTCGCGGAAGTTCGACGTGATCGGCTGCTCGATGATTTCGCCCGAAGGCTTGGCCATCAGGCCGCGCATACCGGCCAGCTGCTTGAGCTGCTGGCGGTTGCCGCGCGCGCCGGAATCAACGGCCATGAACACCGGGTTGACCTCCTTGCGGCCCTCGTTGTGTTTGAGGGTGCTGAAGAGCACGTTGGAAATTTCGTCACCGGCGTGGGTCCAGATGTCGATGACCTTATTGTAGCGTTCACCGTCGGTGATGATACCGCGGCGGCGCTGCTTCTCGACCTCGCCGATCTGCTTGTAGGCGCGCTCCAACTCCACCTTCTTTTCGCCAGGAATGATCATGTCGAAGATACCAATGGAGATACCGGCGCGGGTCGCCTCGGTGAACCCGAGGTCCTTGAGCTTGTCCAGCGTCTCGACGGTGCCGGCCTGACCCGACAACTGGTAGGTCTTGAGGATGATGTCGGAGAGCTGCTTCTTGGCGGCAACGTTGTTGAAGAAACCCATGCCCTTCGGCCAAATCTGGTTGAAGCGCACACGGCCGGCTGTGGTCTCGATAACCTTCTTGTCCGGATCGCCGAAAATGGTCTTCTGACCGAGATCGGGGTTGCGGAAGCGGATGCGATCGTGGGTCTTGATGGACTTCTCGTTGATCGCGAAATCAACATCCGTGGCGTCGTTGAACAACGGCAGACGCTCGGGCACCGGCACGCCGGGAGCCTGGCGGGGAGTCTGCGTGATGTAGTAGCAGCCCAGGGTGATGTCCTGCGAAGGCGTCGTGATCGGCTTGCCGCTCGAAGGCGAGAAGATGTTGTTGGGCGCAAGCATGAGCAT
>CAXTOP010000065.1:0-24542 GCA_964245965.1 uncultured Chthoniobacterales bacterium
GCGACCGCTGCCAACCCTACAACGATCCAGGGCGGACAACGCCAGAGTACCAGCAGACCGAAGGCACCTAAAACCACCGCAAGATCAGCCGGTCCATGGACCGCGCTGGTGAAAACCGGTTGGTAGAGGGCAGCCAGCAGCAGACCGACCACCGCCGCATTCGCCCCGCGCAACGCGGCTTGCGCGGCAGGTCGCCGCCGCAAGTCCTCCCAAAATGGCAGTACCCCGAGCACAAGTAAACCCGTCGGCAGAAAGATGGCGATCAAACAGAAGACGGCCCCTGACCAGCCGTGAGGTCGGGGCGGGGTCAGCACCGTGCCCAGGTACGCGGCAAAAGTGAACAGAGGACCGGGCACTGCCTGCGCCAGACCGTAGCCAGCCAGAAAGCGGTCATCCGTGACCCAGCCCGGTGTCACGGTCTCGGCACTTAGAAGAGGCAGGACCACATGCCCGCCGCCGAAAACCAGAGCACCCGAGCGATAGAAACTGTCGAACACGGCGAGTGCCGGGTTTCCAGACATGAAACGCGACAGAGGGAGTGCGGCAAGCAGGAGGAAAAACAATCCGAGGCAGATGACCGCGCTCTTCCGCCCAAGCCCAGGAACCGCCAAGACAGTCTCCGTCGTCGTGATTGGCCCAGGGGTATCCGTCCGCAGGAAAGTCCACCCGAAAATTGCTCCCGCCATCAACACGGCTACCTGCGTCAGTGCGACGGTGGAGAATGCCAGCGCGATGGCCGCCGCGACCAGAGCCACCGACGCCCGCATTCGGTCGGGGCAGAGCTTGGTTGCCATCGCCCACACGGCTTGTGCCACTACGGCGACGGCGGCGAGTTTCAACCCCTTGAGCCACCCCGCATGGCTGACATCGCCGATGGCCGCGATCCCGTAGCCGCAGAGCGTCATCGCCACGGCGGAAGGCAAGGTGAACCCCAGCCACGCCAGCAAGCCACCGGGCAGTCCGCCTCGCAGCAGCCCGATGGAAAACCCGAGTTGGCTGCTGGCCGGTCCCGGCAAGAACTGGCACAGTGCCACCAGATCAGCGTAAGCCGCCTCCGAAAGCCAGCGGCGGCGTTGCACATATTCCTCGTGGAAGTAGCCCAAGTGGGCAACCGGCCCGCCGAAGGAAGTACAGCCCAGCTTGAGAGCCGTCGCAAAGATTTCCCGCCGCGAGGGATTGGGATGGCTGTTCATGGTCAGGCGTGATTCTCTGGTGAAGCGCAGGTCGGAACATTCGCGGGGAAAAAACAACCGAACCCTAACAAACGTCATGGCTATATTCGTGAAAGTGGCCCTCCTCGCAACGCAGGTGTGCAGCGGGTACACAGAAAGCGTCTGGCTCGCACGTCGGGGTCAGAAGCTAGGATGGCTCGTGCTCTCGTGGTTGGTCCTGTTTCCGCTGGAAGCGTGGGCGGGGCCGCCTTTCCTGACCGACGACCCGCAGACCGTAGAGTTCCAGCATTGGGAACTTTACGTCGCCTCGACGGACTTCAAAACGGCGGGCGGCTGGGTAGGCGACGGGCCGCACGTCGAGATCAATTACGGGGTCGTGCCCAACGTCCAACTTCACATTATCGCTCCAGTGGCCTACAACTCACCGTCCACTGGCAGCGCACACTACGGTTACGGCGACACCGAGTTGGGAGTAAAATTTCGCTTCATCCAGGAGACCAAGAGCATCCCGATGGTTGGCATCTTCCCGTTGCTGGAGGTGCCTACTGGCAGCACCAGGGAGGGTCTCGGCACGGGCCGCGTCCACGCGCTCTTGCCCGTGTGGCTGCAAAAAACTTGGGGACCGTGGACCGCGTATGGCGGTGGCGGATACGGCATCAATCCCGGCGTGGGGTTGCAGAACTACGGCTTCGTCGGCGGAATCCTGCAAAACCAGGTGGCAAAGCCCGTGCTCATCGGGGTCGAGGTTTATCACCAAACGGCGTTAGAAATTGGCGGGCGGGACGACACGGCTTTCAACGTCGGCACGGTCATCGATCTCAGCGACGCGCATCACCTGCTTTTCTCCGCTGGCCGGTCGATCAATGGCCCCACGAATTTCCAGTGTTACGCCGCCTATCAGTGGACCTTCGACAACAGCGTGTTCCACCTTGGGAAAAATCCGCACCGTTGAACACTCTACTGCGAAGGACAGCCTTGACGGCCCGATCTTTCGGAATCTTCTTTGGATGAAAGACTGTTACCGATTCACGACGCTGCCAAGGTGGCACTCGGATCGGGCCGGACCGCTTGCCGCCGGGCGGCGAAGTAGGAGCCGATTACCAAGGTCGCGGCGAGTCCCTGCGCGGCAAGCGTTTCCACCGTGGGAAAGACAGAGAGCCAAACCCCCGCCCAATCCGGCACGATCCCGGTGAGCCAGGAAATCCTGGTGGTGGGTATCCAGTGGGCAAGCTGCATTTCCTGAGCCTGTTCGCCTACCATCAGCAAAAGCACCGCTCCAAGCAGCACGCCCGTGAGCACGAGCATCTTGCGATAAGGCAGGCGGCGGTGCGCTACGAACGTCAGCACCGCCATCATCCCCGAGAGAGCCAGTCCGATCCCCGCGCCGCCGAGCACAATGCCGTCACCCAGGCGCAAGCGATAGGTTTGCAGAAAAAGCACCACCTCGAATCCCTCCCGGTACATGGAACTAAAGCCCAGCAACCCCAGCCCCCACAGCAGGCGTCTTCTGG
Source organism: uncultured Chthoniobacterales bacterium (assembly GCA_964245965.1). Classification (GTDB taxonomy): domain Bacteria; phylum Verrucomicrobiota; class Verrucomicrobiia; order Chthoniobacterales; family SZAS-18; genus CAWCJJ01. The sequence goes on from CAXTOP010000065.1 coordinate 2,684, forward strand.
TAGCCACGCCATCCGCCGCTTCGGTAACGAGTTCCTTTTTCTTGCGGTTATGCAGGGTGATCCAACCGCCCCAGTACACCTTGTGGAAATACCAGTTCATGATGACGAGCAACACCACGACGGCCAACAGCCCGGTACCGGCCTGAAGGTTCAGCGCGGAAATGTTCTCACTTAGGCTGCCGAGGATACCCACCGCAACGAACCATGTCGCCACCGTGGCGGCAAAACCCGCGCCCGCACCCCACGCCACCGGCCTGCGCTGCATCCGCGCGCTGCCATTCATGCTGGCCATGATAGCGGAGAGGACCAAAATACATTCCAACCCCTCGCGGAAGACCAACACCGCAATGTCGAAAAGTGCCGTGACCGCACTGGTGGCGGGCTTCGTCGGATCGGGTGCTCCTGCTGCCGTTACGCCTTGCCATACCATGATTCCCGTCACCCCTACGAATGCCGCCGTGAGCAGGGTCCAGCCGATGACGCCAAGGGACTGCGGTGACGAACGTCTGGCGACGGGAAGCGCGGCAATGTCATGCGCGGTCAATTCGGCGGGATGGCTCATCGGAGAAGCCATTTTATGACAATCTCACCGAAGGTGCTGACGGTGAATTGCGTTTCGTTAGCGCAGCCTTGCTGCCATGCGGGCGCGCCACCGAGTTCATGGGTTGCTGCCGGACGGGTCACTTGACCTCAGTGGCCGTGTAACCGAAAACACGGATGCGCCCGATGAGGGCCTGGAGTTTGATGCTGGCGGGATTGTAGCGGATGACGATGCGGTTGGTGAGCACGTCGATGTCCGCGCTCTGCACGCCGTGGGCCGTGACCAGCGCGTGCTTGATGCCGTCCTCGCAACTCGGGCAGTCGATTTCCGGCTCCAGCGTCAAGGTGCTTTTCACGACCTTGGAACCCGGATCATCCGCCCAGGCAAGGACCGGCGACCCAACGAACAGGAGGATGGCAAGAAAGACGCGCAAGGATCTGCTCATGGGAAACTGGAGAGGCGAAATCGTTGACGACCATACCATACCCACCAGGCCGGGGCGACTGCTGACCGTTACCACGAGGGAACAAACGGACGGAACGAAGTCGGTGGGTTATCCGCCATTCGTCCGCTCAATTCGCTCCGGGCCGGGCGGTGACAGGCGGGAGGGGGAACAGGTCTGCCTTGGCGGGGGCGGGTTTACGGTCGTCCCAACAGTAAACCGCGATGTTGACCGTCGCACCGTCCGCGCGCACCAGCGACGCGGTGACGATGAGCAGCCCGCCGCCTATGGCGCGATACGGTTCCTTGATCTCGACCTCCGCTGCGCCGTTCTCCGCCATCTTCGCCAGCCAGACTTTGGCGTCGGACAAAGTGCGTACACCCTGGGACGTGTCGCCGTCACCGGTCTTCGCTTGTTCATCGAGGTGGTCGGGACTCATGGAAGTCAGAGGTCGAGTGGTTGGGGCGATTCCGTGGCAGGATGATAGGCCGAGGGGAATCCGCCGTGCCGACCGTGCAGGTCCATCGAGGCAAGCGGCGCGGGTTGGCCGGTCGTTGGACGCCGGCGAAGGCGGTGACACCCGCTGGCGGGCGAACGTGGCCGGGTCGGTGGGTGGGGTTGGGACGAATGGTGTCCATCGTGTCGCAGGCACTTGTCCGCTGGCGGTTTTCCGCCCCGCCGTGTTCTAACTCAACCAAGGGAGCATATGCCTGAACTCCCGAGGCATCGAACCGGCGGGGCGAAGTCACCCCAACCAACTCAGGGTAAGCAAACAGTGTTCAAGAGCGAAGTGGCGCAGCCCGCCGCTTTGGCTTGCGCCAGAGCATCACCGCTGTCGCCCGGTCACATTTAGCTGCGGCAGGGGCACGGCGGGCACGTCTCGATCCGATCAGGGTTGTTCCTGCACATTTGCCGAGTCATTTGCCGCCCTTGTCCTTGGGCGCGGGCGCGATTTCCTTCGCGGCTGGCTGCGGTCCGAAGTCGATGCTGATGCCGCCGTAGATGCCGCGCCGCTGGCCAAATTGCGGTGCGCCCACGCCGATGCCGGAGCCGTCGCGCAACTCGTACACCCGGTCAGTCAAATTCACGATGTCGAAGCGCGCGTGTGCTTGGCCGAGGTGCGGCACGCGAAAACTCTGCTCGAAACCCACGTTGAGCGTATAATAGATCGGCAGCCGACCCCGGTTGGCGAACCCGTCGCGCAGGCCGCTCCCGAAAAGGAAATCGGTGTAGACCCGCGTGCCCGATGGTTTGTAAAGGTAGGACGTGCCCGCCGAGATCGTGACGGTTTGGTCGTGATCCAGGAACACCTTATGATTTTGGATGTAAGCGAACTCGTCCGGGTCAAAAAGGAACTGCGAGCTTTCGATTTTGCGACCCTTCGCCACGGAATAGGCCGCGTTGGCATAAGCCTCGAAGCCGCCTTTGACGTAGGTCGCCGTGCCCTCCACCCCGTACACGTCGCCGTAACGATAATTGAACGGACTCTCGATGATCGCCGCTCCAAACTGGCCCTCGTCGATCTGCTGCACCGCGTGCTTGTAGTAGCCGTCGAGTCCCAGTTGGAAGCTCTTGAAGAGCGTCTGCGTGACCCCGGCGTCGAAGTAGTTGGCCCGCTCGCTTTTGTCCGGTCCCGCCTGTGTGAGTGCCGCCGCGTTGGTGGTGTTCACGGCCTGGTTAACGCCCGACTGCTGCACGCTTTCTAGCGGTGGCGGCGTGAAGTAGCGCGAGTAGCCCGCGTGGAAGATCGTGTCGTCGCTGAGTTGATAGACCGCGTTAATGCGCGGGCTCAACTGTCCCTCGTGGTCGTACTCGTCTACCCGGTCATAACGCACGCCGAAGTTGATCGTCAGCGGTTTGAACACGTGCCACTCATCCTGGAGGTAGAAGCCGTAGATATAGCCGGTCTTTTGTTGATCGAGTTTCAGGGCCAGCGGGACGTTGGAGGTCTGCGCACCATTTGCATCCACCGGGAACACACCGGTTACTGCCTGGTTGCTGGCGTGCTGGACGAGCAGCACATATCCGCCACGCAGGGTATGGCTATCGGTGAGGTGGTAGCTCGCGTCGAGTTCGGCCCCGCCGGTAATCGCGTCGCGGTCCACGCGGCTGGAGACGCCGTTGAAAACGAGGTCGCCCACGTTGTCGGGCCGGAACAGGATGGAACTATTGCGAATGAAAATCGACTGCTGGAAGTCGAGGATGCCGGCACTTTTCTGGTAGGCCAACACGGCGTAGTCGTTCTGCTCGTTCTGATTTTCGTCCAGGTGCGTGGAGGCGAATTGGCCCAGGCCGAAGGGCTGGTCAGCCGTGACGCTGCCGGGCACGGTTGGTAATCCCGCCACGCCGAAAGCAGGGTTCTGGCCGGGGTTGTTGGGAATCTGAAAATCGGCATCGTAGGCACTGACGATCAGGCTCAGGCGGCTGGTCTTGTCGATGACGTACTGCATGTAGCCGAAGCCGTGGTATTGCTCGGTGTGGTCGTGGATCGGGTAATCCTTGCCATCCGGGTTCTCGATGCCGATGCCGTTGGAAAGGAAATCCCCCGTGAAAAAGTAGGAAAATTTGCCCACGTTGCCCGCCAACTCGAACGATGGCCGGTAGGTATTGTAGCTGCCGCCGTAGAAACCGATCTCGTCGCCGTTGTTGAACGCACCGCTCTTGGTGTGGATGTCGATGATGCCTGCGGTGCGGATGCCGTACTGCGCCGGGAGTGAACCGGTAACGACTTGCAGGCTGTCCACGAAGCGAGTGTCGAGTTCCTGACCGAACCCGGCGATGCCCTCGGGCAGCAGCACGTCGTTAATGCGAAACTGCAAGTTGGCGTGCTCGCCACGAACGTGAAGCTGGCCGTAGGAGTCCTGCGCGAAGCCGGGCACCCGAAGCAAAGTCTGATTGAAAGAAGCGTCGCTTCCCTGGCTCTGATTGGCGATCTGGTTCTGGGTGACGCCGTAGGACGTGGCACCCAAGTTGGGTACGATGTCATTGCGCTTCTCGTCGAGCGAGCCGATGACGATAACCCGATCCGCTTCTTCGCCGCCGTCGAGCAAGCCGCCATGTTCCAGGCCAGCCGGGTTTTGGCCGTTGGGAGTGGTCTGGGTCTGCGTGGTGGCAGCCGGGTTGGTGCCGGTGCCAATATCACGGACTTGCGCGGCCAGACGGATCGGCGGAAGCCCGAGCAGCAGGCCAGCGGCTGCCGTGAAAAGAACGGAGAACGGAATGGGTTTCATGAATTCAGGATTTTCTAGGTTCACAACGCAAGCAACGTGCATTTAGCCCGCAAGCTATTTGCATTTCAGAAAACGAAAACGCAAGCCATTTTCAATAAGACACTGCAATAAATTTCCGCTTCACCCAACCAACCGTTCAGGGCGACCGCATTCCCCTGGGGGGTTTTCGGCGAAAATCCCGCCGCTGCGTTCGGCTGGTTTTGTGCGGGTTGCGCCCCCGGGCATTGCCCCTTGGATCAACCGCATTTTGCGGGGTGCGGTGAACACCTGAAAATCCGTGGTACAAATATCCACCGCTATGCACCACTCCAACCTTTCCACTTGGCAGCATGAACATCGTTACACTACCGGCAGTTCCGTCGGCGAAAGCCGTACCCTGCTCGTCACCGGACTGACGGCTGTGATGATGATCCTGGAGATTGTCGCCGGCCACTTCCTGCACTCGATGGCCCTCTTTGCGGATGGCTGGCACATGGGCACGCACGTCGTCGCCCTGGGTATTTCAGCGTTTGCTTATGTGTATGCCCGTCGCCACGCCGACGATGCGCGCTTTGCCTTCGGCCCGAGCAAAATGGGACCGCTGGGTGGTTACACCAGTGCCATCATCCTCTTCGGAGTGGCCCTCTACATCGCTTTTGAGGCGGCGACACGCTTGCTGCATCCTCTGCCTATTTCGTTCAACGAGGCCATCGTCGTTGCCTCGCTCGGTTTGAGCGTCAACCTGCTGAGTGCCTTTCTGCTGCGAGACGATCACCATCACCATCACGGCCACGGTCATCACGAGCACGGGGACGGACACGCCCACCACGGCCACGGTTCGGACCTGAACCTCCGGGCAGCTTATATCCATGTCTTGGCGGACGCGGCGACTTCCGTCGCGGCCATCGTGGCGTTGACTCTTGGCAAGTTCTTCGGCTGGTCGTGGCTCGATCCCGTGGTTGGGGCCGCTGGCGCGCTGGTGGTCGGCCAGTGGGCTTACGGGCTGGTCCGCGACACCAGCCGCGTGTTACTGGACCGGGAAATGGACCCGGCGGCTTTGGCAGAAATCCGGGATGCCATCGAAAGTGACGGTGACAGCTTGGTCAGCGACCTGCACTTGCTGCGCGTGGGCCTCAACGAGTTTGCCGTGGTGGCTTCGGTCGTCACCGACGAGCCGCGTTCGCCGGAGGAGTACAAAGCCCGTGTCCGCCAGCACGAGGAATTGGCCCATGTGACCATCGAAGTGAACCACTGCCGCGAGCACGCGCTCACGCACGGAGAAACGTCGGGACTGCTTTAGGCGAGGCAGCGTTGCAGTTCGCGCTCGATCTTGGAGGCATCCAAATCCTTGCCGATGAAGACGAGTTGGCTTTGGCGCGTTTCGTCGGGACGCCAGGGACGATCCCAAAAGATGTGAAAGCGATTGTTTACGCCGTGGAAGATGGCGCGTGAGTCCGCGCCTTTGATGGAAACAAAGCCCTTGGAACGAAACACCTTCTCCGTTTCGGAAAGCTGCTGGACGTAACTTTGAAATCGGTTCGCATCCAGCGGCTTTTCCAGCGTGAAGGAGCAGGATTCAATATCGTGGTGGTGGCGATGTTCCTTCAACTCGTTGAGGAACGCTGGGTCGGCTTCCAATTTGCGGTCCACGTCGAAGGCGTGGATGTCGAGCAGTTCCTTGAGCGGAACGTAGGATTGCGTGGTCCGTAGAATGCGCGTGTGCGGATTGAGTTCGCGGATTCTGGCCTCGGTCTTCAAGAGCCGGGCTTCGTCCACCAAATCGGTTTTGTTGAGCAGGACGAAATCAGCCATCGTCACCTGATCGACGGCGGTGTCGCTGTCTTTCATCTGCTGGAACACCTGCTCGGCATCCACCACCGTGATGATCGCGTCCACTTGCACGAATTTCTGCAAGGCCGGGATGTTCACGAACGTCTGCGCGATGGGGCCGGGATCGGCGACGCCGGTGGTCTCTATGAGGATGTAGTCGAACCCGCCGCGCTTGAGCAGTTTTTGCAGGCTAACCACGAGGTCTTTGCGAACCGTGCAGCACACGCAGCCGTTGCTCAGTTCCACCATTTCATCTTTCTGGCGTTCAACAAGTTGGCCGTCGATGCCGATCTTGCCGATTTCGTTGACGATGACGGCGAATTTGTACTCGCTCTGCTCGCGCAGGATGTGGTTGAGCAAAGTCGTCTTGCCCGCGCCAAGGAAGCCCGTGAGGATGCTGACCGGGATGATTTTACGTTCGGTTGTGGTCGTCATGGCAGCGTGGTTTCCTTGGTGCGGTCGGCGGTTGTTGCCGCCGTAGTTGAAGTGTTTGTTTCCCAGCGAGCCAGTGACTCGCCGTGCAGATGGCGCGGGCGCAGGAATCGCGCGAGCACGCCGTAGCGCGGGCCGAAAATCAGTGCCCCGATAAACCCCGCGCCCAATACCAGCACGATGGCCGGGCCGCTCGGAATATCCGTCCAATAGGAAATCAGCAGGCCCAGCGATGCGCCCGCCGCCCCAAGCACACCTCCGCCCCACATCATGAGCGAATAGGAATCGCTCAACAGATAAAGCGTCGCTGCCGGCAGCACGAGCAGGCCGATGGAAAGGATGACGCCAACCGCTTGCAGGCTGGCAATCATCGCCAGGATCATCAGGGTAATGAGCAGGTAGTTGAGCCGTGCCACCCGCACACCCACGCTCTGCGCGACACTCGGCTCGAAAAGGGCCAGCAAAAGCTGACGCTGCTGGCTGACCAGACATACCGAGGCCAGAAAACCGACCGCGTAGATGATCCAGAGATCGGAGTTAGAAATGCCCAGGATGTTGCCGAAAAGGAAGTGGTTCAAATCGACCGGCACCCGCGCGTATTTGAGCAGGATGATTCCCAACGCGAATGCCACGGTGTAAAGCGCCCCGATGGCCGTTTCGTCCTTTAGGCGCGAGACGCGGGAAACCAGTTGTCCGCCGATGCCCACGAGCAGCGCGGCAACCACGGCTCCACTGAACAAACCCAGCGGTGCCAAGCCGAAGAAGATCGCACCCACGGCCAGACCCGGCAGGAGCGAATGCGAGAGCGCGTCGGCCAATAGTGCGAGCCTGCGCAGCACGATGAAAGCACTCAAGAACCCGTTGGTAAAACCCACGATCACGCAGCCCAGAAAGGCGCGCTGCATGAACTCGTAGTGGAACGGCTCGGTCAGCCAGTGAGTCAGTCCGTTCATGTGCGGGCGGGCAAGAGGGCCGTGCCTCCAGTGAAGATTTCCGTGGAAAAGGTTTCGGCGACGCGCTCGGGGGTGAACACCTCAGCCACGTCGCCGAAGGCCACGAGTTCGCCGTTGAGGAAAATCACTTGGTCAAAGAGGTCAGGCACGGTTTTCAGATCGTGGTGGCTGACGATGACGAGCTTGCCCTCCTTCGCGCTCAATCGCCGCAATAACTCTCCCAAATGCGCCTGCGCGTTGCGGTCCAGCCCGGTGAAGGGTTCATCCAGCAAATAGATGTGCGCCTGCTGTGCCCAGGCGCGGGCGAGAAATGCGCGCTGCTGTTGACCTCCCGAAAGCGCGCTGATCTGCCGGGCGGCCAAGTCTTCGAGGTGCGTGGCGGCCAGTGCCTCGTTCACGATCCGATCATCCTCCTTGCCGAAACGCCGCCAGCCGCCCAGCGCGGGGAAACGACCCATTTCCACCAGCCCGCGCACGGTGAGCGGAAAATCCCAATCGACCACGCTGCGCTGCGGCAGGTAGGCGATGCCGCGATCCGCGCCCGCCACCCCGCCGTGCCCCTCGAACATGATGCTCCCTGTCTCAAACGAAACCAGCCCCGCCAGTGCCTTCAAGAACGTCGTCTTGCCTGCGCCATTCGGCCCGATGAGGCCGATGCAACTCCCACAACGCAGTTCCAGGTTGATGTGATGCAGCGCGGGCACGCGCTGGTAGCTGACCGTGAGGTCTTTGATGGAAAGCCGGTGGGACGACATACGAAGGCGACGCTGGCTAGGAGGATGGCGGTTGCTCTCCGGGCGAAGCGGGATTAGTGATGATTTCCAAGAGCGAGCCGCGCGCCCAGAAGGTTTTTTCGATTTTCTGCCCGTCGGGGAAGCTCACGCTCAGGCGCACCGCTGCCTGCGGGGCGTCCGGTGTCCAATGAGCCTCGAAAGTGAGGTCCACGCCTTCCTTGGGCAAACGCGCCGTCCATTGGCCGTGGAAGTTCAATCCCGGCCCCGCGCCTTGCAGGAGAATTTGGTCGATCTGTTTGATTTGAAACCCGGCTGGCGGCGGTTCGGAAAAGCTCACTTCGATTTCCAGCGGGAGAGTCTGCGCAGGAGTGGCGTCGGGAACGATGGCAGCAACCGGCGCGGCGGAGGCGGGGCGGGTCAACCGCCAGACCGGCACTCCCAAGCTCACGAAGACAGCAACCATCAACACGAGCCGAAACCAGGGTAAACCACGCATCGTAGAACGGAAGTCAGGCGCGGAAACCGACGGCTATTTGAGCGCGTCCACCACGGTCGTCACGTTGTGGCGGATCATTGCCTCGTAGGTGGCCGCGTCACCGCCCGCCGTGCCGAGGCCGTCCGCATAGAGTTCGCCGCCGATCTTCGCGCCGGTTTCCTGAGTGATCGAGGTAATAACTTTCGGATTTTGCGTATTCTCGAAGAACACCGCTTTGACGCCCTGCTTCTTGATGGTTTCGATGAGTTCGGCCACCTGTTTGGACGAAGGCTGGTCCTCCGTGCTGATGCCTTCAATCGGATAAATTTTGAACCCGTAGTCGCGCGCGAAATACTGGAAGGCGTCGTGGCTGGTGACGAGCTTGCGCTTCTCGCGCGGCAACTCGGCCACTTTGAGCTTCACTTCCTTGTCCAGCGCGTCGAGCCGGGTTTCGTAGGCGGCAGCGGCGGTCGTAAACGCATCTTTGTCCGCCGGGTCGGCTTTAATCAGCGCATCGCGCACGATGACGACGGCCTTTTTGACGTTAGCGATGGAGTGCCACCAGTGCGGGTCTTCGACGGTTTTCTTTTCCTCCTTGAGCTTGAGCGAGACACCGATCCCCGCGCCGACATTCACGAACTTGCCCTTGCCGCCCGTGCTCTCCTCCAGCTTGGAAAGATAGCCTTCCATGCCCTTGCCGGAAATGAGGACGACATCCGCTTCCGCCACTTGCTTCACGTCGCCGGGGCTGGGCTGGAACTCGTGCGGGTCCACGCCCGCTTTGACGATCTCGATGACCTGCACCTTGTCCCCGCCGATGATGCGGGCCAGATCGGTCAGCACGGTGGAAAGCGAGGCGACTTTGACCGGCTCAGTGGCGGCGTGGGCATTGATCGCTAGCGTCGTCACAAGCAAGCCAACTGTGGAGAGCAGAAGCTTTTTCATATGGATGGCATCATAGAATGAACCAGCGTTGTTGCAAGTAATTTGCTTTGCAACAGGCGAATTTTTGCCCGCTAAACGGGGGCAGTGTGCCGCTCTGCCTTTTCAGCGTTGCCCCCAAAGTAATCGGCAGGCGTGTGGCAGTCGGTAGGCTCCCCCGGAGCCGCGATAAATGTCCAACGAGGCAGTCAGACGCCCATGCACCTGCTCACGTTCCACCTGCGTCAGCGCGGAGAACTGCCGCTGGAAGACTGGCCCGGTGGTGTACTCCCACACGGCATCAAATTCGGGAAACTCCATCGTCCAGGAGAACATGGCCGTCTCCACGGTTCGTAGACCGGCCCCGCGCAGAACACCTTCACGCCGTCCTTCCGCCGCCAAGCCTTCCCAGTGTTCCACCGGCACGCGAAGCTCCGGGGGCAGAAAGTCGTCCATCGCCGCTACGGCGGAATGCACCAGAGTGTTTCCCGCCATGCGGTCCCATACCGCTAGGCTAAAAGGTCCTCCTGCCGTCAGCACTCGCGCCAACTCGCGCGCGGCAGCGACCGCGTCGCCAAACATCAGGAGGCCGAAGCGAGAAATGACCGCATCCGTGCTGCCGTCAGCAAGCGCGAGCGTTTCGGCGGGCATGACCTCAAACCGCACGTTGGGCAAGGCTTCGCGGGTCGCTTTGGTCCGGGCGGCGGCGATCATGCCGGGGGCGGCGTCCACACCAAGAAGCTCAATGTCCAGCGAGCGGCGGGCAAGCGTCAAGCCGGGTTCGCCGGTACCGCACGCCACATCGAGCACTTTGGCCCCCGCAGGTAGCGCGGGCAGATGGTCCAACACCGCCAGCGTGACGGGATGGATGTAGGGCAAATAACGCTCGAAGCCCGCACCGATTTGGTTGTAGTCCGGCAGAGCGGACGCTGCAACGGCATTCATTTCAGTAATTATGCTTGCGTGGTTACATCCCAGACTACCACGCCGCCGCTGGCCGAACCGATGGCCACGGTGCGTTCGTCGCGTGACCACGCGGCGGTTGTGATCTCGCCGACCAACTTGCTTTCGCAGATCGACTGGCTGGTTTTCGCAGGGCTCCAGATTGCCACGTTGCCGTCGGCGTCACCGCTCACGAGCAGCCCGCCGCGCGACTGCCACGCCAGCACCGTCACCTTGCGGGTATGCGTGCGCAATTGTTTCGGCACCGTGCCGGCAGGCCCCTTGCCGCTCACGTCCCAGACAATGACCACCTCGCTGCCGCCCGTGGCAAGGAAACGGCTGGCCGGGTCCCACGCCAGTTCCTTGACCTTGTTGGCGTAGCCGCTCATGTTCAACTCTTCGCCGCGTCGATAAGGCAGCTTCCAGAAATTGACCGTGGCTTCCTGAGTGCCAGCGGCGACGTAGCGCGCGTTCCCGCTCCAGGCCAGCGAAAGAATAGAGCCTTTCCAGGCGATCCGCTCATAAGGCTCCGCCTCTCCCAAACGGTAAAGCGCGGCACCACCATAAAAGCCCGCGCCGATGGCTTTGTCATCGGGCCGCCAGCAGAGCGCGGCGACTGTACTCGGATGGCCCGCGTATTCGATACACTGTCCACCCGTGGCAGGATTCCAGACGCGCAACGTCTTGCCCGCCGCCGTGGCGAGCAGCGCGCCGTCGGGCGACCAGCGCACCTGTTCCACCCAAGTGCGGCGGGAACCTTCCGCCCCGTCGAGCGTGGTCAGCAGCGTGCCCGTTGCCGCATCCCACAATCTAATCTTGCCGTCCTGACCACCGGTGGCTAACCCACCCACCGACCAGTCCAGAGTCAATGCACCAATCGGGTGAGCGTCGGCAACGGTGTGGATCATCCGACCGCTGCCCGCATCGAGGATGAACAACGCGCCGGCTCCGGTCAGAGTGGCAAGCATCGATCCGTCCGGGGACCAGCCGAGGCCCACCACATGATCCTGTGCGTCAAAATGCCACCAATCCGCCTCTGCGTGACCGGCGTCGGTCGCAGGCGATACACTCACGCCAGACATGATTGAAAGCCCTCCTCCAGTTCGCCACGGTTCAGGTTGCGCCCAATGAAAATGAGCTGGCTGCGGCGAGTTTCATCCGGCTTCCAAGGCCGGTCCTGCTTGCCAGCAAAGAGCATGTGTACGCCTTGGAAAACGAAACGCTGCGCCGCCCCTTCAAAATAGAGGATGCCTTTCATGCGGAAGATGTCCGTGCCCTTCTCGCGCAGGAGGGTGCTCATCCAGGCGTTGAGTTTGCGCTGGTCCACCGGGCGATCCTCCACGATGCCGACGCTGGTAATCGTGGCATCGTGCGTGTGCCCCGGAGCGAACGCCGTGCCACGCAGCGGCTCGATGGCTTCCCCGCTCGCGGTGCGGGTGAGCTTCATGTCGAACTCGACCGGGACGTGCTGCGTGAAAAACCCGTAGTGGCCGCTGACGGCAACTTTCAAAGTGTAGTCGCCGCCCTTGCGCGTGAAAACAAAGCTCTGCAATTCGCGTCCCGGCGCAAGCTGGCCGCCGTCGGCGAGTTTGCGCGCCTCACCCGCGAAAAGCAGGAATGCTTCCTGGCGTGCCGTGTCGAACTCCTCCTCGTTCGCCGTCGAGAGCGGCAGCAACGCAAAATCCATTTCGGCGTCCGCGCCCGGCTCGAAGCGGAAGTGGTAGTCGCCCGCATCCAGATGGTACACGCCGCCCCACTCGAAGGGCGATTCTTCCTTGAGGAAATCAGCGTCGAGTTCGAGCTTCGCGTCGAGGTCGAAGGCGCGCACGTTGAGCAGATGGTCGAGGTCGAGTTCCGCGTCCTTGGTGCGATGAATCCGGGCGGTGCGGTTCATGGCGTGCAGCCGCGCTTCGAGCTTGTCGAGTTCCGCCGGGGTCACGAGGTCGATCTTGTTGAGCAGGATCACGTCGGCGAAGGCGATTTGCTCCTGGCACTCGCTGCTCGTGTCCAGATGCTCCCAGACGTGCTTGGCGTCGATGAGAGTCACGATGGCGTCCAGTCCGAAGGAGTCCTTCATGTCGTCGTCAACGAAGAACGTCTGCGCCACGGGGGCCGGGTCCGCGAGGCCGGTGGTTTCGATGAGGATGTAATCGAACTTATTTTTCCGCTTCATCAGGTTGCCCAGGATGCGGATCAGGTCGCCGCGCACCGTGCAGCAGATGCAGCCGTTGTTCATCTCGAAGATTTCTTCGTCGGCCTGGACGACGAGTTCATTGTCGATGCCGATCTCGCCAAACTCGTTTTCGATGACGGCGATGCGCTTGCCGTGCTGGCCGGTCAAGATACGGTTGAGCAACGTGGTCTTGCCCGCGCCGAGAAAGCCGGTGAGCACGGTGACGGGAACGCGGTTGGGAGCGGTGGGAGTTTGCACGGGAAAAGTGGTTCGGATTTGGACAAGACGAAACGACAAAAATCTCTGCCGTTCCGCTCCAAACGCAAACACATTGCATAAACAAATGCAAATAGAATGCAGTTTGTTTTCTGAGGACCTCATGCTTTCCCACGAAACGCCGACCGCTCTCACGCAGGTAATGACGCGGAATTTTGACACAAACTCTTTGCAATAAGAGAGCTTGGCTGCTAACTTCCAGCCATGCCGCGAACCCATCCGCACGGCGACCCATCCCTCCCCGCACTTTCTTTGGAAACCATCCTCGGTCTGCTGCGTGAGCAGGGCATGAGGATCACTCGTGGCAGGGTCGGCATCATCGCCGCGCTCCTCGCTGCTAAAATCCCGATTTCCTTGGAGGAAATCCGTGATGGAGCGGGTAAGCACGCGAAGGAACCACCGGATTTCGCCACGGTTTTTCGCGTCATGGAAGTGCTCGAAAAGCTCAAGATCGCTCAAAAAGTCCACCTCGGACGCTCACGCAGCCACTATGAATTGCTCGATCCGCATCGGCACCACGATCACATCGTCTGCACGGACTGCGGCAAGGTGAAGCAACTCGACGAACCTTGCCCGGTAGAACCACTGGAGCGCAAGCTGCGGCACCGTTACGGCTACGCGGAAGTCAAACACTCGCTGGAGTTCTTCGGACGATGCCCGGACTGCCAACGGGCCAACTGACGCTCCTCCGGCCTGATGAACAGGCTCATCTTGGTGAAGCTGCTCTGGACATTAGAGATCGAAAATTTGAATGGCAGGCAGACCTATCAAATAATCTTGGGCAACCTCTTTTCCGGCAGAAGCTGTCGGGGTGCTCATCGCCAGAGCCTCCGTCGCCAACAGCACGGCCATCGCCACGGCGCACTCGGCGGCGACGTTGCGCCACAGGCGACTGACGGTAGCGTGAGGGTTCCCCATCGGGTTCTGCTCGATCAATCCCTTGTTCATCGCTCCCAAGACAATCATCGTGGCGAACAACAACCCTTTGCAGACGATCAGCCTCCCATAGACGTTCGACCACAGACCGTCGAACGTGCCGATCAGAGCGTAGGTATTCAGTGATCCGCTCATCGCCAGCACGCCGACCACCGCCACGCTCAAACGCGAGAATCGCCGCGTGACCGTGATGGCCGCAGGGAGCAGGTCCGCGTCGCGTCGCGCTTGGGCGAGCAGGAGCATCAGCGGGAGCAACCCGCCCGGCCACGCGCCCGCCGCCGTCGCGTGGATCATGTCCACCGGCAGCAACCAAACGTGCTGCTCCGACGCTTGGGCATGGCCCGCCGCCACCAGACTAGCTAGGAGCGAGACAACTAGCAGCGTGGCAGCTACATCGGCTATGGTGGTTAGACGACGATTCGTAGTCCGCTGCGCCACTCCACCTATCAATCCTGTCACCAGCAGGCCGCCGAGCAGCGCGATCCGCACCTGCCACACCGCGCCGAAGTGCGTCCTCTTCAACACGCTGGCAAGCGCGTTGCCGTGGAAAACCTGCCCGAGCGGCACATCGCTCATCTGCGCGGCTGTCAACGCGAGTTGAAGCAACGAAGCCAGCAGCAACGCGCACCAACTCACCGCTACCAAACGGTTCCAGCGCGGCTCGGTGCCCACGGGAGCACTTCCCCAAGCGAGCAGGCGCATCGCCGCCGCGCCCGCCAGTAACAGCGCGGCACCCGTCTGGACGGAGCGACAGAGCCACGTCGCCGCCGTGTCAGGGTTCAACCCGAAAGGTAAATTCACCGTTGGAAACGTGCGTGTCCGCCGCGACCGCGCGCCAGACGACCTTGTACGCTCCCGCACCGAGCGAAGCGGACAGTGAGACGATCAACTCACGGGGCTTTTTCGGGTCGCTATGCACGTCTTTCTTGTCCACCTGCTGCCCGGCGGCATCGAGAACCTGCACGCGGCAGAAGCTCACTTCTATCCCTTCGCTAAAGGTCAACCGTACCTCGGTCGGCGGCTGCTTGACCGTCCCATCGACCGCAGGTTCAGCGTGGTCGAGCTTGGCGTGCGCCCATGCCTGCGAGGCGGACACACAGAGGACCGCCGCCAGGATGACAGCCCTACGGCGGATTGAGCGCGGATACATCGTTTTCATGTGGGTGAAATTAGTGTCGAAACAGCTACTTCTTTTCCACGAGCTTCATGCCGCATTTCGGGCAGTTACCCGGCTTATCCTGCACGACTTCCGGGTGCATGGTGCAGGTGTATTTGACGCCCTCCTTGGCGGGCGCGGTGGACGGGGCAGGCGAAGGCTTGGGGTCTTGGGCGCGCACGGGCACAGGTGCGAGCGCGACGGCGCAGAGGACGGTGACAGCGCACAGGGAAGCGATGGTGTTTTTCATGGTGTGTTCGGTGGTGTTCGGTTTTCTTGTTGGTAGGAAGGGTGGCTGGATCGACGTGCGGAAAATCACTTTTTCTCCACGAGCTTCATGCCGCATTTGGGACAGTTGCCGGGATGGTCCTGCACGACTTCGGGGTGCATGACGCAGGTGTAGAGCGTCTTGCTTGCGCCGGGTGTGGCAGCAGCGGAAGGCGAGGCCATCGGCATGGACATGGGATGTTCCCCTGCGGCGTGCTGCATCCCCAGCATCGCCGGGGCCACGCCCTTCGTCATCGACACGTCGATGCCGTCGCGTTCCAGGTCATCGGCTTTGGCGAGCATCGCCAACGTGCCTTCCGGGTGTTTATACCAACCGGGGTCGGCATCGTAGCCGTTGGGCAGTTCGTCACGCACCTTGAAGATCGTGAACATCCCGCCCATCGTGATGTAATCCAGGGGGCCAGCCCCGCCGACCATCGGCAGCGAGTTGGGTGGCACCGCCATGCCCATGCTGCCCATGTCGGCCATCCCCGTGGAACCCATCGTCATAAAGCCGGGCAGGCGCAGGTTCTTGCGTACCCTGGCGTCGAATTTGCCCGATTGGACACCGATCATGTTCGGGAACCCGTGGCCCATCTGGTTCATCACATGATGGGTCATGTGGCAGTGCATCGCCCAATCGCCCGGCTCGTCCGCCACGAACTCGACCGTGCGCGTGCTGCCTACCGGCACCAGGACCGTTGTATCCGGGTGCTGCGCGCTCTTGGGAAAGCGTCCGCCGTCGCTCTCGGTGATGACGAACTGGTAGCCGTGCAGGTGGATTGGGTGATGATCCATCGGCGAGAGGTTGCCGATGCGGATACGCACTTTGTCCCCCTTCTTGACCACCAGGGGGACGGTGCCGGGATACACTCTGCCGTTGATGGTCAGCAGATTGAACTCGGTCATTTCGTTGGGGTCGGGGCGGCTGGTGCCCGGATCGAGCCGCCACTCGTGGAGCAGGAGCGCAAAATCCCGGTCCACCTTGGGAGCCTGTTCCTCGCCGTCGCTGTTCGGCTTGCCTGCCCTCGGATGCACCACGAACAGGCCGGTCATGCCGAGGCCGATTTGCGTCATCTCGTCGTGGTGGGCGTGGTACATGCCCGTGCTCGCCTGATGCAGTGTGAACTCGTACTTGTAGGTTTCGCCAGGGGCGATGGCCTTCTGGTTCAAGCCGCCGACGCCATCCATGCCGTTTGGAATCAAGATGCCGTGCCAGTGGACGGTCGTGGCGGCGGGCAAGCGGTTGGTGACGTAAAAGCGCACGCGGTCGCCGTCGACGGCCTCGATGGTCGGGCCGTGAACCTGTCCGTTGTAACCCCAACATTTTGCTTTCAGGCCGGGAGCGAACTCGTGGTCCACTTCCTCGGCGACAAGGTGGTAAACCTTGACCCCATCAACCTCTTTGCAGGGCAGCGTGGAGCCGTTCGGGGTGATGACAGGCTGGTAGTCCACACCGGGCTGGCCGAGGGGCCAAAATTTCTGGTCGGCGTGGTCCTGGCCGGTGGCGGCTGCGGAGTCAGTGCGCGGAGCGTTCGCACCGGGCGTATCGGCAGCGGCGAGTTGGCGCAGAGCGGCAGTGCCGCCTGCCAGGGCAGCCGCGCCGGTCAGGAAATTGCGTCGGGTAATCATAAAGTGCGAAAGGGACGGATCACGGGTTTGGTAATGGCTTCATTCGCCCCCGCCCTTGATGGCGGAGGCTCGGGTGGATGCGCTGCTGCCGACGATGCCGCTTTGGCCGGTGGAAACCTCCGTAGTGCCACCCATTTCGGCGTTACCGCCGCCGGTCAGGGCACGTTCCAGTTCCACCCGCGCGATCCAGTAGTCGCGCCACGCTTCGAGGTAGGATCGCTCTGCGGTCAGTTCCCGTTCGCGGGCGGTGAGCAGGTCGTAGCCGCCGCGCTGCATGGCGTTGTACTGCACCTGCGTCTGGTCAACGATGAGCTTGCGTTGCGGCACGACCGTCTGGCCGTAGCGTTGCGCGAGTGCCCGGCTGGCAGTCACCAAGGCACGCGCCTCGCGGACCTGCGAGCGGGCGTTGATTTCGGCGGCTTCTAACTGCCGCCGAGCCTGCCGGTACTGCGCGGAGAGCTTGGCGATGGCCCCTTGTCCTTGGTCGAAGAGTGGCAACTGCAAATCCAGCGTCGGCCCGGTGACGTGCTGCCGGTCGGTGCTGCGCTCTGTGTCCACGCCCAGCGTGATGCTGGCGGGCAGATAGCGAGTCTTCGTCCGCAACGCGAGGGCTTGGCCGATGGCATCGACGTTTGTGCGCGCGGCGAGCAGGTCCAGCCGCCGCGCGACGGCGACGTTCTCCAAATCTTTCATCGAAGGTTCGCTGGCCGGGATGGGTGGGAGCGTCGCGGCAACTTGCCACGAAGATGCCTGCGCTCCGTCGAGACTCATCAGACGGTTGAGCCGCTCACGGTCGGAACGGGTCTGCATCTGCGCCTGCATGGCGTCCGTCTGCGCTTGTACGGCGGGTGCCTGCTGATTGTTGAACTCCAAATCCGTGATGTTGCCGGCGACGTGCAACTGGCGGGCCAGTTCCGCCGCCGCGTCGTTGGTCTGCGCGATGAGCCGCAGCCGCTCCTGCAACTGCTGGCGGGCCTGGAGGGTGTAAACGGCGGTCTTCGTCTCGGCGATCAGGCCAAGCACTTCGCCCGCGACCCGGAACTTCGTGCGTTCCAACTCACGCGCGGCCACCTTGCGGCGCGCGGGCAGCAGGAACAGATCGAGGACGTTGGCCGCCAGCGCGTATTCGGCATCCACGACGGACGGCGGGCGGTTGGGAAACCGGAAGCTCGTGCTGAACTCCGGGTTGCTCAGTAAACGCGCCTGGATGTACTCGGCGTGGGCGATGCCGATGGCCTCGAACTCCGCTTGGAGCGAGCGGTTCTTGAGAACCGCGATCTGCGCGGCCCGCTGCGCCGTCAGCGGGCCGCGATGCAGGAGGCTTTGCACGGCACGCTGCGTGTCGGCATCCCCGGCGGCGTCCCGGTTCCAGCGCAAGTCCACCGGCTGCCCGGCGCGGTTGGACACTTCGCTACGCACCCCTCCAAAGGATTGACCGGGATCGGTCCCCACACAGCCTGTCAGGACCAACATGCCGCCGACAGTCAAAATCACCGTCGCGGTGCTACGCTTGGATCGGCATTTGTGGACGAAGGGCGAGAAGGACGCGCGTAACATTCTGTCTGAAAAAAAGGGGTCTGGATGAACCAACGAGAAACGGGCGGCTCATCCCTCAAGGAATCTGGACAGCCCGTAACTTTTACTCGGCGTGGGGCGTGTGAGCGGCGTGTTCATCGCCGTGGGCTTGATGGTGGCCCGAGTCGCCCTGCGGCGTCATCCCGCTCCGGCGGTGGATGAACAGGAACGCCGTGAAAACCGCGAGTGCCACGAGGTCCAGCCAAGTCGTGTAGTTCCAGGCGAACTGCGCGTGGGCAACCATGCTCTCCGGGCGTGGTCCCTTTGGGATTAAACCCAGGGTCGCAAAGAGTACGTCCACGACGATCCCGGCACCCACCATCGACAAAAAGAAGACTCCCGTGATGTAGGCGGCGGCACGGGAGCCATAATACTTGCGGTAGATGAACACCAACGGCAGCACGATCAGGTCAGCGAAAATGAAGGAAACCACGCCGCCGAATGAAATCCCGCCGCTCCACAGGACACTTGCCAGTGGGATGTTGCCTACCGAACAGACAAAGCTGGCGGCGGCGATCAGCGGACCGACGACGGCGTTCTCGACCAGCCGCACGGGCGCGGGTGCGTTTTGCAGAAAGAGGATGCGCCACCATTCGGCAGGGACCAGCGCGGTGAGGAAACCCGCGATGAGAAAACCGATGACGATTTCCTTCCAGAGCATCTGCCAATCCATGACGAAGGCGTTCGCCAACGCCTTCCACTTGCCCGTGTGAGCACCGTCGTCGGACCCGTGGTGCATGTGTTCGTGGCCGCCGTGATCCTCGCTCCCGTGCTGGTGATGACAGCAACCTTCTTTCTCTTCCCCACCTTCGACATGGTGGCGAGCCTCCTCCTCCATGTTTCGGGGGAAGATCAGTCGTCCAAGCAGCCACAGGAGGCCGATCAGCACGAATGAGCCGATGACTTCTGCCAGGACGAAGTGCCAGCCCATCAAGAGCCAAAGGACTGCTCCTAGCTCGATGACGAGGTTCGTGGAAGCGAACATGAAGGCGAGCGCGGGGATCAACGCCGCTCCCTGTTTGAACGCGCTGCGCCCCGCCGCTGCTGCCGCGTAAGAACACGAACTGCTCGCTGCGCCGAAGACGGTTGCCAAACCCATCGAGCGCAGGTTCACGCGGCCAAAGAGCCGGCCCATCTGCTCCTTGGACACGAATACCTGCAATGCCCCCGAAACGGCGAAGCCGAGGACCAAGGCCCAAAAGGTTTCCCAGGCCATCGCCGCCGCGTGATACAATCCTGCCCAAAGCCAGTTCATCGTTCTGTATCAACGAGAAGCCCGACCCCTTTCCCTCAAAGAAAAGCCGGGTCATTCCGAAAAAACTCCGTGCCTGCCTGCGATCAACGAAACAACCGGAGCTTTTCACCCAACAGCTTTCGGGCGCGGTAAACGCGCGTCTCGACCGTCTTGGGGGTGGTTCCAAGCAGTTCGGCGCACTCCTTCTGCGAGCGGCTTTCCACGGCAGAGAGGATGAGCGCGGTTTTCAGGTCATGCGGGAGCATGTCGATGGCGGCTTTCAGTCGTTGGACTTCTTCGCTGGATGCCGCCGCTTCCGAGGGGTTTTGGCCGGGCGACACCGGCTCACGCAGGACCAGAGGACGTTCGCTGCCGTTCAGTGAGGTTGTCTCGCGGGTCCGGTCGAAAGACTCCGTTCGGGCGGCTTCCCTGGTGGGCGCACTGCGGGCATGGTCCCGGCAGAGGTTGAGTGCGATGCGATAGAGCCATGTCACGAACTTCGCGGTGGGCTTGTATTGTCCGATCTTGAAGTACGCCCGCACGAAAGTTTCCTGCACCAGATCAGCCGCCGTCTCGTAGTTTTGGACGTAGCGGTACACGAACCGGAACATCCCCTCGCGGTGACGCGCCATCAGCACGTCGAGCGCACCGTCGTCACCCGCTTGCAGTGCCCGCACCTGCGGCCAATCGGGATCGGAGTCGAGGGCGGTCGCTTCGGAGTCGGCTTCACTTCCCATCGACTTCCAGCGCGGTGGCCGTCAGGTTCACGAGCTTGTCGTATTGCGCCGGGGAAAGAGCCTGCCGCATTTCAAAAACGTGTTCCAAAGTCACCTTTTGGAGTTCGCCCTGCGCCTGATGAATCTTATCCACGGCGGCGGAGACTTTGGGCGAGTCAGCGCGATCCTCGCGGATGGCGCGGGCAAGCTCCGCGTTGGCTTGATGAATAGCCGTCTTCAACTCATCGCGGCGGGCGGCATACCGCTGTTCAATGGCGTGGAGAGCTTGGTCCTGTTCGGCGGTCAGTTGGAGTTCGCGGTGGACCCATTGGTGCGCGGCGTCCGCGCCTTGCCCCGCGCCCGGTGCCGGATGATGCGACTGGAAGCGGCCCGTCAGAAAACAGGCCGTAGCGGCGACCACAGCAACAGTCAGAAGCAAACCAGCCAGCCGGAGAGTGCGATTCATGGCTGGCGGGCAAGGAGGGTCGATGGCATGGCGGGAGGCTCGGCGGAAAATACGGCCAAGCCCAGCGAGTCACCGGTTTGATTTCCAAGGGGATTCAGAGAATCCGAGGCCGCCTTTGAATCTGCGTGACCCATGACTACGCCGATCAACAACGCGACCGCCACGGCAGCATAGGTGGGCGTCCACCGCCACCAGCCCGTCAACAAGGAAGCAACCCACTCGGCCATGTTCGTCGGCTGAGAGCGACGGGCACGGATTTCACGCCAGATCCGGCTTTCCAGATCACCGGGCATGGGAGGCACGGGTTCTTTGGCGTAGCTGTCCAGTAGGTGATTTAGCGGGTCATTTTCCATTCTCTACCTACATAAACGAAGCGTAGCCGCAGAACCCTCGAATAATTTTCTCGGATGATGACCCAACCGGCATTTTGCTCCGATTTTCTATGGACTGATTGTACGCAGCCACGGTCATGCGGTCTGTAATCTGACCGGCTCCTACTGAGCAACCGGACGCATTCGCCCGAAACATTGAGCGGTCTTTTCGCCCACGGATTCCCCGTTTTAAACTTCCAGCGAAACTTCCAGCGATCCGTTCTAAACGGGTAGTGGATGGGTAGTGGAAGCCTAGTGCCAGACTAGCCTTGTTGCCCGAGGGGAAAGCGTGCATACTCTCTGTGTAAACACACGGCGAAAGACGAACGAATCCTACCGCTGGAGGGCATAAATTGCTTATTTCGAGCAATTTACGCCAATATCAAAAATCGGCTTAAGGTATAAAACCTACCACTGGATGTCTTCTGCAACCACATGCTGGGCAACGAGTTGCAGAGTGGTTTGTTCTGAGTCTTCGGCAAGATCTTGAACCGTCTTTTGCTGAGGTCTACTAAGCGCACATTAGAGCGCTTCTTGATTGATTGAGCTGGGCGGTCTGTGGCAGGGTGGGTGCATGG
>CAXTOP010000066.1:0-24498 GCA_964245965.1 uncultured Chthoniobacterales bacterium
TGCACCCCAACGGCCAGCTGCCGGCCTACGAGTGGGCCTTCGGCGACGTGAACCCGCCCGTCCACGCCTGGGCGGCCTGGCGCGTGTACACTATCGAGCGCAAGCAGAAGGGCGGCAACGGCGACCGGATGTTCCTGGAGCGGGTCTTCCAGAAGCTGCTGCTCAACTTCACCTGGTGGGTCAACCGCAAGGACACGGGTGACCGCAACATTTTTCAAGGCGGCTTCCTGGGGTTGGACAACATCGGCGTGTTCGACCGCAGCCAGCCGCTGCCCGGCGGCGCGTACCTGGAGCAGTCCGACGCGACGAGCTGGATGGCGATGTACGCGCTCAACCTGCTGCGCATCTCGCTGGAACTGGCCCTGTACAACCCCGTGTACGAGGACGTGGCCAGCAAGTTCCTCGAACATTTCTTCTCTATCGCGCACGCCATGAACGTGCCGGGGGGAAGTTCCATCCCGCTGTGGAACGAGGAGGACGGACTCTTTTATGACCAGATCCATCTCAACACCGGCGAGCACATCCCGCTCAAGGTGCACTCGATGGTGAGTCTGATCCCGCTGTTCGCCGTCGAGACGATCGATTGCGAGACGCTGGACCGGCTGCCGGGCTTCGCCAAACGTTTCCGGTGGTTCATGGACAATCGTCCCGAACTGACCGGCAGCGTCAGCCAGCACCTCGGAGAACAACGCGACGGGCGGATGATGTTTTCCATCGTCGGCCAGGACAAGCTGCGGCGCATCGCCCGCCGGATGCTCGACGAGACAGAATTCCTGAGTCCCTACGGCATCCGCTCGGTGTCCCGTTTCCACGAGCACAATCCCTACGAGTTCCACCATGACGGGGTGACCAACAGTGTGGACTACAACCCGGGCGAGTCGCAGACGGCGCTTTTTGGCGGCAACTCCAACTGGCGCGGGCCGATCTGGATGCCCGTGAACTACCTCTTGATTGAGAGCCTGCAGAAGTTCCACTATTTCCTCGGCGACGAGTTTAAAGTGGAGTGTCCGGTCGGTTCGGGGAAGATGTTGAGCCTGTGGGAAGTGGCCGAGGAGATTTCGTTGCGTCTGGCGTCGATCTTCCGGCGTGACCCGGATGGGGGGAACCGGCCGGTGTTCGGTCCGTACGAGAAATTCCAGACCGACCCGCAGTGGAATGCCTATCCGATGTTCCACGAGTATTTCCACGCCGACACCGGCCGCGGCTGCGGGGCGAGCCACCAGACGGGTTGGACGGGGTTGATCGCCAAGCTGCTCCAGCAGACCGGCGAGTACAGCGAACGGTGAGGCGAGGCAGGTTCAAGCCATTTTACGACGAACAAACAGTTGACGGATTTCCGGTCTGCCCGGTTAGTCCCCGCTCGCTATGATGACACGTCTGATCCGATCGATCCTTTTGCCCGCCGGCACGTTGCTGGCCGCCTTTGCCTTGTCGAGCTGCAACACCGTTCCTGTGGTCATGCGCCCGGACAGTTTTTCCACCGTGGTGATCGACGCCGGGCACGGCGGCAAGGACAGCGGAGAGCATACCCGCGGGATCGCAGAAAAGGATGTCGCGCTCGACACCGCCCAACGTCTCCGGCCTCTCTTGCAGAGTGCCGGTTTCCGCACGGTCATGGTCCGGGACGACGACACCTTTGTGGAATTAGACGACCGGGTAGCCATCGCCGACCGCTATCCGAACGGCATCCTGGTGAGCATTCACTACAACGCTTCGGGGAACAGCGGAGCGTCGGGCATCGAGACGTATTTCTGGCGGGCGGACAGCTACGGCCTCGCCGCGCGGGTGGCGCGGCACCTGGTGGAGGAAACGTCCCTGGATTATCACGGGACCATTCGACGGGTCCTCCGTCTGACGCACAATCCGCAGATTCCGTCGATTCTGTGTGAGTGCGGCTACCTCACCAACGCAAGCGATGCCAGCCACGTCGCAAACGCCGGCTTCCGCCAACAGGTTGCCGAGGGCATCGCGGCGGGCATCGTGGACCAGCACGAACATGGAGATGTGGGGATTGGCTTGCTCCCGCGGATTCGGAACGAGTCCAGGTCACATCGCGTTGCAAGAGGGAGCCGGCGTGCTAGAACCCTTTCTTCCAGCCGTCATAGCCGCTCACCCCGCACCCGGCACGCTTCCTCGTCGAATCACCGTCGTCGGAAGCATCAGGATTAGCGGGTCCCTCCCGCCGGCGCTTAGCGCGACGCTAGGATGCCCGCCGATACATCGGATGGGCGGGCGACGATGATGCCGATGTCGTCGTGCTTGTCGGCCAGGTAGTTCGTGAGGCGCGTGTCCAGGACGACCGCGCGCTGCTTGGAAGAGGCGTGCAGGAAGCGCAGCACGCCCCGCGCGTCGCGGTAGGCCAATCCCACGTGCGACGTGTAGCCGCCGGTGTCGCGGCTGGCGATGGCGACGATGTCGCCGGTTTGCAGCTCCCGTTCCGCAGCCGGCACCCGGCTCTTGGGCACGTAGTAAACGGGCAGGTCGGACACCCGGGCTTCGATCCGGGCCATCTCGGGGCGCAGCGACGGATTGTTGCGCAGGTAACGGTAGTGCCGCCACATGACCGTCATCTCGCGGATGTCCCGGTGGTCCATGCGCTCCGCACCGTCGATCTGCGGGGTGATGTTGGTCATCAAACCGCGCTTCTGGTTGTCGGCGAAAACTTCCTCCAGGAAATGAATGCGCGAAAGGTACTGGCCGGTGCATTCGCCGTGGCGGTAACGGTCCAACTCGACCATGCGCAGCAGGTCCTCGGGAGCGTAGGGTGCTTCCTTGGCTTTGAGCATCCGTGCGAAGCCCAGCGACACCTCGTAAAAGGTCCAGCAATCGAGCCCCATGAAGTTGACTGAGGGGGCTTCGACGTGATCGTCGATTTCCAGGGTGTAGCCACGGTAAGGGGTGCCGGATAGCGCCAGACCCACCCGGGCGGTGCGCTCCCCGATGGGTAAGGCCCGCCAATTTTCCCGTGCGGCTCGATCCACCAGCCGATCAAAGGTGGCGCGGCCCTTAAAAACGGTGTCGAGCGGAAGGGATGGCCGGGCTGAGGCGGAAGTCGATCCCAGCAACGAGGCACTGAGAACAAAGGCGAAGGCGTAAGAAATTCGGCAGTGACGAAGAAACACGCGGTGAATAGTCATGGCTGGTATTCAGCAGAAGGAAACAGCGGCTGGCGTGCTGAGCATAAAGGTTTTCGGCACAAATGCTAGGCACGACAACGGTGGGAGGTTTTTCTACTCGGGAAGACGCATGGAACCGCTGAAAAACGGGCAAATGACCCCTTCAGACAAGAAAATATGAAATCCTGTTGAAATAAAGATTGTCACCTTCGTCCGGTTGTTCTAATCGCTTGCTTCATGGCCACTACCAAAAAAGCGAAGACCGAGACCAAGCCCGATGCAAAAGCCGAGCCCAAGAAGACCAACGCGGCTTTCTTGAAGCCTGTCACCCCCGACGATAAGCTTGCTGCCGTTGTCGGTGCCGCGCCCCTGCCGCGCACGGAACTGACGAGCAAACTCTGGGCGTACATCAAGAAAAACAACCTCCAGGACCCCAAGAAGAAGACCCTCATCAACGCCGACGATAAGCTCAAGGCGGTGTTCGACGGCAAGGCGCAGGTCACCATGTTCGAAATGAACAAGCTGGTGAACGTCCACGTCAAGAAGTAGTCGTTCCCACCTTCTCCTTGTTCCGAACGGCGCGCTTGGTGCGCCTGGTCATAGCCTTGGTGTCGATTAGCCCCGTCGTGTCCGCGGCGGGGTTTGTTCGCGACGCTGTCTGACTCAATTCATGCCGCTGGCGCGCGATGCCGCTGCTTTCTGCGCGCTGGCGCTCGGGTCGCTGGTGATCGGTCTGTTGTTTAATCTGACCCGCCCGCACCCGCTGCCTCTGAGGTACGTCTCGCGGGAAAACCGGCTGGAGTTTGCCGTTCGCCGGGTGGATGAGTCCGCCTTGCCCGTGCTGCCGGCCGCCGCGCCGCGCGAGATCGACCTGGAGGAATTTCAGCGCTTCGCCACCACGCACGGCGGATCGGTGTTGGACGCGCGCGCGGAAACTTTCTACCACTTGGGCCACGTGCCCGGAGCGTTGAATTTGTCGCGCGAGGCGTTCGAGAGGGATTACGCCGCCTTACGCCCCGCGTTGGTGGCGCGAAAGAACCAGCCGATGGCGGTGTATTGCTCCGGCGCCGATTGCCCGGACGCCGGGTTGGTGGCCGAGGCGTTGCGGAAGCTGGGGTACCGGAATTTGTTGATTTACCCCGAAGGTTGGGAGCAGTGGAGCCAGGCCGGGTTGCCACAGGAACCAGCCGTGAAGGATTAGAGCGGTTTCCTTTTGGGTTAGTCTTTCTGGATGGTAGGGCCACCGCTCCGGTTGCCAGGGAGGATGTCCCCACGGCTACGGGGACCGTCGCCCTACAATTCCAGAAGCAGCACGCCGCTTACTCGAACGAGCCGCGTGCCAGAGACTGACCGCGGCAGAGAAGGTCACTGCTCCTCCCTACATTTGCCTCGCTCCGCGCTTGAACGGGGCCGCGTTTGCCCGAATGTCTGAGTGCCGCAATCACCCGTACTTTCGTGAGCAATCCATTCATTCAGAAAATCGAGACCCTGGAGCAGGAGGCGAAGGCCGACCTCGCCGCCGCCGCCGACACCACCGCTCTGGAAACCGCGCGCGTCAAGCACTTTGGACGCCAAGGCACGCTCGCCCAGCTCGGCGAGACCATGAAGACCGTCAGCAAGGCGGATCGTCCAACCGTCGGCAAGCGGCTCAACGAGGTGCGCCAGGGACTGACTGCCGCGTTTGAGGAAAAAACCAAAGGCTTTGCCGCCCGGCAGGAATCCGACGCGCTCGCCGGCATCGACCTGACGCTGCCCGGCACGATGCCGCTCCCTGTAGGCAGCCTGCACCCGCTCACCCAGTTGCTCGACCGCACCGTGCAGATCTTCCGGCGCATGGGCTTCGCGCTGGCCGATGGACCGGACGTGGAGGACGAGTGGCATTGCTTCGACGCCCTGAACACGCCCGCCGACCACCCGGCGCGCAACGAAAAGGACACGTTCTACCTGCCCGACGGCCGGCTCCTGCGCACGCACACCTCCAGCGTGCAGGTGCGCACGATGGAAAGCCGCCGCCCGCCGATCCGCATCATCGCTCCCGGCGCGGCCTACCGCCGGGATGAGGTGGATGCGACCCATCTCGCGCAGTTCAACCAGCTCGAAGGATTGTACGTCGATAAGGACGTTTCCCTGGCGGACCTGAAAGGCACGCTGGAGTTCTTCTTGCGCGAGCTTTTCGGACCGGACACGGAATGCCGTTTCCGGCCGCACTTTTTCCCGTTCACGGAGCCGAGCTATGAGATCGACGTGAAAAGCGCTTCTCTCAAGGGCGGTGCCAGTTGGCTGGAGGTCGCCGGTTGCGGCATGGTCGATCCCGCTGTGTTCCAGGCGATCAACAAGGCGCGCGGTGACGACGCTTACCACAGCGAGCAGTACACCGGTTTTGCCTTCGGCTTCGGCCTGGACCGGCTGGCGATGATCCTGGGCGGCCTGCCCGACGTGCGCCTGCTCGTGGAGAGCGATGTGCGTTTGCTGGCGCAGTTCCGTTAGGCCACTCATGAACAACATTGCTCCTCTGACCCCGACGGAGACGCGCATTCTCGGCAGCCTGTTGGAAAAAGAGCGCACGACGCCCGAGAACTACCCGCTGAGCATCAATGCGCTGACGGCGGCCTGTAACCAGAGCACCAACCGCGACCCGGTGATGACGCTGGGTGAGCGGGAGATTGAAGAGGCGCTGGAAGTTCTGCGCTTTGAGAAAAAGCTTTCCACGGTGGTCTTCGGTGGCGGCTCACGTGTGGTGAAGTACCGGCACAACCTCGCGGAGATCTACAACTTCAGCCCGCGCGAGTACGCGCTGTTGTGCGTGCTGCTGTTGCGGGGACCGCAGACGGCGGGGGAGTTGCGAGCACGCGCCGAGCGCATGGCTCCGTTTGCGTCGATCGGTGAGGTGGAAAGCGCGCTGGAAGGGCTCTCCGGCGGCGACGACCCGGTGGTGACGCTGCTCCCTGCACGTCCCGGCCAGAAGGAGCGGCGGTACGCGCAGCTTTTCTCGGACGAGCCGGTGGATCTGCCGGAGAGCACGCCGAGGATGGTGGTGGGTGAGGGCATGAGTTCTGCCGCTCCTCGCGCGGGATCGTTGGCCGACATGACCACCCGCCTGGAGGCAGCCGAACGCGAGATCGGTGAGCTGCGCACGATGTTATCGGCACTGCGTGAGGAGCTTGTCAGCTTCCGCAAGCAATTCGAGTAGAATCATCTCACGAAGCTATCGCGCGACGGCTCCAACCAAGGGGAGCTTGCAACGTCGGCTAGCGGGTTGGCCCCATCCGCTTCAGAGGGAAGTAGCAAAATACGGCGCGGCCCAGGATGGACTGCGCCGGGATGCAACCCCAAAATCGGCTGTCTGCACTGTTAGGCGAGTTGTCTCCCAGTACAAAATACTGTCCGGCCGGAACGTCGAAAATATCCCCGTCATCCACCAAATATTTGCCGATGCGAATATGGGTGTAATGAATCTCGCCGACTTGGTTGTGGAAAGAAACGGGATGATCATTGACGTAAAGAATCCCTTTGGTAAGGCGCAAGCGGTCTCCGGGCAGGCCGACGAGGCGCTTGGCGTAGCGCTCATGTCCTTGCAAGGATGGAATACCGTCC
Organism: uncultured Chthoniobacterales bacterium; assembly: GCA_964245965.1. GTDB lineage: Bacteria > Verrucomicrobiota > Verrucomicrobiia > Chthoniobacterales > SZAS-18 > CAWCJJ01. The sequence goes on from CAXTOP010000066.1 coordinate 6,711, forward strand.
GATTTAAAGATGACGATATCTCCCGCTTTGGGCTTGTTGGTCAAGTAAGTCAGCGACTCCATGTAAACTTGGTCGCCGGGGCTGATGGCTGGAGCCATGGAACCCGTCGGCAGGGTAAATGGCTGGATCAAACCCGTGACCTGGAGGATCACCAGGGTGATCGTGCAAGGTCCGACGATCACAGCTAAGAGCAGCAATGCGCGATACGTCCATTTGTTCAGGCGTTTGGTGAACGAAGTGCGGGGAGATGGTAAAGGGGGTGGCAGGGAGTCGGGCATGGCAGTGAATCCTTGGGTAGGTTAAAGGCGTAGCGGTCACCATGGCTGGGAAAACTCACGCCCTTTATATCAGCTCGCGCTTTGAAGGGGGACGTAAATCTGGTGTTCCATCCGCGTTCTATCCGTGGCTAGTATCCGGCTGCGATGAACACTGATCCACCATCACCAGCCGCTCCTGCGCCCCACCGGTCCGCGGCGGTGGTGTTTATCTTTGTGACAGTGCTCTTGGACATGGTCGCGCTTGGGATCATCATCCCGGTCCTGCCCAAGCTCGTGCTCGGGTTTCTACATGGCAACACCGCCCAGGGAGCAAAAGTCTTCGGCTTGTTCGGCATGGTGTGGGCGGCGATGCAATTTTTCTGCTCGCCGTTGATCGGCACCCTTTCCGACCGGTTCGGGCGGCGGCCCGTCATCCTGCTCTCCAATCTCGGACTGGGGCTGGACTACATCCTCATGGCGCTGGCTCCTTCGCTGGGCTGGCTGTTCGTCGGACGGGTGATCTCGGGCATCACGGCGGCAACTTACCCGACTGCCTCCGCCTACATCGCCGACGTTGCGCCACCCGAAAAGCGCGCGGCGAGTTTTGGCCTGCTGGGAGCGGCCTTCGGGATCGGTTTCGTGCTGGGGCCGGCCATCGGTGGTCTGCTTGGCAAGGTGGACCCGCACCTGCCTTTCTGGTTCGCCGCCGGGTTGAGCCTGTTGAACACAGTTTATGGGTTGTTCGTGCTGCCCGAATCGCTGCCGCCGGAAAAACGCACGGCTTTCGCCTGGAGACGGGCCAACCCGGTCGGGTCGCTGCGGTTGCTGCGTTCACACCCCGAGCTGATGGGTCTGGCGGTGGTCAACGTTTTGGGTCTGCTGGCGCACGAGGTTTTGCCGAGCGTGTACGTGCTGTACGCCGGCTACCGCTTCGGCTGGGACGAACGGGCGGTCGGACTGAGCTTGGCGAGCGTGGGGGTGTGCTCTGGGCTGGTGCAAAGCGTCCTGATCCGGCCCATCGTCGCCAGGCTGGGGGAGCGGCGGACGTTGTTTGTGTCGTTATGGTTCGGTGCCGCGAGCTTTGCCATCATGGCGTTTGCGCCGACGGGATTCTGGTTTTGGACCAGCGTGCCGGTGATGGCTTTCTGGGGCCTGGGTGGCCCAACGGTGTCCGGACTGATGTCGCGACGGGTGGGCGCTTCCGAGCAGGGGCAGCTTCACGGGGCGAACAACAGTTTGCAAGGCATGTCCGGTATGATGGGGCCACCGTTGTTCACGCTGATCTTCGCGACGTTCATCAGCGGCGGCTGGGCTACGCATCGTGGCTGGAATTTACCCGGTGCGCCGTTTGTGCTGGCGGGTACGCTGGTGCTGGTGTCCATGGGGGTAGCGTGGATCGTCGTAAGAAAAGTCGGAGATTCAGTAGGCGACCTCGATGCGGATGGTCCGATGGCAACTGCTCCGAGCACTGGGTTATCGGACTTGTCGCCCATTGATGGCTAGGCAAATCGGGCTTGTGCTATTTCTGCAAAGATAGTGCAGCCTTGATCCTTTCCGCTCCCTTTCTGTCATCCTGAGCGGGAGCGAGTCCGCGAGCGAGAGTCGAAGGACCTTTCGCCGCCGGAGACAAGAGGCCATCGACACAGAGGCACGTCGAGCTTGGAAGGAACACTTGGCTGCCGCCGGCCGGAAGGTCCTTCGACTCTCGCTCGCGGACTCGCTCCCGCTCAGGATGACAGAAAAAGAAGGACGCGAAAATGCGGGATCAATCTGGAGAATGGTATGAGAATATGTCTGCCATCGAAGCAACAACCCGCAAACTGGCTGCGGCCCGTGCGCCCAAGACCATCTGTCCTTCCGAGGTAGCACGGGCAATTCAACCGGAGGACTGGCGTTCCCTGATGCCCGCCATCAGGGAGGCGGCGGAGCGTCTGGTCGCTGCCAACCAAATCGTCTGCACGCAGCGTGGCGAACCGACCAGTCCTACTCACGCAAAAGGACCGATCCGGCTTGCCTTGTCTCCTGCCTCAAACTCCACGCCGCTCCTTGATCAAAGCGAGTAGATCGGCGATCACCTCGCCGCGCGGTTTCGCACCGAGGTTGCCCTGGCCGTGGACACGCACGCTCAAGTTCCCGGCTTCCAAGTCACGGGTTCCAATGACGAGCATCGTGTGGACCTTGATCTTCTCCGCGTCGGCAATTTTGGCTTTGATGGGGTCGTTCGAGGCGTCCAACGTTGCCCGCACGCCCGCAGCACGCAGTTCCGACACGACACCCTTCGCGTACTCCACCAGCGGTTCCTCGTCGCCGATGGGTAGCACGCGCACCTGCTCCGGTGACATCCACAATGGGAAGTTCCCGGCGTAGTGCTCGATCAAGAACCCGATGAACCGCTCGTGCGTGCCCAACGGCGCGCGGTGGATGCACAATGGCGTTTCCTCCGTGTTGTCGCGAGTCTTGTACTTCAGACCAAACTTCGCGGGCACGGCGAAATCTACCTGGTTCGTGGCGATGGTAAACTCCTTGCCGATGGCGCTCCACACCTGCACGTCGATCTTCGGTCCGTAGAACGCGGCCTCGTTGGGCACCTCGACGTAGTTGATGCCGCTCTTGATGAGAACGTCGCGCACCATGTCCTCCGTCTTCTTCCACAACTCGGGATTGTTGACGAACTTCTCCCCCAACTTCGCCGGGTCGTGCGTGGAGAAGCGCATCTGGTACTTCGAGAACCCGAACAGTTTGAAGTAGTTCAGGTACATCTGGTTGACGGCGTTGAACTCGCTCTCGAACTGCGCCTCGGAGCAGTAGATGTGGGCGTCGTTCATCTGCATGGCCCGCACGCGCATGAGGCCCTGGAGTTCGCCGGATTGCTCGTAGCGGTAGCAGGTGCCGTATTCGGCTAGCCGGAGAGGCAAATCGCGGTAGCTGCGCGGCACTGCCCCAAAGAGCTTGTGGTGGTGCGGGCAATTCATTGCCTTGAGGTAGTATTCGTCTGCAGCAGGAAGGTCATCTAACTTCAAGCTTGTTTTATCATAGTCGGATAGCAGCCAAACGGCATCTGCTGGAGCAGCCTTCTTCTCTACAAGCATTCGAAGTAACTCGATCCCGCGTTCTCGGCTGTGCTGGGCCATTGCTTGAGTGTAAATCTCTGGAGCTGATTCAAGCTTTGGAAGAGCCTGTGCCATAAGCTCAAGCTCAATACCTCGGCGGAGCTTATGCCTACGTAATTCTTGACGCTCTTCCTTCCTTTCATCCAAAGTCATAGGCGGAAACATGCTGTCTGCATAATAAGGCAAATGCCCGCTAGTCAGGTACATGTTCTCGCGCGCCAAGTGCGGCGTGCGCACGCGCTCGTAACCGGCAGCGAACTCCGTCTCCTTGGCCAGCTTTTCCAGTTCCTCAATGATTGCCGTGCCACGTGGCAGCCAGAGCGGAAGGCCGGGGCCGACATCCTCGTCGAAGGTGAACAACTCCAACTCCTTGCCCAGCTTGCGGTGGTCGCGTTTCTTCGCCTCCTCCAGCATGGCGAAGTATTCGTCCATCTGGGTCTTGTTCTTGAACGCCGTCCCGTAGATGCGCTGGAGCTGCGGATTCTTCTCGTCGTTCTTGTAATAAGCGCTGGCGACGTGCGTGAGCTTGAACGCCCCGACGTTGCCCGTCCGCCCGACGTGCGGCCCGGCGCACAGGTCCGTGAAGTCGCCGTTCTTGTAGAGGGTGATCTTCTCGTCCGCCGGGATGTGCTGGACGATGTCCAGCTTGAACTTGCTCGGGCTGCCCGCCCGCTCGCTCAGGCTCGCCAGCGCCCCGTTCTCGGCCAAGGCCAACGCCTCGTCGCGCGACACCTCGACCCGCTGAAACGGGTGGTTCGCCTTGATCTCCTTCTTCGCCTCGGCCTCAATGCGTGCGAAGTCTTCCGGCGAGATGCGGTGCGGCAGCTCCACGTCGTAGTAGAAACCGTTCTCCACGGGCGGACCGGCGGCGAACTGCGCTTCCGGCCAAATGCGCAGGATGGCCGTCGCCAGGATGTGCGCTGCGCTGTGACGGATGCGTTCGAGGTCCGTCATCGGCTTGCCTTCGACCGTCGAGGCCGGTCCCCGGGCGGCTGCTGGATCTTCGGCGGCAACTTTCTCGTCGGCGTGGTCACTCATAAAGGCAAGGTAAACAGGGGCGAGCAGCATACGCCGGCCAGGATGCCTGACAAAGCAAAAAGGCGGTCCATGCTTCTCAAGTTAAGTTGACGTACAATGGGCGTTCTCCCTTTGTCTGTCATCCTGAGCGCAGCGAGGAACGAGCGGAGTCGAAGGACCTCTTGGACGGGTACTCACGCGCCATCCATGACAGACGCTTGGACTAGGTTCCGTCCGGGAGATGCACGGGACAGGAAAGCTGGTACCCGCCAGGAGGTCCTTCGACTCCGCTCGTTCCTCGCTGCGCTCAGGATGACAGACAAACGAGGCGACGCGTGTTGTTGAGACGCACTATCCAACTCATTCCATGCAAGCAAAGAAAAGGGCGGCCTCCTTGCGAAGACCACCCTTGAAGCAACTACTGACGCGGTGGCAGGCCCACCTCCTGACATCAATCCTTGTCTTTCTCGTCGTCCTTGCCGGCGAGAGCGGCCAACACGGCGGCTTCGATGTCGTTGTAAATTGCCTGATCCTTCTTGAGCAATTCCTTGGCGGCGTCGCGGCCTTGGGCGAGCTGGCTGCCTTTGTAGCTCAACCAACTGCCGCGCTTCTCGATGATGCCTTTCTCCAGGGCCAAGTCGAGCAGCGAACCCGTCGTGGAAATGCCCTCGTTGTACATGATGTCGAACTCCGCTTCCGTGAAGGGAGGTGCCACCTTGTTCTTGACGATCTTGAGCTTGGTGCGGTTGCCGGTCACGGTGCCATCCGTCTGCTTGATGGCACCGATGCGGCGAATGTCCATGCGGACACTGGCGTAGAACTTCAGCGCCTTGCCGCCCGGAGTCGTCTCCGGGTTGCCGAACATCACGCCGATCTTTTCGCGCAACTGGTTGGTGAAGATCAGCGTCGTGCGGGCCTTGGCGATCAACGCAGTGAGTTTGCGGAGCGCCGCGCTCATCAAGCGCGCCTGCGCGCCCACGGTCGAGTCGCCGATCTCGCCTTCGAGTTCGTTCTTGGTGACCAGCGCCGCAACGGAATCCACCACGATGATGTCCAGCGCGTTGGAGCGGATCAGCGTCTCGCAGATCCGCAGGGCTTCTTCGCCCGAGGAAGGCTGGGAAATGAGCAGTTCGTCCGGGTTCACCCCGAGGCGGCGCGCGTAGATCGGATCGAGCGCGTGCTCCACGTCGATGAAGGCCGCGTGCCCGCCGCGCTTTTGCGCCTGCGCGATGAGCGTCAGGGTCAGCGTCGTCTTACCGGAGCTTTCCGGGCCGTAGATTTCCACGATGCGCCCGCGTGGCACCCCGCCCACGCCCAAGGCGCGATCGATGAGGATGTTGCCAGTCGGGATCACTTCCACGTCCATCACTTTGCGGTCGCCCAAACGCATGATGGCACCGTCGCCAAAATCCTTGGTGATCTGTTGCAGAGCGAGGTCCAGTTCCTTGCTGCGCGGTACAGTCTTGATGAGGTCTGGAGCTTTGTCTTCGACGATCGTCTTTGCCATATTTGGGGTCGTTCTAGGTTGGTGGAAAAAGGTAGCAGAAGGAGGGGGTTTTGCGAGCAGTTTGTGCAAGAAAAAGCCCGCGGATCGGACCCCGATCCGCGGGCAAATATCCTGCTAACAAACAGGGACTTAGTTCAGGCCGGCGACTTCGATCCGGCGCGGCTGCGCGGCGGCCGATTTCGGCAGGTTCAAGACGAGCAATCCCTGGTCGAGTTGCGCGCCGATGTGGGCGGCGTCGATGGAAGCATCCAGCTCGAAAGTCCGGCGGAAGTCCATCGGGCGCGACTCGCGGTAAACCAGTTCCGCCTCCGTCTGGAACGGGGTGCGGTGGCCGACGAGGGTCAACTCACCGTTCTCAAAGGTGACTTCGAGGCCGCTCTTGTTGACGCCGGGCATTTCCACCTGGACGACAAACCCGTTGCCGTTCTCGGTGATGCTGGCCCGCGGGCGGACGTAGCGGCGCTGATCGGGTTGCTGGGTGCTCTGATCGTGATTCTGATTTTCCATAATGCGAGGGATGAAAGGTGTGGTTGTAATCGTGGTTGAGGACGTTATTTGACGCTGATTTCGATCTGGCGCGGCTTGGCCTGTTCGGCCTTGGGCAGCGTCACGGTCAGGATGCCGTCTTCGTAGGTCGCGGTTACGCGGGTGCCGTCCACCTGCACGGGCAGGTTGATGGTGCGCTCGAACTTGCCGAAAAAGCGTTCGTTGCGCAGGCTGCCCTTCTCGTCGTGCGCCTTCTCGTGGAGACGTTCGCCCGTGATGGTCAGCAGGTCGTCGTGCAGCGAGAGATTGATGTTCTCACGCTTCATGCCGGGCACTTCGATCTTAACCAGGACGCTGTCTTTATCCTGGTACAAGTCGAGGGCGGGCGACCACGCGCCACCGGCGGAGGCGGAGGTTTCGCGGCTGAAGAAGGGAAGATCAAACAGGTGGTCCACTTCATTCTGGAACGCGCTCAAGCGGGCCAGAGGAGCGAAGGTGGAGGTACGAGGAGCGGAGGTCTGGTAACGGATGATGCTCATAGTATTGGTAGTTTGTTGGTTGAAAGTGTTCGTGACGTTTTAATCGTCGTGAGTACTAATAGCTACCAACATGCCAGGGCATTTACGAGGATGTCTGTATTTGTAAATACCTCTTCCTTAATTATCTACAACAAGTATCCAGATGAGAACTCAGCTCAAATGAGACTAAACGTCTCATGGTTTGCGCAGATTTTGTCCCGTTTAATATGAGTCTAAATGTCGCTTTTGGCGCGCCGGTCTCATTCGCTGAGGATTTGGTTGAGCGGGTCCGTATAACCTGCCTTGAAAGCTATCACGATCGAGTAGCCCAGGTAGCCGACGATCAGGATGGAGATGATACGAGGCAGCCAGATTCCCAGGGCCTCCATTTTCGCCACAGCGGCCTTCCGGTAGTAGTCAGCCCACTTCCGCAGGTCTTCATCCAGGCTGCCGGTGTCTTCTCCCAAGCGGAACACCCTTTGCAACACCGGGGGAAACACCCGGGAGCCGGCGAGGAGCGGCCCGACCTGTGATCCGGCCCGCACTTTCGGGATGATGCGCTGAATTTCCTCCCGCAGCATGGCGCTCTGGCTGGCGTCGGCGGCGGAACGCAGGCTGTCCATCAAATTCACGGCCGCTTGCAACTGCATCTCGTAAGTGGCGCAAAAGCGGTTGAGCGCCATGTTGCGCCGCAACGCGCCGACCAGCGGAATGGCGCGGAGCAGCCGATCAACCCCCACGTTGGTCCGCGCCGACCGGATCAGCCACGCACCCAGCAACCACAAGGCGAAACCACCGGCGTACAGCGTGCCGAGAAACAAGCCGCAATGGAGAAAATAAGCCGGCCAATCTCCCAAAAGGAAAGCGGCTGCCAACGGGAGAAGAAACACTCCGATGTGCAACTGGATGATGGGCCAAACAGTTTGTTTGACAATGGCCGCCCGCAGGTTTTCGAGCGTTCCGAAATACTCCGATAGATAAGTCAGCGCTGTCTCGAGCCGTCCGCTGTTGCTTGAGGCGGAGATCAAGGCCACTTCCATCTCTCCGATGGCCGGACGCAGCTTGGCGAACGCGTCCGGGATGCTTTCACCGGCCAGGAAAAGCTTCTCCAGACGCTGCAAAAGCTGGCGCAACGCCCCGCTGCCAATCTCGGGAGCCAAAGCCTCGACCGCTTGAGGGAGGGCAATCCCGGACTTCAGAAACTGGCCGAGTTCATGGTAGAAGCTTTGCTTCTGTACAAGATTCAGCTTCATGGGGAAGGAAAGGTCGGAAGCGGACTGCGCTTCAAACTCGCGCCGGGCACCGCTATTACCGCTATTGTAATGTACTTGGCTAGATTTGGCAGCGGGCATTTCTCCACTTGTCCCCTCCGCCCAGCATGACTTCCACGCTTCATTCTTCCCGGCCCGCACCTACGTCGGACGAACGTTTTATGCGCCTGGCTTTGCGCGAGGCCGCCCAGGGGATCGGGCATACCAGTCCCAACCCGGCGGTGGGCGCGGTGATCGTGCGTTCGGGCCGGGTGCTCTCACGCGGGTACCACCACGCCGCCGGCCAGCCGCACGCGGAGATCGAGGCCCTCCGGGCGCTCCGGCGACCCGGGCAGGCTCGCGGCGCGACGATCTACGTCACTCTCGAACCCTGCTCGACCTACGGACGGACACCGCCCTGCACGGATGCCATCCTGCGGGCGGGTTTGGTCCGGGTAGTCATCGGTGCCACCGATCCCAATCCGCACCACGCCGGCCGTGCCCGGGCGTTGCTGGAGGCTCGGGGCGTCAGTGTGACCGAGGGTGTTCTGGGCGAAGAGTGCCGCCGGCTTAACCCGGCCTTCAACCGCTGGATCGTCAGCGGTCTGCCGTGGGTAATCGCCAAAGCGGCCGTCACGCTCGACGGACGGATCACCCGTCCACCAAGCGAGGGTCAATGGTTGAGTGGACCTGCTGCCCGCGCCCACGCTCACCGGCAGCGCGCGCAGGTGGATGCCATTCTCATCGGCGCTGGTACTTTGCGCGCGGACAATCCCCGCCTGACCATCCGCGACGTGCCGAGTGACGGGCACCCGGCGCGGCAGCCTTGGCGGGTGGTGCTCACCAGGAGCGGCATCCTGCCAGCGGACGCACACCTCTTCACCGATGAGTGGAAGGACCGCACGCTGGTATTCCGGAACCAATCTCTGCGCAAAACACTGGAAGAATTGGGCCGGAGAAAGATAATGGGTGTGCTGATCGAAGGAGGAGAAGAAGTGCTCAGTCAGGCGTTCGAGGCCGGCTTGGTCAATGAGGTGCAGTTCTATTTAACTCCTTTGTTATCAGGGGGTGATCATACCGTGGTCGCGTTTCAGGAGATATACCATGCTCCATTGGCGCTTGTTTCGCCTCGCTACACAAGGCTTGGCCCCGACATATTTTTGTCCGCCGACTTACAGGAAGCTTGAATCCAGATGGATGATGAGGTACGATGTTCTCTTGTTATGAAGAAACTCGTTCTCCTAACTCTGGCCTTCATTGGCATTGGTTTATTCGTCACCCCGAAAGCTGAAGCTTTCATCGGCATTTCGGTGGGTGTTCCGGTGTATGGGTACGGCTACGGGTACCCCGGTTATTACGGTGGCTTTGGCTATCCCTATGCCTACGGCTACGGTTATCCATACTATGGCGGCTTTTATGGCCGTGGGTATGGTTATTATGGTCGCGGGTACTATGGACGCGGTTACTACGGTGGCCGTGGCTACTATGGTGGACGCGGTCGTGGGTATGTCGGCCGCGGAACCCGTGGGCGCGGGCACATTGCCAGCCGCCGTTAACCCTGACGTGAAGCTGGTAACAGCTTACTGAAGAAAATAGAAAGCGGCTCCGAAAGGAGCCGCTTTTCTTTTTGCCCGCTTTGTATTCCATTCCAAGAGTCATTGCAGAGAATGGAGGCTGGCGTTAAGTTATAGCTGAGCTTGTGCCAAGCGCATACCCTTTTGCGTTTGGCACAAGCGCCTAAATTTTCTGGCTGCTTCCTGGTCGCACCCGGCCGGAAGGTAGAAGATTCAGGCACTTGTACCAAGCGCGAGAAGGGATGCGCTTGGCACAAGCGCAGCTACAACGTCACCAACGGCCGCGTCTTCAACGCACGCTCCGAGGGATTTAACCCGCCCCGGGCGGGAAGCAGCCGCGTTGCTCACACGCTTCTCTAATCGAGGAAAAACCTGCTGGCCAACCATTGTAATGTTCCTCTAAGTTCCGCAGCAAAGAGGCAGCGGCGGTTCTTCTCTCGATGTGGCTTGGTTGATCGGCAATCATCACGAGCGAGCCCGCCCGCTGACGCAACTCAGGATCGAAGTCCTCCTCGGCCTGCAAGACGTTGACCCCGATCCCGACGACCACAAAGCCGGGGTTCTGGCGTTGGTGGGATTCCAACAAGATGCCTGCGATCTTGCGTCCGTTCATCAGCACGTCGTTCGGCCACTTGATCCGAGCCGGTCTCCCGGTGTGAAGCTCGGCGGTCTCGGCGACGGCCAAGGCGGCGCAAAAGGTCAGTTCCGTCCAGCGTTCCACCGGGACCGAAGGGCGCAGCAGCACCGAAAACCACAGGCCTTGCCGTGGCGGCGACTCCCACACCCGGCCCAGGCGGCCACGGCCGGCACGCTGCTTTTCGGCAAAGATGACCAACCCTTCGGCTTGGCCATCATCGCCGGCACGGGCGGCGACATCGTTGGTGGAGCCGGTCTCCTCGAACACGACGATCTCGCGTCCAATGGATGGCGTCAACCCCACCGGCAGGGTGGCCAGCACATCATCAGCGATCAAGGTGGCCGGTGCGGACACCAGCCGCCAGCCTACTCCCCGCTCGCCTTCGATTTCGTAACCGGCCGCGTGCAATCTTTCGAGACAGCTTTCCCATTCGCCGGGGACCACGACCCGTTCGCCCGGTGCGGCGGCGCGCAGAGCACGCAGCAGGCGCACGTCCGGATCATCAAACCGCGCCATCGCCAGGTAGGAACTCCAAAGAAAAATCCACGGCCCTGGCCGAGTGGGTCAACGCGCCGACACTGATCCACTGCACCCCAGTCCGGGCGATCTCGTGGACGGTGCGCAGATTCACTCCGCCGCTGGCTTCGAACTGCACCGGTTTGCCTTGTCCCAGAGCCACCGCTTGGCGCAGTTCGTCCAAGGTCATATTGTCGAGCAGGATCACGTCCACGCCCTCCAACTCAAGAAACGCGCGGACTTGTTCCAGCGTGTCGGCTTCCAGTTCGATGCGCAGGCCGGGTCGGGCAGTGTGCGCACGGCGGATCGCCGCCTGCAGAGCCGCTGTTTCCGACGAGGCGAGCAGGTGGTTGTCTTTGACCATCACCATGTCGTAGAGGCCCATCCGGTGATTGTGCCCGCCGCCCGCGCGCACGGCCGCTTTTTCCAGCAGGCGCAATCCCGGGGTGGTCTTGCGGGTGTCGAGAATCCGGGCCGGGGTGCCCGCGACTGCCTCGACGAATTGGCTGGTCAGCGTGGCCACCCCGGAAAGTCGCTGAAGGAAATTGAGCGCGACGCGTTCCCCGGAAAGGATGCCGCCCGCTCGGCCGTGGATGGTCAACACGGTGTCGCCGATGTCGAGGCGCGCGCCGTCCTCGTGCGCGACCCGCAAGGTGAGGGAAGGTTCCACCCGGCGGAAAACTTCCACCGCGGTGTGAACACCGGCGAGAACGACAGGTTCCTTGGCGAAAATCCGGGCGGTCGCCTGCTGGATGGCGTCGATGAAAAACTCCACCGTGGCGTCGCCTTCGCCGATGTCCTCCGCCAGCGCGGCCCCGATGGGATCATAAACGTGGGCGTGATCAATCATGCCTTAATGAGCCACGGATTGAACGCGGATGAAACGCGGATTTCCGGGAGAAATCTTTATTCGGCTGGCTTGGCGGCACGTTCGTACACCGCGTTGCCGCGCACGTAGGTAGCCAGCGTGGCGTGCGGACCCGCGCGGTAGATGCAGAGCGAGACCGCTTCCGCCGGGTCCAGCGTACCCGGGTCGCCGTAAGCGCCGAGTTCTGACCGGTCGATGACCAGCAGGTCGGCTTCCTTGCCCGGTTCGAGACTGCCTACCGTCCGTCCTAGCCCCAGAGTTTCCGCGCCGCCCTGCGTGGCGAGATGAAAGGCCTCCGCAGGCTGGAGCAGGCGCACGCCGGGTTCGTAGTAGGAACGCGCCTTCTGGGTCTCCAGGGCGGAGCGCATGACCTGCCACAAGTTGAGTTCCGTGCCGGCCCCCACGTCGGTGCCCAGGCCGACGCCGATGCCGGCCTGCCGGATGCGGTCGAGCGGCAGCAGGCCGCTGGTGAGGAAGAAGTTTGCCGTCGGGCAATGGGCGACCTTGGCGCCACGCGCCGCGAGTGCGGCAAGCTCACGCTCCGAGAGGTGCAGACAATGGCCGAGCACCGTGCGCGGAGTCAGCAGGCCGCAACGGTCGTAAACGTCGGTATAATCCCGCGCGTCGGGAAACAACTGCCGGACCCGTTCCAGTTCCGCCCGGTTTTCCGCCAGGTGCGTCTGGATCGGGGCGTTGTAGCGGGCCGCCAGCTCGGCGGCGCCGCGCATGAGTCCGTCGCTGCAACTCACCGCGAAGCGCGGGCTGAAAGCGTAGGCCAGCAGCCCCCCGTTGGCTCCGTGCCAGCGGCGGCAGAGGCGTTCGCTCTGCGCCAGGGAGAGCGCGGCAATTTTATCTGGCGGCAGGTCGCCGTAGGAACCGACATCCATCATTACCTTGCCCAGCGTGATCCGCAGGCCGCTCCGTTCGGCGGCCTCGAAGGCGGTATCACAGCTATGGTCGTTGATAGTCACGTAGAGCATTGCGGTGGTCGTGCCGTGACGGGCCAGCGCGTGGAAGAAACGCGGTGCCTCCCGATGGGCGCGCGCCGCGTCGAACTCGCGTTCCAGCGGGAAGATGTAATCGTGCAGCCACGGCAGCAGTTCGCCCTGGCCCAGACCCGAAGCCGGGTATTGCGGCAGGTGCGCGTGAACGTCGATCAACCCCGGACAGATGAGGCGCGCAGACGGCAGGGCGGAGGAAACGGTCTCGGCGGCGGTGATGGTGCCGGCGCCGGGTTCCAGCCAGCGCACCGGGTGCTCGTGGATACGGCGTGAGAGCAAGTCGTACTCGCCCACTTCCACGATGGTGCCCGCCGCCGGGTCGAAGATCACCGCGCCGTCGGCCCACGAGCGGAGTTGCCCGAAGGTGGGTGCGTCGAGCACCTGTCCGCGCAAACCGCAGAGTTCCGGGCGGTGGAAGATGAATTCAGGCATGAGCGTTCCACCCTCAGATTAGAATGGATGGAAAGAACGTCAGCGTGCCTATGTGGCCGCGGGAAGTCAATCGCCGGAACCTTCGTTACAGCCGTTGGCAAAGTGGTCGAGCGTCCGACTATGAAGGCACCCGCCGCGCAGCGGCTCCAAAACAAGGTAGGGACTCGCTCTCCGAGCGATCCGACCTTTCAACGTGGGTCAGGAAGCAAGGCTGCCGCCAAAGACAAAGACCGGACCTAAGCGAAACCACGGATCGCTCGGAGAGCGAGTCCCTACCTTGGTACGAGCCGCTGCGCGGCGAGTTGTTCGAGCGCTTGGCGAGCGGCTGTCCGATAGGTAGCCAGGCCGTCCTGGGAAGAGGGCACCAAAGCAATATCGTCGTGTACGCGGCTGAAGAAGGGACCCAGGCTGGCTACTCGGTGGCCATCCCGCATCTCTTCGACACGGAAGCGGCAGACGATCTCGGTGTCTGCCGAGCCACCCAGCCGGGTTTGAGACCACTGCGTCAGGAAGATCCTTACGATCAGCGTGCCCGGAGGCTGCGGCTGTTCGCTGCCAATCCCTGAGCGCAGGTCAGGCTCGTTGTTGATCAGGACCGCCGGCTTCAACTTGCCTTCGCGCACCACGTCCTGCAAAGCAGCGTCGAAGGTCGCCAGCCGGCGGCGTTCCTCGATACTGTTGACCGCCGTTGCCGCACCGCCCTGGGAGGGTAACTGATCAATGAGACTGAAACGGAGCGGTTCGGCAGTAGCGGTCCGTTTTACTCGTCCACCTTCCTTGACGCCGGCTGCCCGGAGTCCGGTAAACACAGTTAAAACTCCTGCCATGAACAACCACAGGCAGGTGGTCCGTGGATATCGGGCAGTCATCCGGAACTAATAAAGCATCAATTCGCCGGGAGGATCGCACTTGGCCGCGCTGACAGCCTGCACCACCGCCGTACGGTGACCGTTCTCGATGGGAAAGGATACTTTGCCGACGATCTTGGCCCAAGTCATATCCGCGAAGTTGACCTTCGAGTTCGGGTCCACGGCAACCGCGATCGGACGGGCGTCCGCGGCGCAGCAGACCATGAACATGCGGACCAACTGAAAGCGATTGGTCACCGGCGTATCCTTGGCTGGCATAAACTGGCCGATTACTTCCACCGAACGGTTTTCAAAGGCCGGGCGCAGCGTGTCGTCGTCCGCGGCAAAAAGCAGGTCCGTCACCTCGGCGATGACGTTGCCCTGCGGTGTCGTCTTCAGATATTGCGAGGCATCCAGCGGAGCGCTGGAAGCATTGTCGTCCACCGGGGTTGCACCCGGGAGGGGCGGCTCCACTACGGCACCCGCGCTGCCGTTGGCCGGCAGGGTGGCCGCACCGGCGGGTTTGCCCGGCAGGCTGGAGGCATTACTGACAATGCCGCGGTTTAGCACGGCTGCCGAGGTAAAACCATCCTTCGACACACCGGAAGCCGCCCAGATCGGCACCACCAGCAGCCCGAAGGCGAGCACCTGGGTCGTGCGGACCCTGCCCGGAGAGGCGAAGTCGTCCGGGCAATCATCAACCGCCGGGCCGGTGGTCAGACGAAAGCGGTTGCCGAACAGGTAGGCAAAGCCGAGGCATCCAGCGATGAGGAACATCAGGCCACCCGAGACAGCCACGAGCGGCCGGTAAGCGGGGATCAGATATTCGGTGAGCCGGCCGCTGAAGTAGAAGTAGAGCATCAGCGTGCCCCAAGCCAGCAGGGCGATCATCGAGAGGCTGCGAGAGAGAGATTTCATAGCGGGAACGATTCGGTCGGACTCGGGTACGTGCTCAGAGCACCACGGCAAGACGGGTGCAAATTAGTGCGATCAGGATGAAAAGTCCAACCCCCAGCGCGAAGACGAACCGACGCTTGAACACCAGGGAGTACAGAAACATCAGCTTGAGGTCGAAAACGGGTCCGAACACCAGGAACGCCAGCCGCGAGGCGACAGAAAACTTGATGAAGGACGCCGCGATGAACGCGTCCGAGGTGCTGCACACGGCCACGACGAAGGCCAACACCATCAGTGCCAGCGTCCCCGTCAACGGGTTGGTCGCCAGCGGAGTGACGATGCGCGGCTGATCCACCGCCGTATTGAACACACTGGCCAGCGCCGCGCCGATCACCACGAAAACCGCCACGTCCAGAAAATCGTTCGTGCCGCGCTGCAAGGCGGCGAGCAGGCGGCGGGCAAAAGTGGGTTGCAACCCGGCTTCCAGGTTGTCGAGCGCGGCCAGGCTGGCCTCGTTGCCGCTGCCCCTCTCGGTGCCTTCCAGGGTAAAGGGAGCGACCGCCGTAGAAGCCAGGCTGCTCCCGCCGCCGATGCGGAATCCACCGGTACGCCGCACCCGGCCCGGCAGTGTTTCCAGGACCTTGTCGTTGATGAATTGTTCGGGCCGCAGCCGCGTGACCAGCAGGCCGACGAGGATCGCCACCACGTAACTCAAGACCAGCCGGAAACCCGTCACCAGCCCCGGTTGCTGGCCGCGGAACGCCGCAAAGGTGCTCACCGCCACAATGGGATTGACCACCGGCGAGGCCAGCAGGTAGGTCACAGCGCAGGAAACCGGCAGCCCTTTCTTCATCAGCCGGCGAATCACCGGGACCACGCCACACTCGCACATGGGAAAGATCACACCCAGGAAGCCGCTGATGAGCACCGCCGGCAGCGGGTTGCGCGGCAGAAGCCGGGTCATCCAACGTGCCGGGACGAACACCTCGATCAGCCCGGAAAGCAACGCTCCCAGCAGCAGGAACGGGACGCTTTCGAAAAGAACGCTCAGGAACGAATAGGCGAAATTCTGCGGAACGAAGTTAAACCAGGCCATGAGAGCGCGAGCGCCGGGCAATAGAGAACAAAATCCCCCGGACCGCAACGCGCTTCGCGCCCCGGTTGTAGCTTACGGAGGAAGGCTGCCGCCTTCCTGGGAAAACTCCTCTGCCTCCAGCCGGCGGGCAGAGTGGTCAAGCGGTTCGATGAAAGGGACCGCCGCTTCGATCTCGCTCGCGTCCAGTTCCTGCAACTTGCGCGCGGTGACGAGGACGCGCGACTCGATGCTGCCCACCGCCGAGTTAAACGACCGGGTCGCACCGTCCAAACTCGCCCCGAGTTTCCCCAGATGCTCGGCTAGCGTGCCCACGCGCTTGTACAACTCGCGGCCCAGCGTGCTGATCTCCAGGGCGTTGCGTGACAGCGCCTCCTGCCGCCAGCCGTAGAAAACCGCCCGCAAAAGCGAAATCAAAGTGGTGGGTGTCGCGATGATAATTTTGCGCTCCACGCCGTGCTCGATCAGCGAGGGATCATGCTCCAGCGCGGCGCTGAAGAAGTTTTCCCCCGGCAGGAACAGCACCACGAACTCGGGGGCCTGCTCGAACTGTTCCCAGTACGCCTTGCGGCTGAGCGAGTCGACGTGGCCGCGGATATGCGCTGCGTGCCGCTTCAGATGCCCCAAACGGACCAGCTCCTCCGGGGTTCGCACCGACTCGAAGTACGCGTCGATGGGCGCTTTGGAATCCACCACGACGGTCTTGCCCGCCGGCAGGCGCACGAGCAGATCCGGCCGCAACCGCCCGTCCTCGGTGGAGATGCTGGTTTGCTCGGTGAAGTCGCAATAGTTGAGCATCCCGGCGAGTTCGACCACGCGGCGCAGTTGGATCTCGCCCCAACGTCCGCGGGCGTTGGGCTGGCGCAGGGCGTTGACGAGGTTGGCCGTTTCCCCGCGCAACTGGTGCTGGGTTTCCACCAGGGAACGCACCTGCGCGGTCAGCGATTCGTAAGCGCCAATGCGCGCCTGTTCCAGGGCGTTGATCTTGCCGTCCACTTTCTCGAGCGAGTCGCGCATGGGAGTGACGAGCGCGTCGATGGCTTGCTGGCGCAGGTCGAGGTCGCCGCGGGCGGTTTCCTGGAACTTCGACAGTGCCGTGCCAGCCAGTTCCAGGAAGGATTGGTTGTTGTGGCGCAACGCTTCGGCGGAAAGCGCCTGGAAGGCGTCGGAGAGTTCCGTGCGGGCGTCTTCGAGCAGGCGAAGCTTGGCCGCGTGGGATTGCCGCTCGGCTTCCAAGCGGGTCTCGGTTTCGACGGCGCGCGCCTGCAAGCGACTGTTCTCGTACTGGTAGGCGCGCAATTCTTCTTCCAGTTCGGGGATGCGCAGGTTGCGCTGCTCGGCGGAGGCGCGGCGCTCGGCTTCAGCACGGCGTTCCTCGGCGTGCTGGGCGTCCACCTCGTTGCGGTACTCGGCCTCGGCACGCATCTCGGCGGCGTGGGCGGCGTCGAGTTCACCGCGCAGCCGGGCGTTGATCAATTCGCGCTGCTGCCGCAGCAACAGCCAGCAGAGCAAGCCGCCCAACAAGGAACTGACGCCAAGGCCAACAAGAAAGCCGGTGAGCAGGGAGGGATCAAGCATCGGAAGAACCCAAACGCCGCGAAGTGCGGGGACCAAGCGCGAGCGTCGCCCGCTCACAATGACGTCAGGCTGCCGGAAAGTTTCCTCCCGCGCAAGCCTGCATCACTCACCGCCATCCCCCCGATTTCTATGGACCGTGTGCCGCTAAGAGCGCGTCTAGAAAGCTGGTTTTTAGGCGATTCGTCGCAGCATGAAGTTG
>CAXTOP010000067.1:0-23859 GCA_964245965.1 uncultured Chthoniobacterales bacterium
TTTTCATCGCCAACTACAACCTCCAGATCAAAGCAAAGCAACAACGCTCATAACATTACCGAAGCTTCCCTATCGCGAAGGTACGGTTTTTACGTCCCTCTTCGAACTGGCGGATTTGCACGAGGAGTAGTAGCCCGCTCTCCGAAGAGAGGAAGAAGTCTGTTTTGATATTTTTTTGCGCCGCGGTTGTTATCTATTGAGAGTAGCGCGAATGCGGAGCTAGATCCAACTCAAGCAATTTTATGCGTTAGGTTTGGTGACTTGGGATTGATTAATGGGGAGTGGCCCATCCAGGGTATAATCTCTGCATGGAACCGAGCCGAATGGCCAATTTCTAGGTTAATTAGGAGAGATCCCCTTGGAAAACAGAAGTCAATATTAGTGCATTATTCTGACTCTGATCCAAACTTCGTCGAATCCGAGCAAATAATAGAAAATGATACTAGGCTGTATCCAAGCGGAGGGTTTGGATATGGAGCCATAGAAATCGAGCTTACTAAATTATTGAAATACAAAAGGGTCATTTCTGAATAAAACTGACTCAAATGTGAGCGCCCGCAAATTAACGGCTTAGAATGTCCAGTGTATTAGGAGTCAGGCTACGATTCTTGACAAACCAGGAGCCAAAGGGGTCGGTTCTGAATGGCACTGACTTAAGGAAAGTTAGCGCTTCGTTTTCCTGGGCCGGTTGCGGCGCGGCAGGTTGCCCATCTGGCGTCTGGGGCGGGTGAGCAGTTGGTAGTTCTTGGGCCGGCGCTTCCTGGCGCGCGGCTCGTTGCGGCCCGGGCGCTCGGGCACGGGATCGCGCGCGATGGCGGTGAGGAGTTGCGCGATGAGCGCGTCCTGCTTCTTGGGCTGGCCGCTGGCCGCCGCGATGACCGCGCTCCACTGGCGCAGCGCGTCCACGCTGCCCTTGAAGCTGATCCGGCCCAGCGGCACGCCGTGGCCGTGGGCGGCGCGCTGCATGAGGGCTCGCACCAGGTTGTAAGCGATGACGTGGAGCGCCGCCTCGCGTTCGATCATCGCCGGGCTCTTGCAGCGCAGGATGCCCATGGCCAGCAGCTCCTTGATCTGGAAGAAGTGGCCCTCGACCTGCCAGCGTCGGCCGTAAAGGGCGCGCAACTCGTCGGCCTGGTACTCCTCGGGATCGAGCAAGGTGGTGGCCAGCACCACCGTTTTGGTGCGAAAGCCTTTGGCCGCCACGCGCAGACGGATCAGGCGCACCTCCCGCGTGGCGGGCAGGGCGGCGAACTCCCGCGGAGTACAATGCGCCGGGCACTTGGCGGGCCGGGTCCAGGTGACCAGGCAGTCGTCATCGCCCAGCCGCCTGCCGCGCCGAAAGTCAATCGGGCGCATGGCGTGCAGGCGCAGCAGGCAGTCCACGCCGCGCGCGGCCAGCGAGGCGAGGATCTCGTACGAACAGAAGCCCCGGTCACCCAAAAGGATGTCCCCGCGCACCAGCTTCTCCCACAGGCCGCGAAAGAGCGTGGTCTCATGGTCGCGCAGGCTGCCGGTGGCACTTTCCAGGAGCGCGCCGCTGGCCAGCGAGAAGAGGCCCACCAGCTTCATGCACGGAAAGCCCAGGCCCGGCTGCTGGCTGCGGCCCTGCGGCCAGCGCGCCTGGTTGGCCGGGGTGTCCTAGCATGGAAAGGGTCGTGCCGTCGACGATCTTGACGGCACGTTTGGCTAAGGACCGCTCGGCTTCGAGCACACGCCGCTCCAGGCTCCAGGCCAGTTGCGAGTTGATGAGGCGCAGGGTGCCGAGGTCCAGCCGCGCCCGCGCCCGGGTGTAGGCTCCCGTGTCCGCGCTGAGGCCAGCGAAGGCTTCCTTGGCGGTGCGCCGCCACCAGGCTTCGACCAGGCGCACGGCCTCGCGGCAGGGGCTGCCCGGACTTAACACCTGGGCCACGAAGGCCCAGAAGGTGACCTTGGGGGAGAACACCCGCTCGCGGCTGTTGGGGCCGCTCTCTTCCAGATCGAGGAGCTTGTCGCTGAAGAGATGGCCGAAGAGTTCGTAGAGGTCCTCCAGGGAACCCGCGCGTTTGAGTCGGGCGGCGGCGTTGCGGGCCGGTCGACCGAAGAGCAGCGGGCCGAAAGCCTGGAAGAACGGGGTGGTGGCAGCCACGCGCAGACTGTAACCCTACGAAGGGTAACAAGCAAGCGCAAAGCATCCAAAAAGTGCCTTAAGTCAGTGCCATTCGGGTCTGTTGCGAGTATTGATAATTTTCCTCTACCCTGATTACCTACTTTCAACACTAAGGGGATTGGTGTCGAATACCACCCCGGCCGCGATGGGCGTACGCGCCTCTTCGTCCCGGAGGGACGGCGGAGATGAGCCGGTGGCGCCAGCCACCGGTACCAGAGGAAACGCAAGAGCCCCGGAGGGGCTGAGCAGGGGAACGTGTGCGCTGCAGGGCCACCTCACCGGGTCGTGGCAACGTGTCTGCTCAGCCCCTCCGGGGCTTGGTCCCTGCTGACGGGTACCGGTGGCTGGCGCCACCGGCTCATCTCCGCCGTCCCTCCGGGACGAAGAGGACGGACGGCAAGGCTGCCCGTACAGGGCGGGATCTTATTCCATGCCAATCCTTTCAGGACTGACCCCTTGGGCATAGAAAAAATGGCCAGCAGAGGCCATCGCGGCACTGGATACGACTTAGTCTTCGCCTGGATCGGAAACCGGCGAATTTTTATTCGACCTAAAACGAGCAAGGCCATAGCCGCCGGCTCCACCAGCCGTGCCATATGCGACAACCTTCACCAACTTCAAG
Organism: uncultured Chthoniobacterales bacterium; assembly: GCA_964245965.1. Classification (GTDB taxonomy): domain Bacteria; phylum Verrucomicrobiota; class Verrucomicrobiia; order Chthoniobacterales; family SZAS-18; genus CAWCJJ01. Next base: position 2,769 of record CAXTOP010000067.1, read on the forward strand.
CCGATGCCCTCATGGCCTTCAAGGATGATGACACCCAAGAAAATTAGAACGGCTGCCACTAAGCCACAGGAAGCGTATAAAAGCCCCATTTGCCTCTTGTGATGATTGGTACCCTCCCGTTCAAGGTAGGCTCACTGTTTGTCGATTGAAACCAGCGAGTATTTCGCGCCATGCTCGACCTTCAGCGTCTCCAGGCGCGTTTGCTCCATCCGTGCCTCGACCTCTTTGGTCTGAAGCTGGAAGAACTGCTCAATCAATTCCGGCGAATTGGCCGATTCGGGTGCTTGAGAATCCCCTGGAAGCAGGCAGAAATCCTGCCCCCATAACTAGCCAAGAACAGGCGTCTTGAACCGGACGGTCAGGCTCCCAAAGTCCCCACGGCGGCCCAACCGAGGGGGAACGATGTCAACGGACTTGATGTTGCCACGCTGCTGCTGGGCGAGCTTTTGGTACTCGCGTGGGCTCACTTGCTTCTCCGTGAGAGGAGTAAGGAACTTGGGCTTCATGTTGCTGATCTGCTAAGGGCTGCGCCGCTTTCGCAGCAAATGCGGCAGGTGCCGCAGGTATTGCGAAAGTTACAGAAGTTACGTTTTGTACCGGAAGAATCAATGACTCTTCCCAGGTGTCCCAGCTTTGCTTGACAATGTCTGCTCCCACTTTGCCTTCAAATGCGCGCAAACCCTTTGCAAACGGCGTTTTATTCTTGGAGCGCATCCTTAAAGGATCGAGGAGTCGGTTCCGAGTACTGACAATCTACCCCTGCAAAACCGTAGGCCTGGAACACCCATCTTCGATCCTCAGAACTGGCCCTTTTGAATCCGGTGAAGCACGGGGTCGACAGCCTGCGCCATCGCTGTCTCGTCCAAACTACCACCCAGAAACGTGTTGATCCGCGCGGCTTCCACCGCCGGGTTTGCCACCAAATAGGGGTACTGCACCGTGCAAACCTGGAAGTTCGGCTGCCCGGACAGCAGCCGCTCGAGGCGCTCCAACTGGTCTAGAAACAGCTTGCCCAATTGTGCATCTGGCAGTGCCGCGGCTGTTTTACCCTGGCGCGCGAGCATGGCCCGCTGGCTGGCGACGACTTCCTCCACCGGGCGGCGCATCATCACCACCCGGAATCGCAAAGTATCCCCTGCACTCCCCGCCACCGGCGCGACCAGTTCCGGCAGGAGCAGGTGGATGACCTTCACCACCTTGCCCTGCGCTTCCGGCAGCCACGAGCGATCCTGCTTGAGCCGCTTGACCGCTTCCAGTTCCAGATAGCCGCGCGGGTTGCTCTCGTCGGCGGTGCGCTGGGCGTCGGTCAACGGCGGGATACCGCCGGCAGCGAGCATCTGCATCATCAGCGAGGTGCCCGAGCGCGGCAGCCCGCTGACGACGGTGATCCAGGAGAGGGGGTTCACAGTGGATGGAATGAAATATGGCGGTTCGCTCAAGCAGAGACAGAGGTCGCTTTGCTCCTGGTGGCTTCGGCGGCAGATTGCGTTTTCCGCCGCAATTCGGTCGCCTTTTCAAAATGCTCCTTCGCTTTGGCGTCGTTGCCTTTGGCGCGGCGGTAGAGATGCATTAAGCAGCGGTGAGGGAACACAAAGTTGGGAGCCAGTTCCACCGCGACCTCGAACGCCCGGATCGCCCAGTCAAATTGACCGGTCCGCGCCAGCGCCATTCCCAAATGAACGTGGGTGCCGGGGCGGTTGTGCTGCAACGCGGCGGAACGCATGTGTTCGTACACGGCTTCCTCGAAACGACCCGTCCGTCGCAGAATGGACCCCAAGCTATCATGCGCTTCGGCATTATCGTCGTCGCGTTCCAGGGCGCGACGGAATGCCCCTTCCGCCTCGGTGTACATGCCGCGCTTCACGTACACTTGCCCCAGAGCGTTGTGCAGATGCGACAAGGGGAAATCCTCCCGTCCGAGCGGTTCCAAGATCGCCAACGCTTCGTCCAGACGTCCTTGAAACAGGCGAACCTGCCCGAGGATCAGCCGGGACAGCGGCGAGGCTCTTTTCTCTTCGGATAACCCGGCAAGCATTGCTTCGGCCTCCTCTCCCCGGCGCATATTGGCCAGTGCGAGCGCGACCTGGCAGCGCAGATCGGGACTATCGCGCTCGGCGATCAATCCCTGGAGTAGTTCTAATCCTTCCTTGGCATGCCCGGTGGAAAACAAGACGTGCGCGAGATTGTGTCGGCGGTCTCGGTCGGTTTTAATCAGCAATTCGCTGGTATCGCCGGCCGCCGGCAGCTCCACATAACCCAACGCGGCCAGTTGTTGGAGTGCCTGCTGCGCGGCGAAGGGATCGCTTTCCTCGCTGGATACGTCCCGGTGGACGCCATCCTGCGGATGCGGCACCTCGTAAGAGGCGACGCGTTCCGGCTCGAACGGCTCGGCAAGGATTTGTGTCAACACCCGTCCGTCCATGTCGTCCGGCACGGACTGGCCGAGTAGGGCCAGGATGGTCGGAGCCACGTCGAGCAAGGTCGCGCCGTGGACGAGTTCGTCCCGCTTGATCGGCGTGCCTGCCGCGACAAAAATTCCGTGGGGCCGGTGCCAAGACACCGGGTTCATGTCGGGGCCGAATTTCTTGGCTGGATCGCGCGTGTGCTCCGCCACCGGCGGGCGCAGATGGTCGCTGTAGAAACCGTGATCGGAAAGCAGGAGGACGGTCGTCTCCGCGCCGACGAGATTCAACAGCGAGCCGAGCATCATGTCGTGGAACCGGTACATGTGATTGACGATCCCGCCCCACACGGCCCCCTCTGCCGGATCGACGTGCACCATCGCGGGCGGATAGTATTCGATGAAGTTGTGGCCAACGTGGTCGATGGCGTCGTAATAGACAGCCAAGACGTCCCAGTCATCGCGGGCGGCCAGATAGGTCGCCGCGTTGTGGGCGGTGGCGCACTGAGCTAGGATCTGGCCCAGCGCTGCGAAGCGTGCGTCCTGTGGATCGGGTAGGTGGTGAACGTCGAAGAAGGAGAGAATTTGCTGCGGCGTGATTTCGCTGGGATGCACGCGCAGGTCTTCCGCCACGTCGAGCATTTCGGGCGGATGCACCGCCGCCGCAGGCAGCGGGGCGAGATCGCCGTCCTCGCCGGTGGCGTCATTTGTCAGGCGGTTGGTGAAGACCGTGCCGTTGATCGGCTCCGCCGGGTGGGAAGCATACCAATTCACTACGCTCGAGCGTAGCCCTTGTTGGCTCAAAATGTTCCAGAACGCCTTGGCGCGGCGTGAGGTGGAACGGACCGCGCGCACTCCGCTGCCGTCCGGGTTCGGTTCCATAAAACCGAGGATGCCATGCTTGTCGGCGTGCTTGCCCGTGGCGATGGAATTCCAGAGGATCGGTGAAAGCGGCGGCTGCAAGGTGCTGATCTTGCCGCTGGTACCGATCTCCAACAGGCTCTTGAGCACGGGCATGTGGCCCGCTTCGATCAACGGATGGATGATCTGCCAGTCGGCGGCGTCCCAGCCGATGAGCAGCACCCTTTGGGTCAGGCGTTTGGACATGACAATCTCACCATGGAAAAGCAAAACCCGGCACCCGCGAGCGCGGATACCGGGTCAGGCGGTGTTTCTGTTGTTTCAAGCCTAAACGCAAGGACGAACCAGGCTCAAGCCTGCGCCGCGAGGGCTGCGCGGCGGCGGCGCTTCAGGCCGACGCCGGTGAGGACCGCCGCACCGAGGGCTAACGCGGAAAGGGTGCCCGGCTCCGGCACCGGGGTAGCGAACGAGCCAACGATGACCTGACCGCCCTGAGCGTCCGGAGTCGTGTTGTAAGCCGCCGCGAGGAAAGTCAGACTACCAGCCTGCGTGGTCGTGTTATAATCGCTTTGCAATTGCACCCAGCCGTCATGTAACAGGCCGTCCGCAGCGGTGAACTTGAAGCCGACGTAGTAGGGATTACCGGGTTGCATAATCGCGTAAGGAGTCCCGGCGTAAATCAGCGACATGATGGTGTACGCGCTGGCGCTCTGCTGAAAAGTTGCGTATTTGCCACCAGTACCGACGGTGCTGCCTGCGGTTAATCCGTACGCGTAGATGGTGCCGTTGCTCGCGAGATAGGAGACCGAGCCGCCGCCGGTGGTAGCGCCGTTGGCGACGGCAAGGCCGGTGAAGAACTCATTGTAGGTGCTGCTGTTGAGCAGACCAAAATTGATGTCGTACCCCGCCGCGGCCGTCGTGGTCGTAGCACCGGTGTCGACGTTCCAATACTCGCGCTTGGTGTTAACACCAGTGCCGAGCGGAGCGTTGACGATGTTGGTTGGTGTCGCAACGCTGACAACCGTGCCATAAGCTTGGCTGGCGCCTGCAAAGGCCACTGCCCCTGCGAACCCTGTAAGTGTGACTGTTTTAGCAGACTGTTTCATAGATTTTGAACTTCCGATCCGTCTTATTGATTATTCTGGGTTGAGTCAATCATTTTTTTGCAAATTTTGATGGTGTGGCCTCGCAACTGCTTAAACAGAAGTTTTTGCGTCTTTGGAAAAGGCCACTGGTTGATTCTCTGCCTGACCGTTGATTTTCGGAGAGTTGCCCTTTTCTCCTCGCATTGCGCATCCTCATAGCATCGTTTGCCCGGTTGGTAGGAAGTTGCCCTTGACGCCCCATTCGTCTCGCTCCTAGGTTGAAACTTTCCTAACTCCGGTAGGCTTTGCGGCTTTATCCATGCGATGATCGCACCGCTGCGAATCATTACCATCCCCGCTCCTCCGCTGCATGAATATCCACGAATACCAAGCCAAGGAACTCTTCCAGAAATACGGCGTCGCCACCAGTCCGGGCAAGGTCGCCTACACGGCGGAGGAAGCCGAGGCGGTGGCGCGTGAGATCGGCGGGGACAACCTCGTCGTCAAGGCGCAGATCCACGCGGGCGGACGCGGCAAGGGGACCTTCAAGAACGGCTTCAAGGGCGGGGTTCACCTCGTCAAGACGCCGGAGGAGGCGAGGCAGATTGCCTCGCAGATGCTCGGGCAGGTGCTCGTCACCCACCAGACCGGCGCGGACGGGCGGCTGGTCAACCAGGTGCTCGTCGCGCAGGGCGTCGATATCGCCAAGGAATACTACCTCGCCATCTTGATGGACCGCGCCACGGGCGGGCCGGTCGTCATCGCCAGCACCGAGGGCGGTGTGGACATCGAGAGCGTCGCCGAGCACACCCCCGAGAAGATCTTCCGCGAACTGGTGGACCCGGCGCTGGGTTTGCAGCATTTCCAGGCCCGCAAGGTCGCGCACCAGCTGGGCTTCCAGGGCGCGCTCAACAAGCCGGCCTCCGAGGTGATCTACAACCTCTTCAAGCTCTTCACCGCGTGCGATTGCTCGATGGTCGAGGTCAACCCGCTGGTGCTCACACCCGACAACAAAGTGCTGGCGCTGGACGCCAAGTTCAATTTCGACGACAACGCCCTTTACCGGCACAAGGACATCACCGCGATGCGCGACACCGCCGAGGAAGACCCGCGCGAGGTCGAGGCCAGCAAGTTCGGCCTCAACTACATCGGCCTGGACGGCGACATCGCCTGCCTGGTCAACGGCGCGGGCCTGGCCATGGCGACGATGGACATCATCAAGTACCACGGCGGCAACCCGGCCAACTTCCTGGACGTCGGGGGTGGAGCCACCGAGGCGCAGGTCACCGAGGCGTTCAAGATCCTCGTGGCCGACAAGAACGTGAAGGCGATCCTGGTCAACATCTTCGGCGGCATCATGCAGTGCGACATCATCGCCCGCGGCATCATCGGCGCGGTGAAGGCCGTCAACCTGCCCGTGCCGCTGGTGGTGCGCCTGGAAGGCACCAACGTCGAGGCCGGCAAAAAGCTCATCAACGAGAGCGGCCTGCCCGTCATCACCGCCAACGACCTGACCGACGCCGCCGTGAAGGTGGTCGGAGCGGCGGCGACGGTGGGTTGATCCTTCCTGAGAGCCCGAGATGAAGCTGCGGCCAACCCTGTGGGTTCCACTTCTGGTACTGGTGTCGGGCTGCTCTTCGCCGGACCCCGTAAGTACGGTGCCGGTGGATAACACCTCGTACACCACGGATGTGCCTGCACCCGCGGGTCCGCTCGCACCCGGCGGCGGGGTAGGTTCTCCCGGGAGTATCAGTCTCGGTCCAGCTTACAGCGGACGCGTGGTCTATCGCACAACCAAGGGTGCCGCATCTGGCGTCACGGTGGAACTCGTGGAAGCCAAGGACAACGGCGAACCCACGGACCGGGTTCTGGGCACCACGCGCGCCGATGCCGCGGGCCATTTCAAAGTCGCACCTACCCAGGTAAACGCTGCCCGGGTCGCCCTGGTCGCCGCCGCCGCGGAAGTCTCGGCCGACACGGGCGGGGACCGGCGCGAGGAAGGCTACCAGGTCAAGACTCGCCTTATTCCCCTGGGTTCGCTGCCTTTCCCCGATCCGGCCAAGCCGAATACCATTTTGATTGACCGACGCACGCCTGAAAGGGTCGTCAATTAGTCCGTCCGCATCCCGATTGTTCCCACCCCCCTTTTCCTTATGGGCCTCGCCACCGCCACCATCACGCTCGCCAATCCCCGGCTCGACACACTCAGGCCGTTGGAGGTCGAAGCGCTGGCAGACACGGGCGCTGTCTTCCTTTGCATCCCACAGCACGTGGCCAATCAACTTCAGTTAGAAACCAATCTGACCAAGGAAGTGACCACGGCGGATGGCAACCGCACGCTCTGTCCGTACGTGGGTCCGATCCACGTTCATTTCGACAACCGTGATTGCTACGTTGGTGCCATCGTTCTAGGTGACCAAGTGCTGCTCGGTGCCATTCCGATGGAAGACATGGATCTGGTCGTGCTGCCGCTGGAACGGCGCATCGCCGTCAACCCGCTGCATCCGAAATACGCTGCCGGCCTGGCCAAATGATTTCAATCCTCAAGCAGGCGCTCACCGCCCACCCCTTCGAACCTATCACCGTCGTTGCCTCGGACGGAGCAAGCGTTGTCATCAGCCATCCCGACTCCGCGGCGGTGTTGCGGCGCGTTGGCGTGCTGTATGTTGAATTGCCGGAAGAACCAGAAGGACGTTTCATCAGTCTGCGACTCATCAAGGAAGTGCGTTCCAGAAGCCTGAGTTTGCACGGACTGGAGGACGACGAAGAATCCGCTCAAGAATGATCCCTTTCCCCACCCAAAAAAGTCATGTCCGTCCTCGTCGATAAAAACACCCGCCTGCTCGTGCAGGGCATCACTGGCAAATCCGGCGCGTTCCACGCCCGGGGCTGCCGCGAATATGGCACCAACGTCGTCGCCGGCGTGACCCCGGGCCGGGGCGGCGAACGGTTCGACGACGCGATCCCGGTCTTCGACACCGTGGCCGAGGCGCGCAAGGAAACGGGCTGCAACGCCACCATGATCTTCGTGCCGCCGCCCGGCGCGGCCGACGGCATCCTCGAAGCCGCCGACGCGGGCGTGGAGCTGATCGTGTGCATCACCGAGGGCATCCCGGTCATGGACATGATGCGCGTCAAGACCATGCTCGCGCACTACCCCAACGTGCGCCTGATCGGGCCGAACTGCCCGGGCATCATCACCCCGGAACAGTGCAAGATCGGCATCATGCCCGGCTACATCCACCAGCCCGGCACCATCGGCGTCCTCTCGCGCTCGGGCACGCTGACTTACGAGGCCGTCTGGCAGCTCACCTCGCGCGGCTACGGCCAGAGCACCTGCATCGGCATCGGCGGCGACCCCATCAACGGCACCAGCCACCTCGACGCCGTCAAGCTCTTCGCGGCGGACGAGGGCACGGAAGCGTTCATCCTCATCGGCGAGATCGGCGGCTCGGCGGAGGAAGAAGCCGCCGCCTGGATCGGCGAGCATTGCCAGAAGCCCGTGGCGGCGTTCATCGCCGGGGCGACCGCGCCTCCCGGCCGACGGATGGGCCACGCGGGGGCCATCGTCAGCGGTGGCCAGGGCACGGCGGAAGGCAAGATCGCAGCGCTGGAAGCCGCCGGGATCGCGGTGGCGAAATCGCCGGCCACGATGGCTGACACGCTGATTGCCAAGATGAAGGGCAAAGCCTAGACTTCCTGTCTTTCGAGGACTCCATATGAAAATCCAGGAACTCCAGGAACTCTGGAAGGGACAGCCTTTCACACCCTTCACGATTCACGTTGCGGATGGACGGGCGTTCCCGGTGCCACACCCGGATTTTCTTTTCCTCGCTGGCGGTGGCCGCAAATTGATTATCAACTCGACCGCCGATGATTCTTTTAACATCGTGGACCCGGTGTTTGTAACCAGTGTGGAAGTGCCGGCATCGGGTGCTGATGTTTCCCATTCGGATTCCTTCTAACCGCTACCATCATGATCTCCAAAGGACTCGAAGGCATCGTCGCCAACTCCACCCGCCTCAGCGACGTGTTGGGCGACAAGGGCCAGCTCATCTACGCCGGCTACGACATCAACGAGCTGGCGGGCCACGTCAGCTTCGAGGAGGTCATCTACCTGTTGTGGAACGAGCGGCTGCCCAAGCGGGCGGAGCTGGAAGAACTCTCCACGGCGCTGCGCGGCCAGCGCGAACTGCCTGGGCAGGTCGTCGATTTCCTCAAATCCAGTCCGCACGACGCCGGCCCGATGGATGTGATCCGCACCGCGGTGTCCATGCTCGGGATGTACGACACGGCGAAAGGGGATTCGCGCGAGGCGAACTACCAGCGGTGTCTCTCGCTGACGGCTAAAATGGGCGTCGTCGCCGCGTACTTCCACCGCGCCCGCCAGGGCAAGGACTTGCCGCCGGTGCGGCAGGATCTCGGCGAAGCGGCACACTTCCTTTACCTGCTCAACGGGGAGGAACCGTCGCAGGAGGCGGCCGACACGCTGGACCTGGCGTACGTGCTCCACGCGGACCACGGCATGAACGCCTCGACCTTCACCGCGCGGGTGGTCATCGCCACGCTGACGGACGTTTATTCGGCGGTCACGGCCGCCATCGGCGCGCTCAAGGGCCCGCTGCACGGCGGCGCGAACGAGGGCGTCATCCACATGCTCAAGGAAATCGGGTCGGAAGACCGGGTCGATGCCTGGCTCGACGAGCAACTGGCGCAGAAGAAGAAGATCATGGGCATCGGACACCGCGTTTACAAGACGCTCGACCCGCGTGCGCCGCACCTGCGGGCGATGGGCGTCAAGCTCACGGACCAGTTGGGCGAGCCGAAATGGATCCGCATGAGCGAGCGGATCGCTGAACGGATGCGCACGGAGAAAGGCCTCAACGCCAACGTCGATTTCTATTCGGCCACGGTGTACTACTCGCTCGGACTGCCGACGGATTTGTTCACGCCGGTGTTCGCGATTTCCCGCACGTCCGGCTGGACGGCGCACATCCTGGAGCAACTTTCGGACAACCGGCTCTACCGCCCGTTGAGCGAGTACACCGGCACGCCGGTGGGCTTGAAGGTCGTGCCGATCGGTCAGAGGTAACGGCCTGGCCACACCGCTCCGCCTTCCGGTTGTAGCCACGGCGTTCTGCCGCCGTGTCCGCCTCTCCCTTTAAGTGTGTCGGCAGCGAAATGCCTTGGTGCAAAAGCTTCGAGGTGGATGGCGCGCCCCGCCGCGCCATTGGTCGTATTGCGGCACAGCCGCCCGATTTCTCTAGGCGGCGTTGCCGCAGAGGGAAGCAATGGCGCGGCGGAGCGCACCATCCACCCCGGAACATTCTCCCGCTTGCTCAGCGCTTAGAGCCCTTCCCGTTTGATAAAGCCTGCCGGGAGAGACCCGCTCCGTCGGGTCCGGGGAGCCGGGGCTACACGGCACCGGGCACGGACCCGACGGAGCGGGTCCCTCCCAATTTGTCCAAGGCTTACCCAAACGGGAAGGGCTCTAAGACTTGAACTTGCCCCAATACGCGTCCGGGTCAGAGATCACCGCGCCGAACTCCTTGATCGTGTCGGCGTTGATCTTCACGCCGTCGGAAATCCTGGCACCGAAAATGTAAGGCCGGCCGGTGACATCCTTGCCGCTGGAATTGTACGCGGGCGAGTTCGGCTTGAGGAACTTGCGGATGTCTTCCCACTTGAAGGAAGCCGTCGCCGGCAGGTTCTGCTTGGCGGCGTAAGCATCGATCGCCATGCCGATCGCCTGCGCGCCGTCGAGGATGAAATCCGCTTTCTCCTTCAACTCGGTTTTCTGGGCGGCTTCCTTGGAAATAGGCGTCACCGTGGTGACGTTGTCCATGTTGACCCAACTTTCGCCCGCGCGGCTCTGCACTTTGATCCAACTGGTGTCCGTGAGTTCCAGCACCTTGACCACGTCGTCCTCGTTGCCGTCGAAGACGTAAATGCCGTCGGCCTTCAGGAAGGGCGGCAATTTACCCTCGGCGTGGGCGAGCAGGGGCAGGACCAGCAGCGCGGCACCCGCGAGGGGCAGGCAGAGGAGAAAAGATTTTTTCACAGCGGATAATGGAATAAACAAAAAGGCGCAGCCGGAAGTTCAAGCCGCCGCGCTGATGGTGGAATCGCGCGCGCCCGGCGGCATGGCTCTATCCACCGCCCCCGGAGAGGCGGCCGGCCGGCCGGAAAAGAGCAGGCGCAGGCTGTTGAGCACCACCAGGACCGTGCTGCCCTCGTGCGCGGCCACACCCAGGGCCAGCGGCACCGCGCCGCACAAACTCGCCGCCACCATGACGACCACCGTGCCCAAGGCAACCGCGAGGTTCTGCCGGATGACGCGCCGGGTGCGTCGGCTCAGTTCGTAGGCGACGAAGAAGTTCTCCAGCCGATCGTTCATCAGGATCACGGCGGCTTGTTCCAACGCGGCGTCGGAGCCGCGCGCGCCCATGGCTACGCCCACATCGGCGGCGGCGAGGCTCGGGGCGTCGTTGACGCCGTCGCCGATCATGGCCACGCGGCGGCGTCCGCCTTCCTTGAGCGCTTCCACGGCGGCGAGCTTCTGCGCGGGCAGCAGTTCGGCGCGGACCTCGCGGATGCCCAACTCCCGGGCCAGCGACTCGGCCGTGGCACGGCGGTCGCCGGTGAGCATGAGGGTGTGGACACCGCCGGCATGCAGCCGCTCCAGCATCCCGGCGGCTTCCGGGCGCACCTGGTCGCGGAAGATCAGGCAGCCGAGCAGGCCGGGACCCGACACCCAGACCTCGGCGTTATCGTCCCGGCTGGCGGCGACTTCGAGCCCGCTGCCGTCCCGCACGAAGTCCCGTCGGCCCAGGGCGTACGTCCGGTGGTCCAGCGTGGCGCGCAGGCCCTGGCCAGGGACGGAGGCAAAATCCTGCGGCTCGGTGGCGGCGAGGTGCTCATCCTGGCCGAGACGCTTGACGGCGCGGGAAAGCGGATGGTCCGAGAACCGCGCGAGACTGTAGGCCACGCGGCGCAGTTCCCGCTCGTCGCCCTCGCGGACGACCACCTCGACCAGCCGCAGGTCGCCCGCGGTGAGGGTGCCGGTCTTGTCCATCGCCACCACGTCCACGCGGGCGAGGGCTTCGAGGGCCGCCCCGCCGCGAAAGAGCACGCCGCGCCGCGCGCCGAAGGCGATGGCGGACAGGATCGCCGACGGGATGCTGAGCACCAGCGCGCACGGCGAGGCGACGACCAGCAGGGTCATGGCGCGGTAAAAGGCGCTCCGGGCCGGCAGGTGGAACCCGAGCCACCAGGCGAGGAACATCGCCGCGCAGAGCGCCAGCACGCCGTAGGTGTAAGGCGTGCCGAATTTGTCGGTGAAACGCTGCGCCGGGGCGCGCATCTTTTGCGCCTGGCCGATCAGGTCGATGACCTTTTGCAGCGCGCTCTCAGCAGCCGGTCTCAGCACCTCCCCTTCGAGCAAGCCCTGGAGATTGATCGTGCCGGCCAGCGCCTCGTCGCCGAAGCCCTTGTGGACCGGGCGCGACTCGCCGGTGAGGTTGGATTCGTCGCAGGCGCTCTCGCCCCGGGTGATGCGCAGGTCAACCGGGATCTGTTCGCCGCCCGTCACGCGCACGGTCAGGCCGGGCCGCAGCGACTCGACGGCGACCTCGCTCTCGCGGCCCGCGGCGTCCAGCACGGTGGCCGTCTTGGGTGCGCCCCGCAGCAGCGCGCCGATCTCGCGCTGGGTCCGGCCCATCGCGTAATGCTCCATCGCGCCCGACGCGCTGAAGAGCAGCAGCAGCAGCGCGCCCTCGTGCCACGCGCCGATGGCGGCCGCACCCACGGCGACGGCCAGCATCAGGAAATGCACGTCCAGCTCACCCGCCCGGATCTTCTCCCAGGTTTCCTCGGCCGCTTCCCACGCGCCGGCAACGTACGCCGCCAGCCAGCAGGCGAGCACCAGCGCGCCGGGAGCGCCGAAACGCTCGGCCGCCAGCCCGGCCAGCCCGGCCAGCAGACAGCCGGCGGCTTGCAGGGAGAGGGTTTTCCATTCGTCGGCGCCGTGTTCTTCGTGATCGGCCGGCAGTTCGACGGCGCGGGCGACGAATTTGGGCCAGCGCAGGGTTTCCCAACGCCAGAAGCGCACGGCGGTCGTGCAGGTGTGCTTCTCGATGAGGGTGTTGCCGTGAACGCGCTTGACCATGATGCGCGGCGACGAGCCGCCGGTGGCCCGGGCATCGACCGTCGAGCCGCATTGGGCGCAGGTGCCGTCGGCGGTGGTGACCCCGCAGCGGCTGGCTCCGGGCAGGGCGACCGCCTCGCTGACGCGCCGGGCCAGGCGCGCGCCGGGATCGCCGCCGAGCGTGGCCATGGAAAGGTGGCGGGTCCGGCTCTCGTAGGCCACCGCTTCGAGCCGCGGTTCCTCGGCGATTACGCGGGCCACGTTTTCGACCGCGCAGGGGGCGGGTTCAGAGGACGGGCGCTTTATCATGCACGGGTAAAATACGCCGCGTCCCCTCGCGGACAATGAGAGACCCATTCTCAATTGGAGCCAAAAGCCATCTTATGACTTCTTGGTCTGGTTGTAGCCACGGCGCTCCGCCGCCGTGTCTGGTGCCAGAACGGACACGGCGGCGGAGCGCCGTGGCTACAACCAGAGGAATCCGGATAGCCAACAGGTCTGGCAGGGGCAAAGCCGTTTGCGTGCGGCTTGGCCTTGTGGCATTAAATTCCATGGCTCAAGGTTCCACCGGAAACGTCATCGCGGCATTGGCCAGCTTCTTTGCTCCCGGTCTGGGGCAGCTCCTCCAGGGGCGGGTGCTGGCGGCCATCTTCTACGCTCTGCTCTCGATTGCGATCTGGGTGATCAGCCTGGGCTTCCTGGGGATCCTCGGCCACGTCTTTGCCTGCCTGGATGCGGCGGTCCACAAGACCAGGTACAAGGAGAGCCTCTGAGGGACGGCCCCTTCTTTCCCGGACAGGGAACTCACCTTCCTCCCTCCGCGGCCCGGCAACTACTGAAATGGATCACGCGCAAGAACGCTTCGAACTGGTCGCCCTGGCCGGCGGCATCCACAGCCTGCGCTCGCTGACCAACAGCCAGACGTTCCACCCCGTGGTCGGCCCGGCGGCGGAGGCGGAGACGATCCACGTCGGCGGCACGCGGATGGTGGAGCGGGCGCGCGAGGCCGACCCCGGCGACTTCGTGGTGTGGGACGTCGGCCTGGGGGCCGCGGCCAACGCGCTGGCCGCCGTCAAGACCCTGCGGGCGGAGGACGGCGCGAAGCCGCCGGGGCGTGACGTACGGATCCTGAGCTTCGACCGCAGCGTGGGCGCGCTGGATTTCGCCAGCGAGAACGCCGCGGCGTTGAGCTACTCCGGGCAGCAGCGCGGGTGGATCGCGGGCCTGCGCCGCGACGGGCAGGTCACGATCCCGGCGGGCGGCGGTCGGTCGGTGCATTGGTCGATGTGCCTGGGAGACTTCCCCGCGCTGGTGGCCGGTCCGGCGGAACTGCCGCCGCCGCACGCCGTCTTCTTCGATCCGTACTCCCCCGCGGTGAACCCGGAAATGTGGACGCTGGAACTCTTCGAGTCGCTGTACCGGCGGCTGCGCCCGGACGTGCCTTGTCTGCTGACGACCTACACGCGCTCGACGGCGGTGCGGGTGACCCTGCTGCTGGCGGGGTTTTACGTCGGGGTGGGCCGTTCGGTCGGGGAAAAGGACGAGACCACCGTCGCGACCAACGTGCCCGCCCTGCTCAACCACCCGTTGGGCCGCAAGTGGGTGGACACCAAAGCCTACGTCTCGACCAACGCGGCCCCCTTGAGGGTGGCGGCGGGGGCGGCGCAGACGCCGGTGAACTACACCCGCAACCCGATCAACAACGAGGATTTCGCGCGTTTGCAGTCGCACCCGCAGTTCGTTTAGGCAAATTCCTGGACTCCACCCGGCCGAGGACCGCGATGATCGAACTTCGCAACGTCGAAAAGTGCGTGCCTCAAGGAGGTGGCCGGTTCCTTTACCTGCTGCGGCGGATCAACCTCCAGATTGGGGAGGGAGAATTTATCTCCCTCATGGGTCCTAGCGGCGCGGGCAAATCCACCCTGCTGCACATCCTCGGTTTGCAGGACGCCGCTTGGTCGGGTGCATATTCCTTCGACGGCCAACCCGTGCACCAGCTCAAACCCGCCAAGCGCAACCTCCTGCGCAACGCCAACGTCGGCTTCGTTTTCCAAAATTACCATTTGCTGGACGATCTCACCGTGTACGAGAACCTTGATCTGCCCCTGTCATACCGTGACATCAAAGCCAGCGAGCGCGCCGGGATCATCGGCGATGCGCTGGATCGCTTCCGCATCGTCGGCAAGAAGGACCTTTACCCACGGCAGCTTTCCGGCGGCCAGCAGCAGCTCGTCGGAGTCGTCCGGGCGATGGTTGCCCGGCCAAAGCTCCTGATTGCCGATGAGCCGACCGGCAACCTGCACTCGGCCCAGGGTGAGGAAATCATGGCTTTGTTCCAGGAACTCAATGCCGAAGGGATGACCATCGTGCAGGCTACCCATTCTGAATCCAACGCGGCGCGCAGCCAGCGGATCATCCGCTTGCAGGATGGCTGGATGGAAAAGTGAGGTGTCAAAGGTCCGCGCTTCCACTTGCCGGCCAGCCACACCGCGGGGAGTCCCAACGCCGGGATTCCCTTGTCTCGAATTCGGGATTGTAGCATGCCTGGCCCCGGGACTACCTGAAGTGTAAATTGCTCATTTCGAGCGGCATGTGATGGTCGATCGTGGATGGCATGGATCGTGGTCAAGGTGTTCAGCCGTCTTTTCCATTTCATCCATGTCCACCCTGCTGCAAAACGTTCGCTACACTTTGCGCCTGCTGCGCAAGTCGCCCGGTTACACCATCGCGGTGATGCTCGTCTTGGGAGTGGGCATCGGCGCGAACACGGCGCTCTTTAGCATCGTCGACAGCATCCTGCTGCGCCCGCTGCCCTACCCGCAGGCAGACAAACTCATGGTGCTGCTCGAACGCGACCATGAGCGGGTCACCGGCTCGGCCAGCCTGCCCAACTATCTCGATTGGCGCGCCAACCAGCGCAGCTTCACGGATTTGGCCCTGGCGCGCAGCGACCAGTTCAACCTCTCCGCACCGGGGCAGACACCGGTACGTGCGCCCGGAGCGACGATCACCGCCAATTACCTCGACATCGTGGGCATCCAGCCCGTGCTAGGGCGCAACCTGTCCGAAGCGGAAGACACTCCCGGCGGTCCAGAAGCCGTCCTGCTGAGTGACGCCCTCTGGCGTCAGCGGTTTGGCGCGAGTCCCGCCGTGCTCGGGGAGCGCATCATCCTGGACGGTGTCTCGCGTGAGATTGTCGGCGTGCTTCCGCCGGCAGTGGATTTCCCGCGCCGGGCGTCGGTGTTTGTGCCTCTGGGCAATCTCCGTGCGGACAAGGATTACGTAGCCCGTGGCGAACACAATGGCTTTCGGACCCTGGGTCGTCTCAAGCCCGGAGTGACCCTGTCACAAGCCAAGGAGGACCTCAACAACATCGCCGCAGAACTGGAGCGGCGCTACCCGGATGACAACACCGGGCGGCGGCTGGAAATCCGTCCTCTGCTCGAATACACGGTTGGAGGCTATCGGCGGAACCTCTACGTGCTGTTGGCGGCGGTAGGCTGCATCTTGCTGATTGCGTGCACGAACGTGGCCAACCTGCAACTGGCCCGCGCCACGGCGCGCCGCAAGGAACTGGTGGTGCGTGCGGCGTTGGGTGCGAGTCGCGGACGGCTCGTGTGGCAGATGCTTACGGAAAGTACCGTGCTCGGCCTGTTGGGAGGTCTGGCTGGAGTGATGATTGCAGTCTGGGTCCTTGATGGCATTGTCGCACTCGGTTCTACCAGTGCGCCGCGCTTCCAGGAAGCACGCCTGAATTTTCCGGCGTTGGCTTTTGCTGCTGCCATGGCCCTCGGATCGGGACTGCTGGCTGGCATCTGGCCAGCATGGCGCATCACTGGCAACTCGGCGATGGCGGCTGCCCTCCAAGAAAGCAGCGCACGGGGCAGTAGCGGCGACGTTGGACAGGGACGTGTCCGCATGGGGCTGGTGGTCGTGCAGATCGCTTTGGCGGTGGTGATGCTGACCGGAGCAGGGCTGCTGCTGCGCAGCTTCTGGCGAGCCCGCAACGAGCCGCTCGGCTTCCAGCCGGACCACCTGCTGACGGCCTGGTTCTCGCTGCCCCGCGCTCGTTATGATAATCCGGAGAAACAAACGGTTTTCTTCGCTCAACTCGTCGAGGGCGTTCGCGCCATCCCCGGAGTATCGGCGGCGGCGGTTTCTGCCACTGCTCCTTTCAGTGGTGATACCTCCGACGGCCCCTTCCACGTCACCGGCACTCCGCCCGCTGCTGCTGGCACGGAGCCCTCCGCCTCGTACAACAGCGTTTCGTCTGCGTACTTCCAGACGATGGGGATGCCGCTGCTGCAAGGCGTCGGCTTCACCGTGCAGGATGGCCTCCAACAAACGAAATCCGTGGTCATCGATGACTCCCTTGCCCGGCGCTACTTTGCGGGTCGCAACCCGGTTGGTGAGCATCTCGACAACTCGCCGGGCAATCCGCCGATGGCTATCGTTGGCGTCGTCCCGCACGTGCACATCACCGCGCCGGGTGAGCGGTCCGAAGTGGACGGTATGGAGCAAATCTATTTCTGCGCCGCGCAGTACCCGCGGCTCGAAATGTCCCTGCTCGTGCGTTCGGCTTCCGGCGATCCCGCGAACTTGATTGGTCCGGTGCGCAAGGTGTTGGCGTCGCTCGATCCGGAACTGCCTCTTTCGCAGGTTCGCACCATGGATGAGGGCGTGGCCGTTGACTTTGCCGCACAACGCTCCACTACGACGCTTCTCATTGGATTCGCCGGCGTGGCACTGCTTCTTGCCAGCATCGGTCTTTACGGCGTGATGGCGCTGAGCGTTACCCAACGCACGCGCGAACTGGGCATCCGGATGGCGCTGGGTGCGCCTCGCTCCCGGGTGCTGCGGATGGTGATGCGCCAAGGAGCCGTCCTGGCGGGGATCGGAGTGAGCTGCGGTCTGCTGGCAGCCCTCGCCTCTGGACAGTTGCTGGCGAGCACCCTCTACGGTGTGACAGCGACCGATCCATTGACATTGGCAGGTGTTCCCTGTGTGCTCGGCCTGGCTGCGCTGCTGGCTTGCTGGTTGCCCGCGTACCGGGCGACCAAGGTCGATCCGATGATCGCGTTGCGTGACGACTAACGCCAGGCCTCGCCCGGCGGGCAGTTCTTCCACGCCACGCAAAGAGGGTGGATCCCTCCTTTGCACACGGCCTTTCGATTTACCGGATTGAAGACGTGGCAGATTTCCTCTATAGTCCCGTCTTCACCCGCCGGGCTCAGAGCCGGAAGACAATAAGTTTCCTCCTCCTTCACCGAACCACCAGCACCCGTCACTACCACTCACTCTCCAGCCGCCATGAATTTCGTCAGCACCGGCGTAAAGGAAGTGACGCGCCGTCTGCGACGGCAGCGAAACCGTCTCGCGCTCGCCAATTCGCGCAAAGCCGTCGAGCGCGCCGAGACGGAATTAGGCCGCGTCGGCTGGCGGGAACTGGCGGAGGATGAATCCACCGGCCCCGCCTTCGAAGCCGTCCGGGTGCTCGACACCGAAGTATCCGCCGCGGAAAAGCACATCTCCGAACTGGAGGCGCGCATGCACGCGCACGAAGCGGAACGCGAGGCGGCCCGCCACGAATACCAGGGGCTCATCAACGCCCTGGAAGAGCAGCGCGGCCCCGCCCGCGAAAATTTGCGCGCCCAACAAACGCTGCTTGCCGAACGGCAGAAGGCTCTGCACGGACACAACGTCCGCCGCGCGGCGCTGGTGACGGAACAGGCCGCGCTCGCCAAGAGCATCGAACGCCGGCAGCGCCGGCTCCTGCCCGATTCGCAACGCGACGAGCAGCTCAAACAGGACAACGAGCGGTTCGCGATCATTCCCGCGTTGCTCGAGGAAATGGATGCCGTCCGGCCGCCGATGGTCGAGGCGATGACCGCCGCCGAGAACGAAATCTCGGTCCTGCGCGCCAGCATCGCTTCCCTCGACAAGCAGTCGCAACTCGCGCACGAGGCGCTCGACGCCCGCGAGCGCGAGATCGCCCTGGCCATCGCGGCGGCGTTGAAGGAGATAGCGGTGACACGGCGGCAGGCGGCGCGGCTGGAGGAGGAAAAAGGCAATCCTTTCCTGTTGATCGGCCGGCGTCTGGCCGAGCGCGAAAAGGCTCCGGCCGGCGCCAAGAAGGAGTTCAAGGCGGCGCGGCGCAACCGCGAGAGCTACAACAACCTGATCGCTTCCGAAGCGCGCCTGATGCGCGAGTCGCACGACGCCAACCGGCAGGACTTGCGGCTGTTCAAGTTCGTGGTCGTCACGGTGCTGGTGCTGTTGCTCCTGCTCGTGCCGCTGCTGCTGCGCTCGTCCTCGCGCCGCGACTGGCTGCCGAGCAACACCGAGGCCATCGTCTCGCTGGATGTGAGCGCCTTCACCGACGCGGAATTTACCCGCGCCTTGCAGGCAAAGGAACCCGACGCCTGGCAGCGGGTCTGGACGGGGCTGGTGCAAAAGGTGGCCGAGGTTTCGCAGATCGACGTCCGCCGGCAGGTCAGCCGCATCACCCACGCGCTGGCCCCCGCGCCGGACGGCGGCCCGCCGGTCGATTACCTGCTCGTGGAAATGCGTTCCGGGGTGGACGTGGACGACCTCGTTCGCCACCAGCTCTACAGCAAGCAGGGCGGCTTCGGGCAGCGCTCGGTCAACGGGCTGGCCATCTACGAGAACAGCACGGGGCTGGCCGTCGCGCAGGTCGGGCCGGCGACGCTGGCGATGGGCTCCACGGCTTCGGTGGAGGATCTGATCCGGGTGCGTCTGGGCTTGCAGGACGACCTCAAGAGCGACGCCTCGTTCTTCAACGAATTCCAGCGGTTGGACGACGAGAAAACCTTCCGCCTGGTGACGCAGCGGCCCACCGGGTTGACCTACCTGACCGATCCGCTGCTTAACTCCCGCATTCTGGATGACTGCAAGGCGCTTGGCCTGACGCTGGACCTGCACGAACCGGTGTCGGCGGCGTTTCTGATCAACACGTCGAACTACGCCGCGGGCGAGCGCATCGCCCGGATGCTGCAAGGCAATCCCGACCAGGTGTTGCAACTCCAGGGCGCGGGGCCCAATCTGTTCATCGCGCCGCCGTCCATCCAGGTGCGCGACCAGCAGATCGAGTGGCGTTTCAAGATGACCTCGCCCGCAGCCCGGGAGTTCTTGCAGCGCGTGTCGAACCTGAGTTTGTCCGGTGCCGACAAAAAGGTCGCGCGGGTGGCGGAGTAGAACGGAAACGAAGCCGGACTTTCTGGAGGTTCCATGGAATCCCGATTTGTCTGTCAGCGTGAAGGCATGGGTGGATAAAGGTCCCTTGTTATTGCCCAGATTAGCAGCCCCCAAGCGCTGCGGCGCCCAAGTGGCTTGGTCGAGGGGATGGAAGCGACTCGTTGTTCATGCCAGCATCATACAACCACGCCACGAACGGTCGTTGCGTCAGCCGCCCCGTTGACCAATCAGCAAAACCGTCCTGCAATCCACCATTGGTTGAGTTCGACCGTCCATCGGAGATTGCGGAACGGTGTTTTGGTACACTGATTTCTATTGTCCGGCGTAAGATGTCTCAGGCGCACGTTACCCCCAGGCCTGCTTGGCGGAACGGTGCGAGAAGATCCTCGGGGACATCGGCCTCCACGATCATCCCACTGGCCTCGCTCAGTGGAGCAATTACATAGGCGGAAGCCGCGTAGAGCTTCTCGCGGGAGGCAAGGACGATTGTCTCCGCTGCCCGCTGGCTCAAGGCGCGTTTAACGTGGGCTTCCTCCAGGTCGCCGGTGGAGAGACCGGCTTCCGGGTGGATGCCGGTCACGCCCATGAAAAACGTGTCGGCGCGGATCTGTGCAGCGGCCTCAATGACGGCAGCTCCCACGGTGACCACCGAGTGTTTGAAGAGTCGCCCTCCGAGCAGCACCACCTCGATGCGCGGGTGCGCCACCAGTTCCACAGCGATGGTCGGACTGTGCGTGATCACCGTGGCGGATAGCTCAGGCGGAAACTGCCGCGCGACTTGCACTGCCGTAGTGCCACCATCGAGGAGTACCACCTGACCAGTCCGGACCATGGCGGCAGCGGCACGGCCGATGGCCGACTTGCCGGTTGCGCCGATCTGTTGCCGGCCAGCGAAGTCGGCGACGGCCGGGGAGGCTGGCAACGCTCCGCCGTGGACCCGCTGGAGCTTGTCCTCCGCCGCGAGTTCGCGCAGGTCCCGGCGGATCGTGTCTTCCGACAGTCCAAGCTCCTGGCTGAGGGTTTTGGCGACGATCTGCCCGTCGCGTTGCAGCCGAGCGAGCAGGAGGTTCTTACGGTGGGAGGTTAGCATGCTTCATCTTAGACGGAACACAGGCCGGTTGCACGTATTCACACGAAATTGCACGAATTTTCTTGATCGTGCGTATTTTCCTACCACGTTGGTGCGATGGAAGAATTTGCGAGCCATCCTCTGATCATCCTCATCGCGGGTCCTTACCGCTCTGGCAGCGGTGACGATCCCGCCCGCCTTGCCGACAACCTGCAGGCCTTGGAAGCGTACGCCCTCCCGCTATGGCGCGCCGGGCATCTGCCCGTCATCGGTGAGTGGGTGGCTCTGCCTCTGATCCAGCAGGCTGGCGGCAC
>CAXTOP010000067.1:23959-24068 GCA_964245965.1 uncultured Chthoniobacterales bacterium
ATATCGCCGACGCCGTGCACGCCGGGTATCTCTACCCGGTGGCCCGCCGCCTGATGCCCGTCATCGGTGAGTGGGTGGCTCTGCCTCTGATCCAGCAGGCTGGCGGCAC
>CAXTOP010000068.1:0-23043 GCA_964245965.1 uncultured Chthoniobacterales bacterium
TTCAAGCATTGCGGCTGGCCCGTACACTCTCAATCATTCTGAAATTGGCTGTAAGATGCAGGATGCGGGATGCGGCTCGATTTGCCTTCGCCCTTTCTTGGTCTGTCATCCTGAGCGCAGCGAGGCACGAGCGCAGTCGAAGGAACCCCCTGGACGGGTACAAGCTTGCCTGCCACGTACGGCTCCCAGACGGAACCGCATCCAAGCGTCTGTGGTGAGGAAGGAGGTGAGTACCCCTCCAGGGGGTCCTTCGACTGCGCTTGTTCCTCGTTGCGCTCAGGATGACAGATAAAGAGCAGAGCGAAAAAGGATTGCGCCTCGCATCCCGCATCCCGCATCCCGCTCACGCCCGGCGGAACGCCGTCACAGCGGCCAGGTCGTCGGTGAACGCCTTTCCGTCGGCGAATTGGTGCAGACGACCGAGCAGCGAGGAAAGAAACCCTTCGGCCACGCTCACGCCTGCCGCCGCCGGAGTGGGGACCTGCTGCACGCAGCGCTCGAACTCGGCGAATTCCATGCGCGTGCCGTCCGCGTACACCACGTCGTAAAATCCATCGGTGAACAGCAGAAAACCCTCGCCGTCCGCCAGCGTCCGCGCGTCCTCGGTCGCGGCCATCTGCGCCAGCAAACCCAGGGGCGGGCATTGCGAGGGAATGGAGTCGGTCGTGCCGTCCCGCCGGACGACGAGCAGCGGCGGGTGGCCCGCGCCGGCCACCGTCAGCGTGCCCGTTTCGGGGTCAAGCGCGGCGCACATGGCCGTCATCATGGACCGGCCCTTGAAGGTGGCGAAAAATTCCGCGTTCACCTCGGCCAGGATCTCGGCGGGCGTGTGCACCGCGGTCGTCGCGTGGCGGAAGAGCAATTTGGCCAGGGCGGTGAGCAGCGCGGCGCTCGCCCCGTGGCCCGTGGCGTCCGCGATCCAGAAGAGCGCCCGCCCGTCGGGCAGCCGCAGCCAGTCGTAGATGTCGCCGCCCACCTGGATGACGGGCTGATAGTGCGCCGCCAGGTCCCAACCGCGCAACGCGGGCAGCCGGGTGGGGATGATGGTCCGCTGGGTGAGCCGGGCCGCTTCCAGGTCGCGCTCCAGCTCGGCGCGCCAGTCGGCGAGTTCCTGGTTGCGGGTTTCGAGTTGGAGGCGCAGGTTGCTCAGGCGGACTTGCGTATCGATGCGTGCCTTGAGCACCTCGGGATTGATCGGCTTGGTGACGAAATCACTCGCGCCGGCCTGGAGGCAAAACACCTCCTGCTCCTCGCCGCCCATCCCGGTGAGCATGATGACGGGCAGTTGCGCGACGGCGCTGTCCGGGTGGGCGCGCAGCCGCTGGCAGACCTCCGCGCCGTTGAGGCCCGGCATGGCGTAATCCAGGAGCACCAGGGCGGGCACGCTTTCGCCGATCAGGCGGAGGGCTTCCTCGCCGCCGCCGCACTGCCGGCAGGCGAAGCCGGCGTTTTGCAGGGCGCGCACCAGGATGGCGCGGCTGATCCGTTCGTCGTCCACGACGAGGATCTCGGCTTCCGGAGCGGGTTGGGTCATGGGGGCCACCAAGCGAAGCAGAATGCGCGAAACCCGGCGAAAAGAAAGCACTCATTCTTGCGCCGGACGGATTTCGCCCCGTTCCCGGCTCAAAAAGAGGCGGTCACTGCCACGTCGGCGCGCAGGACGGAGATTTCGTGGTAGCGCGTCTTGAACTCCTCGCGCAGTTCTTCCACCAGGCGGTCCTTCTCCGGCGTCGCCGCGTGGAGGAGGATCAGCACCCGCGAATCCTGCCGGGTGACCTCGCCCAAGCGGGTCTGCCACTGTCCGTGGGCGTCGTACCAGGTCAGGCCGTCGGGAAAACGCGGGGTGACGACCTGGGCAAGGAACTCGTCCCAGGCGATCCGGGCGATGCCGCCGAAGTACAATTCCGTGCGTTGCAGGGTCACCGGCGCAGTGACCGCCGACAAAGGAGTAGGCGCCGGTGCAGGCGACTGCGCGCGGATCGACCCTGCCCAACCGAGACCCGCCGCGCAGACAACAAAAACCAGGAAATTCATCGCGCCACCTTATAAGCCAAAGGATCGATTTAGCCACGGATGAAACGCGGATGAAACGCGGATTGAAGAAGAGGGAGAAGCGGGATGAATCATTGTCTGGAACTCCCCCCATCCGCGTTTTATCCGCGTTCCATCCGTGGCTAAATACGTCAGACCGGCTTCGTGAGGATCAACGCGACGTTTGCCCCGCCGAAGCCGCTGGAGTTGGACATCACCACCCGCGGCCTGGCCTCGGTCGGCCGGGTGATGATCCGCAGGTCGCCCGCTTCCGGGTCCAGGTCGGTGATGTTGAGCGAGGTCGGCACGAAACCCTCGTCAAGCGCCAGGCAGCAGAAACCCGCCTCCATCGCGCCGGCCAGCGACAACCCGTGGCCCGTCTGGCTCTTGGTCGTGCTGACGAGCGGGGCGGCTCCCGCGAACACTTCCTTCAAGGCGCGCATCTCGGCGCGGTCGCCCACGCTGGTCGAGGTGGCGTGCGCGTTGATGTAATCGATCTGCCCGGCCGCGACGCCCGCGTCTTCCAGGGCCGAGCGCATCGCGCGCGCCAGCCCCGCGCCGTTGGGCTCGGGGGCCATCACGTCGAAGCCGTCGGTGGACTGTCCCCAGCCCGTGGCTTCCGCGTAAACGTGGGCACCGCGCGCGCGGGCATGTTCTTCCTCTTCCAGGATGAGCACCGTCGCGCCGCCCGTGCCGACGAAGCCGTCGCGCTTGGTATCGAAGGCGCACGGGTGCTTGTGCGGATCGGTGGAGCGGGTCAACGCCCGGCAACTTAGAAAAGGCAGGATGCTGAAGAAGTCGCAGTCCTCCGCGCCGACGACGAACATCACGTCCTGCCGTCCGAGCCGGATCAGGTCCAGCGCCGCCCCGAACGCGTGCGCCGACGAAGCGCACGCGCTGGTGAACCCACCCGAGGCCCCCTGGATGCCGAAGTGCGCGCACAGGTTGAAGTTCAAGGTGCCCGCGATGGCCGAGGCCACGCCCAGCGGCGGGCAGCGGTGCGCGCCCTCGCGCACCATCTTGTCCGCGTGGTGGTACATCAAATACGTGGACCCCGCCGAGGCGCAGAAGGCCCCGGTGCGCGGCTGTGAGATCTTTGCCGGCGGCAGTCCGGCGTCGGCGATGGCCTCGCGCATGGCGGCGTGGGCGTACACGCCGTGCGGCGAAAGCGAGCGAAGCTGCACCCGGGGAATGTTCAAGCCGGAGGGCAGTTCCCAGCTCTCGTAGTCGGCTTCGGGAAATTTGAAGCCTTTGACCGTGCCGGCCAGCTTGGCGAGACTATCCACCCGCTCGAAGTCCGGGTGGATCTCGATGCCGGTGCGCCCGGTGCGCAGGCTTTCGGAGACCTCGGCGCGGTTGTTGCCAATGCTGGTGATGAATCCGAGACCGGTGACAACTGCGCGTTTCAAAGAGGTGGAGTGATGGAGAGCAGGCGGGTGTTCTTATAATCCATCACTCTCGTGCAATGCAAGTTCGCGTCACATGGTGGAGGCTGCCGCCTGGTGGTGGCACAGCGCGGGGTCAACCACCCCCGCCGGGTCGGCGGCGGCTCCGACCGCCAAACCGGCGAACTCCGCCACCTTTTTGCTCCAAGTCAACGGGTCTTCCAACAGGGCGGGATAATCCACTTCCAGCACCTCGACGTTGGGGCTGGTGCGGAGCAATTCAAGCATCCGCTCGCGGTGGCGCCGGAGTTCGGTTTGCATCTCCCCGCGCGGTGCCGCCGGGGTCGCGGCCTCGCGGCGGTCGCGCATCCGCTCCTGCGAGGCGAGCGTGTCTGCCACCGGGCGCACCATGAAGATGACCCGGAACCGGTGCGCCTGCGGCAAATAGGGCAGCAGCATGGAAATAACCTTGGTCACCTTGCCTCGCGCCTTTTCGATCAGGCGCGGGTTGTGGGGTAGGCTCTTGATTTCCTGCCACTCGAAATAACCGTTGGGGTTGTCCGCGTCGGCGGGCCGGAGATCGTCCCGCATCGGTTCCAGGCCGCCAGCGACCAGCATCTGCATCATCAGCGAGGTGCCAGAGCGCGGCAGACCCGAGACGAGCAAAAAATCCATCGGCTCTACGGGCACCGCGGGTACGGCAGCCTCCGGTTCCTCTTCCGGCACCGGACCAGTCTGCGCGCGGCGGCGGGCGCGTTGCTCGATCCGCTCGCAGGCCCGTCGCTCGATGCCCTGGCGTAGTTCCACCAGGCGCGCGGTCCAGGCGGTGCGCTGATCGGCCCGGGCGTTCAGGTGCGAGCGGTGCTCGCGCACCTTGGCTGCACCCTCGGGAACGTGACCGTACAAAGCCGCGAGGTAGCGGTGCGCCGGCGCAAACCCCGGCTGGAAGCGCAGGCACGTTTCGAGAGCCTGGATCGCCCGGGGCCCGTCGCCCAGCCGGGCCAGGGCCACTCCCAGCTGGTAGTGGCCCATGGGAAGGTTGAAGCGCGCCCCCAGCGCGTGCAGGGCGCTTTCCGCCGCTTCTTCGAAACGCTCCGCGTGCAGCAGGCAATGCGAAATCCCGAGGTGCGCATAAGCGTCATCGGCATCCGCTTCCAAGGTGCGGCGGTAAGCGGTCTCCGCCTCGGCCCAGCGGCGCAGGCGCAGGTACGTCAGCCCGATCTGATTCTGGAGGCCGGGCAAACCAGGGTCCATCGTTTCGGCGGCGGCGAGGTGCTCCCGGCAAAGCGGCAGATCGCCGCGGCGGAACTCGATGTTCGCCAGCAGCAGCCGGCCCGGCGCGCCGGCCGTAGCCGCCAGCCCGTCGGCCGTCTCCGAGGCCTCGTCGTACAGGTCGAGGTTCAACTGGCAGAGCGCCAGTTCGAAGCGGTAGTCCGGGCGTTCCGGCCACTCGAAACAAATGCTCTCCAGCAGCGGCAGCGCGTCGGCGAAGCGGCGCGCGTCCAGGTAGGAGCGCGCCAGGTTCCAGCGGTTCTCGCGCTCGGTGCCCGCGACGGCTTCCTGGGGATCGCCGCCCGGGTCGTCGAGGTAGCCCAGCTCGACGAACTGCCGCACCACCGACCACTCTTCCTCCGCCGAGCGCGGCTGCCGGCTGCCCTCCGCCGGTGAACCGGGCGCGGGCTGCTCCCAGCTTTCCACCGTGCGCCGTGCCGGCGGCTGGGCGAAAGCCTCCGCCAGCACCCGCCCATCCATGTCGGTGCCGGCCGGCAGGCCGAAGAGGGACAAAATTGTCGGCGTGACGTCCAGCAGGCTCGCGCCGTGGATGAGTTCATCCTGCCGCAGTCCGGCCCCGCGCATCGCCAGGATGCCCGTGGGCCGGTGCCAGTCGGCGATGGCGGCGGGCAGATTCGAGATTGTCTGCGGACGCTGGGTGCCGCTCTGGAAGCCGTGGTCCGAAACGAGCACGACCGTGGCATCCGGTCCGGCCAGCTCGATCAGCCGGCCCAGGAAAGCGTCGTGCAGGCGGTACGCGGCGTCCACGACACCCTGGTACAAGGCGAAATCCGGCGGGTAAACGCCGGTCATCATCGGCGGACGGTACCCCATGAAGTCGTGGCACACCCAATCCAGGGTCCGGTAGTAAACCGCCGCGAAATCCCACGGCTGGTGCTCGATCAGTTCCGTGGCCGCCGCGTGGATGGAGAATCCTTCCGCCAGCCGGATCGCCAGGTGGTGCAGGCGTTTGTCATGCTCCTGGTCCACCTGCGCGAGGCCGGGCACGAACATCCCGAGCACGCTGGCGTCAACGTCCTCGGGGCGCACGCGCAGTTCGGCCAGCCGTTCGCTCCAGGCGGCGGGGGACACGGTTCCCGCCGGCAGCGGCCAGGGGGCGTCGAGATCCAGGGGGGCGGGCGAGCTGTAGCGGTCGCTCACGCACGCGCCGTCCAGCGCCGGAGCGGGGTGGGTGGCGAACCAGCCGACGACGTGCGTCTTGTACCCGGCGTGGTTGAGGATGTCCCACACGGCCTGGCAGCGGCGTGTGCCGGTGGAAACCGGGACGGGTTGGCCGAGTTCGTGGTCCACTTCCGTAAAGCCGTGGACGCCGTGCCGGAAGGGGCGTTTGCCGGTGGCGATGGAGTTCCAGAGCATCGGCGAGAGCATCGGCCGGATGCTGGCGAGATTGCCCATGACGCCGCCGTTGACGATCCCGGCAAGCGCGGGCAGCTCGCCGCGGTCAAGCAGCGGCTGGATGACCTGCCAATCCGCCGCGTCCCAACCCACGAGCAGGACCTTGCGGCGCGGGGCAGGGATGGAGGAAGAATCGGTCACGGCACGAACTTTTCAGAATGTCTGCCTCTGTGCCGACGTTGTAGAGGCGCTTGTGCCAAGCGCCGTCGTTGCCGCGCTTGGCACAAGCGCCACATTTCTCCGCCTGGCTGGCGACAGGAGCGCGCCTGGTACGAGCGCGCCTGCACCAGACCGAACCAGGAGGAAAGTCGGGCGGCTCGGGGACCCGCCCCTACCTTGTCATGACGATGCCGCTCACAGGGCGGACGTCGCGCCCTGGCGGCGGCGGCGCACGGCGGCGATTCCTGCGGCCCCGCCGGCCACGAGCAACGCCGTGGTGGAACCCGGCTCGGGGATGGCGAACGTGATGATCGAGGCACCCGTCGGATCGTAGGCGAAGCCGTTCAAGGTGTAAACGCCGGGAGTGTTCCCGTTGAGGTTGTTGACCGTCAAGTCCGCAAAGCCGTAGTAAGTCTGCGTGGGCGCATGGGTGCCGACCGCGTTGGCTGCGTCGGCGGGAGGTGCGACGACGATCTGGAAACCCAGGAAACCGCGCGTCGGACCGTTGGCCACTTTCCAATCACCATTCCTCGTGCCGGGGGGAGTACCGTTGGCCGTGTTGCCGGCGTAATAATTATTAATCGTGCCGCCGTTCGTGAAACTGAACAGCCCCGCGCCGATGGTCGCACCGGTGCCCAGCTTCAACGCGTAGTTGGCCGCGCCGAACTGGCCGGAACGGCTGGTGTAGGCGACCTGATAGTTACTCGAATTTGCGTCGTTGACGCTGGCCTTGGTCTTGGAGGGGCTGGAGGACAACTCGAACTGTTGGTTCGTCGCACTGCTCGTCGAAGGCGCGGCGGTGTTCAGCAGGCTGAAATAAATGGTGTTGCCGCTGAGCCCGGACCCATAGCTCACCACGTCCGCCGGGGCGGCCTGTCCGGTCGCCGTCAGGGAGGCCGCGCCGGCTCCGATGCTGTAGAACAGAAGTTTTTGTGCGAGGGGGGGCGAGGATTCGTTGAGCTTCATAAAGGGGACCGAAATTTGGTCCGATCTTTGGCGGCAAACTAAATAGCGTCAAGCATTTTTCGGCAAAGCGGCGCGCAAAATCACCCTCCGGCCAATCAGCCGCGCGCCGAAAAGCTGCGCCATCTGCCGGGTGTCCACGTGCAGATCGGGATTCAGTTCAAAATGGCACTCCTCCAGCCCCGACTGCACGGTCGTGCCCATCGAGGCGTGCAGGAGCACCAGGTTGGCCCAGCCGATCCCCCCGCGCAGTTCCGGCACCACGACCCGCAGCCCTACGAACGAGCGGTTGCCGCTGCGCCGGCAGAGCAGCACGCCTTTCAGTTCCCCGTGGACGAGCAGCGCCAGGGAGTGCTCCGGCTTGTAGCCTTCCGCTTCCAGCGTGAGCAGCGAGGCACCCGCGGGCATGTGCTGCAGGAGGAACCGGCGGACCCGGTCCAGCAAGCCGGGCTGCAGGGTGCTCAGCCGGACCCCCGGAGGCACCATGCGGCTGGCTTGCAGACGCTCGTGCAGCAAATGGAGCCGTTCCCACATCGGACGGGCGGCCACGGAATAGATTTCGTTGCGGTCGGTTGGCAGGAAGCCCGCGTCCGCCAGCACGCGCGCCGGGACGGAATCCTCCGGGAAGGTTTGTCCCAGGTTGAGACTGTCCAAACCGCGCACCTGGGCCCGGTCAAGCGCGCGCCGGATCAGCGCCGTGGTCCAGGCCACCTCCCGTTCCCCCGGCGCCGCCCGCAGGTACAACAGAGCCTGGCGGTTCTCCTGCCAGGGCTGGTTGACGAGCGCGCCGACCGCCACCAAGCGCTCGGCCGGTCCTTCCGCGCCCACGAGAAAGAGAGGATGGTTCGAGTACAGGTAAGCTTCCGGCAGGAAGTGCCGCAGGCGGGGCAGTTCGTCCGGCCAGGGGGCGCGGACCTCCGGGAGTGGCGGCGGCAGGGCGGGAGGGGCGGCGGGGGAAGAAAGTTGCATTGTGGCGCGGGAAAGTCCTATCGTGGCGGCCAGACGCCCGGACATGCCGCCCGAACTGCCCCCCACTTTTTCCGATGCGACGCCCCTCGTCAATGCTTTGACGCTGCGGCGCGATCCGTTCGCCTTTTTCACGCGGCTGGCGGCGGAAGCGGGCCCGGTGGCGCACTACCAACTGCCCTCGGGCACGGTGTACTTTTTCAACGATCCCGCGCTGATCCGCGAGGTGCTCACCAGCCAGGCGGCAAATTTCCTCAAGTGGGAATACAACGGCGGCCTGCACGAGATCGTCGGCGACGGCCTGCTCACCAGCGAGGGCCGCTTGCACCAGCGCATGCAGCGCGTGGTGGCCCCGGTGTTCCACCAGGGCCGCGTGCCGGAATACGCCCGGCAGATGATCGACCTGACCCGGCAGCGGCTCGCCACCTGGGAGGACGACGCGGTGATCGACGTGGGCCGCGAGGTGGGCCGCTTGACGCTGGACATCGTGGCGCAAGTGCTCTTCGGCGTGCCGCTGGAAGGCTGGCGGGAGACCGTCCGCGACGCCACCCACGCGGCGCTCCTGCGCAGCGACCGTCTGGGCACCTCGGCCGGCGACGACCGCGAGTTTTACGCGAGCATCGCGCGGCTGGACGAGGTGGCGGCGTTTATCCTCGCCGAACGACGCCGCCAGGGTCTGGCCGACGGCGACCTGGTGGACCTGCTGCTGCACGCGCAGGAGACCGACGCCGAACTGGTCACCGACACGCAGATCCGCGCGGAAATCCGCACGTTCCTCCTGGCCGGCCACGTCACGGTCGCCAACGTCCTGGCCGGCGCTTTGTGGCATCTGGCCCACGACCCGGCCCTGGGTGCCGCGCTGGGGGCACACGTGGACGCGATCCTAGACGGACGCCCCGGGCGTCCGCCCACGCTCGCGGACCTGCCCGAGTTGGGGTTGTGCGAGAACGTGTTGTGGGAAACGATGCGCCTGTACCCGCCGACCTGGGTGCTGGGGCGCGAGGCGCTGGGCGAGGTGCGGCTCGGCGGCTACACGCTGCCCCGGGGGGCGAAGCTGGTCATCGTGCCGTGGCTGCTGCACCGCGACCCGGCGCGGTTCCCCGAGCCCGAGGCATTTCAGGTGTCGCGCTGGGAAGGCAACGCACGCGCCGACCTGCCGCGCGGCGCTTACCTGCCGTTTTCCATCGGGCCGCGCAGTTGCCTGGGCGAACGCTTCGCCATGTTGGAGGGCATGCTCCTGCTCTCGATGATCGCCGGCCGGTGGGAGTTCCGCGAATTGCCCGATGGTCCCGACCCGGGCTGGAGCCCGCAGGTCATCCTCTGGCCGCGCCGGGGCATCCGCCTGCGCGCCACCCGGCGGCAGCCCGTGGGTGCCGTTCCGCAGATCTCTCCGCCATGAACGACGCCAAGATCGACGACCGCTTCTTCAATCACAGTCCCGCCACCGTGGCGGCCATCCGCGAGTACCATCGCACGCACGACGCGGCGCTCGTGCAGCCGATCTTCAACGGGATCATGGACAAATACCTGCCCGACGAGATCCGCGCGGCCAACGTGGCCCACGCCGCCGGGATCGGCGACAACCACCTGACCAACGCCTTCGGCCTGGAGTCGCTGACGCTGCTGGAAGTCGTGGTCGATTTGCAGGACGCGCTGGACATCGACATCCACGACGCCGACCTGCGCCGCATGCACGACCTTAAGGACGCGCACGCCCTGCTCGTGGAAAAGGTGAGCGCCTTGCGACAGCCGGACAGTGTGCCATCGGGGTCTTGAAGACCTCGTTTCGTTTTCTCCACCTGTAGGGAACGAAACGGGAAACGAATGGTTTTACCGAGGCGCAAGCAGGCCTTGCGCTTGCTTCGTTTCCCAATCGGCCTCTCTACAGAGGCGAAAGCGGAAACGAAGCCTCCTCGGAGGCGGAGGAGTTTGCCACGGGGGGAATACTTGCATTAAGTGCCGTCGTTATTTCCTTGCCGTCGGGTGGTTGAAAGGCTGATATGGCATCATCTTCAAGAAAGATACCAAGGCCGTAGCCATGTCTTGAGCCATCAATGGGATGGATGAACCTGAGCAGGCGATGTTGGAGTGGGATTGCGTTGGGTTTGCTTTCGGGATGGTAAGGTGACGGTCCCCGTTGGCGTTGGACTCCCTCCCAGGCAACCGGGATGGTCGCCCCACAACCGGAATCCTACGCGGCATCCTCCACAGACCCTTCTAATGGGACCGGGGCGGTTCGTTTCCATTTTCCTCTCTCCCTCCCGGCGCGGACGGATAGAGAACCGAAGCCCCCGCTGCTTCCAGCTCGGGCCAGGCCTGGTCGGTGACTACCAGATCGAGCCGTTGGACCGGCAGCACGAGGTGGGCTGCCACCTGATCGCGCTTGGAGTGGTCGGCGAGGACCACCGTGCGCAGTCCCGCCGCCGACATCGCCCGCTTGATGCCGGCGTCCTCCTCGCTGGTCACGGACGCTCCCGTGCGTGGGTGCAGCGCACAGGTGCCCAGCATCGTCCAATCCGCCCGGTAGGATGACATGAACTGCTGGGCAGCCGCCCCGCGGAAGGCACGCGCTTGCACATCCCAGCGGCCGCCGCTCACGATGAGGGCGACGTCTTTTGTTTCCGCAAAGAGGGACGCCACGTCCAGCGAGTTGGTGATCACCGTCAACGGCCGGACCGTAAGGTGCCGCGCCAAGGACAAGGTCGTGGACCCCGCATCCACGATGATGGTTTGTCCCGGCTTGACCAGCGCAGCCGCCGTCTCGCCGATGTGCTCCTTCGCTTCGGGCAGCGTCAAGTTGCGGTTGGTCCAGTCGAGGTGCGTGGTGTTGAGCGAGACAGCCCCCCCATGGGTTTTTTGCAGCAGGCCGCGTTGGGCCAGCGCATTGAGGTCGCGTCGGATCGTATGCTCGGACACGCCGTAGCGGCAGGCGAGTTCGGGCACCTCGACCCGGCCCTGGCGGGTGAGTTCCAGCTTGATTTGCTCCTGCCGTTCTTCCGAGAACATGATGCCATCATAACACACTTTGTGACAATGCTTGCTTGTTTATGCTCGAATGTGAGCTTACATGCTCGAAATGGATGATTCTCCCGCCTCCGCGCTTTGCCCTCAGTGCGCACCTGCTCCACCTGCCTTCAAGGAACCCGCCTACAAGCTGACCGCCCTTTGCTACGGGGCGATGATGAGCCTGGCCATCGGGATGAACCTGCTGCCGGTGTTCCTGGTCGGCATCGGCGTGACCTACGGCGGCGCGGCGGGTCTGAGCCAGGAGCAGCTTGGACGGCTGGGCGCGGCGTGTTTCTCGGGACTGGTGCTGGGCATCGTGGTCACCGGACCCCTGGCCGACCGCTGGGGGGCCAAGCCTTTCGTGCAGTTCGGCAACGTGGCCAGCGTGCTCAGCCTGTTGGGCATGGCCTGGGCGCCGACCTATCTCGCGCTGGCCGCGGCGTTGTTCTGCCTGGGACTAGCCGCCGGGGTAATGGATATGGTGCTGAGCCCCGTGGTCGCGGCGCTCAATCCCGCGCGCCGCACGGTCGCACTTAACTGGCTGCACTCGTTCTACTGCGTGGGCGCGGTCGTGACGATCCTGGCCGGGACCCTCGCTCTGCAGGCCGGTTTCACCTGGCAGCACGCCTGCCTGCTGCTAATTCCGCTGCCGCTGGGCTTGCTGCTCGCCTTCGCGCCGATGCGTTTTCCCGCGTTGGTGGGCGAAGGGGGACGCACCAGCCTGCGCCACCTGCTGGGTCAGCGGTGGTTCGTGGTCGCGCTGGCCGCCATCTTCCTGGCCGGGGCGACCGAGTTGGGCATGGCGCAGTGGCTGCCCGCCTACGCCGAAAAGTCGTTGGGCTTCCCCGCCTGGATGGGCGGATTGAGCCTGCTGTTGTTTTCGCTGATGATGGCCGTCGGCCGGATGGCGGTCGGAGCTGCGGGCATGCGGCTCGATCCTTTTCGGGCGATGGGCTGGGGATGCGCGCTGTCGGTGGTATTGCTCCTCGCGGGGTCTTTTCTGCCGGTGTCCTCTCTGGCGCTGAGCGCCTGCATCCTGGCGGGTTTTACCGGCAGCGCGCTCTGGCCGACGATGCTGGCGGTCACCAGTGACCGTCACCCGGAGGGCGGAGCGACCATGTTCGGCGCCCTGGCGGCTTTGGGCAACGCCGGCGGCATCTTCATGCCCTGGCTCGTGGGCTGGATCGCCGATCGCAGCACCCTGCACGCAGGACTGGCGATCTCGGCGCTCGCGCCGTTCTTGATGTTGGTGTTATTAGGCAGGCTGCGCCGGGAGTGAACAAGCCTCCCTGGCGGCAGCTCCTGCTCTTCTGCCTTACACGCCGGCAGCTTCTTCGAACCGGCTTTACGACCGCACGCAAAATCAACGGGCGCGCCCGCCGCGAGACGGCCCCGTTCCAGGGTGGGGATGGCTCTCCGAGCCGTCCCGGCGGGGATCAACTGGCGGCACCCGGCACAAGCGCATCTCCAACGTCGGTTGTTTCGCGAGCACTCACGCCACCTTCACGGCCGCCTGCTGCACGGTGCTCTGGATTTTCTTCATCGTCGGGGCGTCGAGGATGCGCTGGCCTTCCTTGTCGGTCAGGTAGAAGCTGTCAATCGCCGCGCCCCGGTCGGTCGCGATGCGCGAGAGCACCACGTTGACCCTCAGCCTGCCCAGGGCGCGCAGCAGATCGTGCAGCAAGCCCAGGCGGTCGGGCGTCTGCACTTCCAGCAGGGTGTAACGGTTGGTCGCCTCGTTGGTGAGGAGCGTGCCGGTGGGGAAATCCAAAGCCTGCGACCGGGGCAACGGTGCCCGGCGGCGGCGGGCCTTTTGCAGGAGCGGCTCGAAGTCGAAGGATTCCACCAGCAGCGCCTGGCGCAACGTGCCTTCCACGGCGGAAATGTCGCGCGAGTCGAGGGTGGGCTGATAGCCCGGCGTCGCCACCCGGAACACGTCGAACACCAGGTTGTCCTCGCGGGTGTAGATGTCGGCACTCAGGATGCTCAGGCTGGCGGCCGAGAACGAGCCGGCAATCTTGGCGAGCAAACCTTTGCGCTCCCAGTTGCATACCCAGCATTCCGTGTGGCCGCGCTCGGGCCGGGGAATCCAGCGGATGCCGGGGGCCAAGGCACTGTCCGGATCGTTGTGCTCGGAGCGGTTGGCCAGGAAATGCCGCAGGAGCCGCAGGTGCTCCACCATATCGACGGCGTCGAAGGTCTCGAAGTACCGCTCGGGCATGTAAAGAAAATGCGCGTCGATCTCGTCGGCGTAGCTGGCATGGAGCGCGGCGGTCACCTGCTGGCGCTGGGTGTCGCGCTGGCGCTGGGTGATCTGATAGCAGGCTTCACCCTGGGCCAGGTAGTTCTTGGTCGCGCGGTAGAGCTGCCAGACGAGGTGTTCCTTCCAGTCGCTCCAGGCGTCGTCGCTGGTGCCTTGGCCGTCGGCCAGGGTGAGCAGCATCAGGGCGTCGAGGGTGGGGCGCTCCTTCACGATCAACCCGAACTCGGTGATGGTCGCCGGGTCGTCCAGGTTGCGGCGTTGCGCGGTCGCGGACAGCGTCATGTGGTGGTCCACCAGCAGGATCAACTGACGGCGGCGCTCGGAGGAAAGCTGGAGCCGGTTGGACACCTTTTGCGCAAAGAGCGCGCTGGCCTCCGCGTGGTGCCTGGCCCCGGTGGCCTTGCCGGTGTCGTGCAGCAACATCGCCAGGGACAGGATGAAAGGGTCCGCCAGATTCTCGTAGAGCCGGCGGTAGTCGGCCAGCTTCGGATCCTCGGTGCCCTGGAGCGCGTCGAGCTTTTCCAGGCAGACGATCGTGTGCTCATCCGCCGAATAGCGGTGGAAGAACTCGTGCTGCACCAGGCAGGTCAGGCCGCCGAACTCGGGCAGGTACGCTCCCAGGACGTCCACCTCGTGCATGGAACGGAGCGCCGGGCCAACCTTGCCCCGGCGGGAAAGGATCGCCACGAACGTCTCCCGCGCCGACTTCGCGTACTGGAAGGTGCGGTTGATGAGCCACAGGCGGCGGCGGATCAACTGTTCCAGCTCGGAACTCAGGCGCAGCCCTCGCGTTTGCGCGTGCTCGAAGACGCGCAGCAGCCGGAAGGGGTCCTGGTTGAACACGTCGCGGGTTTCGGGATAAATCAGGCCGTCCTGCGCCACGAACCCGTCGAAGCGCTCGGCGGGCGGGCCGCTGCGCGAGAACAGGCGCAGCAAGCCGGAGGGCTGGGGGGTGACCACCGGAGCGTCGTGGATCAGGCGTTCGAAGAGCGTTTCCGTCACCAGGGCCATGGCCCGCGCGTGCTGGTAGTAATCACGCATGAACGCTTCGGTGCGGCGCAGGTCGTTGTTCTGCGGGTAGCGCAGGCGCTGGGCGATCTGGCCCTGGAGGTTGAGTGCGAGCGAGTCCGAGCAGCGGCCCACCAGGTAGTGCAGGTCGGTGCGCACGCGGAGCAGGAAGTCGTACGCGGTTTCCAGGGTGCGGCGTTCACTCTCGTTGATGAATTGCTTCTCGGTGAGGTGCTTGAGGCTCATCACGCGCTCCTTGAAGTACGCCGTCCAGAGCAGGTTCTGGTAGTCGCGCAGCCCGCCGGGGCTGGTTTTGACGTTGGGCTCCTGCAGGAAGACGGTCGGGCCGTACTTGAGGTGGCGGTTGCGCTGGTCATTCACGCGCCAGGCGAAATAGGCCTGCTCGTGGCCCAGCAAACATTCCCGCTCGAACTGCGTGCGGAACTCGTCGAGCAAATCGCCGTGGCCCGCGAGGTAGCGGGCTTCCAGCAGGGCCGTCTTGGAAATGCTGTCGCGGTTGGCCTGTTCGCAGGCCTCCTTGATCGAGCGCGTGGCGTGCCCCACCTTGAACCCGATGTCCCAGAGCACGTAGAGCACCTGCTTGATGATCTCGTTGACGTGCTCGGGCATGTTCTCCGGCTCGAAGTGGTGGAGAAACATCACGTCCACGTCGCTGAACGGGTTGAGTTCGCCGCGGCCGTAGCCGCCGATGGCGATCAGGGCCAGGTCCGACTGCGCCGCGTTGGGCACGTCCGGGCAAGCTTCGCAGGCGTCGATGAAGAGCTGGCGCAGAAAGATATCCAGCAGGCTGACGCGCCGCCGGCAGATGTCGCGCCCGCCGCCGCCCGCCTGGTGAGCAAGGCGCAGGCGGTGGTTCTCGATCTTGAGAAAGCGCTTGTAAAAGGGCAGCCGCGCGGCGAGCTGGCCGGAGTGGATGGTGCGCGTGTCGCCCGCCAGTTCGCGCTCGGCGTGGGCAAGGACTTTCTCGAGGTGAGGCATGCGAGGAAAGGCAGAAGGCAGAAAGCAGAAGAAGATAGCAGAAGCGGACAGAGCAGGAAAACGGCCCCGCAGCACGGCAATACAGATTTCTTCTGTCTTCTGCCTTCTGTCTTCTGCCCTCTCAGACCGCGATGCCGTACCGCTTCATCTTGTTGTAGAGGGTCGGACGGTGAATCCCGAGGATCTTGGCCGCTTTGAGCTTGTTGCCGTGGGTCTGCGCGAGAGCTTGCAGGATGGTGTGACGCTCGCGGTCGTCCAGGTTCAGGCTCAGATCGGCGGCACGCTCCGTGGTCGAGGGGTGAGGGTGGCCGTTGCGGGTTTCGAGGGTGGCGACCGCGGTCTCGGCGAGCAGTTGATCCTGGATCTCCGGCGAGAGAAGCAGTTCCGGGGGCAGACTTTCCTCGGTGATCCGGTCGCCTTTGGCGAGCACCACGGCGTATTCCACCGCGTTCTGGAGCTGGCGCACGTTGCCCGGCCAGGAAAAATCGCGCAGGCGGCCCATCGCCTCGGCGGTGATCTGCGGCTCCGGCCGGCCCATCTGCTGGGAATACCGTTTGACGAAGAGCGCCACCAGCGGAGGGACGTCTTCCCGGCGGTCCCGCAACGGCGGAATCTCGATCTGGAAGGTGTTGATGCGGTAGTACAGATCCGGGCGCAGCACGCCCTCGCGGATGGCGCGGGTGATGTTCTGGTTCGTCGCGCCGACCAGCCGGAAATCGGCCTTGAGCGTCTTGGTGCTGCCCAGGGGGCGGAACTCGCGCTCCTGGAGCACGCGCAGGAAGCGGGTCTGCAAGGTCGCGGGCATCTCGGCGATCTCGTCCAGGAACAGCGTGCCGCCCGCCGAGGCGGCGATCATGCCCGGGAAATCGTTGACCGCGCCGGTGAACGCGCCCTTCACGTAGCCGAACAATTCGCCCTCGATGAGGTGCTGGGGCAGCGCGGCGCAGTTGAGCTTGACCAGCGGGCCGCCCGCGCGCCGGCTGCGGGCGTGGATCAGGTTGGCGACGACCTCCTTGCCGACGCCGCTCTCCCCAGTGACCAGTACATTGGCCTCGGAGGGCGCGATCTGGGAAATGAAATCCTCCATTTCAACCATGCGCCGGTTCTTGAAGACGGGAGCCAGCTTCGCTTCCGCTTTCTTGAGCAGGTCGCGCAACTCGCGGGTTTGTTCGCGCAGGCTGGCGGCTTCGATGGCCAGCTCGCGCTTTTCCAGGGCGCTGGTCATCAAGCTGAGCAGTTCCTCGGGCACGTACGGCTTCCGGATGAAGTGAAACGCGCCGAGCTTGATCGACTCGATGGCGTTGCTCAACGAGTCGTTGGCGGTGAGCACGATGGTCTGGATGTGCGGGGCGGTCTGCCGGACCTTGGTGAGCACCTCCAGGCCGCTGGCGTCGGGCAGGCCGATGTCGAGCAGGATCAGGTGCGGGCCGCCTTCTTTGGTGGCCATCTCCAGGCCAAGCGCCGCGGTGCGGGCAGCTTCCACCTGGTAACCGTGCCGGGTCAGCAACGCTTCGAGCGTCATCAAAATAGGCCGCTCGTCGTCAATGATGAGCACCCTTTTGGTTTGGCTGTTGGTCATGGCGCGGGAAAGGCGAGAGTCACGGTCAGCAGGTTGCCCGCGGGGTCCCAGGCGGCGTCGAGCACGATGCTTTGCGCCTCCAAAACGCGGCGGGCGCGGAACAAGCCCAGGCCGTAGGCGTGGCGCCGGGTGGAGTGCAGCGGCTCGCGGCCCCATTGCGCGGGGGAAATCGCGGGAGGCTGCGGCAGTTCCTGACGCAGGCTGAGATGGACCCCATTGCCCGGTGCGGCAGGAACTGCGGCGATCACGACTTCCCCGCCCGGTGTGCCGAAGTGCAGGGCGTTGTCGATGATTTCGAGCAGGGCGCTGATGCCCAGCTCGGGATCGACGAGGAGAACGATGCCGCCCGCCGCGATCTCCCAGCGCACGCGGCCGGCGTCGGCGGCGTGGAGGCGTTCGAAGCGCTCCCGCAGGTCTTCGAAGAAGTCTCCTGCCGGGTACTCCATCGTGTAAGGCGAGACGGCACCCGTCTTGAGCTTGACCGCCTGCAATTGCCGGGTCATCTCCGCGAGCGTCGCGCGCAGTTGTTTGACCTCGGCCACCGCCTCGGGATCGGTGGAAATCTCGCTTAGAAAGGTCAGCTGGAGTTCCAGCGCGTTGAGACCGTTGCGGATGTCGTGGGTCAACTGCCCGATGAATTTCTCGACCCGCTCCCAGGGCACGCTCGGAGGGCCGGGAGCAGCCGGGGTTTCGACGGAGGCGGTTGGATGCTTTGGTGTGGGCACGCGGGCGGCGGTCATGCGTTGCGGAAACGCGCGCCGGACGGCTCGCGGACCGATCAGTGACAGACACCGGTTCCGCTCATCCGTTGGAAATATTTTTGTCCATCGTGCCAGGCGCGCCTGTTCCCGCTGGCGTTATACACGAACGAGCCGCCTCCAGGCCAGCGGGAAGCGAAAATAAGAAAACCCGTTTCGCGCGGGGCGAAACGGGTTTTCTCGGTTGCGGGGGGGAATTGTTGCGGGTTTAGATTCGGTCCCGGAGATCTTTACCGACGGCGAGCTTGACGGTACGAGATTTTTGGATTTCGAGAGGCTGCAAAGTCTTGGGGTGAACTCCGGTGCGAGCGGGGCGCTCCACGACGGTAAAGGTGCCGAAACCGACCAACTGCACTGCTTTGTCCTTTCTTAGGCCAACTTTGATCCCTTCGATCACCAAGGACACTGCTTTGTCAGCCGCAGTGCGGCTGGCATCCCTGCCCAGGCCTTTTTGAACGAATTCGACCAACGCTGCTCTATTCATCCCACAGTATCTTTTCGATCGGTTGGCCGGTAAGAAGATCCGGTGAGAAATCCTCCCCGCCGGAAACCGCATCGATCAGACGCGGAGGCGATGACCAATTGGATTCTCATTTTGGTGAGAAAACGTCAACATCTTTGTTGCAAAAAAGTCACTTATTTCTTTTAGGCGTGGCTTTTGGGAGCCGATGTGTCCAAAAAACCGCACGAAAAAAAATAGTTGCGGACAGCACTGGCGGCAGGCATGGTGCGACTCCCTCTCTACGATGCCTCGTGGTGTAATGGTAGCACAAATGACTCTGAATCATTTTGTCAAGGTTCGAGTCCTTGCGAGGCAGCCATTCCGCTGACATCCTTCCGGTCCCTGGCGGGTCCGCCGCAAGCGAGAACTTTCACCGTGCGGTACTCCTCCGCCGGGGGTCGCTAAAGACAGCCATTTTGCTAAGCTGTGCCGATTCATTGTTGTCCGGCGCAACACCGTTCCAGAACACGGCTGCAGCCGGGACAAACAGGCCAGCACGAACCATCAAGGCACCCCGCGTGGGTGCGGTCAGCATACCCTAGATACAGCGGTCTATGCCCAACGTCACCTTGCGCTCTCTCGCCCTCGCTCTTCTCATTTCCGCCGTCTTCCCGCACCTTGGCCGCGCCCAGTCCGATTGGCAGGTCATCAAGGTCAACAACCGGGATTATCTCTCTATCGATAACATCGCGAGTTTTTACCAGCTTCCCGGCGACGTGCATACGGTGGACAATCGTCTGTCCCTTGGCGACACCCGCACCCGCCTTGAGACCACCGGCAATCCGCGCGAAATTTACATCAACGGCGTGAAGCAGTGGCTTTCCTTCCCGATGATCATCCAAAGCAACCAGACACTTGTTTCGCGCTTCGATCTGGCCAAGACCATCGAACCGTCCTTGCGGCCCACGATGATCCAAAACCTGCAGCCTTTCCACACCATCGTGCTCGATGCCGGGCACGGCGGTCAGGACAAGGGTGCCAGCAGCACCCTGGGTTTCGAGAAGGATTACACGCTGAGCGTGATCAAATCCCTGAAGAAATCTTTGGAAGACAAGGGCTTCCATGTGCTGCTCACCCGGAACACGGACCTCTACGTTCCCTTGGAAGGGCGCGCGGACGCGGCGAACCTGGAGAAAGACGCGATCTTTGTCAGCGTTCACTTCAATTCGTGCAACGACGGCGGCCAAGCCAACGGCTTCGAAGTTTACGCCATGACGCCGCGTGGAGCAGGCTCGACGGGCGACAAAGCCCCGAGCCTGGAACAACTCCAGGATTTTCCCGGCAACGACTTTGACAACGCCGGTCTGGCGCTGGCTACCTGTGTTCATCATTCTCTGCTGGGACACATCCCCGAGCATGACCGCGGGGTGCGGCGTGCCAGGTTTGTCGTCCTCAAGGATACCCACGCGCCTTCCGTCCTCGTGGAGGGAGGCTTCCTCACCAATCCCGGAGAGAGTGCCCAGATCAACGATGCGGCGTGGCGCCAGAAACTGGCCGATTCGATCGCTGAGGGGGTGCAAAGCTACGCCGGGCTGGCGGGCAGCAAGGTGGCTCCCAAATTGCTGGCGGACTATCGCAGTGAACAGTTGCCCTTCACCGGCACCATCGTAAACCCGAATGCCACCGTCGCCGTGGCGGCACCCAAGGCCGGCAACGGTACGGTGGTTCCGGTCAGCAACGACGAGACGGCGCAGCCGGTGCCGCCGCCGTCGTCCGTGCGCTGAGCGGGGTGGACGAGTGGGCGGTGTTGCCGTATAGGACATGCCGAAAGCTTGAAGATTCCGCCACGCTCTATGATTGCCGATAAAAACTCTTTCAGCCCGCACAGCAGCGACCAACTCCCCAACAGCCGGCGGGTTTACGTAGCTGGACAGATTTATGGGGATGTGCAGGTGCCCTTCCGCGAGGTGACGCTCCATTCGACCCGGCGGTATGACGGCACCCTGGAAGCAAACGAGCCGGTGCGCATGTACGACACCAGCGGACCCTGGGGCGATCCGGATCAGGTGTGCGATGTCGGGCAGGGTTTGCCCGCCTTGCGCGAGGAGTGGATCACTGGCCGCGGCGACGTGGAAGCGTATGACGGCCGCTTGGTGAAGCCCGAAGACAATGGCTACCTGAGTCTGCAGCACGCCGACCACGCGGCGCGTCCGGAAAACACCCGCAGCCGCCTGGAGGAATTTCCGGGCCTGCGCCGGCAAGCGTTGCGCGCCGACCACGATCATCCGGTGACCCAACTCTGGTACGCCCGGCAAGGGATCATCACCAAGGAGATGGAGTACGTTGCCATCCGCGAGAACCTGGGCCGCCAGGCGGCGTACGAGGCGGTTGAGAACAAAGCGGGTGCCCGTAACGTGCTCAACCAGCAGCATCCCGGGAACTCGTTCGGGGCGGCGGTGCCAAAGCACATCACGCCCGAATTTGTCCGGCAGGAAGTGGCGCTCGGACGGGCGATCATCCCGGCCAACATCAACCATCCGGAGTTGGAGCCGATGATCATCGGGCGCAATTTCCTGGTGAAGATCAACGCGAACATCGGCAACTCCGCCGTGGCGAGCAGCATCGACGAAGAGGTCGAGAAGATGCGCTGGGCGACCAAGTGGGGCGCCGACACCGTGATGGACCTTTCCACGGGCAAGAACATCCACGCGACGCGCGAGTGGATCATCCGCAACAGCCCGGTGCCGATCGGCACGGTGCCGATCTACCAGGCGCTGGAAAAGGTCAACGGCCGGGCCGAGGATCTGAGCTGGGAAGTTTTCCGCGATACCCTGATCGAGCAGGCCGAGCAGGGGGTCGATTATTTCACGATCCACGCCGGCGTGCTGCTGGCTTTCATCCCGATGACAGCGCGGCGGGCGACCGGCATCGTCAGCCGGGGCGGCTCGATCATGGCGAAATGGTGCCTGCACCACCACAAGGAAAACTTCCTGTACACGCATTGGGACGACATCTGCGGGATCATGGCGGCGTACGACGTGAGCTTCTCCATCGGCGACGGCCTGCGACCTGGCTCCGTGGCGGACGCCAACGACGAGGCGCAGTTCGCCGAGTTGAAGGCGCAGGGCGAGCTGACCACCCGCGCCTGGGAGTTCGGCGTGCAGGTGATGAACGAAGGCCCCGGCCACGTGCCCATGCACATGATCAAGGAGAACATGGACAAGCAGTTGGAGTGGTGCCACGAGGCCCCCTTCTACACGCTCGGGCCGTTGACCACGGACATCGCGCCGGGCTACGACCACATCACCAGCGGCATCGGCGCGGCGATGATCGGCTGGTTCGGCTGCGCCATGCTGTGCTACGTCACCCCGAAGGAACACTTGGGATTGCCCAACAAGCAGGACGTGAAGGTGGGCGTCATCACCTACAAGATCGCCGCGCACGCCGCGGATCTGGCCAAGGGGCATCCCGGCGCGCAGTTGCGTGACAACGCGGTCAGCAAGGCACGGTTCGAGTTCCGCTGGGAGGATCAGTTCAACCTGGCGCTGGACCCGGAAACTGCCCTGGAATTCCACGACGAGACGCTGCCGCAGGAAGGGGCGAAGACTGCGCATTTTTGCTCGATGTGCGGACCGCATTTCTGCTCGATGAAGATCACCGAGGACGTGCGCCGCTACGCCGCGGAAAAGGGGATCGCCGAAGCGCAGGCCCTGGAACAGGGCATGGAGGAGAAATCCCAGGAGTTTGCCGCGCAGGGTGGCGAGGTTTACACGGGTGTTTGAACCCCGCGGAGCGTCCGCGCGTGAAAATAAATAAGGCGCGGGGTGCCGGAGGTCACGATTTTGTACCTCATGAATATCCCGCGGGCGACCGCTTCTTTGCGGGTCTTCGTGGTGGAAAATCATGCGGACACCTTGAAGTGGCTCTCGCTCTACCTGGAAGAAATAGGGCACACGGTCTTTTCGGCGAAAACCAAAGCGGATGCGCTGGCGGCTTTGCCGGAGGCCGATTGCGACGTGCTGATTTCCGACATCGGCCTTTCCGATGGAGACGGGTGGGAACTCCTGAAATCGGCGCGGCTGCCGCGGCCGATCTACGCCATCGCCATGAGCGGGTTGGGCATGGACAATGACCGGGTCAAGAGCAAGGCGGCCGGTTACCGGCACCACTTGCTGAAACCGTTCGTGCCCGACGCGCTCGATCTGGCACTGGAACAGGCAGCGCAGGAGATCGGGTCCAGGGAGCAACCAGTAGCATAGGCTGGTTTTTCTTGCACAAACCTCCACGACCTGTG
This sequence comes from uncultured Chthoniobacterales bacterium, assembly GCA_964245965.1. Classification (GTDB taxonomy): domain Bacteria; phylum Verrucomicrobiota; class Verrucomicrobiia; order Chthoniobacterales; family SZAS-18; genus CAWCJJ01. The sequence continues at coordinate 22,542 of CAXTOP010000068.1, forward strand.
TATCCTCGGCGCATGGGTTTGTCCCCCCAAGTCCCGGATGATGCGATGGTGGTGAGTCTGCGCGCGGAATTGGAGGAGATGCGCGCTGCCCTGGCGCAATCGACCATCGAGAAGCAGCGTTGGGAACACGCCGCTGCCCAGGCTGCCGAGCGGGAGCGCCGGTTGCTGGCGCAAACTTTGCACGACACCGTCAGTCAAAGTCTGACCGGGGTTTATCTCCAGGCGCAGGTCATCGTCAAGAAGCTGCAAAGGAACACCTGCAACGGAGTGCAGGAAGTGGCTGACCTAGCCGAAACAATCCACAGCCTGGTGCTGGAACTCTCCAGCGTCACTCGTGGATTGCAGGTGGAAACAGATCCTACGGAGTGGCCATCGGCGACGGCGGAAGTGCGCCAGTAGAGATGTCCATGGCAAAGTACCTCCCAAGCCGGCTGCCTCTTACTTAGGGGATTGGCATGGAATAAGATCCCGCCCTGTACGGGCAGCCTTGCCGTCCGTCCTC
>CAXTOP010000069.1:0-22972 GCA_964245965.1 uncultured Chthoniobacterales bacterium
GGGTTTCATGACTGGCAGCCTACCATACTCTCAATCATTCTGAAATTGGCTGTAAAACCACCACTTCTATCAATGGTAGGCCGGCGTTCCAACGACGTATGGATAAGCCGGGAGGGACCCGCTCCGTCGGGTCCGTGAGGCCGTGGCTAAACGGCTGCCCGGTATTTCCCCGGCTTCACGGACCCGACGGAGCGGGTCTCTCCCGGTCAGCTAACACTGGGATGCAATCCTTAATTGATGCCACTGCAGCGACGATCCCCTCACTCTGGCGATATCCTACTCGGCGAAAGAGCACTGCGTGGCGGACGAAATTGGTGGGTGGATGATACGCCCGCAGGCTATCAACATTCACCTGTGAACAACCATCCAAGAATTTGTTGATAACCACGGGTACCATAAACCATAAAATCGCCAAATAAATCGGTAAATTTTGGCATTTCGAGGTGGCCATTTTCATTAAAAAGGCGTAATGATGTGGACCACCCTTTATGGCCGCCGATTTTGAAGGCAATTCCAAGAAGCTCCGGACGCGCAGCCCGGCTTATCCGTACCTGGATTTGCGCTCCGCGCTCGACAAGGCGGCCACGCTCTGGAAAGCGGAAGGCCGGCACGCCGCCGCCGTCAACGTGGTCATGCACCATTGGGGTTACAAGGAAGACAGCAGCACGGGCTATTCGTCGATGGCCGCGCTCAAGAAGTACGGCCTGATCGAGCACGACGGCATGGGCGAGAACAAACAGATCCGCCTTTCCGACCTGGCTCTGACGATCCTGCTGGACGAGAACGCCGACTCTCCCGCCCACACCGACGCCCTGCGCACCGCGGCCATGAGCCCGCGCATCCACGCAGAACTCTGGGAACGCTACGGGGCCGACCTGCCCTCGGACCAGTCGCTCAAGCGTTACCTGGTGCTGGAGAAAAACTTCAACGAGGCCGCGGTGGACGAGTTGCTCGCGGAGTACAAGCAAACCATCAGTTTCGCGGGCTTGAACCACCTGCCGGCACCCGCCACCAGCCGGACGGCGACCACCGCCCCGCCGACACCCGAGCCGGAGGCATCCTCTGTCCGGCGTCCGGAACCCGTGGCAGCCTCCAAACCGCCGCCACGTGCCATCGGACCAGCGGCGGGCACACGGAGCGAGCCAGACTTCTTCAGCGGCCCTGAGCGGCGTGCCAGCGGGCGCGACGAAGGGTTGGGCCCGTTGGCGGCCATGCGCCACGGCGGCAACGAACGCCGCCGTCCAGCCGACCGCGGACCGATGCGCTACGAACAGGACGATTTTGACCAGCAGGAGGACGGCTACGACACTCCCTCCCGCAGCAGCGGCAATGTGGTCTATGCGCCGCCGGCTGTGCCGATGGTGCCTCCCACCGGCAGCAGCACCCCGGCGGAAAGCGAGACGAGCAGTACTGCGGTACGCAAGGAGTTGCCGGTGCCGCTCGATGGGGACCGGGTCGCCCTCGTGCCGTACCCGATGACGGAAGAGGATTTCAGCCTGCTGATCGCCACGCTGCAGCTGTGGAAAAAGCGGTTGGTTCGCGCCGGCGAATAAAGACAGACGCGGCGGCAGACAGCCGTAGAGCCAAGCGGCAACGTGTGCGGGCTGCTCATCGAGCGTCCAGCCAGATCCCGGCAACCGGGATCCATCGGTGGGTTGTCCACACTGCTTAAGGAAGAATCTTCCTTTAAGCCTAAGTACTCCATCTTCATAAGCGTGTGAATAACTCTGTCTAGGCGTGTTCCACTGACTGCCCAAGAGTGTTCCACATCAAAACAAGCCTGTGAACAGAGCGGATGATTTAACGGGCGCTATCGTTAAAACTATCAATAAAAAGGACTTATTTACTTATTCACCGGCTTGTTGGACAGTAATTTTGGTGTTATCCACCGGTAAACCGCGTTTACCGGGAGGAATCGGTAAGAAATGTGAGCCGACAGGATGATGCTCGAGAAGAAAGGAAGAGCCGGCGCACGGGTGTGAGCGTGTGGGAATAACTTGTGATGAGCGCAGCGGTGAAGGTGCCGCTGAGGCGTGTGAACAAGTCCCGGTGAAAGAACGGGAAACGGTGCGATGCCGCCGGCGTCAAAGCACCGGATCCGGGGCGGGTAGGACGCCGGAACCGGTGTCCTGAGGGGCGGCGAGCCAGCGACGGCCCCGAAGTGCATCCAGGGCGGCGGCGCTCTCGGCGTGCTGCTTGCTGGCTCCCTCGCCGTTGCCGAGCAGGAGGCCGTTCCAGTTCACGCAGGCCGTGAAGGTCCTGGCGTGATCGGGTCCCGTGTGCGCCACGATGTGATAGGTGGGCGGAGTACGGGGAGAGGCGCTGGAGGTGCGCGGGGGCAGAGCCTGGAGGATCTCCTGCAACTGCCCTTTGGGGTTGATCTCCAAAGGAGGCAACTGGTGGACGGTGGCGAGCTGTTCACGCGCCTGCGCCAGCACGAACGTGCGCACGCTTTCCAAGCCGCCGTCGAGAAACATGGCTCCGACGAGGGCCTCGAAAGCGTCAGCGAGGGTGGAGGTGCGCCTCCGTCCGCCGTTGGTCTCGTCGCCGCGGCCCATCATCAGGTGCTCGCCCAGGCCGATGCGCCGGGCGTACACGGCCAGGGCTTCCCCGGAAACGAGGCGGGCCCGGTTCTTGGTCAACTGGCCTTCGCCGGCTTCGGGGAAGCGGCGGTAGAGGTGGTCGCTGAAGAGCAGTTGCAGCACCGCGTCGCCGAGGTACTCCAGCCGCTGGTTATCGAAATGCACCTGCTGGGTTTCGTGCCCGAGGCTCGGGTGCGTCAGCGACTCGGCCAGCAGCAGAGAATTGCGGAATTTGTAACCGATACGGTCTTCGAGCGGGTGCATCTGACGGGCAGGGGAAGCGCGCGAGGAGGTTGCCCCCGGCGCAAAGGGCGCGGCCGCTAAAGTAGCCAGGAAAGCGCCGGCGGCAATCAGAGAAGGGCTTCGGGATTGAGCGCCTGCAGGGCGGCCGGAACGAACCGGCCGTCGCGGCGGATGAGTTCGCCGTCGAAGAAGATGTCGCCGCCGCCGTAGTCCGGCCGCTGGATGGAGACCATGTCCCAATGGACCTGACTGCGGTTGGTGTTGTCCGCTCCCTCGTAGGCCTGGCCGGGGGTGAAGTGGAACGAGCCGCTGATCTTTTCGTCGAAGAGGATGTCGCGCATGGGCTGGAGCACGTGCGGGTTGAAGGCCAGGGAGAACTCTCCGATGTAGCGCGCGCCCTCGTCGGAGTTGAGGATGGCGTTGAGCTTGTCCTCGGGGTTGCCGGTGGCGCGGACGATCTGGCCGTCGCGGAACTCGAGCCGGATGCCGTCGAAGTTGGTGCCCTGGTAGATGGTGGGCGCGTTGAAGGTGACGTGGCCTTGCACGGAATCGCGCACCGGGCAGGTGAAGACCTCGCCGTCGGGGATATTGTGGCTGCCGCCGCAGACGATGGCCGGGATGTGCTTGATGCTGAAGCGCAGGTCGGTCGCAGGTCCCTTGATCTCGACCAGATCGGTGCGCTCCAGGCGTTCCTTGAGCGCGGCCATGCCGGGCTCCATTTTGGAATAGTCCAGGGTGCAGACGCGGAAAAAGAAGTCCTCGAACGCCTCGGTGCTCATGCCGGCCTGCTGGGCCATGGCGGCCGTCGGCCAGCGCAGCACGCACCAGCGGGTGTTGCGGACGCGGTGGTCCAGGACGGGTTTGAGCGTTTTCATAGCCATGGTCATGCGCTCGCCGGGCACGTCGCTCATCTCGGTGATGTTGTCGCTGCCGCGCACGGCGATATAGGCGTCCATGCGCTGCATCCGGGCGAGTTCGACTTCCTTGATCAGTTCGTACTGCGGCTCCTCGGCCCCCAGGAGCATTTCCCGGGTGACGCGTCCCTGGTGGAGCTGGACCATCGGAAAAGCCCCTTGCGCCCGCGCGGCGCGGATGAGGGCGACGGTCATTTCCGCGGGGATGTCGAAGGCGTCGAGGAGGACCTTTTCGCCGGGTTGAAGGCGGGTCGAAAAGCCGGTCAAAACGCGCGCCAATTGGTCAAATCGAGGATCGGTCATGGGTGAGAAAAGGCTGAGTCGGTTGCGGGCCGGTTGTACGGATCAATAAAATCTCTGTGAGTAACTTTGGAATAACCGCGTGCCGGGACGACACGATAGCGCGCAAGCGGTGAAAGAAAAGCGGCTGGGCGAGGAGGCACCCGGAGCCCGGATGAGGCCGGGCGGGGGCTGCCCGGAGCCACTTCAAGACGCGAAAGGATTCAGCAGTTTAACGCCGGTCCTCACGAAGTCGGCGGTACTACGGATAATCGAGCATGAACCTTAGAAGGGACCGCCGCGGCGGGTCGGGTGCTCGAGCACTTGCAAAGGATGGCGAAGGCTACTTTCGGCGTTCGCGACGCCAATGGACAATCGCCACCTCAAGCTTGAATAACTCACAGCGTCAATGCCGTGGTATCGCCGTCTTGCCGGTCTGGCATGCCGAAAGAGGATGGACGGGCAAGCAGTAAAGTAAGTCCACCAAACCCCGGTTTGCCGGCTGCGTGATCCGTCGCAAGGTGACGGTGTCATCCTCCTCAATGGTTACTTCAAAGGCGTCCCCGGCAGCGAGGCCAAGCTGCTGGCGCGCCCCCCAGCTGGTAAAATGATCCGGCCTTGGCGGGAGAGGGTTGCGGTCAAGGTGGGGTGGTGTCCTGATTTGAGACCTCTTGGCGTTCAAGCAATTCTTCAAGTATCCGCCTCTCACTTTCCCATCGACGTGAAGCCACGGACAAACTGCTTCTGCGAGGCCCAGCCCAGCACCATGATCGGTGCGACCGAGAGCAGCGAAGCTGCTGAAATCTTGGCCCAGTACAACCCTCGGCCGCTGGTAAAAGAAGCGATGTAATTAGTCAACGGTGCCGCGTGAAAGCTGGTGAGCTGCAGGCTCCAGAACGCCTCGTTCCACGCCAGGATGATCAGCAGCAAGGCAGTCGAAAACAGGCCGGGCAGCGCCATCGGAGCGAGTACCTCCCATACTTCGCTGCGGAAGCCGGCCCCGTCGATCCGCGCTGCCTCCAGAATGCTCGCGGGCACCTCGCGGAAGTAATTGAAGGTCATCCACACGGCGAGGGGCAGGTTCATGAGCGTGTAGATCATGATCAGCCCCGTGACGGTGTCGAGCAGGTGCATCATGCGGAAGATGAGGTACACCGGCACCAACGCACCAACCGCCGGCATCATCTTCGTGGAGATCATCCACAAGAGTGTCGAGGCCGTCCTCCGGGTCGGGAAGAAGGCCATGCGGTAAGCACACGGAACCGCAACGAGAAAGCAGCACAGCGTCGAACCGAACGACACATAAATCGAGTTGCACAGAAACAGTTTGTAGTCGTCGCGGGCGAAAACATCCCTGAACGATTGAAGCGTCGGCTTGAAGAGGGAAGCAAAGTGGTAAGCATCCGCCTCTGTTTTAAAGGCGGTGACCGTCATGACGAGGATCGGGAAGAAGACGATGAGGGCAATGAGCCAACCAAGTACGCCAACGATCCAAGTGGTGAGACGGGATGTTTCCACTTGACAGCGCAATTTTACGGAAATCTACGAAGACGACGACTAGATTCTAAATTAGGACACTATCCAAGGCGGAGTGGTCTTGGTTAATCGTCTGAGAGGGTCATCTGCTCCAACGACAAGGCAATGAAGTCAGGAGAAGATGGCCGGCAGGTCAGCGGTAATCCCGAGCACTGGGTCAGTGGCAGTTCCTTCGGCGAAGGAGTGCCGAAGTCCGTCGGGTGTCAGGATGGTGATTTGCTGTAAAGGTGGCCACACCATCCAGCAGCTTTTGACCCCGTGTTGGAAGTAAACGGCGACCTTGTCCAAGACTTCCTGATAGCCTTGGGTAGGCGAGAGGATTTCCGCTACCAGAAGAGGCGGGTCCGTGCGGCGAATGGTGTCGTGCTGGAAGTCGGGTGTCTCCCGCCGGTAGAGACTTAGGTCGGGCACGTAGGAACGGTCACCTATTTCAATGGTCAATTCGCTGATCACACGGTACTGGCGATGCTGAGCAAGCTCGACGATGAGATTGCTTTGGATAATTCCATGATTGAGGCTCGGCATCGGTTTCCCCCTTTCCTCCTCGTAGGTAAGGATACGTTCCGGCGCTTCCAGTTCGGCAACGGTTTCGCCCATAATAGTTTATTCTAACACGGCGGTGCGCCGTGAAAACACAAAAGCGGCACGGTGGTAAAAGTACTTCTGCTACGATGCCTTCCTGTCCGCCGCCCGCGTGTGGAAGAGCACGTCCACGACGTTGCGCACGTACTGCTCGTCGGTGACGTCTTCGGCCAACTCCTCGGGCAGCGGCACGGCGGCGCGGAAGCGGCCGGCGACCTCGGAAAAGAGTTCCACGCGCGCGGCGGGTTCCAGGGTGTTGCGGCGCAGGAGCGCTTGCAATGCCAGTCCCGCCTCGGCGGGCGGGATGCGCTGGCGCAAACGGGCCGCGAGACTCGGATGATCGCGCAACGTGTTGTATTTGCCGGAAACGAGCTGGGTCAGATCCGGTTCGAACACGGGCAATGACCGCACCACCACCGTGTCGGCGGCCAGATCGCCCAGACGTTGCGCCCGGGGGCTCAGCAGGCACGCGGCCCCGCCCACCAGGTAGAAGAGGGGCAGGCCGTCCACGGCGCGCAGGAGGTTGCGGATGAACACCTGCCGGAACTCCAGCCGCAGGCCGCCCGCGTCCATCACGCGCAGACGCAAGGCCCGCTTGCCCGGCGTCTGCCCGCGCCACAGCCCTTCGAAGACCATCCCGTAGAGGATCGGCACCAGGTAATAAATGATCACGTACAAGGCCACCGCGAATTGGCCGAGGAAAGCACCGAGGTAACGCAGGTTGCTGACGAGAAAGGCCGCCAGGGCGTAGGCGAGAACGATATCGACGAGCCAGGCGAGAAACCGGGCCGCCGGGCCGCCGAGGGGCAGGGAAAAGACGACGCCCTCGGGCAGGCGGATATCCAGTGAGTTTTGACGGGCGGTGGTCACGCTTCCGGATACTATGCCAGAGAGTACGATCGAGTAAGCACCTTCTCCCATGCTGCGCGCACATTTTAGTTCCTGGCTCGGCAAAATGCCCGCCAAAAGCCGTCCGCTCCTCCTGACGGCGATTTACGGTCTGAGCGCCGGCACGCTGGCGGTGATCTTCGAAGTGGGGATCAACCTGGTGTACGGCGCGACCTTTCTGCGGCTGGCGGCGCACCATTCGACGGCCGCTTTCCTGGGCGGAACGCTGGCGATGATCGTCGCCACCTCGCTGATCGCTGGCTTTTTGCTGAGTAAATTCTGCCCCGAAGCCGCGGGCAGCGGCATCCCGCAGCTCAAGCTGGCGTTCTGGCGGGACTTCGGTTACGTGCCGGCGCGGGTGGTATGGGTCAAGTTCGTGGCCGGCATCCTGACGGTGGGCGGCGGCGCGAGCCTGGGGCGCGAGGGTCCCACGGTGCAGCTCACGGGCGGCGCGTCGTCGTGGCTGGCGGGACGGCTGGGCATCGCGAAGAACGGCCGGCGGCTGGCCGCGGTCGCGGGGGCGGCGGCAGGTTTGGCGGCGGCGTTCAACGCGCCCTTGGCGTCGATCACCTTCGTGCTGGAGGAGATCGTGGAAGATCTCAACAGCCGCATGCTGGGGAGCATCCTTTTTGCGGCGGTGCTCGGTGCGCTGACGGTGCAGGCGCTGCTGGGCAACCGGCCGGCGTTCGACCTGCCGCCGATCGACACGCCGAGCTGGCGGGGCTACGCGCTCGTGCCGGTGGGCGCGGCGGTGGCGTCGCTGGTGGGGGTGTTGTTCCAGGCGGGTTCGCTGGGACTGCGAAAGGGTTTCCGCCGGAACAAGGTGCTCGGGGCGGTGCCGCCGTGGCTGCGCCCGCTCACTGGCGGGTTGGTGACGTGGGCGATCGGCGCGGCGATCTTCCTGCACACGGGGCACCTCGGCATCTTCAGCCTGGGCTACGACGATCTCACGCTGGGTCTCAACGACCGGATGACCTGGGAACTGGCTGCGCTGCTGCTCGGCGGCAAGCTGGTCGCGACGGCCGCGGGCTACGGCTCGGGCGGGTGCGGCGGCATCTTCGCGCCCAACCTGTTTTTGGGCGCGATGTGCGGCGTGGCGCTCTCGGGGCTGGCCCGGGTATCAGGGTTGCACCTGAACACGAACGACCACCTCCTGCTCGCGGTGGTGTCGATGAGCGCGTGCCTGGGGGCGGTGGTGCGCGCGCCGCTGACCTCGATCCTGATCGTTTTCGAGATGACGCACGAATTCTCCCTGGTGCCGGCGCTGCTGGTGGGGGCGTTGATCAGCCAGGCCATCAGCCGCGGGTTGATCGAGCATAGTTTCTACGAGCAGGTGCTGGTGGAGGACGGCCACCATCTGCGCACGGTAATGCCGCCGCGCGACCTGCGCGGCTGGCGGCAGTACCCGGTGTCAGCCATCGCGAGTTTCCAGCCCGTGGTGTTGGAGAGTGCGGTGGATGGAAGCCCGACCCGGGAGAGTATAGAGGAAGTGCTGGAGGAGCATCCCGCCTACGAGCGCATTCCGGTGGCGCGAACGGCGGAGGACGGAACGATCGCCGGGTACGCGTTGTTGTTGCGCGACGAGGCAAAGGCGGCGCTGGCGGCGGGGAGGGACCCGGTGATGTACGAGGGTCCGCCGAGCCTGCTGCGCGAGCAGACCATCGGTGAAGCGCAGCATCTGCTCATCGAGTCAGCGCATGGCATGGTGGTCCTGCTCGACAAACCCAAGGGTGTGGTGGTGGGATTGTTGACGCTGCACGATCTGTTGCGCGCCCAGGAAAACTTTGCACAGCAGGCAGACGACCCGGCGTGAATCCGCCGCGCAGCGGCGGGCGTGTCCTGATGGACCGGCTCAGAAGAAGCTATTTCGACTCGCCCTTCGCTTCGTAACACCTGGCTCCCGCCACCTTCTTCGCCTTCTTGGCCACGGCGGCGAACCCACCCTGCTCGCCGATCACCAGCACCCGGCCGGGCAGCCGGACTTCCCGGACCAGCCGGCTGACCACCGCCGCCGACTTCGACGGATTAGGCGGCACGTACCAGCGGCGCGTCAGGCGGATCACCAGCACGAAAAGCCGCTGCTCCGGGAAATGCTTGAGTTCCTTGCGCACGAGAAACGCTGCGGCGACTTCCGTTTCTTTGCGCAGGACCGCCTCCAGCTGGACCAGCGCTTCCAGAGCAAGTTCGTGCGCGATGAAAGTGTCATTTGCGTTCACGGAGTTGCGCTCCGCCTGCGAAGCGGCCATGCGCGCGTCGTGCCGATCGAGGCGAGCTCGCACGTCGCGTACCCGGGCTGGCTGACCGTTCCGGGTAAAGTGCTCTGTCAGAATTCCGCCCGCTGCCGGGACCAGGGATTCGTTGGCGGTCATGGCGCGTTCGAGGAACTCTTCCCCGGCCGGGTTACCGACCGCCAGGAGGGAGCGTCCCAGGTGAAAGTTCGCCAGGGCGTGCGTGGGCCGCAAAGCCAGCACCTGGCGCAGCAGCGGCTCGGCGTCGGCATCGCCTTGTAGTTCCGCCAGAGCACGCGCCTTGTCCCACAGGACTTCCGGGTTGCTCTCGGATAACGGCGCGACCCGCTCCAGGGTTTCCACCTGTTCCCGGAACAGGCGGGACTTGGCGCGGTTCAAGTGCCAGTTCTCGGTGGCTTCCTTTTGCCATAACCGGGTCAGGTCAGCCTGGAGGCGCGGCAGGTTCGCGCCGAACAAAGCGGCGGCGGCGCTCGTCTGCACGGGCGCGGGGAAACGCTCCACCTTATCCTTGGTGAACCGGACGCTGCCGAGCGCCTGCACGCGCTCGGTCAAACACGGGTGGGTGTCCTCGTGCGAGGTGAACACACGGTACGCCTCGCGCAGCCACAGCCCGGCCTGTTCGGCGGGGACACCCGCGTGCAGGGCTGCCCGCAGGCGGTCGAACACGTCGGCGGGAGGCTCCGGTTCGTCCGCCGTGTGGCGCCAGAGATCGGGCCAGAAGCGTTCGTAGATGAGCCGGCTGTAAAGCTTGAGCGACAACAGGGCCGAAGCCGCGTTCTCCCTGCCGCCGAACCGGGCGGCGATCGCGTCGGCCTTGAACTCGTTCGCGCGCGAGAGCACAAAGGAGTAGGCGCTGAAGCGGGGCCAGATCCAGGAAAAGAATTTCAGGAAAAGTGCGCGGAGTGAAACGCGATGCGTGGTGACCCTACGTTGGGCTTGCTCGAACGCTTTGACCCAATAACGGCGCAGACGGTAGATCCAACCGGTGATCCTGCCGTGCTGCCCGGAGATGTGCGCGAACTCGTGGGCCAAGACGCTGTGCAATTCTTCCAGCGAAAGGATTTCGAGCAGGGGCAGGCCCAGTTCCAGGTGGTGGCGCGACCAGCCGAACAATCCCAGCCGGGGCGTGGCCCAGACTCCCGCGTTGCAGTCCCACGAGAGCACGACCTTGTGGACCGCCGAGGCCCGCAAGCTGGCTTGCAGTTGGTCCAGCATGGCAAAGAGCGCCGGGGAATCCGCGCGTCGGATTTCCAGCCCGGTCGGCGGCTCCAGGCGGACCCGCAACACCGCGACCAAGGTGATCAAACCGAAGGCCGCGATGAAACAGCCGATGCCGATCAATGCCCAGGCCACCGGTTCCGGGAACGCAAAGATGCCCCCGGCGACGAAGGGCACCGCGACGAGGAACGAAACCGCCAGCCAGGCGAGCAGGCTCGCGTAGCTTAGGAGCGCGAGCAGGACCACGGAAAGCCGCATTCGCGCCGGTCGTTGGGCGTGGCGAACTTCGATCTTCCGCACCAGTTCTTCGAAGGCTTCTCGCGTCACGGTAGGGATTCTAGCATCGTTGCACATGCCGGGAGGGACCCGCTCCGTCGGGTCCAAGAGAGCCGGGGCAACCCGGCCGTGGCGTTGCCCCGGCTTCTGCGGACCCCACGGAGCGGGTCCCTCCCGGCATGTGCAGTACCGAGTTCATCGTCACCATCGTTTCCTCATCGGATCAACGGCTGCGTCACCCTTTGGATCAGGTGATGCGGGAAGGCGCGCGACACGTTGAGCGTGCTGGCCAGCCGGGCGTAGGCGGCGGCCTGCGGGCGGTACTGCAACGCACAGGAAGTCAGCAGCAGTTTCTTTTCCTCCAGGCTCAGGTCCATCGTCTCGAAGTCCGCGAGCGGCGGCGCGGAGGTCTTCGAGAGGACGGCAGCCGGCCCGGCCCCGTAGCTCCCCAAGGATCGGAACGCCTTCTGCGCGCGCTGGCGGTAGTCCGCCGCCGCCGCGGCGTTCCCCTGGGCCGCATGGGCGACGCTGAGCGCCAGCAGGTAATCGGCGGTGTCGTCTCCCGCCGGGAACCGGGAAAGCCAGCCCCCGGCGGCTTCCAGGTCACCCTGCTCGATGAGAGCTTCGACGCGGGACCGCATCGCGCCCTCGGTTTTCTCGTCGCTTCCTTCGGCCTGCGAATCCGCGAAGTCACCCAGGCTGTAAAACACCTTCCGGCGCACGTTGCTGAGTCCTTCTTCCGCCCAGCTCCCCTGCTTGTCCGCCCGATGGATCTCGGCGGTCCAGTGCTCCAGTTCCGTCCGGCTCTCGCCCGGGCGATTGGCGGCATCCAGGACATCGGTGAGCCGGTACAGCGCCAGACCGTCCAGTGGGATGCTCACCAGATGCGCACGCTCCTCTTTTTCCAATGCGGCGGTCTCGTTGAGGGCCAGGCGGGCTTCGAAGAACAATTGTTCCATCTCCGCGCTTTTCGGATCGAGGCGGTACGCTTCTTCCGCCAGGCTCCTGGTACCGTTCCAGTCGCCGGCCAGCGCGCGATTGTAGGCGAGGCCGAAGAGCGGCCAGCCGTTCTTCGGGTCAGCCGCCGCGGCACGCTGGAAATAGGATTCCTCCTCGGCCTTTTGCTCGCCCACGCGTCCGCGCAAGTACAGCAGCATCGAGTCGTCGGGATGCTCGGCCAGCAGGGCGGTGTACTCGCCGCGGAGTTGGGCGGAGCCTTTTTCCTGCCGGAGCACGGTGTTCTGGTAGGCGCGGTGCCAGGCCACGTTCACCGGCCGTCGCGAGAGTCCCTGCCGGAGAACGTCCGTCGCCCGGTCCAGGTGGCCGTACCGGGTGGCCGCGGCCAGGTAGCCGGCGACCAGACCGGGTTCGTCGGAGCCGTGGCGCAGCCGCGCCTCGTAGAGCCGTATCGCCTCGTCGTAGCGTTTGTCGTCCACGAGGTCCTGCAACACGGCCAGGGCGTTCCCGCGGGCGTAATCCAGTTTGGTCAGCACCCGCGTGTGCTCATTGCTCGACATCTGGACACTGGCAGGCAACGGCTCGAAGGGATGGTCCACTTCCGGGTAGGAGACGAAGCCTTCCCCGGTGGCGAAAGAGTACTGCGTGGGAGCAGCGTTCTTAGAATAGTAGGCGCGCTCGAAGATCAAGACCGCCTGTCCACCGGGATTGAGCACCCAAGCCGGTTTGGAAAACCAGCGGCTCAGGTAATCGGCCCGGAGATCGAAGTCGAATTCCTCGTGCCCGGGTCGGGTGACAACGGCATGATAGTGTCCCTCCGGCAGCACGAGTTGGGATTGACCGTGGGGGGCGAGTGGCACGGCGGGCTGGCCGGTAATCTGCACGGTGGCCGGCTGGGCGTAGCCGTTGACCAGGAAAAGCTTGCGGTGCCCGCGGATGTAGAAGTTCCCCGCGAGCATGGCGACGGCGATCAACCCGGCCGCCACGCCGAGGATGGTCAGCGTGCGCAGGTTGCTCTTTTCCCCACCGAATAGCGATCGGAACGTGAACTTGCGCTTGGGCAGCATGGAGTGCTGGCGGTTGGCGGACTTTTCCGTTTGGCGCACCCGTTTGCGGAAGCCGGCGTGCTGCGCGGCGGACGGCACCTCCCGGAGAACGATCTCGTAAAGCTCCAGTGCCGGGAGGGGTTGACGGGCCGCCTGGAAGGCGTTGGCCAGCAGTTCGAGGGGCACGGCGGAGTACACGCGGGCCGCGCCGGGTTTTTCCAGGAAATCGAGTAACTGGCGGGCTTCGTCCAGCCGGCCTTCGTTGCGCCGGCCCGCGGCCACGGCGATGCGGGCTTCCGGCAGGTCGGGCCGCAGGTCCAGGGCGCGGCGGTAGAAGCCGGCCGCGTCCGCGTATTTGCCGATGTGCGAGCTGGCGTCGCCGAGGTAGAGCTGAACGGTGGCGTTGTCCGTGTATTCACCGGCCATGGTCCGGCCAAATTCCTCGGCCTGGCTGGTCTGGTGGTAGCCCAGCAACTGCCGGTGGGCGGCGATGGATTTTTCCGGGGAGGGATCGGTGCGGTATTCCTCCATTGCCCCAGAGATGCTCAGTTGTTTGCCGGCTTCCCACTGGTCGAGAGGCATCACGTAGTGCCGCCGGCAGGAGGGGCACTGGTTGATGATGCGCTTGCGGGCCAACGGGATGACCGGGATGAAAAAAATCACGAACCACAGGCGGGTGTCGTAAGAGGTGAGCACCGTGTTGCGGTGGCAGTGCGGGCAGACGGCCGGCCGCGAATCGGCGTTCTTCTTGCCGACGTAGCGGGTGCCGATTCCGTTGTAAGTGGCGGGCATATCTTGAAGCGATAAATTGTCCGGGTCGGCTAAGCAAGATCCGTGCGCCGGGTGGGGCGGGACGACTTGGGATTTTCAGTCATCCCGCCGTCGTGTGGAAAATGCGGCCGATAGCGACGTTGTAGCGGCGCTTGTGCCAAGCGCGGAAAGCTAGACGCTTGGCACAAGCGCCGCTACAACGTCGTCGCCAAGCGGTGTGTCCGCCCGCCCAGGCTGAAGAACAGGACGACGCCCGCCAGCTCCACGCACCCGAAGCCGATCTTCAGCCAGTACGGCAGGACCGGCGCGTGGTACTGCGAAAAAAACGCCTCGATGACTCCCGCCCACACCAGCATCAGCGCCACGCCGCAGATCAGCGTGGTGATGTCCGCCCGGATCGCGCGCATCCGCTCGCGCAACGGCACCCCCTGGCCACGGCCCGTGAGCGTGTAGCCGATCAGCAGCCCGGCCTGGCTGGAGATTAGGAAAGCCGGGATCTCGAACGAACCGTGCGGCAGCAGCCAACCCGCCAGGAAGACCCCCTGGCCCGCGCGCAGGTAGTCGAAGATGATCGCCCCCAGGATCACCCCGTTGTAAAACGTGAAGACGATCGTGCCCAGCCCCCACGAAAACCCCAGCGCCAGCGTCAGGATGGACACCTGGATGTTGTGGGTCATCAGCTCACTCGAGAACGTTGCCTGCTGCCCATTCATGTACGCGCCGCCGGATTTTTCCTCCTCGGCCACGCGCTCGGCTGGGCTGCCCAGCAGATGCGGAAACGGCAGGATTACCGCTTTGGCCTCGGGATCGATCCCGACCGCGATCGCGCCGAAGGCTGCGCCGAGCACCGTCACGGCCACCATGATCCAAAACGCCTGCGCGTGCCGGCGAAAGGTCTGCGGCAAGGTGCCCGTCAACCATTCCCACAGCCCGCGCGCCGGATGGGGGACGGCCCGCCAGCCGGTGGAGGAGTGCATCTCCGCGTAAGCCCGGCCCACGAGCGCGCCCAGCGAGCGACGCAACTCGCCCTCGGCCGAAAACGTCGCCAGCCGCGCGAGATCCGACGCGGCGCGCTGGTAGAGGTAGTAGGCGCGTTCGAGCTCCGGCAGCGTGAAGGTGTGCTGCCCGCGTTTGCTTTCCAGGAGTTCCAGGTGCGTTTCCAGCTCCTGCCAGTAACCCTGCTCGGCCGCGACGAATTTCTCCAGGTCGATGATCATGCTAGGAAATGCCAGTGCCAGGCGAAGAGCGCGAAGACCGCGCACGCGGCGGTGAGCAGCCACTGCTGCCAGCGGATGTAGCCGCGGACCGCGAACTTCGGGAACAGGAACACCAGCGCGCCGACGAGTACCAGCACCCCGCCCGCCGCCGCGACCCGCCCGAGATTGTACAAGGTGGGCAGTTGCCAGGGCAGGTGGTGCCCGTTGAGCAGCGCGGGCTGGTCCCGGGCGACGCGCAGCAGCGCGAACCAGCCGATGATCGCCGCCGCGTCGATGACACACACCAGCCGCGTCAGCACGAAAAAGACCTGCGCGGTCCAGCCCGCCACCGCCGGACGCGCGTAGCGGCGGCGCACGATCCCAGCCACCGGCCAGAGCACCGCCGTGGCGAGCAGCAGCGCGAAGCTTGTCCCGACCAGGGGAACGACCAGCCACCCGTTCTCGTACCAGGGCACGCGCTGGAATTCCGCCCCAGGCCAGGGAGGTTGCAGGGTGCTGACCGCCTTGTTGGCGTCGCGCTGGAAAGCGAGCAAACGCGGGCCGCCGTGCTCGCGGTAAACCAGGGGCTGACCCGCTACGGGGTCCCACCGGATGGGATGGCCGCGCAAATCCACGGAAGAAGAGATCGACAGCGAGCCCTCCGGACCGGGTGCAACCGTGGTTTGTTCTCCCAGACTGATCACTTTGAGGAAGCTGCTCTCAAAACGGCGGCTGCTCTGGTAAACGCCGCCGGCCTCGTGGGCATCCGCCTTGACGAGGTCCGTCGCCTCCGCCGCGGGCGGCGAAGCGGGTGCCGGGAAGTACCGATCCAGGAAAGCGCGTCGGATAATCGCGCGCATCCGCCCCGCGTTCGCGGTGTTGATGGAAACGAACACCCCGGTCTTGCTGGCGGGCAGCAGGAATAGATCGCTGTGAAACGCCGCGTTGTCGCCGCCCTTGCCGATGACGGCGAGCGCGCCCTCGTTGCTGCCTTCGAAGACCAGGCCCATCGCGTTGACCGCGGGATGCACGATGTGCTGGCGCTCGAAGATCGCCCGGACGGATTCGGGGGCGAGCACCTGCTTACCCGCCACCGTCCCCTCGTTGAGGAGCATCCGCATGAAGCGGCCCATGTCGCCGGCGCTGGCCGACAGGCCGCCCGAGGGAACACCGACTTCGCGCTCAAAGGGGATGGTCTGGGGATTTCCCGCCGTGTGGTATCCGAGCGACACGTCCGCACCCAGCGGTTCCGGTGGCGGCTGCGCGAAGCTGGAATGCGTCATGCCCAGCGGCCCGAAGATGTGTGTGGCCACATAGTCAGCAAAGGGTTGGCCGCTGACGCGTTCGACCACGTAGCCGGCCAGAGACACGCCGTAGTTCGAGTAGGCGACGACGGTGCCCGGGGAGAAAAGCTGGGGCGGCATGTCGCGGTGCACATAGTCGTGCAGCGAGACGGGCTTGTCCTCCGGGGTGGTGGAGTCATCGGCCACGCTCTCCTCGAACCCGGCGGTGTGGGTGAGCAGTTGCCGCAGGGTCAGGAACTGCGGAAACCGGCGCGCCGGCAGCGGGGAATCCAGGTAATCGTTGACGTCGCGGTCCAGATTGAGCTGGCCACCCTCGACGAGTTGCATGACGGCGACCGCAACAAAGGTCTTCGAGATCGAGGCGGGACGAAAAAGGGTCTCCTCGCCCGAGACGGGTTTGCCGGCCTTGAAGTCGGCGTAGCCATAGCCTTTGGTCAGGAGTGGTTCGCCGTCCTTGACGACGCAGACGGTCACGCCGGCCGCGTCGTTGAGGAGGAGCTGCGGCGGGATCAGGCCGTCGAAGAACGCTTCCAGATCGCGCGCTTCCAGCGGGTGCGAAGGGGCTGCTTCCTTCGGGGTGGCAGCCGCCGCAACGATTGCCGGTGCAGGAGCCGTCGGTGCGATGGCTGCCGGTGGTTCTTCGGGCGTGGGTGAAGGCGAAGGGGCGGGTGTCGGCGCGGCGGGAGCGACCGGCGAGGCGGCGGCGGGTGTGGCCTCGGGCGTCGGCGTGACGGTCGGTTCCGGCGTCGGCTCGGGCGCGGGTGCCGGTGTGATTGTCGTAGGCGCGGGTTCTACCGGCGTCGGCTCCGCAGGTGCGGGTTCTGTTGGTGGAACCGGGGCCGGAGTTTCGTCCTGCGCGCGGAGGGAGGACGGCGACGCCAGGGTGAACAAGCCCCAGGCGAAGGCCAGCAGCAGGGCCGGCGCGCGGTGGGATTTCGAAGAGGGGAGTCCGATCGTCGTTGGTGCCATCATTGAGTGCCAGAGCGTTCCATCGGTTGAGCCGGGGAGCAAGCGCGGGTGGCGCACCCATTTAGAGCGCCATCCGCCTGCCACGCCGTCTGTGGTGCTTCATCGTTCCACGTGGAACAATTCCGCCGGGATTCTCAAAGCGCCGTCTGCAGGCCGCGCCGCACGAGGTTCACCGAGATGGCAGCCAGCAGCAGCGCGATGATCTTGGAGAACGCCCGCATGGCCCGCAAGCCCAAGAGCCTTTCGAGCGGCGTCGCCAGGCGCAGAGCCACGAGCATGAGCACGAGGTTGATGAGCAGGGCGGTCAGGGTCAGGGCGAAGCCGGAAGCGTCCACCAGGGTCAGGATCGTGGTGAGCATGGCGGGTCCGGCGATGAGCGGCATGCCGAGCGGCACCACGCCGAAGTCACGCCGGCCCTCGGTGCTTTTCGGGTCGGCGAAGAGGATGTCCTGCGCCGCCAGGCCGAAGAGGATCAGGCCGCCGGCGATCTGGAAGTCGCTGTTGGTGATGCCGAGGTACCGGAAGATGAGCTTGCCCAGGAACATGAACCCGATAGCGATGAGCAGCGCCGTGCCGACGGCCTCGTAAACGACGAGGTTGCGCCGTTCGCGCGGGGTGCCCTGCGCCAGGCCCAGGTAGATCGGCACCAGCCCGAGCGGGTCCATCGCCACGAAGAGCGGGATGAAGGTGACGATGAAGGTTTTGAACAGCGGTTGCACGGCCGCTAGCTTGCCCCCGGGTCACCGCCGGCGCAACCACCCGCCGGCCCGGCCACCGGGTGGGCGGCTGCCGATTACCCGTCGCACCCGCACCTTCAAACCGCTGTTTCTCACCGCTTTATGAACCTCAACGACGCCCAGACCAAATTCGTCACCGAACTTCAGACCATGCTCCCCCTGTACCAGGGCAGCGCCGATGCCCGCTTGAAAACCCCCGCGACCAACCTGGAGTGGAACCTGAAGAAGCTCTCCGGCCAGGGGGGCGAGGACATCAGCGGCGCGACGTTTGCCCAGCGCACGCAGGCCGACCTGGAGTTGATCGCCACGTCGCTGGCGCAAGGAGCCGCCGGGCAGGCCTTCGCCGTGCGCGGAGCGGCGGAAGTCGGTGATCTTTTCGGCACTTCGTCCACTTCGGGAACGGCGGTAGCCGCTCCTTCGGCGACGGTCGCCGGCACCCCTTCGACCGACGGCGCGTCGGCGGCGTCGGCCTCGGCGGGCGCGGCCAGCCCGTCGTCGCCGATCAGCGCGGGCGGCATGGCGACGGACGTGAAAGCCATCCTCAACGCCAAAGCCGATGCCGCAGGGGAAAAGCTCGCCTGGAAAACCAGCGTCGTCGATCTGCTCAAGCTTCTGGGCAAGGATTCCGACCAGGCGGCGCGGCATCGCTACGCCGTCGCGCTCGGCTTCCCGGAAGACCAGATCGGCAAGATGCCTTCCAACGAGTTCAACACTTGGCTGCACGGGCAGTTGATGTCCGTGCTCGCGCACAACAGCGGCGCATTGCCTTCCAACATCGCGTAGGGATTGCGTCTGGCCTCCGGGCAAAAGGGTGCGCTACTCCGATAAACGCACCGTGTAGCTGCCGCCTTTTTTGTCCGCCGTGAGCGTGAGGAGGCCGCGTTTCTCGGCTTCCTTCAACAGGTCGTTGAAAGACTGAAAACCGTGAGCGCGTTCGTTGAAACCGGGATTGCGGCGCTTGATGGCCTGCTTGATCATGGAGGCCCAGATCATCTCGTCCACACTACGCTCGCTGCTGATGGCTTCCAGCGTCTCCATCATTTCATCGAGCGCCTTTTCCACGGACAAGCCGGCCGGTTTCACTGGCGCAGCGGTTTTCTCTACTGAGGCCAACGTTGGTAGCGTGGCGGTCGCTGCGACGGTGGGCGAGGGGGCAGCCTGCTTGGACGGCGCACTGCTGCCACCGCTATTCGCCGCCCGTCCCCGCCCGCGGGCGGGTTGGGCGCGCACCAGGTCGTCATAGTAGATGAACTCGTCGCAGTTGTTGATGAACAGATCGCTCGTCGAGTTCTTCACGCCGACGCCGATCACGGTTTTGGCGTTTTCGCGCAGCTTGCTCACCAGCGGCGAAAAATCCGAGTCGCCCGAGATGATGGCAAACGTATCCACGTGCCCCTTGGTATAACAGAGGTCGAGCGCATCGACGACCATGCGGATGTCGGCCGAGTTCTTGCCGCTCTGGCGCACGTGGGGAATCTCGATCATCTCGAAAGCCGCTTCGTGCAAGCCGCGCTTGAAGTCCTTGTAACGCTCGAAATCGCAGTACGCCTTTTTGACGACGATGTTGCCCTTGAGCAGCAAGCGTTCGAGCACCTTGCGGATGTCGAACTCGGCGTAGCGCGCGTCTCGCGCGCCGAGGGCGATGTTTTCCAGGTCCAGAAACACCGCCAGGGTGCCGTCGTCCGAGGTGAGAGAGGCGCGCATCATGCCCCGCATCGTAGCAGACCGTGTAATGGCGTCTATCGGCATGTTTGTGATGTCGTAGATGTTCTATGGCAGCCTTCTACTGCCAGCGGATGAGGATGTATGGATATACTGAGCTTTCGCTCCATTTCTGTCATCCTGAGCGGAGCGAGTCCGCGAGCGTAGTCGAAGGACCTTCCGCCGCCGGAGGCACGTGGCGACTTGACCGAAAGTTCGGCTGCCGCCAGCCGGAAGATCCTTCGACTACACTCGCGGACTCGCTCCGCTCAGGATGACAGAAAGAGCCGTCATTCTGTGTTCATATACCCTCTCGGGTTCACCAATGGGCTTCGAGAGATTCAACACCGCACTTCCACCCCGCCAGTCTCCAGCTTCTCGACCTGGAACCGCACCGGCAGGAACTGCTCGATCACCGCGATGTTCGTCTGCGCGTGGCGCGACAAACCAGCCGTGCGAAACGCTCCGCTACCGGTCAACGCCATCGGCAGCAGGAGCTGATCGGCCAGGTACTCGCCCACGGGAAACCCGTCGGCCAGATACCGCCGGACCTGATCCACGACATCGTCCGCCACCTCCTCGGCGCGCTTGCCGCGCTCGCCGAAACCGGTGAACACTTCCGTCACGTTTTCCGACTTCACTTCGGCGACCAACACAAAGCCGGGTCCACCCTCCGACGCGTGCTGCACGACCCGGCAATCTTCCCGGCTCCACCTCATGCGCTTGATGACTTGCTCGAACGCCCGCTCTGCGACCTCTGGCGGCAACGCCGCCACGTGCGCCACGACTTTGCGACCTACATCGGCCCCGCGTTCGCGCAGGTCCAGCGGCTGCGCCGGGCTGCCGGGCTGAATCGTCACCTCCACCCGCCCGCCACCGGCCGGATAGAAGCCGGGCCGCACGAGCCGCACTTCCGTTCGCGGGCAGAAACGCTGGAACGCAGGCAAAAACGTCCGCTCCAGGAAATCGAACGGCGGTGCCAGCGGGTTATGCGTGCCCCCTTCCAGGGCCACGCGCGACACGCTGCCGGCCAGTGCCAGCGCGGGCAGCACCGTTTGCAGCACCAACGAGGTGCTGCCCGCCGTGCCGACCGCGAAATGGTAGTCGCCGCCGGCACGGACTTTCTCCGGCTTGAACACGAGTTCACCCGAGCCGATCTCCGCGCCGTCGCACGCCGCGTCGCCGATCTCCGTCGCCGCGCGGATCGCCGTCAGGTGCTGGCGCAGGATGCCCGGCTTCCGGCGACCGGCACGGATGTTCACGATGCGTAACCCCTGCCCGGTGACGAGCGACAACGCCAGCGAGGTGCGCAGGATCTGCCCGCCGCCCTCGCCGGCGGACCCGTCGATGTCCACTGTCTTCACGCCGCGCCTCCCAGGCTCTGGTCCGAATCCTTGATGACGAAGCGCGCCCGCAGCCGCGCCACTTCCGAGGCCAGCCCCGCCTGCTTGACGCTACGCAGGACCTCGTCGAAATCCTTGTACGCCGCGGGTGCTTCATCCTTGGGGTAGAAGCGGCAGTTAGTCAGGATGTCGAGGTCGGTGAACTCCTGGTCCACGGTCTGCTGGTCGAACTCGCGGATGGCCGCCTTGCGCCCCTTGGCGCGGCCGGCCCCGTGGTTGACCGAGTACCCGCTCAACGCCGCGCCCGGATCGGCCACCATCACCGAGGAACCCGCCGCCGGGTTGCCCGGCAACAGGATCGGGTGACCCGTCTCCGCGAAGGGCGTGCCCGCCAGCGACGCGTGTCCCGCCGGCAACGCGCGCGTGGCCCCCTTGCGGTGGACCCACGCCTCGCCGCCGCCCGCGACCAGTTCGCGGCGCGCGATGTTGTGGCTGATGAAGTACACCAGCCGGCCCGTCGTGCCTGGGATGATCTCCTGGAACGCGTCGAGCACCAGCGCGTTGATGAGCAGGTGGTTGACCGTTGCAAAGTTCGCGCCCAGCGCCATGTCGTCGAGGTACGCGTTCGCCTCGGGCGTGCCCAGCGGGGCATAGACCAGTTCGCGGTCCTGGCCGGGCAGGGGCAAACCCCAGCGGGCGAAGAAACCCTGCAACACGCGGAACTGTCCCGCGGCCAGGTTGTGGCCGAAGCCGCGCGAGCCGCAGTGCGACAAAAACGCCAGACCGCCATCGTGCAGGCCGAAGGTCTCCGCCGCGTGCCGGGCACGGTCGTCGTCCATTAGTTCCACGACCTCGCACTCACCGAAATGGTTGCCGCCGCCGTAGGAGCCGAGCTGCGCCATCTTTTCGCCGAACTTCGGGAACGCGCCGCTGGCGATCAGACGATCCATGCGCGACACCAGGGCGTCACTCGTCCCGTCATGCCCGGTGTGGGCGTGGTCCTCGCAACGTTCCGCCCACCCGTGCGGGATGCCCAGGGCAGCGCACACGGCTTCGGACGCGCCCTCGGTCACCACCTGACGGCCCAACTCGGGCGACACTCCACGCGACTTCCTGACCGAGCGCTGACCCTTGCCGGGGCCGGTCGGCGTGCGTTCGCAGATGGCGTTGATGAGCGCGCGCCGGGTCGCCTTGTCGGTCACGGCGTCGGCGGGCAGATCGAGGGACAGCAGGCTCATGGAGCACTTGATGTCCACGCCGACGGGGCCGGGATAGATGTGGGTGGGTGAGATCATCACGCAGCCCACCGGCGCGCCGTAGCCGGCGTGCGCGTCGGGGTTGAGGATCAGGTCGGTCACGCCGGGCGCGCTGCGGGAGTTGAGCGCCTGTTCGAGGCAGCGCGCATCGAAGCCGGCACGGATCGGGGCCGTGCCGATAACGGTGATCGGTTTGCCGTGCGAGTCGCGGGTGGGCAGGAAGCCAGTGGCCTCGCCGGTGGCGATGATCGGGGAGGGCGTGTCGGCGGCAGGAGTATCGGTGTTCATGTTGGTCAGTTGGTTCGAGAAGGAAAAGATGCGGCGACAAAGGTGATGAGAAGTGGCGTGCTCTACCACTGAGCTACGGTCCCGTATAAATGGAACCGACGGGACTCGAACCCGCGACCTCGATCGTGATAAGATGTATTCCCATCGGCATTCGCCGCAAAATGAAAGGGGGTGTTGAGGTAGGTTTCTGCGGGTTTGCTGGCTCGGTGGTGATGAACCCGAAATCGGTGTGCCGGGAGGGACCCGCTCCGTCGGGTCCGCTCTGGCAAGAGTGGCTACCACCATGCGGACCCGACGGAGCGGGTCCCTCCCGGCACACCAACACTGATATTGTCACCACTCTGAGCGGTGTTATGATTTTGACCTATGCAGAGCACCTACACCGTTGAAATTCATCCGGCAGAAGGTGAAGGAAAATATTGGGTATCTGTCCCGGCTTTGCCAGGTTGCTTCTCGCAGGGGAGCACCTGCGAGGAAGCGCTGGCGAACGCACAGGAAGCAATTCAATGCTATCTGGAAGCTCTTGCCAAGCGTGGTGGGTGTTTCGGAAGAACCATCTAGTGTTCCGGCAAGGTAGCTTCTGTGGGTGGATGGCGCGCTCCGCCGCGCCATTGCTTGTTGTGCGGCGCAGCCGCCT
>CAXTOP010000070.1:0-22571 GCA_964245965.1 uncultured Chthoniobacterales bacterium
GGTGGACAGCTTGCTTGGCAACCTGCAAACCAAGGTGTTCCACCAGAACGCTTGCAGCGTCACCAACGCCTGGACCGCCGAGACGATTGCGCGCGTGCTCCTGCGGCGCAATGGCAGCAGCACCAACATCGGCCTTGAGTACGGGCAGGCCCAGGGCGGCAACGGGCGCAACGGCAACGCCAGCGCAGGTTTGAGTTACAGCGAGCAGATGGACTTTGAAGTGACCCCCCGCGAGTTCATGACTTTGGCGAAAGGCGGACCCGAATACCACCACGTCGTCACGGCCATTCTCTTTGGCGGCGGGCGGCAATTTCCCCCGGCGAACCGCGTGTGGCTGCCCATCGCCTACAACCAGCTTCGCGCCCCCAAACCTTGAACTTGAAAGCACATGGAAGACTCTGAACAACCCAACGTAGGTTACATGGCCGGAAACGCCGCGAAGCTCGCGGGCGGCGGCCTCGGGATCGTGCAGGCGTTGATTTTGGTCACGCTGCACACCTACGAGTTGCCGGTGGCGATGCTGACCCGCACCAACAAAGGCGCACGCTATGCCCGGTTTATCCGGTTGCTCATCGGGCTTTTCATCGGCTCTTTGTTTTACGCCGCCTTTGACCCGCTGTCCGAGAGTTTCGGGATCGTCGGCGCGCTTGGACCCGACGCGCGCACCCCGCGCGGCCCTAGCCTGTTTTTCGCGCTGTCGGTGTTTTCGCTCGGAGCCTACGCGGTGGCCGTCGCGCGGCGGTGGGGCCGAGAGAAACGGCGGCAGTTCGTGCATAGCCAGTTCATCGGCTTTCCCCGGTTTCTTTCCTTGGCGTACCGATCCTACCTCATTGAACCGGGCGCGGTGGCCATCGTCGGCGCGCTGCTCATCCTGGCGCGGGTGTCCTATCCGTTCGGCCTGTATCTGTGGAGCGTGGCAGCGGTGATGCTTTTGCAATTCGGCTTGCTCATGTTGCGGCGGCGCAACCTCATCCTCGACTTGCGCGACGCGGAGCTGGTCCAACACGGCTTGCAGCACGTTGACCCCACCAACGAAGCGGCCCGCGAGCACGCGGCACCACCGCCCACCAGCCCCGACGAGTTGATGCGCGTGTTCAGCGCATAGTCTCCCCCTGCTTTCCTTTCACTTCCCCCCTCCCCGACTCTATGGCCGTCCCAGCCCGTTCCACCACCAAACCCAAATCCTCCGACGCCGAAGCCACGTTCTTTCTCCTGGTGCTAGCGGCGTTCATGGCCGTCGGCGGACTGGCGAAATGGGCCGAGCAAAATGCCACGGTTCACGCTGCGCTCGATTGGCTGACGTTCCCCCTGCTGCGAACGTGGGCCGAGCAATCGCCGGGCATGGACGCTTTTCTGCGCCGCTCCCCGCTCTTTACTTGGCTCATGATCCAGGCCGCGATGATTGTCGTGCCGTGCTTTCTCGCCGTGGGCCTTTATCTGCTGTTCACCTACGACACCCGCCGTTTGCGGCGCGCGGCGCGGCGGCAGCTTTACGCCCGGCGCGAGAACGCGCGGCTCAACGAAATGACCGATGAAATGGAGGCCAGGGAGCAGGCCGGGCGCGACCAACCCAAAAATGGCAAAACACCCCGGCCCAACGGAGCGGCCACCGACGCCGAGCGGTTAAAGGACGTGTTTCGCAAGCAGACGCCCGAATAAAGGTTCATGGTGGATAGATGCGCCAAGCGCGCAGTTTGTCGATGCAGTCAAAATCTCTGGTAGAGATGTAAGTGGCCTCTCTCGCAGAAACTTGTCGCCAGCGGTAGCCATAGACATATACGTCAGGGTCCGACTGATAAGAATTGTTGAGGCGTCCGAGCTTGGCTTCATCGCCACCGGGCCAAGGATTCTCGAATCGGTTGCCGTCATGGACAATAAAGAGGTCGATTTCCGGGCGGCGAAAGGTCTCATCCGCACGGATGGCGTCGAGAATGGAATGGTCGCCAAACACGAGTAAATCCCAATCGGAGTCGGCCTTGAAAGTCCCGTTGGCGCGGCTGCCGAAAAGCCAGACGGCAGTGATGCCGGGATGAACGGCGGTGAGCCGATTCAAATACGCGGTGACGACCTCGGGGAGAGGCAAGGCATTCGATGGTTGACCTCCGTTCACAGAATAGATGTAGCCATTCACTTTCCCCTGCTTCAACGTCGCTTTGAAACTTTGTCAGCTTGTGAACCGCCGTTTGACCGACCAGCTACGCGGCATCCGCCAGTACGACGTGACCTTTGCCGACCCGGTGATGCTCTTGGCCCCAGGCCCGAGCCATTGCAACGTGTGCGTCATCGAGCCGGACGTGGCGGGCGATCCGCAGCCGCCGTTCGCCAAACAGATCCTCGTGGTGTTCGTGCAGCTTCTTGACCAGGACGAGGGAACCAGCCTCACCCACGCGGCGGGCCATCTGATTTGTTTCCACGGTCCCAAATGGCTGGAGAGCGAGGGTTACGCGCTCGATGGCGGCAAGCGGGTTGTCCGTTATTTCGAGTGCTATCCCGACAGCGAGCGCGGCACGGTGGACGAAGTTTGGATCGACGAGCGCACCGCCGCCGTGCGCTGGCGGCCGTTCGCCCCAGGCACGCGCGAGTTGGCGGCGTTTGAAGCGCAGATCGGGTGCAGCTTGCCGAGCTACCACGAGGCCGACTAAGCCGGTTTGTTAGAACAGGCGTTGCCGCCGTCGCCGGGAGGGTTTCACCTTCACTTGAGTAATCAGCGCGCGCACGTACAACGTCGCCACGTCGAGGAGCACGGCCACGCGGCGACCGTGTTCCCGGACTTTGAGCGTGCCGTCAGGCAGGAGCGTCACCACGAGTTTTTCGTTGACGCCGTGGCAACGACGCCGGGCTTCTATCAGGCGGGTCGTGCCTTTGGGTTTGGGCTTTGTCATCCAGTAATTTACCAAACACGAATTACTGAAATCGCTGGAAACAGGCAGTTTAAGCAACGTGCTCAGAGGAAGAAAATACCCGTTTGACAGCGTTTCCTGTTTTGCGATGGCACCCGGCGCGGCGGCGGGATAAGCTGTTTTTCGCCCGCGAGAAAGTTGCCCTGCTGAAAACCCACCAACGGCATGAATTGGGATGAATTGACCGACCTGCTTACCAGATTGGGCGAGGGCTACGACCTGAAGGTTCACGTTGTCCGACGCGAGGGCCTGGACACGGTTGCCTTGCACATCGTGCCGGTGGCTTGGTTCGTTGCCATGCGGTTCACGGGCGCGCTTAACATGGGCGTTTACGAAGGCGAGGAGAACCGGCTGGTCGGCACCGAGCAAATCCCCTTGGCCGAATTGACGCCGGAATTTGTTCGTGACCGGGTTGACGCGGCGATGGACAAGGCGGTGGCGGCGACGGGTGTTCAACTGGTGCTCGATACAGAGGCCGTGCGGATGTTTTTGGAGAAGTTCCCCAAGCCGCAGATGCGCGACATCGAAGGCAGCGCATAGCAGACCGGCAGGAGGGGGAAACGCCTTTCCCCTGGTCGAAGCCCCAAGCGTCTTCGACACACCCCATTCTACGGGGGACACCCCCGTAACGCCCCCGTGCGCGGCCACCGCGCCGCCTCAAGGGAAATCTCCACCTTCGCAGACTCAGGTTGTATTTCCCTTGACCCGTCGCTTTCTGTCCGCGCGGGAGTAAGGATGGGATTTTGCGCGCAAAATCCTGTTTGGGAAAACAGGCTTTCGGGACGGCTGGCGAGGACCGAACACGGGCACCAGCGGCAGCTTTTCAGTTCGGCAGCGCGGCAGCGTCATAAACGCAAGTCCAACAGCACGATAAATTTATGAAAGATTCTTCTTGCAATATAACTCATTCGAGTTATATTTATATCGAAGCTGGTTGATGCCAGTTTCACCGCAGAAAGCAAAAGGCCGGGGAAAGGCTGTCACCTCTCCCCGGCCAGTCACAAAAAACACAACGTCAGTCGCTTAAAACTACAGTCATGTTCACCAGCAAACTAGCAGGACACCACGAGATCGACAATCACCAGCTTCGCGCCCTTGCGCCAAGCGTGTTCGCGGGCAACGCCCACGCGAAGGTTTCCGACCGTTACAGCTTCCTTCCCACCGCCGAGGTGGTGAACGGGTTGCGCGGCGAGGGTTGGGCACCCGTTTGGGCGGGAGAGCAGCGCATTCGCACCGCCGACCGGCAGGGTTTTCAGAAGC
Organism: uncultured Chthoniobacterales bacterium; assembly: GCA_964245965.1. Classification (GTDB taxonomy): domain Bacteria; phylum Verrucomicrobiota; class Verrucomicrobiia; order Chthoniobacterales; family SZAS-18; genus CAWCJJ01. Next base: position 4,161 of record CAXTOP010000070.1, read on the forward strand.
ACATGATTCGTCTTGCCCGCCTGGACGACCTGAGCCGTACCCAAGCCGAGCGGCCCGAGCTGGTTCTTGTGAACTCCCACGACCGTTCATCCGCCTACCAGCTTCACGCCGGAATCTTCCGGTTTGTCTGCTCTAACGGCATGATCCTCGCGGATTCGGTGTTTGCCCGTATCAGCATTATGCACGTCAACTTCGAGCCTGCCAAGGTCATCGAGGCGAGCTTTGAAGTGGTGCGCGAAATGCCCGCGATTGCCGACCTGCTCAACGACTACAAGGCCCGGACCTTGAACCCGCTTGAACGCCGCGCCTTTGGCGAAGCGGCCTTGTTGCTCAAGTACGATAGCCTGGAGGAAGCCCCGCTAGGAGCCGACAAGCTGCTTTCCCACCGCCGCAGCGACGACGCCAAGCCCACGCTTTGGAACACGCTCAACGTGGTACAGGAAAACATGATGGACGGCGGGCAGAAGGATTACAGCCGCCGCCGCCCCACCAACCCCCGCCGCTTCTTTGGCAAGACGCGCCCGGTGAAAGGACTGGATGAAAACGTGCGGCTCAACAAAGCCCTCTGGCACTTGGCCGACACGCTACGCGCCAGCGGAGCGTTGACGCCCGAACCGTTGCGGGATCGGGCGGAAGTTTCCGCCTAGCCAGCGAAACGCAGGCAGGAGCCAAAGGCGGTCCGACCCCTCCTTTGCGCGGCCTCGGCTCCCCTCCCCCGGCTGAAAATGTCGCGCCGCTTCGCGGCGGGAGGCTCACGTTCCACGCTAGACCGCGACGGGACGCTTTTTACTTCGGGCAAGGTGGAACTTTGAGACGAACGAGTTATAATCGCCCGCTATGAGGAGTCACCAGAACACCCCACCGCCCCACCCGCCGCGTCCGGGCCGACCCAAGAGCAACGCGCTGACCCCTAGCCCCCTGGTTGCCCGTCTGGTTGCCCATCGGGAAAGCCAAGGCTGGACGCAGCCGCAGACCGCCGAGCGGCTAGGCATCAGCGTTTGCACCCTGCGCGGCTACGAGTGCGGCAATCGTACCCCCAACGGGCCGAACACGTTGAAGATTCTGGAATTGCTCGGCCTTCCATCAGCATAAACGACGGTTATGATAAAATGACAATTTGACATACTTTCAGATTGTCAGGTACTTTCACTCTCCAATGGTTGTTGCTCTCATTAACGGCAAAGGTGGCAGTGGCAAAACGACTTTGGCTGTGCTCCTAGCCGCCGCACTAGCTGACGCCGGGCACTCTCCGGCTCTGGCGGACACTGATCCACAGCAAACGGCAACACAGTGGCTTCAGCTTGGTAAAATGGGGGCAGTCAATCTTGGACGCAGCCAGGATGGAGCGATTGAAATTATCGACACACCGCCTTTTCTTGCCAGTCCCCAAGTTGCGGATGCCATCAAACGCGCAGACGTGGTGCTTCTGGTGACTTCACCAAGCCCCGCCGATCTATTCACCTCCCGCGACACCGCAGCCCTGATTAAACGCGCCGGGGCCAGTGAGCGGGCTTGGATCGTATTCAACAACGTACAGGAGGGGACTACGCTCGCGCGAGACGTGGAGGACATGGCCCAACGCATCGGCTTGCCCGCCCTAAAGCGGCGTGTTCATCGCAGGCAGATTTATCAGAAGGCCGTGCTTTATGGGTGGTTGTCGATTCCCCCGGAGATTCGTCAGGAGGTCCTCGCCGTCGCATTGGAAATTTTCAAATTGAAGAAATGACAAAATGACATTATGTCTTTATATCAAACTGTTTTTTCCTGAGAAATTCCGACCATGAAATCTTCTACTGGCAAGCTCAGCGACATGGAGCGCATGAAACGCGAATTGAATGCGGCATTGCCGCTACCTCCACCAAACGGTAAGCCTCAGCCGCAAACCGCCGTGGCCGCGCCAACCCCATTGACACCAGCCACGGATTTGAACCAAGTGGACGACCACGCGCCGAGTCGATCCTATTCGCTGTATATGAGCGACCACGACAGGCTGGACGCCATCCGAGACCGGCTCAAACCCTATGGCATTCGTAAGCTCAATGACTCTTTAGCCTTGAGACTATGCGTCCGATTCGCCAGTGAATCGGAGGACGCGACCAAAAGGCTCGTGGAGTTGTACGAGCTTTTGAAAACCCAGGACGGGCGCAGGAAAAAGCGGCAGGAAGATGTTTCGGTGAGATCACGATAGGGATTAGGTTTGTCATTTTAACATAATGACAAAAAGACAAACTGTCATTCTGTCCGATATGAGTAGCCCAGCAAAATCCTCGGATGTTCCGCAACAGATTGAGCTTTTCGATAGCTGGTTTGCCGCCACGGATGAAACCGAGATTTCCCGCACGCTCGCCTTTTGGGACCTGCTTCCGTGGCATTTGGTTTCACGGGACCGAAGTCGCGCCATGCCCAAAGCCATGAGGTTTGAGGGCGTCAGAATTGACGACCGCTGCGAGGCGTCCGTGATCCTGACACCCGCCATCGTGGACGACAAAATCATCTTTCCGGGGGTCAGGGAGGAATTAGTTGAACGAGCTTTGCGAAAAATGACCGTGCATAAGCTCGCGGCCACCCAACTACAATCCAACGCCCAGGACAACAGCCTAGCCGTCGCCATTTCTTTCTCCCTGTACCAACTTCGACAGGAACTTGCCAGCACCGGCCACGACTTCAAACTGGCGCATATCCGGGAGGCTCTACAAGTCATGCGGCTCTGCGACGTGGCGGTGGAGTGCCAGGGAGATTCTTTCGTCCACGGCAAGGCAGGTCCCATTCTGCCCACTTTGGAGTTTGTTGCCGATCCAAAAGACCCGGACGGCAAACGCACCCTCTACCGAGCGACCTTCCATCCCCTCGCGTCAGCAGCAATTGTTGGCGAGTTGTACCATCCAATCAATTACACGCGGGTAATGAACCTCTCCCAGCCGCTGGCGCGGTGGATTACCAACCTACTCAATATCAAGTTCCGCTACGCCAACAAGGGATACGGCGAAAAGAAGCGCAGTTTTCGCCTCACGCTCAAACGGGTGCTTACGGACAGTGGGATGCACAAAGAACCCCGCTTGTTTGACAACATTGAGCGCATTCGAGAGGCGATCAAAGAACTGCGCGAGGCCAACTTTCTTGACCGGGGCGTGACCCTTGAGCAAATGGAAGTGTTGAGATACGAGAAAACCGCAGGACGACCAAAAATCAGTGCCGCAGAATGGGAGTTGTACCCCAGCAACCAGTTTGCTCAAGAGATCATTGACGGCAACCGGGCCAAGAAAACCCAAAATGACCGATCCAGAGCGACGCAGGCGACCCGGTTCTCGGACCCACGGCTTGAGGGAAATAAAGCACTAAAGGGGTAGGGGGAGGGGGGTTTTAAGGCACTAAAGAGGGGGGTGGTAGGGGGAATAAAGCACTAAAGGGGGCCTTCGGAGAGAAACCACTTCCAGAGTAGGGGGGATATAAAGCACTAAAGGGTCTCCCGGGACATTGGCATAGGGATATGAAGCACTAAAGTTGAGGGTAATAAAGCACGAAAGTCGCAGTTAAATTTTTCGCAAATATCTAGCGGCAAATGGTTTATGTTGCCCAAGAGACTGGTCTAGCCGTGTCTTTAGCCTCTTAACCAAACTAAAAGGAAGCAAGGCAACCTCCGGTTGCAGCAGGGAAGGCTTTGCTCCGCCTACAGCTTCGCACGCCAAGGCAATCCCATCGAGGCGGCTCCGCCGCAGCACGAGGACCGGCTTTCTCCGCAAGCTCCGAAAGCCAGACGCGCCCCCGGCGCTTCGCGCCACCCCGCTACGCGCAGGGAGGAGTCGGCTCCGCCGACAGTAGAGATGGAAGATTTTTCTCGTGCGGCAGCGCGCAAACTGAAAAAAATGAAGCACAAACGCCGGGAGGAAACTTCGGCAGTGGTAGACGATTGAGTGACAAAAGAGATTTTTCGGCGATGAATGGGGGTGAAATCTTCTGCTCCTTGCTGCGCGACGTGCGCAAGCACGTCCCTCGTCAAAGCCGGCCACAACGGCTCTGGCACCCAGCAATGGCTTTGCAAGGCTTGCGGGGCGCACCGGGTGCTGGCGGCCAAGAGTCCAGCCATCGACCCGGAGCGCAAAGCCATGATCCTGCGCGCCGTGGAGGTCGAGCGCCTGAGTCTGCGGGCGGCAGAACGCGTCTTCGGCGTGGCGCGGCAGACCATCGCCAAGTGGCTCAAAAAAAAGCCCAAGACCTTCCGCCCTTGAGCGAGACGCTCCTGCCTGCTGAGGGCGGCGACGTGCTGGAGTTGGACGAGCTCTGGAGCTTCGTGGGCTCCAAGGCCAACCCGCGCTGGCTCTGGATCGCTCTTTGCCGCCAGACCCGCCAGGTGGTCGCTTATTTTATCGGTGACCGTTCCGCCGACAGCGCCCGCGCCCTGCGCCAGCGCATCCCGCCTGATTACCGCCGCCGAGCCACGCGCAGCGACTTCTGGCTGGCCTACGACGAGGCTTTCCCCCGGCGCACCCATCGCTTGTGTGGCAAGGGTGCGCGCGAAACCTGCCACGTGGAGCGTTGGAACTGCACGTTGCGCCAACGCCTGGGCCGGTTCGTGCGCAAGACTCTCTCTTTTTCCAAGTGCGACCGGATGCACCAAGTCGCCGTGCGTCTGTTTGTGCATCACTACAACCTTTCACTCGCACCTTAACCACTACCTAAATTTCGAGTGCGTTGAGATTGATCCCGACGCAATCCGGTACGCTTCGGTTCTAAACAGCGCCCACCTTGACCGGATCACCTTTGTTCAAAAGAACGCCCTTCGCTACCGCCCGAGCGGCAAACATGACCTGATCTGGGCGGCGGGCATCTTTGATTACTTTAACGACCGGATATTCGTTAGTCTCTTACGGCGGCTTCTGCCTGCCTTGGAAGCAGGAGGCGAGCTTGTCCTTGGCAATTTTGCCGAGGGCAATCCCGGAAGACCCTACATGGAGCTTTTTGACTGGATGCTTTATCATCGCAGTCCGGCTGATCTTACCCGACTTGCGATGGAATGCGGAGTCCCACAGGACCGGATTAGAATTGGCAGCGAGCCGGAGAGCATCAATCTTTTTCTCCACATCTCCAATGAGCCTGCCCGCACGGGTTGATTGCTTTGTCCCTTTGGTTCCATTTTGCATTTCAGAACATCTTTATCCAGCCAACCAGAAGAGGCACAGACACAAAGCGAGAAAAAGGACTGTCCCAAAAACGAGCGTTTTTGACACAAACAGGCGCGGCGGCGTTTTTGCTCCCTTTGGCGTTCAAAACCTGCTTCAAAACTCATCCCAAAAACAGCGTGTCAATTCCCGCGCTCTGTGACAAGTTTTGAGACATGAACACGCGCGACCTTGACCCGACGCTGGCGGCGACCACCCCGAAGCCGGAAAAACCCGATTCGCCTGCCACCGAGACGGCGACCATCAAACGCCCGCCATCCAAACTCTCCGCGTCCACCGAGGCGTTCATCGCGCAGATGGCCGAGAACCTACGAACCCATGACCCGGAGAATCCGAAGGGCAGGCTCAGGAAGCAGCCGTAAACGCGGCTACACCCACTTTTGCCATGCTCATCGGCTACGCGCGGGTTTCCACCGCTGACCAGACACTGGCCTCCCAGGAAGACGACCTACGCGCCGCAGGGTGCGAGCGCATTTTTACGGACGTTGCCAGCGGCTCCAAAACCGCGCGGCCCGGCTTGACCGAAGCCCTGGACCATCTACGCAAGGGCGACACGCTGGTTGTCTGGCGGCTGGACCGGCTAGGACGTTCACTGGCGCACCTGATTGAAACCGTCGGCCACTTGGCAAAGACGCACCGGGGCTTCCGCAGCTTGCGCGAGCAGATCGACACGACGACACCGGGCGGCAAGCTGGTTTTCCATCTGTTCGGCGCTTTGGCCGAGTTCGAGCGTGAAGTCATCCGCGAGCGGACAAAGGCCGGGCTGTCCAGCGCCAGGGCGAGGGGACGCACGGGCGGCAGGCCGCGCCGCCTGGACAAGAAGCAGGCGGCGATGGCCGCAGCCCTCCTAGCGGACCGCGACGGCAGCGTGGCGGACATTTGCCGGACGCTGGGCGTGTCTCGTTCAACGCTCTACCGTTTGAACAGCGGCCCCCGTCAGAACCACCCATCGGCACTGAAGATGCACCCGCCGGACCCCAGCCCGCCGATCCAGCCCGAGCCGCAGCAACCTTCCCCTTCAAAGCAACCCAAAGGCAAACTTGCGCCGGGCACTAAGGATTTCAGCAGTTCAAAGCGAAAAACTAGCCGTTGACTGGCAGCGTGGTGCCCGCCGCTGCATCTTCAGCACCTTCCTGCATAAAAACGGTGTTCGCAGCTTGGTCGAAGTCAAGAAGCTCAGCGTAACGGCCCCAGGCAATCATGGTATCAAAGATTTTTTCCGGTTTATCGTAGGGCAGAAGGACGGCCAGTTGCTCCAGAATAATGTCGGCGTCCATGTGCCCGTCCTTATTTTTGCGTAGGCATCCGGTGATGATTTGGAAAAGGCGCAGGTCCAGAATCTGGCGCGCGAAGATTTCCTTTTGTTGCGGTGGGTCGGCCGCAAGGAACTCACGCCCTAGTTCCGTGAGCAGCACTTCGTGCTTGGGTGTGTTCACCAGTTCGAGCATTTCGGCAGCTTTGACGATGGCGATGGTCTCGCCAAACTCCTTGCCGATTTCGGCACTCAGCTCGAAAATGTCCACGGTTTCCGGGCTGTCTTCGAGAATTTCGAGCAGGCCGACGATGCGGCCCACCGGCACGTTCGGGATCGATTGCACCCGCGCAACGCGCTTACCCGAATCCGTAACAGGTTTGGCGGAAGAGGCGGTTATTCCCTCCTCGCCTTCCAGAACGGCAGCCGACCCCGTATGGCTGGGTGACGAAGCCGGTTCGTCCGGCAGGGCGAGCGCGACAATAGCCTCGTGGATTTGACCCACCAACGCCTGGAACTCTTTGGAGTTCACATCACGCGGGTACGGCAGGCGATTGTGGATGACGTGTTTGATGCGTCCGGGATGGGAAGTGATGATGACGATGCGCGTCGCCATGAACACGGCCTCCGCGATGTTATGCGTGACGAAGAAGATGCTCTTGAGGTGGCTTTGTTCCTCCCGGCGGTCCTGCCAGAGATTGACCACTTCCGTGCGCAGGTTTTCCGCCGTGAGCACGTCGAGCGCGCTAAACGCCTCGTCCATGCAGAGGACTTCCGGTTTGGCGACGATGGCCCGCGCGAAGCCGACCCGCTGGCGCATCCCACCGGAGAGTTCCTTGGGATAAGCGTTTTCGTAACCGGAGAGGCCGATGAGTTCGAGGGCTTTTTCAATCTCTGTTTCCTCTTCCTTCGGAGGGAGGCGGCGGTTGATGAGGCCGACCTGCACGTTTTCAGAAACCGTCAGCCAGGGGTAAAGCGCAAAGCTCTGGAAAACGATGGAAAGGCTGCGGTTCACGTCCACCAGCCGCTCGCCGTGGCAGAACACCACCCCTTCGCTCGGTTGCGCCAGTCCAGCCATCAGCCGCAGGATCGTGGATTTACCCGAACCGGATTGGCCCAGGAGAGCCAACATTTCGCCTTCCTCCACTTGGAGGTTGATGTCGTCGAGGATCGTCACGGCGGGACCTCCGCCCGAGGCAAAGGATTTGGAGACGTGGTTTAGCTCCACGATGGCGTGCCCGGAAGACGCTTCTACGACAGGACGAGCAGGGGCGGGAGCGGTGGTGACGGGTTGGGCAGGCATAACAAGAAAGCCAGGACAATGAAGGACCAAAATTGAGGCGGAAACTAACTTATGCGAGCGTGAACTTGCGTTCGGCAAGGTCATAGAGTCGCCGCCAGAGGAAACGGTTGATGCAGACGACGAAGATCGACATGACCACGACGGCAAAATAGAGCGCAGGCTTGTTATTCTGTTCTGTGACCTGTGCGATGTAGGCTCCCAACCCATCGGCCACCAACTTGTCTTTTCCCCAGCTTGCCACTTCGGCCACGATGCTCGCGTTCCATGCGCCCCCCGCCGCCGTGACCGCGCCCGTCACCCAGAAGGGAAAGATGGCGGGGATGATGAGGGTGCGCCACAGCCGCCAGCCGCGCATCCCGAAGATGCTGGCGGATTCCTTGAGGTCGGTGGGGATCGACATAGACCCGGCGATGACATTGAAAAGGATGTACCATTGCGTGCCTAGGGCGATGAGGAAGATGCTGCCCAGGTTGATCGGAATGCGGGCAAAGATGAAGAAGGCAACGATGAAAGGGAACGTCATGTTCACCGGGAAGGAAGCGGCGATTTGTGCGATGGGCTGCGCGATGCGGGCCACTTTGGGCTTGGAGCCAATCCACACGCCGACGGGCGTCCAAATGAGGGTAGCCACCACCGTCATGGTGAAGACCCGCAGCAGCGTCAGGAACCCGAGCCAGACGATGTGCAGCATTTCCGCCCCGCTCACGCCCGCGCGCACTTCCCGCGCGAGGTCCACCACGCCAAAGAGCAGCCAGACCACCAGCGCCGCTGCGCCCAGCCAAGCCGCGACCCGCACGATTTGCCGCAACGGTGTCGGCGTGCGCGCGACGGCCACCGCCGAAATGTCCGTCCCCGCCGAGAACAAACGGCTGACCACGCGGCCCAGCGGCCCCCAGACGTGCTCGGAGAGCCAGGAGAGCAGGACCGAGCCTTGCAGCAGGTCCAGCATCCAGGAAGATTGCGTGGAGGCGGATTCGGTCTGTTCCAGCTTGAACTTTTCCGCCCATGCCACCAGGGGCCGCCAGAGTATCTGGTCGATGACTACGATGGTCGTCACCATCGCAATGATGGCGTAGATGGCCGCGTGCCGGTCGCCCGCTTCGACCGCCGCCGCCATGTACGAACCCAGGCCCGGCAGCTTGACGCTTTTGTTAGGTAAGGTGATCGCCTCGCTCGCGGCGACAAAGAACCAGCCCCCACCGAAGCTCATCATGGAGTTCCACATCAGCCCGATGGCCGAGGAGGGCAGTTCCACCGTGCCGAAGCGTTGCCAGCGGTTGAGCCGGTACACGCGCGCCGCTTCTTGCAACTCCGGCGGGATCGTTACCATCGAATGATAGAAACCAAAGGTCATGTTCCAGGCTTGTGCCGTGAAGATGGCGAAGATGCTGGCGCACTCCACGCCCAGCAGACTGCCGGGAAACAGGGCGATGAAGCCTGTGACGGTGATCGACAGGAACGCCAGCACGGGCACGGATTGGAGAATGTCGATAACTGGCAGCATCACCTTGCGCGCCGTCAGCGACTTCGCCGCCACATAGCCATAGACGAAGGTAAAAAGCAGGGAGGCACCGAAGGCGATGAACATCCGCAGGACCGTGCGGCCCGTGTAGTAGGGAATCATTCGCACGTCGAGCGATAACTCCGGGGGATGCAGCTCGTCAAAGCGCACGCTCATGCCTCCGCCGAGGTTAATCACCAGCCAGAGGAGCGCGAACACCGCGCAGAGGACGGCGAGGTCAATCCAACCCGGCGCGCGTCCGCTCTCGTTCTTTTGCAGGTTATTGGCAGGATAGGCGCGTTGCATGGGGCAAGTCGGATGGAAGGCAAGCAGACTACATGAGGAGCATCCGGGTGGAAGCCACAAAAGCTTTCACAATGTCCGCTTCTCGCCCCCAAGCATCGGCGAATTTAGCTAGCGATGTGAGGGTCCGCCTGTAGAGTTTAACCTTACGGCCAAGAACGGTCGAGCACGCCTGCCAAGATGGTCAATCCCACACCTACCGCCGCTGATTTGCTGTCCGTTGTAAAGGGGATGTGTCCTTGGCTGATTCTCCTCAGCTTTTGGGGGTCTTTTCGTACATTCCGCGTCCGGCGCAGCCGGAAAGCCGCCGCACTCATGGCCGAAGCAGCGGAAAGGTTTGCACGCGGGGATGATGCCGCCGCCGCACACAAGAATGCACAGGTGCTCGACCTTGATCCGGCGTGCGCGCAGGCGTTGATCTTGCGCGGGATGATCCTCAGCCAAGCGTGTCGGTTCCAGGAGGCAATCAAGGATTTTGACCGCGCCATTGCGTTGACGCCCCGAAGCACGCTGGCAATTTATCGCCGGGCTGTCGCCAAGCATTGCCTTGATGATCTGGACGGAGCCATTGCTGATTATGACCGGGTGATGGCGCTGGAGCCTTCGTGCGCTGACTCGCAGCCAGGGGCACGGCGTGGAAAACGGACCGCCCATCGCTAAGCGGCGATAGTTTGGACTTTTCTTTTCTGACGTTACCGGGAAAGGTCGAGATCATGTCCGCGCGTGCGGACGGGCAGATGGACGAGATAGAGCGGATTAGCCGCAGGTAATTGCCCATTGGCCGGTAAGGCGCAAAATCCCCGCAGCCGCGCAGCGGCGAGGATCATTTAATCAAACTGACAATTTTCCCGGTTGGCACCCGTTAAAGTCAGCGATCCAGGCCCACGTCCCTTTCGCGCCCGCGCTTGGCCGGAAGCACCGGCGAAATGGCATTGCGCGGGGCTACCGCCGCCGTTTCGCGCTCCACTCCCTTTTCGGCGGGCCGCGCCGCCTTGTCCGCGCCGATTCTGCCGCCGCCGATGCGTTCCACCGCCTGTTCGAGCTTCATTTCCATCCAGGCTTTCGCCCGGACCAGGATGCCGGGAGAAGCGGCTTTGCTTTGGTTGTCACGCTCCGCTTTGAGCGCATCGAGGGCCGCGCGGCGTTCGCCCGAGCGGGGCAGCCGTTCGGCCAGCATCGCCTTGTCAGGTGTGTAGAGCGCACACTCCTTCCGACCACGGGAGGCCGTGACGTAGAACGTCTGTGCGTTCGCCTGTGCCATCGCGCCGACCACCACGTCATGCGTGCGGCCTTGCGCCTTGTGGCTGGTGACAACGTAACCATGAGCAAACGCGCGGAACTCCGCCGGAATCGTCGGCCCTTCCACCGTGGAAATGCGCCCATCTTGGCCGACGCCCGCGACCGTCAGCACGGCACCGTTGATGAGCTTCTTATCCTGACTGTTCGCCCGCATGAGCAGCCGGTCGCCCACGGCCACCGCCATTTCGCGGGGCCGCGCCACGTCGAAGCGGTCCGCTTTGCTTAAGGTCAGCGTTGCGCCGTTCGCCAAACGCACCTGTCCGCCTTCCACGGCTTCCACGGCCACGCTATGGCCCCGTTTGGCCCCCGCGCTATCCTGCCGGAAGGAAACGATCATGCCGGGCTGGTAGAGGCCCACGTCGGCGCGTTGCGCGCGCGTCCATTGCGTCGGTTCATGGACAACCAGGTTCTTTTCCGCTCCCAGCTTGCCAGCGGCGCGCAGGCCCGCGCGGACCTCGCCCGTCATCGCGTGGTTTTCTGCCCAGGTAGGAGCCACGCCGAGCACGTCTTGACCGGCCAGGGTGCGGCGCACGTAATCACCAGCAGCTTGACTGAGATAATTCGCCTGTCCTTCCTTGATCCAGCCAAGGCGATCCAGTTGCTCGAAACCCGCCGCCGCTTGGCCTTGCGCCATCGCACGCACCGCTAGGTTGTAATCGGCCTGTGTCTGGCGGCGCACGTCCTTTAGCTCCCGGCTTTCCAGCTTGGAATGAGTCTCTAAAATCCGCAGGAAATCGCCCGCCTCGACGCTGGCGTGCTGGCGGGTGTCGCCCACGAACACCACTCTATTGCCGTGGCGTTCGGCCAAGCGCAGGACTTCACTGCCTTGCTTGGTGGATTGCAGGCCCGCTTCGTCCACCACCAGGACCGCGCCGCGCCAGGAGGCGTCATCCTTGCCGTGTTCCGAGCGCGTCAGGTAATCAGAAACGGTCGTTGCTTTGGCGAAACCCTCTTTCTTGAGCACGTCCACCGCGCCGCGCGTAGGAGCCAGATAAAGCAGCTTTGCCCCCGAATTTTCCAACTGGCGATCCAGTTCCTTGAGCGTGGTGGTTTTGCCCGCCCCGGCCACGCCGCGCACGGCCACGACTTTATCTTTCGTTGAACAGACGAACTCTACCGCCTCACGCTGTTCAGCGGCCAGCTTGTCCAGACCCGCGCCGGGCCGCAGCACCGCGGAAGTTCGCAGCGGCGCGCACGCGCCCCGGCCCGCGTCCACGAAGCCGACCGACCAGCGTTCCCGGGAAAGATTCTCCCGCGTGGTCCATTCGGCGCGATGGGCACCGGCGTCCGCCGCCGGGGAAAGGCGCACGGCCTGTTTGCCCAGGGCGGCGACAAGTTGCGCCGTGTCCACATGCCCCAGGCGCGCGTTGAGCGCGTCGGCCAGGACTTCATGGCCTTTGGCGGTGCTCGCACGCTCGAAACGATGCGCCAGCGCGTTTTCGACGAGCCGGGCGGCTTCTGTTGAAGGTGCAGGAGTCAAAGGAGCCAAAGGCCCGCGCGCGCGCGCCTGTGCAGCCAGGTCTTTCAGGCCCGCACGTTCCGGCCCCGAAAGGCGGGCCAGTTGAGCCGCGCGGACTTCCGGGGTGGTAATTTCCTTGAGCTTGTGAGAGCGCGTCTGGCGGGTGAGCACGGCGATCTCGGCCGAGGAAGGCGCGCGGCCTTTCTCCTTCTCAAATGCGGCCATCGCCGCCTCGACTTGCGCGCGGCGTTGACTGTAGCGGCGGCAGATTTCCGGGCTGACCCCCGCCAACTCGAAACCCTCGATTTCACCCGTGCGTTCGTGGCGGCGTTCGACCAGCTCGTAACCCAGGGCACGGCACTCTCTGGCAAGCTCGTTCTGGTAGGCTTTCCCGGCGTAGCGGATGGCTTCGACCATTTCACGGGTTTCCAGCGAGTAGCGTTTACCGTCCTTTCCTTGAGTGACGTTGGCGACGACATGATGGGAATGAAGCTGCGGGTCGAGTTCCCGGCTGGCATCGTGGCGGAACACCGCCGCGCAAACCTTCCCGGTTTCCTCGCGCTGGCGCAGGGTGACGGCTGCCTTGCCCTGGACTTGACGGGCGGCAAAGCGTTCGAGTTCCGAGAACGCGACTTTGGCGGCGCGTTCGTGCGCCTCTGCCAAGCGAGGGTCAAGCATGGACTGGACGGACACGCTTTTCGCGGCGGCGCACTGGAAATCATAGAAGCGCACTTCCCCGCCGCCGCGTTGCGTGAGCTTTTCCTGTCCGTCCGGCGTCAGGCCCACGCGCAGGTTTTCAAATCGGGTGTCGCCCGCCTCGATGCGTTGGCCCTCGATGCCCCAGGCCCGCGCGAGTTCGCCTTGCCAGACGCCGGACACTTTTTCGTCTTCCGAGTAGTAATCGTTCGCGCAAAGATGGTTGCCCAAATACGTGCTGCCGTCCCGAATCTTTGCCATCGTGAACACGCCTTAAAGATAGCGCGAAAAGGCTCCCGATTGCCAGCGCCACAACAGGCTGCCATGAGCCGATTGCCGTTGGCAGATCGGGCAGGGAGCTTGGGGCGCGGCTTTCCGATGGGCTACGACACGTCGAGGCCCACCACTTGAGCCAAGGCAACTTGATCGGTGTCGAAAGAGAGAAAAGCAGGGGCGCGCACGGTCAAAGCGACGGCCACATGGAAAAGGTCCATGCCCCGGATCGACAGGGCCGGGCCGTGTTGCGCCGCGAGTTGGCAGGCGCGGCGCACCGCGTCAGTCCAGCTAAACTCCCGGTGCGGCCAATAGCCCAGGCGCACTTCTTGGCCGAGCAGACGCACGATGTCGCGGCCTTCCCCAGCCGCCAGCAAACCGGTCCGTTCCGCTTGATGGAAGATGTTGAAGACCTCGACGCGCTGCCAGGGCGTCCAGAGCACCTTCGCCAACGGATCGTCGTCAAAGAGGCGCACCGCCGCCGGGTGGTGTGCATCGGAGCGGCAGCGCAGAGCTAGCCACCAAGAAGTGTCAGCGTAGTAAGTCACCGCCCGGCACTAGCGCAACGAGCGCAGAAAAGCCACTCCATCGAACTTCGGGCCGTCCACCGGACCCACCGCCCGCTTTTCAGCCAGAGCAGCGGTCATCTGGCGGCGTGGCGGCGTCTTGGCTGCCGAACGGCGTTTGGCGCGGGATTTCGCCACGAGCTTTTTAGGAGCGGCTTTGGACGGGTTCACGGTCAAGAGTTTATGTCTTCAGCCCGTCCACTGCAAGCGATCCTAACCTTCGGGGTGAAGACGGTTGTAGGCACTTTGGGCACTGAGTAGAATTTCCTGATGCGCTTGTTCAAGGGCGGCAAGAAACGCTTTTCCTTCCTCGGTGTCGGCGTCTTTGAGTTCAAAAGTCCGGGTGTTCCAGGCGTTTTCTCCCTGCCAGCTTGCGGCGGTGAACGAGGCTTGGGGGAAGTTGCGTCGCAGGATGGCGAACGCCTTTTCAATGCCGATCCCACTCAGCCAAAAGGCGTCGGTAATTTCTTGATCGGTGGCGGGTAGTTCCACCGAGTCGCCTTCGGGGATGAACCAGGCCCAACGGTGCGTGTTGACGCGGACCGCGAACCTGGACTTTGTGCGGAAGAGGGCTTGAAGCATAAACAGGCACTGTGAAGCCGGTTTCATGCCTAGACGCTGAGAGTTGCAGCAAAGCAGGAAGAGAGAGGTGGCCACCGGAGCTTGTTAGGTTTTCAGGGTTTCGAGGATCGGGCAGAGAGAGCGAGACAAGACACGAGTGCAAGGAACGAGAGGTGCAGCTAAAGAGGGTTGAGGGGAGGGAGAAATTGGAGAGGTGAGGAACGAGGTGGATGGAAGAGTGAGGGGGTTGAGGTGAAAGGAAGGCGAAGGTGGAGGAAGGGATGAAGTGAAGGAAGAGTGTTAGCAGAGGTGAAGTTGAAAGGGGGAGAACGAAGGGAAAAGTGAAGGTGTAGGAAGATTGAAGGGAGAGTAGAAGTTGAAAGGAGGAGTGAAAATAACGTGCAGTGGAAAGGGAGTGTGAAGGAGAGGCAAAAGTGAAGGTGAAGGAGGAGGTTGGAGGCAGGGGAATGAGAGAGAAGATTATGAGTAGAGACACAATACGTTTAAGGAAGCCTTAAAGCCCCGGAATCCCGCCCCAACGCCGCTTTTCCTAGCCACATTTTGCCACTTCTAGCCAGTTCTTGAATCGTGGAATGTCTAAGACTGGCAAACAATGGCTAGGAGCGGAAAAACTGGCTAAGAATGGCGCGCCGCAGGAAGGTAACGGCACCATGCCCGGCAAGCCCTTCCGCAGCAGTTTAGAGCCGCACTTTGACGAGATTGCCCAGCGACGCGCCCGGCGGGAAACGTGGGCAGACATCGCCGCCGAACTGGAAAAAGCCCACGGGTTGAAGGTGCATTTTTCGGCGGTGCAGAAGTTCTTTGGCCGTCATCTGGCGCGGCCCCGGCCCCTCGGCTTTGTGCCGTTGCCGACCGCCGCGACCACGACGGCCACCGAGCCGACCGACGCGACGACGCCCCCGGCAGCAGAAGCCAAGAAGTACGTGTTCATCCCCAAGGACAAACGGCCCAGCCGCTTTTCCGACGAGGATTTGCAGTTCAACGATCCGCTGGCTTTGGAGGGTGAGCAGACGCCGGTGGACCCGGACGCGGAGAACCCCTTCAAAATGCGGAAGCGCAAAACTTCCTGATAAATTTCTGGTGGCGTGCCTGGAAAAGACGGGTTTGCCCAACCTAAATTCCACGGCGACGGGCAGAAAGAAACGGCGATCAAACCAAGGGAAATTTGCCCGCCCGCTCTGGACAAAACAGGCCGAGAACCGGACATTAGCGGCGACCGAAAAGCCATTCCTTTTTCGACACGCGGGGCCTGTGAAATCAGCCCGTTTGAGCTTGCATGGCTTTGAAGGCGCGGGCACTCCGCCTGCGCCTGCTTTCCACCTTACCCGAACCAACCGCCGCGCCGCCAGGAGGACGCAGGCTTAAGCCCGCGCAAACGCTCCTAAAGTTCCTTCCCTTCCGCCATGACCGACAAAGCCAGCCGCACGAAAGCACCCGCCAGCGAAGCCCCCTCCCCTACCCTCTGCAAAACCCGGTTCATCTGTGCGCTCCAAAGCACGGGGCGCGTCGGCAAAAGCACCGCGATCCAATCCCTCGCCAGCTACCTCGACTTTGCCGGGGTGCCGTGGGAGGGCGTGGACGCCGACCCGGAGCACCGGACCTTTTCCAGCGCGTTCCCGGACGTGGCGCACTTTCCCCTTTCCAGCCCCGAAAGCCTGGACCAAATCTTTCGCCACGCCGACAGCGCGCCCGTGTGTCTGGCGGACTTTCCGGCTGGTTCGACCGAAACCATCCTGGACCACCTGAAACGCCGCCAAGTGCTCACGGGCTTTGCCGAGCGTGGGGTGCGGATGACCGTCCTGCTTTTTTCCTCACCCGATCCGACGGCGGAAGCGTCCTTCCGGGCGGTGTTCACGACGCTCAAGAACCAAGTCGATTTTATCGTCGTGCAGAACGACGCCCGCTTTTCGTCGGCACGGTTCGCCAGCAGCCCAGCGGGAAAGGCTTTGGCCGAGCTAGGCGCGCCGACCGTGATCCTGCCCGCCCTTTCGTCCTTATCGTTGCGCGAAGTGGCGCAGGCCGAGAGCAAATTGCGGCGGCGGCTCTCCCTCTCCGAAGCGCGCCAGCACGTCGGCACGGACTCCCGGCTGGACCTCGACTACTTCATTAACCAGGTGTGGGCGCAGTGGGAGCAACACGCCGCCTTGATCGTGCCAGACACGAAGTTGATCCAGCACCGGCTGGAACGAGCCGAGGAACCCGCCGCCGCAGCCAGGGGCGCGGCCTACGACGAGTTTGCCGATCCGCTTGACCTGTAGAGCTAATGCAGCGCAACGGAACGATCACGGCCAAGCAGGACGCCGCACCCATGCCGACGCCGGCAGACGATGTCGGCGGCACGCTGCCGGCGGAACTGCGCTTTCTCGCGGCGCAGGCCACGGACCCCCAGGAGCGCGAACGCATCGTGCGCGCCTACTACACGTTTGCCCACGGCACGCCGGATAGCTCGACGGTGCAGTTTGCTTTGCTGGCGGTGGCGTTATTGCGCGCCAACCTCTCCGCAGCGCAGGACGTAGCCGACCACGCCGCCCGGTTCACGACGGCCACCACGAGCGCGACCGCCGCCGTCACCGGCGCGCGGCCAGCGGCCACCCCCGAAGAAATCACCGCTGCCGTGCGGCAGGCACTGAAAGGGTTGGCCGAAGGGTTAAACGTCTTGAGTGACCAAGTAGGGAGCCAAGCCGGGGGACGGTGGACGGCGGCAGGTTGGCTGTTGGCGGGCATCGTCATCGGCTACGCGCTGGCGCACTTTTAACCCAAGCGGCAAGAAACCTTTTTTACACACGTCACCATATGGGGTGGTTTTCAGAAGTGTTTGGTGGAGGGAGCAAGCCGCGAAAGTTAGACTTTGTGCAACTGCTCCAAAACGGCGGCGCACCCGCGCAGGCTTTAGTAAACGGCGCGGGGCTGGCGGCACCGGCGCAGGACTCGCAGACATGGCCGCAGGCCCAGCCGCTTTTGCACTTCGAGAGCGCAGACGCCCGAGGCAAGATCATCCGGGTGCCGTGGACGTTCGGCCATTCCTTTGAAGGGCTGTTTGTCAGCGGAGCGACCGGCAGCGGCAAAACCAGCGGCACGGGCCGGGCGACCGCGCGGGCGATGTTGCGGGCGGGTTACGGCGGATTGGTCCTGTGCGCCAAGGCCGACGAGCCGGACCTGTGGGAAGCCTACGCACGGGAGGAGGGGCGCGCGGGCGACGTGCTGCGCTTTGGCCCAGGGCGCGGGTTGGGGTTTAACTTTCTCGATTACGAAATCAGCCGGGGCGGCGTTGGCGGCGGGCTGGCGATGAACGCGGTGGAAGTGCTCATGCAGATGGCGGAAGTCGGCGGTGCCGCCAAGAACAACGAGGACGACACCTGGGAAAAGGCCGCACGGCACGCGCTGGAAAACGCGATGGAGCTTTGCCGTCTGTCGGGCGTGTCCATCACCATGCACCGGCTCTACGAAGTCCTCACCGGACCCACGGAAACCTATCAGCAGCTAGTCAACCAAGCGACGGGACGTGCAGCGGCCACGGACGCGGATCGGGAAGACCTGGTTGCCGTGAAAAGCTACTTCGAGCGCGAATGGCAGCCGATGGCCGACCGGCAGAAAAGCGGCGTGCTCATGAGCATCACGGCGGTCATCAGCCCCTTTCAGCGCGGCGCGTTGCGCGATCTTTTCACCAAGGCAACGACCGTCACCCCGGAAGATGCGTTCGCAGGCAAAATTATTATCGTGGACTTGCCGGTGAAGGCGTACCACGAGGCCGGACGCATGGCGGCGGTCCTGTGGAAATACCTCTTTCAGCGTGCCGCCGAGCGGCGAGTGAGCAGCGAGCGCACGCGGCCTTTGTTTTTGTTCGCGGACGAGGCCCAGCTTTTCGTCACGTCGGCGGATGCCATCTTTCAGACCACGGCCAGGGCGTCACGGGTGGCGACTGTGTACCTGACCCAAAACCTGCCCAACCTGTACGCCGAGCTTGGCGGCGACGGGCGCGGCAAGGCGCGGGTGGACAGCT
>CAXTOP010000071.1:0-22512 GCA_964245965.1 uncultured Chthoniobacterales bacterium
GAGTGGCAGTATGAACTGTCGCCAGTCAAAGCGTGAATTACTTCACGGCATTGCGGCTAGCTCCGCATAGGTAGCTCCCTTGTTATCGACGCCGTGAAGTACGCCGAAAGCGGTCTGGTATGTGACCGTTTCTCCCACGCCATAGCCATTGTTGTACTCGACAGACTTCCCGTTGGAAGACACCAGATCAAGCAGGCCATCTCCATTCATGTCGTATAAGCCATCACTGGTGTAATACGCTCCGTCGCTAACATCGTAGATGTTAAAGTTGTAGATGGTGTTAATGGCTCCCCAACTCCTTTGTATCGGATCAAACGGGCATTCGTTGGGAGCAGAGAATTGTCCTTTGTTCAATTCGACCGTAAGATTGCCGCTATTGTCGATATGCACTCGATCGGGCAAACCGTCGCCATTCATATCGATGAGGTCTAGTTTGTCGCTTCCAGTAGCATCGTTGGAGATTGTAGTGCTGGTGATGGTATCCGATCGCTGGATATAATCGTATGAGTCTACGAGTGGGACGGAGCCGTGTGTGTCGAAGGGCATGGTAGGGGATTGGGCGGTGCTGAGTTGCAGGTACCATGTGCCCGGCGCTTTATCCTCGTCTTGCAAAATACGGTCTGGCAAACCATCACCATCCAGGTCGATTTGGTAAACATTGGTAAGTAACGCCGTATCTGTTGGCGTGACACCCATGGAGAATTGTGAGCCGATGCTGCCCTGACTCAACCCTCCTCCATATACGTTGGAAAGCGCCCCCCACGTCACAGAGGATGCGAACGCACCTTGAGTCGGAGCATCCTTTGCAAGACCTTGGTTGAGTTGCACTAGATAATGATCATGCGGCGCGGCGGCCGACCTCATCACGCGGTCCGGCAATCCATCACGGTCCATGTCGATCAAGCCGACGGAACGCTCGTTGCTCGTATCGTTGGCGTTGATCAAATTGTAGTTGTTCGAGTCACCTTGGTCATCCACGTTGTTCCAGGGGATAGGGTCCGCAAACCCGAACGCTCCGCCGGCCGGTTCGGACTGGTACGTGAACTGCAACGCGGGCAAGGCGCTGGTGCCATCGCTGCCATATTGCGTCACCGTCGTGAGCAGGGAGCGGCTGGTGATCCCGGAGGCAGTGTATCCCAACGTGTAACGGCGCACCAAGTTGCTTGTACTGTCGGCGTAAACGTCGATTTGCTTCAGACGGTACCTGGTATGAATCGGGATGCCGGACCTGAGACTGCTGCTGTCGTCGGTCTTCGATTCGATGGTGAACTGGACGCTATGATGCTCCGAATCCGAGGAGCCGGTGCCGTTGTAGGTGATCTTGGCGAGATAGAGATGATTCGGATCATCGGCCGGTGCGTTGTAGATCAGGGAGGTCGAGTTGCCGTTGGCATCAACGATCCGGTCCAACGCCCAGCGGAAAGTACCACCCGGATTGGGGAAAGCCTGGCTTTGTATTTGGCTGGCCGGTGTTTCGCCGAATTGGTAGATCGTGCCGTTCTTGTCGGTCACCGTCCATGTGTCGCCGTTCTTGATGAACTGCAGGAAGCCTCCTTCCACGTGCGCGTGATAGAGGTTGGTCGTGTTGGGATCCTGCACCAGCCGCGAGGTCATCCCGTTGAGTGAGAAGACAAAGCCTTTACTGTCGTCGTACTGCACGGGCGGCGAGTTGTCCGCCGGGTAAAGCACCGGCACTCCATTGCGGGTATCACGCTCGATATAGCCCATCTCCAGGGACCAGCCTACCCCGCACCAGCCGTTGCCGTTGCGCGAGTTGTAGCTGAGGGCGATCTTGGGCTGGCTGTTTCCCCGGGCGGGAGCAACGACGATAGGGATCTGGTAGTTGAGACTGCCTGAGAACAGGTCGGTCTCGAAGGAACTGACGCTGTCGGGCAACTGCGGACCGCTGCCACCGGCGGTGCTCGCCGTTTCCGTCGAGTCGCTGTTGATGGCTGCGGGTGTTGGGTTTGTGGTCGCACCGCTGCTCGGACTGATTGGACTGGTCGAGCCGGTGGCAGGAGTACTCACCGCCGCAGATTTGGAAGGAGCGTTCGCCTTGTCAGCCCCTCTCGCCCTTTGGTTCAGAGGGAAAATGAGGCAGCTCGCGAATAGAAACACCGTCACCAAGCGAGGTTGATCGAGTCTTATCATTTTGAGATTCCCGTTGCTCGTACCCAGAAACAAAGCTTACCGGCGGGTAAGTGCTAGAAATCAGAGTTAAGGGTTTTTTCCTTCCGGCGACAACACAAAACTTGTACATCCATAAAGTGTGTGGCCGCCGCTTTACTTTTGTTGCTCACTGCCCCGAAACTCTGCGCCGCGAGGAAAACAAACTTGTTGCTCACTGCCCCGAAACTCTGCGCCGCTAGGAAAACAAACGCTCCCGCGCCACGAGGTAGAGCAACACGCACAGACCCACGAACGGCAGCATGGACAACAAATCGCTCCACGGACCCTCGTAGAGCGGGTTGTGCGCGGTGGCCCAATCGCTCATGCGCTTGTCGAACTTGTCGAACGGCCCCTGCACGATGGCCACGATGATGCCCGCGATCGCGCCGCCGGCGATGTAGCCGCTGGAGAGCAGCACGCCCGGGCTCTTGTCGGTCTCGGCCACCATTTCCTCCTCGCTCATGGTGACCTGGCGCGAACGCCAATGGCGGCGCTGCCGCGCATCGACCAGCCAGCGCACCGCGCCGCCGATGAAAATGGGCGTCGAGCTGCTGATCGGCAGGTACACGCCCACCGCGAACGCCAGCGAGGGGATGCCCGACATTTCCAGCACCACCGCGATCATCACGCCCAGGATCACCAGTGCCCAGGGTAGCTTGTGGTCCAGGATGCCCTTGATGATGTAGCTGACCAGCACCGCCTTGGGCGCGCTGAACTTTTCCACGTGCGAACCGTCCGGGCGCGTGCCGAAGGTGCCGTTGATGCCGGGGTCCACCAGCCACACGGCCTTGCCGCCCGCGTCCACGAGGTACTTGCCCGCCGGGCCGCCCACGTCGTCGGTCTTCTGCCAGGCGAGGTAGTCCCTGCCGTCGGTTTGTGCCTGCGGACCTTGCAGCTTCTCGTGCGCTTTCAACTTGCCCGTCTCGGTCGCCAGCCCGGCGGGCGCGACCTGGGCGGCCGGCACATAGACGGTCTTGGCGTTGTTGAGGCTCAACAAGATCGGCCCCAGGATGAGCGCCGAAGCCGCCGCGCCGAAGAGGATGGCCAACTGCTGGTAGCTGGGCGTGCTGCCGAGCAGGAAGCCGGTCTTGAGGTCCTGCGAGGTGGTGCCGCCGTTGGAGGACGCGATGCAGACGATGGCCCCGATGGAGAGCGCCGTCACGTAGTACCCGGGGCCGGTCCAGCCGACGATCAGGAAGATCAGGCAGGTGAAAAGCAGCGTGGCGACGGTCATGCCCGAGATCGGGTTGGACGACGAGCCGATCTCGCCGGTCAGGCGCGAGGAAACCGTCACGAACAGGAAGCCGAAGACGACGATGAGCACGGCCCCCAGGAGGTTCATCTGCAGCGAGCGCGTGGCGACGATGCCCGCCATCAGCAGGACCAGGCCGATGCCCACGAAGTTCATGGAAAGATCGCGGTCCGTGCGCGGGACCGCCGTGTTCGTCCGGGCGGCCGCGGCCGTGGCGGCATCGCCGCGGCCCGAGCGGGCGTCGCGCAGGCCGGCGGTCAGGCCGTGCCAGATCGTCGGCAGCGAGCGCGCCAGGCTGATGAGGCCGCCCGCCGCCACCGCGCCCGCGCCGATGTAGAGCACGTAGGCGGTGCGGATCTGGTTGGGCGACATCTCGCCGATGGGGATGGTGCCCGGGGCGATCGCGGTGGTCGCGTTCGCGCCGAAGAACTTGATCATCGGGATCAGCAGCAGGTAGGAGAGCACGCCGCCCGCGCACATGATCGAGCCGATGCGCGGCCCGATGATGTAACCCACCCCGAGCAGTTCCGGCGAGGCGTCCACGGCGATGGACCCGGCGTTGAGGGGGGCCGCGAAGACTTTTTCCGGCACGTCCTTCCACAAACGGAACGCTGCGTAGGCCGCCTTGTAGATCAGCCCGACGCCGAAGCCGCCGAAGATCGCCAGGCCCCCGGGCGAGTCCCCCAGGCCGGCGGCTTTCGCCTGCTGGATCTCGCGTTGCGCGGACGGGGACGCGGCGGCGCGGTCGGCTTCGGAAGCGCCCGCCTTGAGCACGGCGGCGCAGGCGGTGCCCTCGGGGTATTTGAGGATGCCGTGTTCCTTGACGATCAGCGCACGGCGCAGCGGGATCATCATCAGGATGCCGAGCAAACCGCCCAGGACGGCGACCATCGCCACGCGGGTCAGCTCCAGGTCGAAACCCAGGATCAGGATGGCGGGCATGGTCACGCCCACGCCGAAGGCGATGGATTCGCCTGCCGAGCCGGCGGTCTGGGTGATGTTGTGCTCCAGGATGGTGGCGTCGCGCCAGCCGAACGCGCGCGACAGGCCGCGGAAGATCGTCAGCGAGATCACCGCCACGGGGATGGACGCGCTGACCGTCAGGCCGACCTTGAGCGTCAGGAACAGCGACGACGCGCCGAAGACCATGCCCAGCAGCGTGCCCATGACGACCGCGCGCAGGGTGAACTCGGGCATGTTCGTCCCGGCGGCAATGAAGGGTTCGTAGGAAGCGATACCACCCGCAGAGGAAGATGGGGCGGCGACAGCGGGCGAATCCGGCAGGCTGGTGAGCGGTGGCATGGCCGGGATGCTGGCAGAGTTTTCGTTTTGCGGCTAGCGCGAAAACGGTGGATGGCGCGCTCCGCCGCGCCATTACTCTACCAAACGCGCAGCGCTTCCAGGTCCGGACAGCAGAGTTTCTAGCGCGCTTCGCGCGAGGAACCAATGGCGCGGCGGAGCGCGCCATCCACCTCCAGATGGTTGATCTTCCACGGCCATTCGTCGGGGTGTGCACAGAGATCGCGCACGACCGGGTTATGGAGAATGTAATTGGCTTGTCCCTGGAGTTGTTCGCCGCGCTCATCTTCACGCACCCGATGATCGAAATACCCCTCCTGCCAGCGAATGCCGTGTCTGCGTGCGTGCCAATGCTTCCATTCACCAATAGTGCGGCTCATGTTGGTGTCGTGCGGAAAAGCAACCAGCGCGTGAAGGTGATCCGGCATGAGCACAAAGAGGCTAAGCCACCAGCGACCCTTGGCGTGGTAGAAACTCACCGACTCCAACAAGGCATTGGCCAGAACAGGTTCGGTCAAGGGCGTGGTTTGTTGCCTATCGACACGGATTCGCAGGTGAGAAAAGTTGCCTGCCTCGGCCCATGAGGGCACGTCATGATGCAGCCGGTGACCGAAGAGGCGCGGTTTCATCGCGCCCATCATCATGACGTTCCAGCGTTTTGACAAGGCAGGTTTCGTGGTGGATGGCGCGCTCCGCCGCGCCATTGGTTCTTTGCGCGGAGCGCACTAGAAACTCTGCCGTCTGGATCTGGAAGCGCTTCGCGCTTAATAAAGCAATGGCGCGGCGGAGCGCGCCATCCACCACGAAACCTGCCGGCAAGGAGTTGTGGGATTTCCCCATTTGAGCTAGCTAGGGGATACAGGTTAGACTTCCCGGTCTGCCCTTCTCGCACTTCATGGACCGTCACCCCTACAACGACCGCGGCGTCATCGCGCGCTGGCGCAAGTTTTTGCCCGTCAGCGACCGGACGCCGGTCATCTCGCTCAACGAAGGCTCCACGCCGCTGATTTACTCGCCCCGCCTGAGCGAGCGGGTGGGCCGCGGCTGCCAGGTGTTCATCAAGTACGAGGGACTGAATCCGACGTGCTCCTTCAAGGACCGGGGTATGACCGTGGCGGTCTCCAAGGCGGTGGAGGACGGTGCGAGGGCCATCATTTGCGCCTCCACGGGCAACACGAGCGCATCCGCCGCCGCCTACGCCGCGCGGGCGGGCATCGAGTGCATCGTCCTGCTGCCGGCGGGCAAGATCGCGCTGGGCAAGCTCGTCCAGGCCGTCGCGCACGGCTCGCGCGTCGTGCAGGTGGACGGCAACTTCGACGACGCCCTGCGTCTGGTGCGCGAGATCGGCGGCGACCCGGCTGCGGGTGTGGCCATCGTCAATTCCATCAACCCGTTCCGCATCGAGGGACAAAAGACGGCCGCTTTCGAGATCATCGAGGAACTCGGCGAAGCGCCCGACCTCCACTTCCTGCCGGTCGGCAACGCGGGCAACATCACGGCGTACTGGAAGGGTTACCAGGAATTCCAGACGCTGGGCCGCTCAACCAGGCTGCCGCGCATGACCGGCTTCCAGGCCGCGGGCGCCGCCCCCATTTTCCACGGCGCTGTGGTCGCGAACCCCGAGACGCTGGCGAGTGCCATCCGCATCGGCAACCCGGCGAGCTGGACCCAGGCGAACGCGGCCGTCAAGGAGTCCGGCGGAGCCATCGATATCGTCACCGACGAGCAGATCCTGCTCGCCCAGATGTGGCTGTCCAGGAACGAGGGCATCTTCGTCGAACCCGCCAGCGCCGCGAGCATCGCCGGCCTGCTCAAGTGCCTCGGGGCGGAAGACACCCGCTGCGCCCCCTGCCCGGTGCGCGGCATCCCGGAAGGCTCCACCATCGTCTGCACCGTCACCGGCCACGGCCTCAAGGACGCCGACACCGTGCTGAAGTACGGCGGGCTGGTCACCGACGCCCCGGCGGTGAAAGCCGAGCGGGCCGCGATCATGGAACTCGTTGCGCAGCACGGCTGATACGGGCATCCTACCCGCTCCCATGAGCTTGTTGGTTCAAAAATACGGCGGCACGTCCGTTGGCACGCCGGAGCGCATCAAGGCGGTCGCGCAACGGGTGATCGAAACGCAGCGGGCCGGGCACCGCGTGGTCACGGTGGTTTCGGCCATGTCGGGGGTCACCGACAACCTGCTCAAACTGGCCCACGAAGTCTCGCCCGCGCCGACCACGCGCGAACTGGACGTCCTCCTGGCCACCGGCGAACAGACGACCATCGCGCTGCTGGCCATGGCCATCGACGCCCTCGGGGCGCGCGCCGTGTCGCTGACAGGCGCGCAGGCCGGCATCGTCACCGACGGGTTCCACACGAAGGCCAAGATCGCCAACATCACGCCCAAGGGCATCCTGCATCTGCTCGAAGACGGGCAGATCGTCATCGTCGCCGGTTTCCAGGGGCAGACGATGGAGGGCCAGATCACCACGCTCGGACGCGGCGGCTCGGACCTCACGGCCATCGCCATTGCCTCGGCCATCGACGCCGACCTTTGCCAGATCTTCACCGACGTGGACGGCGTGTACACCTGCGACCCGCGTCTGGTGCCCGACGCCCGGCGGCTGGAAGAACTCAGCTACGACGAGATGCTTGAAATGGCCAGCAGCGGCTCCAAGGTCATGCAGTCGCGTTCGGTCGAGTTCGCCAAGAAGTTCGGCGTGCGCTTTGAAGTCCGCTCCAGTTTCAACCACCATCCCGGTACGATGATCACCGACGAAATCCCCAGCATGGAAAACGTGGTCATCCGCGGCCTGAGCGTGGAAAAGAACCAGGCCAAGGTGACCGTCAACGGCGTGCCCGACCAGCCCGGCACGGCGGCCCGGGTCTTCAACGCGCTGGCCGCGGCGCACGTGGTCATCGACATGATCGTGCAAAACGTCTCGGCCCGGGGTGCCACGGACATCTCCTTCACGCTCAACCAGGCGGACCTGCCGGCCGCGCAGACCGCGCTGCGAACGGTGGTCGAGGAGATTGGCGCGGCCGAGCTGACGGCCCGCGCCGGCATCGCCAAGCTCAGCGTGGTGGGCATCGGGATGCGCTCGCACTCCGGCGTGGCCGCGCGGCTCTTCGACTGCCTGGGCAGGCACGGCATCAACATCCAGATGATCTCGACCTCCGAGATCAAGATCGCGGTGATCCTCGACGAATCCGAGGTGGCGCAAGCCGCCCGGATCGCGCACGAGAACTTCGGCCTGGAGCTGGGGCCGTTTACGGCTTGAGGGCCGCTGGGCTACTCCGGGATTTCTATCCGGCTCGGAAACTCGGGGCATAACCGGGAACGCTCCAGGGGTCCACCGGCATCGAAAAAGCGCATGTCGCCGAGTTCGTTGCAGAGCCAGAATTCTTTTGCTCCGGCCTGGAGATAGAGTTCGCCTTTGTGCATTTGCTCTTCCAAGGAATTGGTAGGTGAGATGACCTCCACGCAGATTTCTGGAGCAACAGTGTAAGCAAATTCGTGTGGTGTGGTACGGCGGCGCTCGAAAGAGACCCAGGCAGCATCAGGCACCTTGATGTTCTCGGTTGTTTGTACCCCACACTCCGGAAATGAAATGCCGCCTTTTTTGAGTACCCGCAAGAGGTAAGTAATTTCTCCTTGATACTCACTATGCCGATTCCTGGCTGGACTCATTTCGATGTTGCCCCATTGGTTAAGTTCAATCTTGTAGGGCAGGTCCTGCAAGAGCGGGTCGGCGCAGACTTCTTCCCAGGTCATAGCTTCAAACTACCGATAGTAGTGTGGGAGAGCAAGCGTTGCTGAGATGCGCGCACATCTAACCGGAATATCGCTCAATCCGGCTCGATTATGTTACGTCCGGCTTCCACATCAGCGACCGCAGCAAGCAGCTTTTCGCGGTTGGCAGGTGAGCGCAGAAGATACTCTGTCTCATCTGCTTCCCCGACAGCGATCTCGATCTCCTTGTGAGGAAAAGCGGCTTTCAAGCTTTCCAGAAAGCTTGCATCAAGTTCGTCTGCGTTGAGGCGATAGATGGTAAACACGGGCACAAAAATAACGTTTGGGAGCAACGACGGCAAGCCAGGTACGCGGAAACGATTTTATCCTCAAACATCACCGCCGGGCAGTTCACCGTCTGCCGCTGCCCGCACCCACCAACTCGGCGTCGGAGTGCTCGCCTTTCTCGTCCTTGTCATCCGTGGGCCACTTCAAACCCTCGCCGCCGCCGTCCGGGTTGTTGGGGATCAGATGGATGCCGTCGTCGTCGTCGTCATCGCCCCAGGGGTCCTGCTCGCGGACGTGCGGATCGACGAAGTGATCCAGCGCCACGAAGAGCGCCTTGGCGTGCCGGGCGATCAGGACGTTGACGATCGGAATGGGCAGGATGGTGATCAGCACCAGTTGCCACCAGGGCATGTTCACCACGTCGGAGTAGAGCGCCAGGCCGATGAAGCTGCCCATTCCCAGGAACACGGCGAAACCGAAGTTGAACCCGAAGATCGCCAGCAGGAAATAGCCCGGCTCGCGCTCGTAGGGGTAGCCGCAGCGCGGACAGCCGTCCAGCGGGGTGAACCAATCGTGAAAGCTCCGCACCCGTTTCAGCGGCACGAAGATCGGCTTGATCCCGCAGACCGGGCATTTCAGCCGGGCCGCGCGCCAGAGGTAACGGAACGCTTGTTGCAGCGACAACGTCTCGCCCGCAGCAGTCTGAAAGGGGTCGCCGGCGGCCATGCTTTATTATGGCACAAGCGACCGTCACTAGCCACGCGATTTTGCTCTGGCGGCCCCGTGAAAGCGCTTGAGCGCGTGCGCTAACCGCGACACACTAGCTGCTCCCAGCGCGTCACCATCCCACCAATTCCCCCATGAGCCAGAACAGCGAACCCGCTTCCGCCTCGCAGAACATCGAGTCCCACCTGGTCGAAAACCGCGTCTTCCCGCCCCCGGCGGAGTTTGCGCGTGCGGCCCGCATCCCCTCGATGGAGGAGTACCACCGGCTCTATCGCGAATCCATCGACTCGCCCGACACCTTTTGGGCGCGCGAGGCCGGCGAACTGCACTGGCAGCAGCCCTGGACCCGGGTGCTGGACTGGCAGGTGCCCTTCGCCAAGTGGTTCGTCGGCGGCAAGCTCAACGTGAGCGAAAATTGCCTGGACCGCCACCTCGACGGCGGCCGCCGCGACAAGCCGGCCATCGTCTGGGAGGGCGAACCCGGCGACCAGCGCACCCTTTCCTACGCCGAACTGCACGCGCAAGTGTGCCTCTTTGCCAACGTGCTCAAGGCGCACGGCATCCAGGCCGGGGACCGCGTGCTGCTCTACCTGCCGCTTGTGCCGGAGGCCGCCGTGGCCATGCTGGCGTGCGCGCGCCTCGGCGCCGTGCATTCGGTGGTGTTCGGTGGGTTCAGCGCGGATTCGATCAAGGACCGCATCAACGACAGCGGAGCGAAACTGGTCGTCACCGCCGACGGCGGCTGGCGGCGCGGCAAGATCGTGCCCCTCAAGGCCAACGTGGACGCCGCGCTCAAGGACGGCACGGCCAAGGTGGACGGCGTGATCGTCCTGCGCCGCAGCGAGAACGCCGTGGAAATGGTGGCGGGCCGCGACACCTGGTGGCACGAGGAAACGGCCAAAGTCGCCGCCGAGTGCCCGGCCGAGTCCTTCGACAGCGAGCACCCGCTTTTCATCCTCTACACCAGCGGCTCGACGGGCAAGCCCAAGGGCATCCTGCACACCAGCGCGGGCTACCTGCTGGGCACGTACATCACCACCAAGTACGTCTTCGACCTGCGCGAGGACGACGTGTACTGGTGCACCGCCGACGTGGGCTGGATCACCGGGCATTCCTACGTGGTGTACGGCCCGCTGGCCAACGGCGCGACCGTCTTCATGTACGAGGGCGCGCCCGACACCCCCAAGCAGGACCGCTGGTGGAAGCTGATCGCCGACCACGGCGTGACCATCCTCTACACCGCGCCGACGGCGATCCGTGCGTTCATCAAGTGGGGCGACCAGTGGCCCGCCGGGCACGACCTTTCCTCGTTGCGGCTGCTGGGCACCGTGGGCGAGCCGATCAACCCGGAAGCCTGGATGTGGTTCCACGAGAAGATCGGCGGCGGCCGGTGCCCCATCGCGGACACCTGGTGGCAGACGGAGACCGGCGGCCACATGATCACCCCGCTCCCGGGCGCGACCCCGACCAAGCCCGGCACGGCGACGCTGCCGTTCTTCGGTGTGGACGTGGCCATCGTGGACGACGCGGGCAACGAACTGGCCCCCAACCAGGGCGGCAAGCTGGTCATCCGCAAACCGTGGCCGTCGATGCTGCGGACCATCTACGGGGACGACGCCCGCTTCGAGAAGCAGTACTGGAGCGAGTTCCCCGGCAAGGGTTATTACTTCACCGGCGACGGCGCGCGGCGCGACGAGGACGGCTATTTCTGGATCACCGGCCGCATGGACGACGTGCTCAACGTGGCGGGGCACCGCCTGGGCACGAGCGAGATCGAGAGCGCGCTGGTCAGCCACGCGTCGGTGGCCGAGGCGGCGGTCGTCGGCAAGCCGGACGAGATCAAGGGGCAGGGGGTCGTGGCGTTCGTGACGCTCAAAGGCGGGCAGACGGCGAACAAGGAACTGGAGGACACGCTCAAGAAGCACGTCGGCACGTCGATCGGCGCGATCGCGCGGCCCGACCAGATCCGGTTCACGGATTCGCTGCCCAAGACGCGTTCGGGCAAGATCATGCGCCGGTTGTTGAAGGAGGTCGCCAGCGGCAAGGCCGTCACCGGCGACACGACGACGCTGGAGGATTTGGGCATCCTCGCCAAGCTGCAATCGAGCGAGGATTAGAGCACTGCTCAATTGAGTAAGCCTGGCCGGGAGGGACCCGCTCCGTCGGGTCCGTTGGTCCAGCCAGCAGAGCGGACCCGACGGAGCGGGTCCCTCCCATTCTGCTGCGGTTTATCCAAGTGAGCAACACTCCAGAGCGATCTTTTTTTGGGTCGGCCTTCCTGGTGGTACCGGGCTGAGTTCTTACGCCCCTGCCGGGGCTGGAAGGCAAAGGGGGCTCATGCCTTTTCTCTACCCGCCTGATTACGGTGCCGGGGTTGGCGCGATCGAGGGGGCGTGCGATGGCGTGCCCGCACCGGCGGCCTTGATCATGTTGCCCACGTCCACCAGCGGAGTGCCCGTCGCGCCGAGGAACATCGGCAAGCGGCCGTCCCAGCGCTGCAACTGCTCGTACTGGATCAGGGGGGGCGTGATGCTCTTGGCCAGCAAATCGTTGGCCTGCGCCTGGGCCGTGGCTCGGGTGAGCGTTGCCGTCGCCTCACCCTGGGCCTGCATCTTCATCGCGTTGGATAAACCCGTGGCCTGGGCCACGTCCTGATCCGCCTTCACGACCGCTTGGGCGAGCTGGTACTTCTGCTGCTCGGCCGCCTGCTGGGCCTGGATCTTCTGGTCCAGTGACTTTTGCAGCGCCTGGGGCAGATGGACCTCGCGGATGCCGAAGGAAACCAGCGTCAGGTGCCGCCGGTCAAACTCCTCGCGCAGGATCGTGATGATGTCCGAAACCATCGCGCCGCGCTTGGTGGAGGTGATTTCCTCCCACGTGTACTTGGACGCCACCACGGGCACCTGCGAACGGGTGTACTGCCGCACCACGCCGGTCTCGACCGTGGAGATGGGCGCGCCGCCCCAGTCGAGGTACAATTGCGAGGCTTTGGCCTTTTCCACCTGGTACTGGATGACCACGTCCAGGTTGATCTGCTGGCCTTCGTTGCTCTGCACCTTGATCGAGTCGTCGCGGGGCACGCCCTCGTCGGAACTTTGCACCATCGGGTAGGTCTGGATGGTGACCGGGTATTCCTGGATGGCCTGGGTCAGCGGGTTGATGAAGGCCCAGCCCGGGTCGAGCGCGCCGGTGGTGACGTTGTGGTTGGCCTTGTCGAAGACGATGCCCACGTAGCCCGGATTGATGTTGCGCCAAGCCGAAAAGGTGAAGCCGATCAGGATGAGCGCGATGAGGCCGACCAGCAGGAAAGTGCCAAGGCGGGCGAGGGCGCGGAGGGGGCTA
Organism: uncultured Chthoniobacterales bacterium; assembly: GCA_964245965.1. Lineage (GTDB taxonomy): Bacteria > Verrucomicrobiota > Verrucomicrobiia > Chthoniobacterales > SZAS-18 > CAWCJJ01. The sequence goes on from CAXTOP010000071.1 coordinate 12,798, forward strand.
CTGGTGGGGGGATAGTCCATCGGATCTACGGGGTTTTTCATGAGGGATAGGCGGCGGAGTGACGTTCTTTTCGGGTCGTTCCGGGCGGGGAGGAGGGGGCGGGGGTGGTCCGGAAGTCCGCCAGAAGAAGGAGAGCAGGGCGAACAGCCAGGGTGCGATGAGGGGCGCGATCAACCACGCCATCAAAAAAAGGAGAACAACAATGACCAATTCGAGCAGTGTCGGACTCATCGCTTTGTACCTATCGCACAATCGAGGGCAGGTAGCAAAAGGACGCGATGGACACCGCGAGAGCAGCGCCACCGTGCCCGGTCTTACCTGCTCCTTCCCAAAACGGGCCTCTGGAACGAGGGGGAAGCATTTTAATTGCAAGCAATCTCATTGCGAGCAATGTTCTGTGTGATATGACAGACAACGAAACCACGCCAGGGAACGCCTCCACCCAATCCGGTCCCGCCATTTTGGAAAAACGGGTGTACACCGCCACCGCCACCGCCACCTCCGGGCGCGAAGGCCGCGCCAGGACCGATGACGGCTTGCTCGACGTCCCGCTCGCTCCGCCCAAGGCGATGGGCGGCAGTGGCGCCGGCACCAACCCCGAGCAGCTTTTCGCGGCCGGCTACGCCGCCTGCTTCGGTGGTGCCGCCGCGCATGTCGCCCGTGTGCAGAAGCTCGTCACCGGACCGATCTCGGTCACCAGCCAGGTGACCATCGGGCCTGTGGGTCAAGCCTTCGGCATCGCGGTCGTCCTCGAGGTGGCCATCCCGGAACTGCCGCGTGAGCAGGCCGAAGCCCTGGTCAATGAGGCGCACCAGGTTTGCCCCTACTCCAACGCGACCCGGGGGAACATCGAAGTGGACGTGCGTTTGGTCTGAGTTTAATCCATCGTGATCACCGACGCCGGTGACGCTCTGCTCCTGGAGCACCAGCTTTGCTTTACGCTCTACAACGCGTCCCGCGCGTTGATCCGCGCGTACGGCCCGCTGCTGGAGCCTCTGGCGTTGACCTACCCGCAGTATCTCACCCTGTTGGTTTTGTGGGAGGAAAAGAGCGCGTCGGTGAAGACGCTCGGCGAGCGGCTGGCCCTGGATTCGGGCACGCTGACGCCGCTGCTCAAGCGGCTCGAGCAGCGCCGGTTGATCACGCGCCGCCGCGATTCGGACGATGAACGGGTCGTGCGCATCGAAGTGACCCCCGAAGGAGAGAAGCTTCGCGTCCGGGCACAACGCATCCCGGGCGAGTTCGCCTGCCACCTCGGCTTCGACGTGAACGACACCGGCGAGCGGGAGCGTTTCGTGCATCTGCGGATGGAACTCGCCGCCCTGATCAAGCACCTCGACGCGAGCAACAAGGCGTAGCCACCAAGGAGCCAGCGTTGCAGCGTGGCCGGTCTTGATGGGAAGCATACCAAAGCCTTCTTCTCGTTCTTCCTCGTTCCCAAACTCCGGTTTGGGAACGCTCCTTTCTGGGGAACTCTGTTCCCTCGTGTGACGTCACATAACGGAACAGAGTTCCGCAGACGGCAGACATGCCCAAACGGAGTTTGGGAACGAGGAAGAAAGGAGGGAAAGGTTCTCGTCGGGTGCCGCGGCGGTGGTATATCTTCTCTGCGATGAACGATGCGCTCCACCAGATTACCTGGGAAGAATTGTGCGCCGATCCCTCGCTGCAAGACCTGCCGTACCGGATCGAACTCAACGGTTTGAACCAGATCGTCATGTCTCCACTGCATTTCCGCCATGGCCGCTACCAGTCCAGGGTGGCAAATCTGCTCACCCGCTTGCTGCCCTCGGGCGAGGCCAGCGTGGAAGCCGCCGTGTCAACCTCCGACAACATGAAAGTGCCCGATGTGATCTGGGCGCCGCACGCTTTCTTCCAGCAATACGGCGAAGCCTTTGCGCTGCCGGTGGCACCGGACATCTGCGTCGAAGTCCTCTCGCCGAGCAACCGCGCCTTGGAGATCGAGCAGAAGCGCCAGCTCTACTTCGAGAGTGGTGCGCGCGAGGTGTGGATCTGTGGTTTGGAAGGCGAAATGAGGTTCTACACGCCCGCCGGGCAGACGGAGCGATCCGTCATCTGCCCCAACTTCCCTTTGCAGATCGAACTTTGATCCGGGTGTACCTGGGGAATGCACCTTGCTGCCCGGCACGACAACAAACTCCAGTTTGGGAGGCGAGGTAAGGCAGCTTAATTGTCAATGGTCAGAACTGACCCTTTGCAAGTTTTGGTTTGCCAGTACCCGCCGTTGTTTACGTGACCAATAAAGGTGCGGTAACCAGAGGATCGTACCCACCAAGGCTAACAGCACCACCAGGAGGAAGTAGATGGTGGAACCCACGGAAGCGTCAGAAGCATGGATCGGGTCAACTTGGATAATAGCTTCAGGATCGGTCTGGTTGAGAACAGGCAAATTCCTAGTAAAGCGCACATTCACCCGGTAGGTGTGGAAGGATTTCGCTTCGAATCGACCAAACTCCTTCATGACATAATCGTTGGCAAAGGTGGCTCCTGTTTGCCCTGGACCTTGATCATCGTCCAACAAGGTTTGCTCGTCATGGATGCGTCTTGAGGGGTCAGTTCTGCTTATCGACAACAAAGACGGGAGCCGAAGTTCCAGTCTGGGAACGAAAAGAGGAGGAAAACACAGTAGCAATGGAGCCGGGCGTCATCGTTTCCAGAGCCGGGAGTTTTATCCTGCGCCGCTTGATTGTCTTTGTCTCGTTTCCAAACTCCTGTTTGGGAATGCTCGCCTCCCCGGAACTCTATTCCGTGCAGCGCAGGCCACGGGAAAGGAGACTATCTACACCTTTTTGATCTTCGCCGTACGCGCATCGACCACGTAGCTGAAGGGCCGCTTGGTCTCGCTGGCAAGCCGGGTGATTTCCGGCCACAGCCGTACCACCAACTGGATCAACCGCCAGTATGTCCAGCCATCTTTCGGCGGTTTGAAGAAGAACACGCCGATTTTGTTGGCTTGGCAGAGTGCCGCCTGAGCGCGAGTGCGGTGGATGTTCATGTCCTGGGTCAGTGCCACCCCACGCACCTTGGCGACAGCCGGGATCCACGTTTCATCCGGAGTACCTTGCTCAAACTCATCTACCACCGACAGCACCGTCACATCCTCTCGCCGCCGACCTTCCTGGAACGCCTGCATTCCAGCGACGAGATGCGTGGAGAAGTTCTCGTCGAAGTAAATTCTCATGCCGCCACGCGGAGTTCAAAAGCCCACGCGGCATCGATTTTCGAGATGTTCACCCTGTAGTCCGCTGCGAGATCGTCCGGGTGCTCGCCGGCGCGCATCAGGCTGGCAATCGACTCGGTAGTGATGTTCGTGCCAGCAATCACCGGCCGTCCGAACGCGTGGCGGGGATCGACGACGATGATCTTGTTGTCATCACCCAACGGGTAAAAACGCGTGGCCAGGTGGGAAGCTGCATCGAAGTCCAAGCGGTGGCAAAACGGCTTGATGACGTTCGCAAAGGCAGTCTGCCCGCTCGTTCCAACTTCCAGAATGGCATCACCGCCGAGTTCCCTGAGCAGCCGCACGCCATCGGTGAGCAAACCCTTTAGGGCAAATGGATGGGCTGTACGATAGCTGGCAGCTAATTCCGCCCGGCCGGCGCGCAGAGTGGCCATCTTGACGCCGTGTTTGCGCAACTGGGCGATGGTGAAGATTTCGATGAGCGTCAGGAAGTCGAAGTGCCGGTCACCGCCATCGCCTTGTGTGTCAAAGGGTCCAGCGGGAAACCGGCGCGCCCGTGTCTCGCCTTCCTGTCCGTCGAGTGATGCACCGCGCACCCACGAGCGCAGGCGAGACAAAGGCAATCCCAGAAGCCGGGCCGCGTCGGGGAGGGTGTAAGCTCCTGCGCTGAGGGGATGGATTGCTGACGCTGGCACAAGCGGACTGTACCCGATTGAGGGCCAGTGATGCAAGAGAGACAATCGGACGTTCCTTGCTGCTTTTTACAAGCCGGGCTCACTCAAATCTTTCCTCGCGCGGAGGGATACTATCGTCCGGCGGCGAGTCGTCGATTGGCATGTTCACGAGTGGCAGCGGGAAGCCGCCCGATCACCTTCTCCACGTCGCCGGTAATCTTCTTCCAGTCGGACTGATAGGCCTTCACCGTCTCCTCGAAGAGGTTGCGCTTGCCACCCAATTCGATTTTACGACCGTTGATGAACACGGTGCGCGAAAACACCATTTTCTCCGGCGGGCGATTTTGCCGCGTGTTGGGCTGAAGGTCGATCACCGAACCCACTCCACGCAGGAAACTCTGGACCCGGGCACCAATAGTCTGCTTTGCGTTCATGGTGTTTGCTAAATGCTAGTTGGCAATACGTAGCGGCTACGTGGCTTCCCCAAGATACCCAAGCGATTGGGTATTGCACGAATAAAATACAACCATTGGTTGTACGCACTACTCACCGTTCATTTGCTCCCCGCCGCTAACTTTGGCGGAGCCAAGCTCGTGGAGCCAAGGGGCCGGACTGATGTTCCAGGGGCGGAAGATCACTCGAAAACCAGGCCCAGCTCGAAGGGCACGATCTTCTTCAAATCCGGCGCGGGCGGCTCGAAGGCGGCAGGCTCCAACTGGAACACCGAGCCGACCACCGAAGCGGGCAACTGGAGCAGGCCCGGCACCTCCCAGGCACGCACGTAGCCAGCTCTTTCCAGGACGCCGAGACTCTTGCGACCGAAGGCTCCGGCCACGGGCGGGACCATGTCGTCGAGCGGTTCACCCTGCGGACGCCGCCAGCGCCGCCAGCCCATCTGCTTGAACAGGCTGCCGTACTCCGCCGCCGTGATCAACCCGAGCTGCCGCGCGCGGAACACCATGCACTGCACCGACACGCCCCACTTCGGCTTGAGCGCCAGGAAACCGTTGAGCGTGGTGTCGCGCACGTCGGGGCCGAAGGTCGCCCGCGGCAGCAAAAACGCTGACGCGAACCCGTCCGCCTGGCGCTCCATCCACTCGCGCATTCCCGGCTCCAGCAACAGGTCGGTGGCTCCCAAGTGCTGGTGCAGCAGGAGGTGACCCAACTCGTGGGCGGCGTCGAAGCGCGAGCGGGCGCGGTCCTTCTTCTCGCCGCCCAGGAACACGAAGGGCCGGCCGTCGATCACGCAGGAAAACGCGTCGAAACGGTCGTCGCCGAAGGACGCCGGCGTCAGCAGGATCCCCTGGGATTCCAACAGCTCGCCCAACTTGAGCAGCGGGCGGTCGCCGAGGCCCCAGGCGCGGCGGGTCTCGTCGGCGGCGGCTTCGGCGTCCAGCGTTTCGCCCAGGCCGGCGATCTCGGGCAGCACCGGCTCGGGCAGGTCGATCTTTTCCGCGATCCAGGAGTAAATTTCCGCGACCATTTCCGCCAGGCGCTCGGCCTTGCGGTTGGCGCGGTGCATGGGCGCGCTCTTCCACGCGCGGAAGGAGAGCGGACCCTTGCGTTCCAGGCCGGCAGGCTTGGCCTTGAAGAAGAGCGACATCGGCACGGACAGGCGGCGCGACAGGGCCGCCAGGTTGTCGGGCGTGGGGTGCTTGGTGCCGCTCTCCCACTGCGCGACGGCGGCCACGCTGACGGCCAGCGACTCGGCGAGTTCGGTCTTGGTCAACCCCAGAAGCTCGCGCGCCTGCGTGATGCGTTCCGGGTAGGCGCGATGGCTGATCATCGCGTCACGCGCGGGCGGCGGCGGCAGTTTCGTCTTCGTCACCGTCGGCGGCGAGGTCGTCGCGCAGCCGGGGCTCGCGTTCCTGGATCGGCTCGAAGTCGCCGGCGACCGACGAGACGACCGGCTGCTCGATGATGTTGGCCGACATCGTCAGGTAGCGGTGGATGTCATCGGGATCGTGGTAGGCGCGCAGGTAGGCGAAATCCGCCTTCTTGCCGCCGTGGACGAGCACCAGGTTGATGCGCGGAGCCGCCACGCCGTCTGCCTCGCCTTCCGGGGCGTCCCACTGCGGGAAGATAGGGTTCATCTGGTTGGTGAAGCGTTTTTCAAAGCGCAGCCGGGACTCGCGGATAGACGAATCGGGGTAGTTGAGGTGGAAGGCCATCAGCGAGGTGCGCCGGCCGCGCAGTTCCAGGGCGTACACGCCGCCGTCGCCCAGGTGGAGCCAGTGCGCGGTGATGCCGGGCAACTGGCCGGACGCGCAGCCGCGGGCGAGGTGATAATCGACGAACATCCAACGCATGACCCCGGCGACGACCGGGCCGTTGGGCGTGCCGAAGGTGGGGTCCTGCGCGGGGTCGGAGGTTTGCCGCAGCGCCCGGTAGGCGTCGCGCAGGCAGGACCGCAGGCCCGCCAGGGTGAAGAGGTTCCAATCTTCCTCCACGGCGGCAAAGTAGTCCGGGGTGTTCGGCATGTTGAGATAAGGCAATATCTTAACTTCCTTGCAAAAGCGACGGGATTTTTTAACCGTGTTTTTCTTTGACGCCAGACTGTTGCGAAAGAAGCGGGTTTGTTAATCTGTCCACGAACCTGCCATCCATCCCACCAGCCCCATGGAATCCGCCGAATCCGCCGCGCAACCACTGACCTCGCCGGAAATGACTCCTTCCGGCAGAAGCCCGAAATCCTCCACCCGGCTCTTCGTCGAGGACCTGCTCGTGACGGGCTGCGGCCTGGCGACGAGCGCCGCCGTGGCCTACGGCTCCTACTACGGGGCCAAAAACTATGACTTTGCCGTTTACACGTGGATGGCCAACGTCATCATCCCCATCGGGGCGATCATCTGCGGGTTCGTGGCCGCGATCGGGTACTGGATCGGCGCGCGGGTGTTCAACCACCGGCCCTCGCGCATGCTGCTGCTCAACATCGTGCTGGTGTCGCTGACGACGTTCTTTTCGATCCACGAACTGGACTATTCCCACGCGCGGGTGGACGGCATGCCGCTCGCCCAGATCATGAGTTATCCGGCCTACCTGGTCGAGGTGACCGAGCACATGACCTACCGGAGCATGAACCACTCCTCGTCGTCACCGGACGAAGGGACGCCGTTGGGCAGGTGGGGCTGGGGGGTTGCCGCCTTGCAGGTGGTAGGGTTCTCGCTGGGTGGGTTCCTGGTGTACGGCATGCTGGCGAGCGCCACCTACTGCGAGCGTTGCTCGATGTACTTCAAACGCGTCTGGCACCGCGCCACGAAGTGGAAGGACAAGGCATCCGTCGGCGCGGCCTACCAGGAACTGGCCGGAATGCTGGGGCAGGGAAAGCTGCAGGCCGCCATCGACCGGCACGCCGCCACGGGCGACGGGGGACGGCTCAGCAAGGGCATCCTCACGATGCAACTGCACAAGTGCCCGGGCTGCGAGAACCGCCAGCTCCGGCTGCTCGGGCAGTTTCGCCGGGGCAACCAGTTCCAGAAGGTCGGCGAGACGAAGGTGCCCACCCAGGAGCCGCTGCGCAAGGCAGGCGGGTAGTGTTTCAGCAAGGTAGCTTCTGGTGGTGGATGCTAGAACCCGGGGTGGCACGTGGAATGACTTCAACGGGCCGGTCCTGTTCCTCCGCGCGTGTACCGCTCCCGCCGCCGGATCACGTCGGGCAGCACCTCGTTTTCCAGGGAATAGAACGCGTTGGCATCGAGATGGGGCTTCAGCGTCGGCAGCACCTGGCGCGGGTCCAGTTCCGGATGGGCCAGCCACAAACGCAACACGTCGTCCTCGTACGTGGTGGCCCGTTCCCAATCCATCTGCCGGGTCACGCTGGGCAGGGCGAAGAGCTTGAGCAACATCAGACCCCGGGGCGTGGCCACCGGCAACCGCCGGCTCGTCCCGCTGGCGAAGACCAGGGGTTGCTCCTCCCGGTGCTTTTCCAGCACGAGGCGAAAAATGGAGGCACCCGCGTCAAGGTAATCCACGCGCAGTCCCTTGTACCGTCCCAGGGCGAAGGGACTGCCCGGCGCGGGTGGATCGACCAGGGCCACTTCCGGCTCCAGACGCCGCTGGTCGGGCACCGAAATGATCAGGTCCACGTCGTCCGTGTTGCGGCCCCGGACGTGGGTGAGCATCGCCAGGCCGCCCACCAGCAGAAAGGGAACATCGCGCGCTTCCAGGAGCATGAACAACTCCTCCACTTCCTGGCCGATGCTGTCCGCGTTCATCCAGCTTTCCTTGCTGTCGTGTCGTTTGAAATCACCGGACCACGCCGCCCGCAGCACCTGGCTGGCGTTCACCGGCGTCGTGGCCCGCAAGTTCGTGGCGCTCATCCTTCTACAATCTAACATGATCGGATTGAGGTGTCCCGCGTTTATCTCCTTCCCTTTCCCGGCCGATCTGCCTTAATGCGCGTTTTCGTTGCCCTTCATGCACGACGACGCTGCTCCCGCCACGGCCGCCGCAACTGCCGCTCCCGGCATCCTGTACGGGCTCAACGATCCCGTCCCCTGGCCGCAGGCGGCGCTGATCGCCTTCCAGCACCTGCTGGCCATGTTCGTGGGGACCATCACCCCGGCGACCATCGTCGCGCGCGCGCTGGACCTGCCCTTCGCCGACCGCGCCTACCTCATCAACATGTCGCTGGTCACCAGCGGCGTGGGCACGCTGCTCCAGGTGATGTCCTATCGTGGGCTGGGCTCGGGGCTGCTGTCGATCACGGGGACGAGCTTCGCCTTCATCACGCCGATCATCCTGGCGGGCAAGGCGGGCGGGCTGGGGCTGGTCTTCGGCATGTCGCTGGCGATGTCGGCGGTGCCGCTGGCGCTCGCGCCTTTCCTGCCGCGGATGCAGCGGGCGTTCTCGCCGGTGGTCACGGGCAGCGTGGTGCTGCTCATCGGGCTGTCGCTGATTCCCACGAGCATGTTCGGCATCGGCGCGGCGCTGCCGGGCGCGCACGGCCCGGCGGTGGGTCTGCTGGCAGCGGGGGTCGTGCTCGCGCTGGTCGTGGGGCTCAACGCCCTGGGGTTGAGCTGGGCGCGCCTGTCGGCGGCGCTGCTGGCGCTATTGGGTGGGTATCTGTTTTGCCTGGCGGTCGGCGGGGTGCAAGTCCCGGAAAGCAACGGTGGGAGCTGGTTCGCGCTGCCGCAGCCGCTCAAATATGGGTTGGGGTTCGATCCGGCGTTCATCCTGCCCTTCGGCTTCGTGTACGTCGTCACGGCGATCGAGACGCTGGGCGACCTGACGGCGAGTTCTGAGCTGTCGGGCGAGCCGACGAGCGGGCCGGTGTACTGGCGGCGGGTGCGCGGGGGCGTCTTCGCCGACGGCCTCAACTGCGCGCTGGCGGCGCTGCTCAACAGTTTCCCGAGCACGACCTTCGCGCAGAACAACGGCGTCATCCAGATGACCGGTGTGGCCAGCCGCCGGGTGGGTTACGTGTGCGGGGCGATGCTGGTGGGCTTCGGCGTGCTGCCGGGTCTGGGCCGCTGGCTGGCAAGCATCCCGCCGCCGGTGACGGGCGGGTTAACGCTGGTGCTCTTCGGGTTGATCGCCGCGGCGGGAGTGCGCATTTTGACCCGGGCGTCGCTGGACCAGCGGGATTGCCTGATCGTGGCGATCGCGCTCGGGCTGGGGTTGGGGATGGATTTGCACCCGGAGGCGCTGGTGCCGCTGCCGCAGTCGTGGCGGCTGATCTTCAGCAGCGGCATCAGCACGGGCGGTTTGGCCGCGCTGGCGCTCAACCTCGTGCTGCCGCGGGGGAGGTGAGGCGGGAGGCGGGGGGAAGATGCGGGATGAACTTTCTAGAGCCCTTCCCGTTTGGGTAAGCCTTGGACAAATTGGGAGGGACCCGCTC
>CAXTOP010000072.1:0-21668 GCA_964245965.1 uncultured Chthoniobacterales bacterium
CCCGCTCCTTGAGTGGCTCCACCACTCGGATCGCGGCAGCCAGGATCGCCAGCGACGCCTACCGTGAACTGCTGCGTCAAAATGGGACCGTTGCGAGCATGAGCCCTAGCGGGCAACTGCGATCGACAACGCCAAGATGGAGAGCTTCAAAGGCCACGCTCAAAACCGAGTTGATCGACGGGCGCGTCTTCACTTCCCACGCCCAAGCAAGAAGCGCGATCTTCTCCTACATCGAGGTCTTCAATCAACCGCGTGCGACTCCACGGCTCACTCGGTTACTACTCACCCGTGGACTTCAAGAACAGCCTGAACTAAACATCCTTCAACTCCGCACTCCGGCGGGTCCTCAATACCGGGGCAAGATCACGGGATACAACGCGGGTGAGTTTGTGGTGGACGCGTTGAACGGCTCCCGCAGCCTCTCAACCAGCTTTTTCGACTAGCTACGGCCGCGGTGACGCAGAAGGTCACCCAACACAGCTAAAAGCACAATGGTGCCGACCACCACACGCGCCCAGTAGGCCGAAACGTTCATCAGCGAAAGTCCGTTGGCGAGTACAGCCGTCAGAAGGGTGCCGAAAATGGTGCCCACGATAGTTCCCTGGCCACCCTTCAGCGAGGTTCCTCCAAGGATAGCCGCCGTAATCGCCTTCATCAGCCAACCCTCTCCCACCGACGGCTGGCCCGCATCCACGCGGCTCGCATACATGATGCCCGCGAGTGACGCGAACATCCCGGCCAGCCCATAGACGATCAGCTCCGTACGCACCACCGGGATGCCGACCAAGACAGCCGCATCCCGGTTCCCGCCGATGGCGTAAAGGTTGCGGCCAAAGCGGGTCGAACGAAGAACCCACACCATGATCAACGCCAAGATCAGAAAAAGCAGGACCGGTCCCGGAATGCCGAGGAGACTACCTTGCCCATACTTGGTGAAGTCCGGTCCCAGAGGGCGGACCGGGTAGCCTTTGGTGACAACCAGCGTCATGCCAGCGAAAATTTCCCAGGTAGCCAGCGTGACGATGAAGGGATTCAGTTTAAGAACAGAAATAAAAAAACCGTTGAGCGAACCCAGGAAAAGCCCGAACACCGCGGTGCATGGAATGACGAGCGACGCCGGAACTCCGGCCGAGGTTAGGAGCAAACACCCAATGATCGCGGAAATCGCCGCGCCAGCACCCACCGAGAGGTCGATCCCACCTAGAAGCAGCACCAAGGTTTGGCCCAAAGCAACCAGCCCAACGAAGGATGCCTCACGGACAACAACCGTGATGTTATACGAAGTCAGGAAGTTGGGCGTCGCCAGGGCCAGCGCTGTGCACAGCACGATCAAGGCAATCAACACCCCGGTTGCTTCCCATTGCATGATCGCCTTGAACATTCCGCCACTGGAATGGACGATTTTTGGATCTGGTGCCCTGCCGGATGGCGGCGCGCCATCAAATTGAACCGGGATAAGAGCGGCGGGGTCAATACCAGCGCTTGCAGAAGTCGCAACCGCGCCGGTCAACGGCAGATCACGGGATTGGGTGGGAGTGGAAATGTTGTCGGGCATTGCTCTGGGGTACGGGTTCCGAAATGGGGAACAGATGATTATTGCAGAAAATGCTTAGCCGTGTCGCAACAACGTTTTACGAGGTCAATTCAAAATGAGACTGCTTGCTTTCAACTCGCTGGCGATGTGATCGGGTCTAAATCTTCAGGGGATTCTCCGTTGCTGCTCATGGCGATGCCCAACAAACCTTCTTGGGTGGCATTTTCAGCGTCCACTACACCCTTCACTTTGCCGAGGTGCATTACCAGGATGCGGTCCGATACGTCGAGCACTTCCGCAATTTCGGAAGAAATGTAGATGATGGACAGACCCTGCTGCACAAGTTGGCGCAGAAACACTTGGATCTCGTACTTCGCCCGCACGTCGATCCCGCGGGTAGGCTCGTCGAGAATTAGAATGCGGCAGCCTTTGAGCAGCCAGCGGGCGATAATCACCTTCTGCTGGTTGCCACCGCTCAGCGTGCGAATCGGGTTTTCAATGCGCCCCGCCTTGATCCCTAAGCTTTTGACGTAGTCGCGGGTTTTATCCGCCATCCTACGGCGGCTCAGGCCGAAGAAGCTCCAGAACTTCTCCATCCCGGCGATGCAGAGATTTTCCCGCACGCTCAGAACAGGGAAGATGCCCTCTTTTTTACGTTCCTCGGGCAGATAAACGAGACCGTCACGAATCGCTTCCCTGGGATTGTGGTAGTTGACCCGCTTGCCACCGACGAAAACTTCTCCGCTATCCGCCTTGGTCAAACCAAAGAGACATTTGCCCAGCTCGGTCCGTCCAGAACCGACGAGGCCTGACACACCGAGCACCTCACCACGTCGGAGGTCGAAGCTCACGTTCTCGAACTCTTTGCGACGGGTCAGGCCGCCGACCCGCAGAGCGGTGTCGCCACCGGCCAGAGTCTTCGCGCCTGCACGCAGATCAGAGCGTGTCACTTCTCGTCCTGCCATGTAACGAACCATTTCGTCCTTGTCCGTCTGGCGCGGGTCTAGCTCGGTGATGTAAGCGCCATCTCGGAGCACCGATATCCGGGTCCCGTATTCCAGAATTTCCTCCAGCCGGTGTGAGATGTAGAAAATCGCTCCACCCTTTGCCTGGAACCGTGCAATGAATCCGAACAAGCTCGCCGCTTCCCGGTCAGTGAGCGAGGCAGTCGGTTCGTCGAAAATGAGGATGTCGGCGTTGGTTGCCGTCGCTCGTGCGATCTGCACCAACTGCTGCGAGGCGGCGCTCAGTTCTTTGACCTTGAGGCGTGGATTGATTCGGTCGTCGATTTCCGCGAGATGTTCCTCTGCCAGGTGCCGACTCGCCTTCTTGTTGATGCCAATTGCGCCCGTGATCTGGTTGCCGAGCACGATGTTCTCCGCCACCGATAGTTCCGGGCACAGGTTGAGTTCCTGCGGCACCATGGCAATCCCGGCGTTGAGGGCGTCTTGCGGGGTGCGAAAATGCAGCGTGTGGCTGTTCCGGACCAGTTCCCCGGTGTCGGGATGCAAGCGGCCGCAAATGATATTCATCATCGTGCTTTTGCCAGCCCCGTTCTCGCCAACAAGTGCGTGGACCTCGCCTCCGCGCACGTTGAGGCTAACGTTCTTGAGAGCCTGCGTCCCGGAGAACGATTTTGAGAGGCCGCGCACCTCAAAAAGGAGATCTTTTTTCGCTCCCGCATCCAGCGGACGGTCCGGGTGACCAGCCCGCCGCGAGTCGTTGTCGTTGCTTGTCAGATTCATCGCTCGCGGCGGGCATTCAAAACACCGAATGATCGATTCGTTCCGATAACGTTTCGCCAATTACTTGCCGGCTTTGAGAGTCTCGGCAGTCACCAGCTTGGCACCGGTGTCGTGGTCCATCGGGACGGTCTGGCCCCGATTCTGCGCGACCATGTAGCGCACGGTCCAGTAGCCGATCTCGAACTGACGCTGCACCTTGGTGGCCAGGATGGTTCCGTCCCGGACAAAGTCCAGGGTCTCGGGCAAGTTATCCATGCCCGCGATGAGGATTTTGCCCGACTTGCCAGCGTTCTTGACGGCACGGGCCGCGCCGATCGGATTGCTGGCGTTGCAGCAGAGGATGCCATTGAGGTCGGGATGCGCCTGCAGGGCGCTTTCCGTCACAGAAATGGCCTGTTCGAGGTTATCGTTGTCCGGCTGCTCGAATACGAGCTTGATGTTCGGGTTCTCTGCGATGGCTTTCTTGAAGCCCTGGACGCGACCCTGGTGCTCGGGCGAGGTCAGGCTGCCGAGCAGGATAGCCACGTTGCCCTTGCCACCCATTTTCTGGAAGAGATACTTGCCGAGGTCATAGCCATCTTCCACGTCGTTGTGACGACCGACGAACGGATACTTAGGTCCGGCATAAGCGTTGAACGTCATAACGTGAAGGTTCGCCTTGACGGCTTCTGCCAGCATTTGACCGTTCGTCGCCGGATCCAAGGTCGAGACACACAGGCCGTCGGGGCGACGGGAAATGGCCGCTTCGATCTTCGTGTTTTCCTCGCCCACATCAGCTTGAGCGGGCGCGTCCCAGATATATTCCACATCCACGCCTTCTTTCTTCAGCTCCTGGATGCCGAACTCGACGCCACGCTTCACCTCCTCGTACCAGGGGTGTACGAGCTTCGGGATGTAGATGAAGGTCAATTTCTTCTTAATCGGGGTGATCGGCACGGCCGGCGCGGGGTCTGCCGCGTTTGCTGCCGCGTAGCAGCCGATGGACGCGGCCAGCGCGAGCGAACCAATGAGATTTCTGGTGAGTTTCATGTTCTGGGGATGGTGGTTGTGCTTGGGGTACGGTGAATGTTGAAAGATAAGATCGGTTGTGTTCGTCTCGCTCGCTTTAGGACATGACGAGTCCGCCGTCGATGTTCACGGACTGGCCGGTGATGTAGGAAGCGTCTTCCGAGGCTAGGAAGGTGACCAAGCCGGAGATGTCGTCCGCGGTGCCGCCGCGTTTGAGCGGCACCCCGTTGATCCATTCCTGCATCAATTCACCGGGCTTGTAGTTACCTAGTAACTTGCCCCAATGCTCGTCGTTGTACGCCCACATGTCGGTAGCGATGATGCCCGGGCAAATGGCGTTGACGGTGATGCCATGGGGGGCCAATTCTTTGGCTAGGCTCTGGGTCATGCCAATCACCGCGAACTTGCTGGCGGCGTAGTGCGGCGTGTAGATGAACCCTTGGCGACCTTGGGCCGACGAACTGTTGATCAGCCGGCCGCTGCCCTGCTTGATCATGTACTTGGCCGCCGCTTGGCAGCACAGGAAGACCCCCGTGCTGTTCACGTCCATCACGAAGTTCCAATCTTTCTCCGAAAGTTTGCCTAGTTCCGAGATCGTGATGACGCCGGCATTCTGCACGGAAACGTCCACCGTGCCGAACTCCTTCACTGTTTGTTCATAGAGATTCTCGACCTGCTCTTTCTTGGTGATGTCGCAGGTGACACCCAGTGCCTTGACGCCCGTGGCTTCGATGCTGTCGAGCACTTCCTTGGCGGGAGCATTTCTGTCCGCGAGGACGATGTTGGCGCCTTCCCGTGCAAAACGTTGAGCGATCGCGAGACCGATGCCGCGGCCGGCACCGGTAACCACCACGGTCTTTCCAGGAAAGCGATTCAGATTAGTGTTCATGGGGAGTTTCGATGATCGCCAGTTCTTGTAGTCAGTGCCAAATCACTTTGCCGTCGCGAGCAGATCATTGTTGCGCTCGGTAAGCAGGCTGCGGCAGATAAAGGAGTTGTACTCAGCGTTACGCCGCACCCCGCCGACCTTGCGCAAGTGGTCGCGCAGGGTGGCTGCCTCCAAGGGGCAGCCCGCTTTCTCCAAGCTAACGAACGCCAGGTCCGCTTCTGCCCGCTCAGAGTAGACCCGACGCCACGCCCACACGTACATGTTGCGCAGCCGTTCACCTTCGACGTTCAGTGGCAGGTTGAGCAGATCGCTCAGGGTATATGCCACCAGCGCATCGGCCGAGTGCTTCGCACCGAGCAGATGACGCACCAGCAGTTCCTGACGGCGCTCGAAAGCTTTGCCCAGGAACTTCGCCCGGACGCTTTGCAGGTCATCGTCGCTCTCACCGGGAAACGCTTCGCGGAAATCTTGGTCGCCATCCACGCCACGGTTGATCAATTCGGCGCTGAAATGATCCAGCAACTTGACCGACACGCTTTTGACCCAGGGCAAATCCCTTGTCGCATCCCGCATGTCGCTGGACATCAAGAAAGCAAAATTCGGCGAGCACCAGTAGGTCGGCAGACGCCACGTGATACCGACGCGGCCCTGTGCATCCACCTCCACGTCGGTGACGAACTCCAGGCTTGTCACAGATTCGTCCAACTCCGGGTCCATGACCGAGTCGAGCGCGGTCCATACCTCGTTCTGTCGCGAGATCGCAAGGTCTATCATAAAGCAAGGAGAGAAGGGGTTACGAAAAAGAGGGAAGGGGTGCGCTCGGCGGGCTCGAACCACCGGCGGCGGGTAGAGGGTTGGGACATCTACCTTCTGTTTACCAACCGGCTAACTGGCCAGCCTCGCTTGCATGTCTGATTACCGGCAAGCTGGCTTTATTGTGGATTCTTTTACCCGACGGCCACACCGGCGTCGTGTTCGGCGTAGGCGGCCTCGGTCTCGGCGGGGACGGGTAGCCCGAGCTTTTTGCACTGCGCGGGGATGTCGATGTCGTAGAGTCGCGCACAGTTCTCGCCCAGGATCTTCTTGCGGTTCTCCACGGTGAGCGTGTGGTTGGCCTCCGCGGCTTGTTCGTCCGTCAGGTCCAAGTCCATGAACTGCTCGATGATCCACTTGGGCTGCCAGATGGCATAGTCGCTGCCCATCAGGATGCGGTCCGGCCCCAGCCAGTAGAGCAGCTCGGTCATGATCTCCGAAAAGTACTTCTTGCGCGTGTGGATCAAGGCACTGGCCACGGCTAGGCCCGCGTACACGTTGGGCTCCTGCGTGGCGATCCAGCAGAAATCGTCCAGGCGCGGCAGCCCGCAGTGCTCCACGATAAAGTTGAGGTTCGAGAACGTGCTCGCCGCATCGTCCACGTCAGCCACGTCAAACGCGTCGCGATTGAGCGGCAAGATTGTTGGGCCCTTGTGGATGTGGATGTTCTTGATGCCGAGTTCCTCGCTTTTAGCCAGGTACTTCTGCGCCCACGGGTCGGTGAGCTTATAACCCTTGCTGTCGCCGTTCCAGTCGGCCGTGTAGAGCTTGACACCTTTGAGCTTGTAGACTTCTGCCTCCATCTCCAAACGCTCCAGACCCTGCTCGCCGTTGCGCGGGTCCCACATGCCGTTGTTGATGAGTCGGTCCGGATACTGTTCGGTGAGTTCCGCTTGGCGCTTCATGTTGCCGAAGCCTTCCTTGTAGAACTCGCCCAAGTACGCTGGCTGGAAGATCGCCATATCGGCGTAGCCATTAGTAAAGACATCCTCGATGAGATTCTCGCCCGAGTAGCGCTCGAACTTCTCGCGCTCCCAGTGGTACTCCTTCGGACCGATCTTATGGTAGTTGTAGAAGCAGTTGATGAACTCTTCCCCGTGCTTATTGCGCTGGTTGGCTTTGCTGCCGTCCCACAGCGCGATGTGGCTGTCGATGACGAAGATTTTCTCTCCGTTCTTGGTGGTGAACATAGTGCTTGGTTGCTGCTGCTTTGGGTTGTTCTGCTTTTTGGGTGGATGCCGACGGCGCGTCGGTGGCACGCGCTAGGGGATCAGTACAGCCCTCCCCTTGACCTTGCCGACGTTCAGGTCGTGTAAAGCTTGGTTGGCTTCGTCCAACTTGTAGTACTGGGTGGCGAGATGCACCTTGCCCCGGCCCGCCAACTCCATCAGCTCGATCAGCTCCGTGTAGTTGCCCACCAGGTTGCCGATAATGCGCTTTTCCGTGGTGATCATGTCCAAGGCGCTGATGCGGATCTCGCCCCCGTAGCCGACGATGTAGTAGGCGCCGGCGTTGCGTGTCAGGGCGATGCCCAGATCAATCGAGTTGCCCTCGCCGACGAAGTCGATGACCGCCTCGCAACCTTTGCCCTCGGTGAGTGCCAGCACGGCTTCCTTCTCGTTGCCGTCGCCCTTGACGAGGTGGTGCGCCCCGCACTCTTTGGCGAGCCCTAACGCCACGTCCGAACGGTCGAGCACGATGATCTCCGCCGCGCAGAGCGCGGCCAGCACCTGGATGCCGATGTGCCCGAGGCCACCCGCACCGATGACGAGCACTTTCTGGCCGGGGATGAGGTGGGCCGCCGCCTTCTTCGCGGCATGGTAGGCGGTCAAGCCAGCATCCGCCTGCGGGGCGACTTCCTTCGGGCTGAGCGTCTGCGGCAGCTTCACCAGGGAGCTCACGCCCGTGCGCAGCAGCTCGGCGTAGCCGCCGTCGGCGTTGATGCCCGGGAACTCGCTGTGCTCCACGTGCATGTCGTGGCCACGGCGCGCCTCCAGGGCGTGGCAACTGAAGTGCAGCGGGTGACAGATCACAGCGTCGCCCTTCTTGAAGCCCGTCACGCCCTTGCCGACTTCCTCGATCCAACCGGCGTTCTCGTGGCCCATGATGTAGGGCAACTCGACCGACACCTTCTGGCGCCAGATGCCCTCGATGACGTGCAGGTCCGTGCGGCAGACCCCCGCCCCGCCGATGCGCACGATCACGTCGCTGTCGCCTTGCAGCTTGGGCTCGGGCACATCGGTCAACGCCACAAAGTCGGGCGCGCTCAAACTCGGGTCGTACTCTTTTAACAGGGCGGCTTTCATGGAAAAGGGGGGGGAGTGAAGGAAAAAGGCTTTCCGAAGAAGATCAACGGAGAACGAAAGACAGCGGAATTCTAGAGCGCTCCTAAAGGGATGCTTTTAGGGGCAAACGTCGGTATCAAAAAATTTGCGGCCCGCAGTGTGTTTACCAGTCGCATAAATGTAAAAGGAAAGAAGAGCGTATCAGGGGGATAGGATAGGATGGAACGTAGCCGATCGAGGCGACATAAAATCTGCCGGAGCGATGTTACGAAATGGTTATATCATTCAAGCTGCTGACCGGACGACCCTACTAAAAGCCAACTTAGAATAACGATCCTGCGTGTAATGTTAGGTTCGGTTGTTTGCTCGGCGGAGATCGCTCCTGTGAGGCTAGGCTACACAGAGGCGATTCCTCAGGAACCACCCGGGAATGATTGAAATGTTGTCAGCGGGCGAGTTCTAGAACCGCCGCGACGAGGTGTTCCGGTTCAAGACCATGGAATCCGACTTGTTCCGGCCCGCCACCTTCGCCTGGTTTGACGAGGCCCATGCGCTTGTAGCGAGTCGTGTGCCCACGCTCCAACAACCATGTTCCATAACGGCTGCCCAAGCCCGTGACCTGATTCTGCGTTTCCGCTACGATCACGAAGCCGGAAGAGCCGACCTTCTTGGTCGTTTCTTCGTCGATCAGGTTAAGGGTGGGCTTGTTGACCACGCCGACGGTCAGACCGTGTTCCGTCTTGAGCGTTTCGACGGCATCAATCGCCCGGTACAGCATGTCGCCGAAGGCCACGATGTACCCATCGCTTCCCTCACGGACGATTTCGTCCTTGCCCGGCTCGAACTTGTAGCGGCTGGACTCGAAGAACTTCTCGCCTTTGTCGTTCAGGACAAACGGGACTGCCGGCCGTGTGCTGAAGATGAAGCGGATGCCGTGGTCGTTGAACACCCGGCGCACCACCGCTTCCATTTGGAGCGGATCGGCCGGGAAGTACAGCGGCGTCGGATGTTGTCCGAGCAGCCCATTGTCGGCAAAGAAAATATTCATCCCGTAATGACAAGTATTGTCCGGGATCATGTCCACGCCGCAGTGCGAGAAGTGGCAGAGCAGATTGACCTCGTTGAGCCGCGCCATGGTCAGTTCGGAAATAATCATTTCCGAGAAGGCGGAGAAGGTAGCGAAGATGCCTTGGCGGCCCTCTTCGAAACCGAATCCAGCGGCCGCGGAAAAGTTGTTCCGCTCCATGATGCCGCCCTGGACGAAGCACTCCGGGTGCTGCTTCTCAATCTGGCCGAGGCCGACGGAACTGGCGAGGTCTGTATCAATTGCGACGACCTTGTTCTTGCGCTCGCCCGCCGGGATCATGCTGACCATTTCAGCTGCCGTTTCGCCGAAAGCTTGCCGGTTGCTGCCCTTGTCGGGGCCACTGCCTTTGTAGGAACGCTTCGGTAGTTCTTGGTTATACGCTTCAAGGTAACGCGCGGCGTTCTCGTGTCCGTGGGCACGCAAGAGTTTCGCGGCGAGTTCGTCGCCGATCTCGCCGTGAGCATCGGAGGTGCCTTCCAGGTCACCCATGCCCGGTGCCATCACGCGCTTGTTAATCAGTGCCACCGGACCGTCCTGGTTGAGGGCCTTGGCGAACCGTTCGTAAAGCGACGGGAGATCCTCGCCTTCGCCTGTGTCGGTCGGCAAGCTGTGACCTTCCAGCGTCTTCTCCAGGTCGAAGCCGGGCATGAACTCGCTCGGGTTGCCTGCGCAGGTGATGTTGTTGTCGTCGATGAGCAACTTAACCTTGAGCCGGTGAGCCACGGCGAAGCGGGCCGCTTCCGAGTCGTCGCCTTCCATCTGCGAGCCGTCGCTGCCGAACATCAGCACGCTCTTGTCCGGGTGCGCCAGGGCGACCCCATTGACCATGGACCAGAGGTGACCCAGACGGCCCGACGAGAAGCCGATGCCCATCTTCTCGCTGCGCTCGACGTGGCCGTACAGGCCATGGCCGTGCGCTCGGTACTGCAACAGGAGGTCGAAGCTGATGTCGCCGTTGAACGCCGCCATCGCGTACTGCAAGGCAACGCGGTGACCCGCTTCGTCAAAGAGGACCGGATAAACGGCATTATTGCCGCGGATGAACCCGTCGGCGAGCAAAGCCTCAGGCACCAGGTCGTACGCGCCGCCGGTATGGCCATCCATGCCGCGCAGTCCGGCGGTGGCGGTGAAAAAGAGAATAGCATCGCGGACAAGCTCGATGTTAGCTTTCCACCGGGTCAAGGTTGCCTCGTCCAAAGGCTTCTTGGCGTCGAGGGTCAACGGCTTGTAAGCCGAAACGTCTAGTGGGAACTTCTGAGTCATGGCTGGGAGGAGCGTTGGGGGTGGCGGTTAGCTTTTGGATTCAGGACATGGCGACGAGGATCTTGACGTGATTGCTGTCGGGTGCCGCGAGGGCGTCGAATCCCTGCTCGATCGCGGTATCCAGAGGGACTTTGCCGGTGATGGATTTTTCCACCGGCAGCTTGCCGGAGGCGACGAGGCCGATCACCCGCGGCCAGGCGGTGTTTTTGTAGGCCCAACTGCCGCGGTAGGTGATGTCTTTGGTCACCAACTTGTGGAGGTCGATCTCCGTCGGCTGGGTGGGCAGGCCGATCTGTACGACCGTGCCGTTGCGACGCACGGCATCCATGCAGGTGGCGAGCGCGCGGCCGTTGCCGACGCACTCGATGGCCACGTCCACGCCGACTCCTGCTTCGGTCTGGCTGCGGATGAGGTCCGGCACGTCTTGGCTGCGCGGATCGTAGAGGCCGGCGCAGATTTGCCACCCGTCGATCAGTGCCCGGCGGACGGGGTTTGGTTCCGAGACAAAGACCTTCGCTGCCCCTGCGGCGGAAGCAGCCATCGCGACCAGTGCGCCGATGGGGCCGCCTCCTGTGATGAGGACGGTGTCGCCGGATTTTAGACCCGAGTTCTCAACCGCGTTCACCGCGACGGCTGCGGGTTCGATCATCGCGCCCTGCTCGTCGGAGACTTCCGGCGGCAGCTTGGCGACGTTGTCCTCGTAAACCACACACTGCTCCGCCAAGCCACCCCACGGATAGCTCAGTCCCACGACCGCGAGTCCGTCGCTAAGGTGGCTCAGGCCGCGCCGGTCATAGTAATCTCCGCCGGGAATGACATTCGGCTGGATGGAAACCCGGTCTCCGGGTTGGACGCTTTTTACCTCGGAGCCCACTTCGAGCACCTTGCCGGAAAACTCGTGGCCAAGAATTAGTGGCACGACCGCTCTGGAAAACGGGTGCGGTTTTTGCGGCACCTGGATCGGTCCATGCAGATATTCATGCAGGTCTGTCCCGCAGATGCCGCAGAAGGAGTTTTGAAGGCGAATCTGGCGTGGATCGCAAGGGCCGGGTGCCGGGACATCGTCAATGCGGAGATCTTTCCTTCCGTGAATTCGAAGTGCTTTCATCCTGGGGGGAGGTTGAGCGTGTTAGCGACAGATGGGGAGATCAAACACCCGCTTGTCCGCAGGAAAAAGTTTTCCTTCGGGATGCTCGCAAACGCGGTGGGCAAAGGTGGGTTGCCACAGGCGCGCCTGGGGATAGGCGTAGGTGTTCAATTTGCGTCCGGGGGGATGCCGATCATTTGTTCATGCACACAAACAATTCCAACAGGAAAGGTGTGCACTGCGATCTGGTATGCAGAATTACAGGTAGAATTGAGGTCGTCAAATAAAATTTCAAAGGTATGAACTTTTGTAAAGTTACCCCGTGTCGCCAACCGCTGGTGATGTCCTCCTCGGCATCGGATTTGTCGTCACGCGCAACCGCTTGGGCTTGTGCAAAACAGGTTCCACATCCACCGATCCAGCGCCTCAAACCAGTACCTTCGCCGACGATGGAGACTGCTGTTCCAGGGGGGGGGCAATCCGCGGCTTGATGATTATCTCCAGCGACCTTAGGATCGTGCCAAGAGGCTCTAGCGAACCTACGGGGCTAAATCGACGACCTCTGGAATGTTTCGAACGATGAAACGCCCCTTGTAGAGCGACCAACATCGCTGGCGATCTTCGGAGCCCAGTCTGGCTGCCACCGCCAAAATCTGTCTCACTTACTTCTCGATGACACAAGCCATTGTCTAGCCAGATGAAGCCCGCAAAACCGAAACGTAAAACGGTTGTCCCGACAATCTCGCTGGGCCAGAAAAATATCTTAGCAAAAGCGACTTGGCTCTATTACCACCAGAAGCTGACGCAGCAGCAAGTGGCCACAGAACTTGGCTTGTCCCGTCCAACGGTCGTCCGCCTGCTACGTCAAGCTCTCGAGGAGGGGATTGTCACCTTCTCGTTGCGTCTGGATATGCTGAAGGAAATGGAGCTTTCCACCCACTTGGCGGGACGGTTTGGGCTCAAGGAGGTTTTCATCGTGCCAACCTCAATCGAACACACCCAGGCCGATGTCCTCCGAGCCGTTGGAGAAATGGGTGCGCTCTACCTAGAAGAAAATCTGCGGCCGAACCAAGTGATGGCCCTCACTTGGGGAAAAACGCTGTTGCGCGTTGCTACTTCTCTTCACAACCATCCGGTCAAGGGGGTAGTGATCGCCCAAACGCTTGGTGGGCTGAACACAGGACACAACATCAATCCCTACCGGGTAGCGTCGATCTTCGGCGAAAAGCTCCACGCTCCGGTGTACCATCTATATGCACCGATGATGCTTGCTTCCAAAGAGTTAAGAGATCTGCTCCTCTCAGACTCCGGCATCCAGGCCACTCTCGCCGTCGCGCGTTTAGCGGCGATGACACTGGTCAGCGTCGGCAAGGTCGATACAGATGCTACTGTGGTGCAAACGGGGCTTTTGAACGTATCGATCATCGATCAGTTAAAAGCCCGGGGGGCAGTAGGCGACATCTCGGGCCACTATTTCGATCTTCAAGGTAAACGGGTCTCTGGAGACATCGACGACCACATGGTGGCGTTGCCGTGGGAGGACTTCCAACGCCTTGAGAACGTGGTTGCCATCGTTTGCGGAACTGATAAGCGCGATGCCATCCTTGGTGCCTTGCGCACGGGAGTGCTGAAGCGCTTGATCATTGATGATCAAACCGCGCTCGATCTGGTGGAGGCGGACGGGGGGGGCGCGCCAGAGCCAGTCGGGTTGAGTGGCCTTCACGAGAATTGATTTGGCTTAACGGACGTGGTTGTTCTCGGAGCTACCCATTGCCGCCAAATTACACGCCGAGTGACTCGACTGCGGCCACGCCAATCAAATCCTTCGAAGTCTTCGGGTTCATCTGGCTGGCGAGCGGCTTCAAAGCTAATCCAAGAACGGCAGCGTTCCCGTTTGTTCGGCGAAGGCGAGGGTTTGCTCGAAATTCACGATGCCCGCGTCAGAGCCAAGACCTTGGATGACCAAGCCGCCGCACGCGCAACCGAGTCGAGCGGAACGCTCTAGGTCCCAACCGAGGGATAGGCCCTTGATGAAGCCCGAATTCCAAGCGTCTCCGCAGCCGGTGGAGTCCACCACGGGCACTTGGAAGCTAGGAGTGCGAAGCTCGCACAACGCACCGTTGCCCTTTTCGTAATAGCCGATGCAACTGCCCCCGGCACCGCATTTTAGAGCGACGTGTGTTGCTCCCCCGTCGAGCAGCCGACGCAAAATGTCCCGGCGGTCCACTAAGCCGGTAAGCATGCCAGCCTCCTCGTAGTTGGGCATGAAGAAGTCCACGTAGGGTAGGCACGCCGCCACCTTGGCAGCCAGGTCGGGCTGTGGCAGGCCCAGCAGGTCAAAGAGCGTGACGACGCCCCCTTCTCGGGCGAAACGCAGGACGCAAGCGGCGGGTTTGCC
Source organism: uncultured Chthoniobacterales bacterium (assembly GCA_964245965.1). Classification (GTDB taxonomy): domain Bacteria; phylum Verrucomicrobiota; class Verrucomicrobiia; order Chthoniobacterales; family SZAS-18; genus CAWCJJ01. The sequence continues at coordinate 14,110 of CAXTOP010000072.1, forward strand.
GTCGAACTTGGGCATGAGGGGTGTGCCGCCGAGATGCAGGAAGCGTGCAGCAGCAACCGCCTCAAGGTCCACATCCTCAAGGGTGAATTCTCCGTTGGCGCCGACGACATGCAGCGCGGGCCGTTCGCCGTTGAGCCGAATCGGCAATATGGTCATCGAGGTTTGCACGCCCGGCTTTTGCACCAGGCATGTCGTGTCGATTCCATATTGGCGCATGGTGTCCACGAGGTACGCTCCCGGCATGTCTTTGCCAATGGCGCCCATCGCAGCAACGTCCAATCCTAGCTTAGCCATGTCCACCGCCGCACCTGCCGCCGTCCCAGCAACCGTGATGCGAATTTCATCCAGCAGAGCAATGCCTTGGCCGAAAGGAATTTTCGAGACGGGCCAGCCCAACGCATCGACAATGTGGACGCCAAGGGAGACGACGGTAGCCATGTCGGAAGCGTGGGGGGAGCACTGCGTGTTGAAAACAAGAATCGTTGCGGTTGGTTCGAATGGTCGCTTGCGCAGGGCCAAGCGCGGTAAGGGGGGAACTGCGCGAGCAGATCGGTCCATCCGCCGAGCGTGAGAGGTTGGCCGCAGGCTTGAGCGAGTTCGATACCTACATCCGCAACAACCGGGAGTTCATCCTGTCCGCAGCGACCAGGACCGCGCGTAGGCAGTGATCCTTCTTTGATTTTGCGGAGTGGACTGTCACAAGAGAAAGGACAGAACACATGCAAGAAAGCAATCCGACTTGGTCGTCGTTGCGGCCGGGAGTTCAAAGAAAACGCCGTCGCCCTGGTGCGCAGCGGCCGCACGATCAGCAGCGTGGCCTGCGGTCCGGGAGTGACCACCTGGCCGCTGGGGCGCTGGGTGCAAGATGCCGGGGCAGGAGTGCCCCCACGCGAGAGTGCCACCCTGGCTGCCGAGACCCCGGAGGCGCGTGCACAGCAGCCTCCACTACCAATCCCCGCTGGCCTTCGAACGCACCTTCGGCTACCGCAACAATGAACCCTCACAGAAACACCAAGAGTCCAGCCCGCGTTTTTCGAAGAAAGATCACCATCCTGTTACCAGGGCTTGCAACATAACCTGCGGACGAGAGTGCAGTACGGTTCCCCGTCATCGTGCCGCGTGCCTTGAACTCTTTGCGCTCCGTGGAATAGTACTGGCAAGTTACCGAGCTTACCCGAGTCGTGTCAGCAAGGACCGGCACAGTATCAGCCCTAATTTCAGTAATTGGCGGCTTTCTTTTCACTCTTACGCATGGACGCGATCGTACCATTTCCCTATCGGTTGGCCGCTACGGATCTCGACGACACATTGCTCGGCCCGGACAAGCATATCAGTGAAGCAAACCTGAGGGCTGTGCGTGCATTGAACGAACGAGGAGCACGCGTCATCCTCGCCTCCGGGCGCCGGCATCAGAACAGTGTGCGTATGCAGCGCGAACTGGGGATTGATGGCCCGATCATCGCCTGCCAGGGTGCATTGATCAGGGATGGTGCCGGTGACGAGGTCATTGAGGTGCATACGCTGGCGCCCGACCTCGCCGCCGAGTTGGTCAGCGAAGGCCGGCGCCGGGGTTTTTGCGTCATTTACTATCACCTCGACCATCTCTACGTCGCCGCGCGCCACAATCGTTGGACCGACCTTTATGAATGGCGGCTCGGCGAGACGGCGGAGGTCTTGCCGGATCTGCAAAGTCTGCGTGGCGAGGAGGCCCTGAAAATCGTCTGGTACGGCGAACCAGCGAAGCTCAAGGCTTTGCGCCCGCGGCTCGAGGAAGATTATCGTGAGCGCATCCACGTGATCTCCACCGAGGCGGAGAACCTTGAGTTCGTAATTCCCGGCATCAACAAAGCTTCCGCCTTGGCGACGGTGGCAGCTCGCTTGGGAATTGCGCAGGTGGAGACCATGGCCTTCGGTGACGGAGAAAACGACGTGCAGATGCTCGTCTGGGCGCATCTCGGCGTGGCGGTCGATCACGCCGTGCCTGCGGCTAAAGCTGCGGCAAATCTGATCAGCCCGCCCGGTGACCCGGCGACAAGTTTCGCGCGGGCGGTGCGTGTCATCCTGGAGAAATTCGGTTGAATACAACCCCTCACGCTGTGGTTTATAGCGATTCAAGCGTGCCGCCGTCATAAGGCGGCTGAACTTTCGGATGGAAGGCTCCTCGAAGTGCGGGATAGCACGAGACGCTCCGCCAAGGTGCGGGCGCCTGGCAGGCCGGCCCCGACCTTGGCGCGGGAGAAATCCTCGCTCGTCCGAGGTGCTTGGTGAGCTGATGTGCTTCGAGCAGAGGGCGGAAGTGTAAGAGCGTGGTGGTGTCGGGTACGGAGTTGCCGCCGGCCAGACCCAAGAAAGCACGCGAAGAGAGGCTGTCGCAGAGCGCGTCCTCCAACGCCTCATCCGCTAAGCCATACCGCTGCTGCAAGAAGTACACGCGCCGCATCTTCCCGACATCCATCGGCAGACGGCCGCGCTACCCTTGAGACAGAGGGGAGCGATGATCCCAACCAGCGCCTGCCAGGCACCAGCTTTTCTATGTCACCCAGGAATTGTTTCCAGCGCGTGCCCTTCTTCTTGGCGCGGTGCTCCACCTGGCTGAAACTGGTCTGGGCTTCCATGCCTGCGAGGCTGCCAAACTCACACCGGGGTCGCGCGCTTTGAATCAGCGTTTCCCCAACGAACCAGGGATCATTATCCCTGCGCCACCATTTTTTGAGAAAAAGTTCTGGCGTTGAGCGAATGTTACATTCATCATTTCGTCACAAGCGAGATCGGTCGGCTTGTTTCACCCCCCGCAGAACAGTTCGAGTTCACTTAGTTAGTGCGCCCACGCGTGCATCCTCAGGAACTTGATCGCAGGTGAGAAACGGCTGCGACCCACCACTCGCTTGTCCAATCCCCAAGGAAAATTACTTCAATAACGGAGATACTCGATGACCAAACATTTGAAAAAACTGCTCGGCGCAAGCGCGCTAATCCCCATTCTGATGAGCGGCACGGCGGCCCTGGCCGCGCCGAGCGGAACCGTCGCCTTCCTGATGCCCGACCAGGGCTCGACGCGCTACGAACAGCATGATTTCCCCGGCTTCAAGGCCGAGATGAAGAAGCTCGCTCCCGACTGCAAGGTAATTTACCAGAACGCCGTTGCCGACGCATCGCAGCAGCAGCAGCAGTTCAACTCGGTGATTTCCCAGGGAGCGAAGGTGATCGTCCTCGATCCGGTTGATTCGACGGCCGCCGCTTCTTTGGTGCAGATCGCCCACAGCAAGGGGGTGAAGGTGATCGCCTATGACCGGCCCATTCCCTCGACGCCGGCCGACTACTACGTGTCGTTCGACAACGAAGACATCGGCAAAGCCATCGCGCAGTCGCTCGTCCAGCACCTGAAAGGCATGGGTGTGTCGCCCGACAAAGGCGGCGTGCTCGAAGTCAATGGCTCGCCGGTCGATGCGGCGGCGGGACTGATCAAAAAGGGCATCCACGCCGGGTTGGAGAGCAGCGGCTACAAGACGCTCGCCGAGTTTGACACGCCGGAGTGGGCACCACCCAAAGCCCAACAATGGGTTAGCGGACAGATTACCCGCTTCGGTTCGAAGATTGTCGGCGTCGTCGCCGCTAACGATGGCACGGGTGGCGCAGCCATCGCGGCCTTCAAGGCGGCCGGCGTCAACCCGGTGCCGCCGGTGACCGGCAATGACGCAACGATCGCGGGACTGCAACTGATCATCGCGGGCGACGAGTACAACACGATCTCGAAACCGAGTGAAATCGTCGCCGCGGCGGCGGCGAAGGTGGCCGTCGGCTTCCTGTCCGGCGAAGCCCCGAAGCCCGAAACGAAGCTTTTCAACACGCCCTCTCAGCTCTTCAAGCCGACGTTGGTCACGTCGGAGAATCTCAAGGCGGAGGTCGTGGACAAGGGGTTCGCGAGCCCCAAGGATCTCAGCACCGGCCGTTACGTCGAAGGATGCAAGCGCCTGGGCATCACGAAGTGATCTGATCTTACCGTCCAGTAGGGACCCGGCTCGTGCCGGGTCCCTCTACCATCATCTGGTATTCCCCATTCATGCCTAACCACTCCGCAACACGATTCAAGCACGGCGAGTTGGTGCTGAGTCTGCGCGGCGTCTCGAAGCATTTCGGAGCAGTCTCCGCCCTCACGGACATCGAGCTCGACGTGCATGCCGGCGAAGTGGTCGCCCTGGTTGGCGACAACGGAGCCGGCAAATCGACGTTGGTAAAGATTCTAGCCGGCGTCCATCAACCCAGCACCGGCACGATCACTTTCGGCGGTCAGCAAGTCGCGCTGCCTAATCCTGGCGTGGCGCTCGATCTTGGCATCGCCACGGTATTCCAGGACCTCGCGCTGTGCGAAAACCTCGATGTCGTCGCGAACATCTATCTTGGGCGCGAGTTGGAGCCGCTCCGCCTCGACGAGGTCGCCATGGAGGTGCGGGCTTGGACGCTGCTGAACGAACTGTCTGCTCGCATCCCGAGCGTGCGTGACGTGGTCGCTTCGCTCTCGGGCGGGCAGCGCCAGACCGTGGCCATCGCACGCTCGCTGCTGCTGGACCCGGAGCTGATCATGCTCGACGAGCCGACGGCGGCTCTGGGCGTAGCCCAGACCGCCGAGGTGCTGAACCTGATCGAGCGGGTGCGCGATCGGGGCCATGCAGTCATTATGATCAGCCACAACATGGAGGATGTCCGCGCCGTGGCCGACCGGATCGTGGTGTTGCGGCTGGGCCGCAACAACGGCGTCTTCTATCCCGATTCCTCGAACGCAGAGCTGGTGGCCGCGATCACCGGCGCCACCGAGAACGCGGTGTCGCGCCGCGCCGGCCGGCGTCAGTCCGAGCAAAACGCCTACCTAGAGGAACAGCCATGAGCAATGAAACACAGGATGCTCCGCAGCCCTCCACGCTGCTCGATCGCGGGGACATCCGCGTCAAGCACGCAGTTGGAATCAGCGGTGCGATCACCGCGTTCATCGAACGAGTGCGCGCGGGCGAACTGGGATCGCTGCCGGTGATTGCTGGCCTGATCATCATCTGGACCGTCTTCACCATCTTAAACCCGGTGTTCCTCTCGGCCGACAACCTGGTGAACCTGCTGTTTGATTGCTCAACAGTCGGGGTGATCTCGTTGGGCATCGTTTGCGTGCTGATGGGAGGGCAAATCGACTTGTCGGTGGGTTCGATGAGTGGCTTCGCTTCAGCTCTCGTTGGTGTGCTCTGGGTCAATCACGACTGGCCGGTGCCGCTTGCCGTCGCCGTTGCCGTCGCCATTGGCGCGCTGGTCGGTGGTCTCTACGCGCTGTTGTTCAACCGGTTCGGCATGCCGAGCTTCGTCGCGACGCTGGCTGGGCTGCTCGCGATCCTCGGATTGCAGTTGTACGTGCTCGGCGACACGGGGTCGATCAACTTGCCCTACGGCTCGCCGACGGTGGATTTCGGGCAATCCATGGTGATGCCCGCCGCGGTTTCGTACCTCCTTGCGCTGGTGCCGGGCGCGGTGATTCTGGTGGGCGGGCTTCGCACGCGTCAGCGCCGCCACGCCGCCAATCTTTCTGCGCCCTCGATAGGCAGCCTTCTCGTCCGCAGTCTGGCGATCACGGTGCTGCTGGAGCTTGTGGTGGCCTATCTCAACCAGGGCCGAGGCGTTCCGCTGATGTTCGGTGCCTTCCTGGGCCTCGCGGCCGCGATGGACTATGCGCTCAAGAGAACCCGCTGGGGCCGGTCGATGAACGCGGTCGGCGGCAACCGTGAGGCGGCGAGGAGGGCGGGCATCAATGTCAATGCCATCTACACCAGCGCGTTTATCCTGTGCTCGAGCTTCGCTGCGCTCGGTGGTGTGCTGAGCGCGGCGCGGCTCGCCTCGGCCAGCACGCAGGCCGGCACCGGCGACGTGAACTTAAACGCCATCGCGGCGGCCGTGATCGGCGGCACCAGCCTGTTCGGTGGCCGCGGCAGCGCCTATTCAGCGGTGCTGGGCATTATCGTGATCCAATCAATCGCCAGCGGCCTGACGCTGCTGAACCTGTCGTCGTCACTGCGGTACATGATCACCGGAGCGGTGCTGGCGGTCGCGGTGATCGTTGACTCGCTCGCACGGCAATCCCGCGTTTCGCATGGCCGCGCATGATTCCATCAATTAGAAGAGCGACAGTTAAATGAATAAATCCATGAACGGGAAAGTCGCTGCCATTACCGGGGCGGCATCAGGTATTGGCCTGGCGTGTGCGCGCGCTCTGCTCGCGGAGGGTGCGAAAGTCGTTCTGATCGACCGCGCGAAAGAAAAGCTTTCGGGACTCTGCACGGAACTAGGGCCGAACGCCTTGCCGTTGGCTGTAGATCTGCTGCAGCCCTCGGAGGTCTCCGCGATGCTACCGAAGATTATTGAGATCGCCGGCGGCCTCGACATCCTCCATGCCAACGCTGGCGCCTACGTCGGCGGAGAGGTGTTGACCGGCAATCCGGACGATTGGGATCGAATGCTGAACCTGAACATCAACGCCGCGTTCCGGTCGGTCCACGCTGTACTGCCGCACATGGTCGCGCAGAAATCGGGCGACATCATCTTCACCAGTTCCGTCGCGGGCTTCGTCCCGGTGGTGTGGGAGCCAATCTACACCGCCTCCAAGTTTGCGGTGCAGGCCTTTGTCCACACGACCCGGCGCCAGGTCGCAAAGCATGGCATCCGGGTCGGAGCGGTAGCCCCCGGTCCGGTCGTGACGGCGCTGCTCGATGACTGGCCGAAGGCGAAGATGGACGAAGCGCTCGCCGCAGGCAGCTTGATGCAGCCCAAGGAGGTCGCCGACGCGGTGCTCTTTATGCTGACGCGGCCGCGGAACGTGACGATCCGTGACCTCGTGATCCTTCCCAATAGCGTCGATGTCTGATCATGTTGCAGACGACGGCCAAGTTGTTTGGTTGGCAGCGTTGCAACTTTAGAAACCAAGGTTGTTCTGAAGTGCTCAAAGCACGGGTGTCTTTTATGACGCAATGCTAAAGAGCGCTTTGATGAAGCGGTTTTGTGCTTGGTACGTTCCCTTGCGGTGCGGCGGCAGTCTGGCCTTTGCGTAGGACAGGCATGCCTTCATAGCCCACCAGCGTCGCTGCCACACGGTGAAATGCCCAGAAGTGGGTGCTAGCTTCGACTTAAGCGCTTGATGGCGCGGTGATCCTGTTCGAGCACGTTGCCCAAGGTATTGGATCGCTCGATGCTCACAGCATCAGCGGAATCTCGTAGAGAACACAGCGCAACTTCACAGCCTCTTCGCGCTGGCCAACCTGGTTATCGCCCGACTAGATCTACTGGGTAATAATACTCGGTAACGAGCACTAGTAGTTCTTCAAGGTAGGACAACAGGGTAGAGGCGCTTGAGTTTGATGCGGGCGTCGGCGGTGGTGAAGCGCCAATCCACCTTGCAGCGGGCGGCGTTGCGGGCGTCTTATCAAACGGCTACCTCGGCGGCAAGGTGCGCTTGGTTGTCCATGTGTTCATCCAGGCACTGGCGAGCCAGCACGGAGAGTTCCAACTCGGCCCTGTTCAGCCAACTGCCA
>CAXTOP010000073.1:0-20768 GCA_964245965.1 uncultured Chthoniobacterales bacterium
CGTTTTCATCTCGCCTCTAACTCGTCAAAACTCGGCTTTCTGGACGCGCTCTAAGGGGCTTTCGGAAGGAACTTCCTCGCCAGCCCGCCCGGACGACGGGCGAATAGCTTGCAAAACGTCCGGCCCCTTCACCGCCGGTTCGGTTTTCAGCAGCAGACACAAGCCGCCCGGTAGGCTCCAAAAGAAATCCGACATGACCATCAGCAGCGACAGCGCCACTATGGTCTCTCGTAAATCGCTGCCTCCAGGCAAGGTGGACGCCAAGTGCCACTGCTGGAAGTAAAAGAACAGCGCGTATTCACGCAGTCCGTGCCCGTTGACCGTCAACGGCAGCAGCACGGCGACCATGATCAGCGGAATAACGAGCATCAACTGCCCGAAGCTTGCCGGAACCCACAACGCGCGGCAAAAAAGCCAGCAGCCCGTCGTGGTCAAAAGATGCACGACTAAAGCCAGACCCAGCGCCAGACCTAAAGCCGGGCTTGGCTTGAACCCCGTACGTAGCGATACGGCGGTCAACCGCAAGCGCCCCGCGAAGTGACCGAGCCGCAACGCATACCTGCGCCAAGCCCACCACAATCCCAAAGTGCCAACGCCCATCGTTGCCCCGAGAACGATGAAGAAGACAGGAGAAAAGCGCTGGAAAGCACCCGACAGGATTTGCCGGCGGAACTGTTGTTCACCAAAGAGCAACGCCCCCCCGGCGAGCACCACCAGCGCGACCAGTGCCACCAAGCGGTCGGCCACCAGGGCGGCAAGGCCAGCCGCCTTCCGCTCGGGAACTATCCGGCAGAGCCGTAGAAACTTGACGGCGTCTCCCCCGGTGCTCCCCGGCAAAAAGGTGTTGCAAAACTGGCCGAGCCAAGTCAGGGTAAGCATCCGGAAGTAAGGCAGCTTGATATCCCACTGGCCGAGCGATATCCGCGTGCGCGCGGCGATAAGGAACTGGCAACCGCCGATACAAAGCGCCCCAGCCACCAGAGGAATTATGTGGACTTGGCGCAGCAGTGCGGTCAGTTCCTGCCAATGCACCCGGCTGAGCAGGAGCGCGATCAGCCCGATCGAGAAGAGTCCGCGCAGCAGAAAACGCGTTTCGGCCGGGCTGCTCATGCCATTTTTTTGTGCGCGAGACGAAGCCGCCGGACCGATGCCTGCCGCTGGTTGAGCGAGGGACGAGGCAGTGCCACGATTTCAGAGGTAGCCTCTACCGCATCATCCGCGTCGAAGTTGAGCCGATCTAGTTCCACCACGTGCGGGCGCTTGAGCACTTGGGTATGGATGGCCCCGATGTACTCGCCCAGCACGCCGATGAAGAACAATTGCACCGAACAGAACATGAAGACGCCGATCAACACCGGTGCCATTCCCATCGGCAGATTGTACCAGAACATCAGCTTGAAGGTCAGATAGAAGAGCGCCACGCACAGGCTGAAAAAGGCGAACGTGAAACCGAGCATCGTGGCTAGCCGCAGGGGAACCTTGGAGTGGTTCGTCAATCCTAGCATGGCGATGTCGTAGAGCGTGTAAAAGTTGTTCTTGGTCAAGCCCCGCTTGCGCAACGGCTGGCGGTACGGGATGCGCGTGGTCGGCAAGCCGATTTCCGCGATCAGGCCGCGGAAGTAGGGATACGGGTCGTCCAGCCCGCGCATGATCTGGATGATGCGTTGATCGTACAACCCGAAGCCGGTAAAATTCTGGATGGTCTCCACGTCCGCCAGACGGTGAACCAGCTTGTAGTAGCAGCGGCGCACGAAGAAAAACAATGCTGACTCGTCGCTGGTCTCCTTGACCCCGACGACCGCTTTGTAACCTGCTTCCCACTGCGCCAGGAACCGGGGGATCATCTCCGGCGGGTCCTGCAGGTCGGAAGCCATGGCGATCACGGCGTCTCCCTGCGCGTTCATCAACGCGTGGTAAGGCGAGCGGATGTGGCCGAAGTTCCGCGCGTTGAAGATCACCTTGATCCGGGCATCGTTCGCCGCCAGGTCACGCAGGCGGCGAGCGGTGCCGTCCTTGGAAGCGTTGTCGATGAAGATCATTTCCCAACGGTACTGCGGCAGTTTCTCGAAAACCGCCTGCACTCGTCGGACAAGTTCGTCGACGTTGTCTTCCTCGTTGTAGCAACCCGTGACGACAGTGATGAGCTTTTTCATGGGAGTGAAAGGTCGCCGGGGCTAGAAGCCGCGCTGGTAGATCGATTGTTTGAGATCAACGTCGTAAGCGTAGGGGCTGTCGACGTGGTCAACCTGCACCGGGCTGTGGGCCTGAATTCCTTCGAGGAGCACCTGTCCGCGCATGATCTCGCGGCAGGAAAGCTGGCCAGATTGCAGCGGGATGGCCAGGTACAGATCGTCGTCGCTCAAAACGTGGCCTTTAAGTAGATCACGCTTGGCGTAAACGCCGCGTATGAGGCTGTCGAGGTACTTGTTTTCCGGCTCCGGGCAATGGCGCTTAGCGGTGCCAGGACCTCCACACATTTCCTGCGCGAGATGGAACGCACGGAACCAGGCGTCGATCTGGTGCGGCAGTGAGCAGTATGGGGACACGGTGACGCTGCCCTCATCGATGTCGATATGGCGCTCGAAGGTCCGCGCACCCTTGGCGTAGGCGATCAGGATGCTCGCCTTCCAGTCGCGATACTCATGCGTGGAAAAACCGATGGTGTGTTCCGGGTAACGATTCTTTAGGAAATCGATCTGGTTGATCTCCAGATCACGGTGTTCCGCCGGGTAGATGGAGACGCAATGATTGAGTGCTAAAGGAATGGTGCGGTTGGCGAAGAAGGTCACCAAATCGTCCACGTCCTTGAGCGAGGAGCCGCCCGTGGAAGCAATGACGGGCTTCTTAAGCGTGGCGATCTTCTCGATCAGGAACCAATCGTTGATGTCTGAGCTGGCCAGTTTGATGATGGGTACGTCGAAGAGGTGGCACAGCTCGACGCTGCGCTCATCGAAAGGCGTCACCATCGGGATGCAGCCGGAGTCGCGGATCGCACGCAGCAGAGTGCCGTAGTCCTGGTTGGAAAGCTGGGTGGCGAGCGTCTTCTTGATGTAGCGAATGTCCGTCCGCTCTCGCCAGTTACGATGGATGAAGTTATCTACGTCGCGGAACTGGAGCTTGATGGCGGCGCGTACGTTGTTAAAACGCACAACCTTGGAGAAATCCGAGACGATCTTCAGACCTCGATCCAGCCGGCCCCAATGGTTGTTGGCCATTTCGAGGACGAACAGTTCATCGAAGGGATTGCGGATGATCATGGGTCGGTGAGCTCGAAGCAGGGGCGAAAATAAGTGGTCGCAGTTCGGCAAAGGTGCCGATCATTGTTTTCACTTCATCAAAGCTACTTCCATGCCCTGTCACCAACCCGTAACCGTAACCCGCACCGGCGAACTCCCAACCGGCGGCCGCAGCAGCACAGGCATCCTCGACGGCGTCGCCGACGAGCAGAGTCTTTGGTGGCAAAAGCCCTTGGCGCTCCCGCAATCCAATCGCCCCAACTGTCTTATCGACAAACGGGTGGTGTGGATCATCCAAACAACTTACCTCCCGGAAATACCGGGTCCAACCTTGGTGATTAAGGAGGATCTCCGTCTGCGCCCGTGGCTTGTTCGTGAGAACAAAAAGCTTTACGCCTCCGTGATAAAATTCTTCTAGTAAGGCCATCACTCCCGGAAAAGGCTTAGTCTGTATGCAGCCTTCTACCAGGTAGTGCGCACGGTAGGCAGTGACCAGAGCAGCTACTTCCTCTGGCGCAAAATCCGGCCACAACGTGGCGATGATCTGTGCCAGCGGTGGTCCGACGAGAGGCCGCAACGCTCCCGGAGAGAGAGTGCGGCTGGGATGTCGGGCCATCAGCACCGTGCGTAATGAGGCTTCGATGCCAGGCAGCGAGTCGACCAGCGTGCCGTCGAGATCAAAAACCAAATTCTCGAAGTGCAGCGGGAGCATGAGTCGGCGTTAAGCCTTAAATTGGCTGGGCGTACAACACGAGATCGTGGCCACTGTGCCCGTGAATGCGCAGCCAGAAACGGTAGTCCAACTGCCAACTGGCAAGCAACAAGGGGATCTGCCACAAATGTTGCGGTCGGTGGTAGACACAAATGGCCAGCCCTGGACGATGCTGGCGGATCGTGTTACGTGCACCTAGTAGACCGTCGTATTCGGCACCTTCGATGTCCATCTTGATCAGCGTTGGACGGAACCCGGCGGCTACGTCGTCAATGGCCACGGCTTGGACCACCGTCCCCCCGTCCGCGCGGATGCCGCTGGCCATGCCAAGACCTTCGGCGAAGCGTAACTGCGTGGTGCTGGAGTGAACTGCACACGGCCAGCACAACGCCTCAGCCACTTCAGAACCGGCCACCATGTCCCGCAAGGTGGCAGAGAGTTTACTCACGTAGCCCGAATCGGGTTCGAACGCCGCGATGGCAGCCAGCGGGAAATGGCGTTCCCGTATTTGCTCCAAAGTGTCGCCGTCGTAGGCACCGCAATCGATGAATCGTGCCGGAGTGCTCCACGGCGGCACGTCCACTGGGAAGTACGAGCAATCGGTGTCCGGAGCCAAGATAGATCCCTCCTCACCCTGAAGGCGGTAGCGCAGCACCGCGTCGTAAATAGCGCGGCTGCGGTCGTCCGCCCACAAAGCAGCGGCGGCCCGCAGTTGGGGAGCACGGTCGGAATAGAAGGTCAGATCGGTCAGCCAATAACGGTTGCCCAATTGGATGGCCATCGTCCGGTGAAACGACACAAATGGCACGACGCTCGTCCAGCCCAAACACTTGAGTTCTACGCGCAAAGCCCCTTCGTTTACCTGGTAGTTGAAGACGGTGATAATCACCAGCACCGTTTGCCGAGCTTCCGGACCAAACGCCGGGTCGTCCGGATGGAAAATAGGAATGCCTCCACGCTCACTGCCCGGGGTGGCGTTGCGATCCAGGAAACAGCGCACCGTGATTCCCCGCGCTAACAGGACTCGCAGCACGTCCCCGCCGGCGTTGCCTGCGCCGTACAGAATGACCGCCGGTGCAGCAGCCATAGCCGCTGCCGCTTCGTCTGGTTCCTGAGTGGTAGCGGCACTGGCTAGTTGATCGTAAAGGTCACGAGATTCTATCATCACAAGAGGATCGTTGAATTCGTCAAGCTTAGTTCATTACGCAGCACGCCAAGGATAGCCTGTTGGTGAAGCTGTGTGGAAATAAGCACCGGGTACAGTGGCAAGTGGGCGACTTGCGATGGCGCCAAGATGGGTGCGCCTCGCAACATCTTGCCCTGGTTTACTGGGTTGCCGTCGACGAACGCCGCGATCTTCGCATGACGCAAGCTCGTCTCTCCGAGTAGCTTCATGGCAAGTTGTCCCGTGCCCCAGACGATGATCGGCCCGGCTCCTGGTGTGGCCAGAGGTGCTACCTTCTCCTCGATAAGGTCCATAAGTTGTTGTGATTTGGCGATGTAGGCAACCAATGCGCCCCGCAATGCAGAGTTGAACGGCAGGGGCCGCTCGTCTGCCGACGTCCCGGCTCGAAAGTAGACATACACAGCAGGATAAGAAAGTCCTTGTGCCGTAGGTAGGTCCTTCTGGCCGCTTGCTTCCAAAACGAAGCCGTGAGCGGCGAACAAACGCTCCAGCGCAGCTAGATCAAAGTGGTTGATGTGTTCGACGTTGAAGTCCTGGAACGGTGCGGTGACAAAGTCCGTGTAGCGCATCGCGTCGGGCACTTCCACGTACAATCGTCCCTCGACGGTCAACAAACGGGCGAGCGGCGCAATGATCCTGCCGAGATCCATGACGTGTTCAAGCACGTGGGAAAGTACGACCAAATCGTATTGCCCCAACGTGTCCGGCAAATTCGTCAACGTGCCGACATGCGCCCGCAAGCCCGGGCGACTCAGCGCGTTGGCCACGCAAACCGGAGAGGGGTCCACACCGGTCAAATCCTGGAAGCCGGATGTTTGCAGCGCTTGCAGCAAGCCGCCGTTGGAACAACCGATGTCGAGCACGGAAGCCTGCGGATGGTCGTGCAAGGTGGCGGCGAGTTGCGCGGCAAACTCCTGCAAGCGCCGGGCGTCTTCCACCGAACCGCCACCGCCCGTAGATGTGCGGTCGTCCGCGTACTTGGAAAATTCGGCGTAATAGCGGTCGTAATCCGCCTGACCTGCGGGTGTGTCGGCGTAGCAGAAGCCACAGCCTTCGCAGCAGACCACGTCAAAGGCGGAGGGCAGGAGATGACCTTCCGGCAGGACAAAGGGTTGGTGGCGCAGGATTTCCACCTGAACAGCACCGCAGACCGGACACGGGCGGCAGGGGGTTTTCATGCTCCGGATCGACTCGAGAGAGGACATAAAACTTAGTTCTGCAAGGGGGGAACGAGCATGTTGTCTTGGAGTTCCTCACGGCTCAGGAAAGGGAACATGTCTTCCAATGGAGAGGACACCATGCGACCGTCCGGAAGTTGGCGCGATGAGAGCTTTGGCTCAAAGTTCTGTTTAGGATCGAGCACCACATCGCAAATCAATGGTCCCCCACCGTCTAGAAGCCGGCAAAGTTCTTCCTGGAAGTCTGCTCGCTCCAACCGGGCGGCGGGTAGGCCATAGGCTTTCGCCACCCGGGTGATGTCGGGGAAAGAAATGCCGCTCTCGGGTCCCGCGCCTACCGCGTGTCCGCCAAAGAAGTTGCCTTGCGTCTGCCGCACCGAAAGGTAGCCGCCGTTGTTGAGCACCAGCACCTTCACCGGGAACTGGTAGTGAACCAGGGTCTGGAACTCCTGGATGTTCATCTGCAAACTGCCGTCGCCCGCCAGGCAGATGACCCGGCGTTTGCCACCCGCCGCCACGGCGGCACCAATCGCCGCGGGCAGGTCATAGCCCATCGAAGCCGAGCCGGAATTGGAGAACATCCGCTGGTTGGCGGTCAAACGCGCGCACTGGCTGAAAACGATGTAAGCCGTGGCGTTGCCACAGACGATGATGTCGTCGTCGCGCAATACCTCAAAAAGCGTGTGGGCGAAGTGGTAGGGGTTGATCGCGCCGTCGCGCGAAACATGGCGTTCCGGCAGGTAGGTCGGAAAGCGCTGCCGCCGTTCCCGGCACCATTCCCGCCAGGAGGTGTGGCGCGGCAAGCCGCCCGCGGCCGGCCAGCCGCGCGCGTCGAGACGGCGTTCCAGCTCGGCGAGGAAAAGGGCGGCATCGCAGGCGATGGGTAAATCGGGACGAACGGTCGGCTTCTGGAACTCGGCCGGATCGGCGTCCACCTGCATCTTGTAGGCGTGGCGGGCGAAAAAACCCCAATTGTAGCTGACTTGTCGGATGGCCAGCCGCGAGCCGAGGATGAGCAGAGCATCGCTGTTCTGCACACAAAGATTGCCGCCGCGGTCACCGACCGTGCCCTGGCGTCCGGCAAAGAGCGGGTGATCACTGGCGATGAGGTCGTGTGTCCACGCGGTTGCCACGGGCATGCCGAGGCGTTCGATCAGGCGGGCGAAGAGCGGCATCGCACCCGGTGAAAGTTGCAAGCCGGTGCCGCCGAGCAGGGCGGGCCGTTCCGCGGCTTCCAGCCGGTTGAGCACAGCGTCGCAGAGAGCGGGCAGACCGGCGAGGTCCCAGGGTGGGGCATCGTCCGCCGGATCGTAGCCGGCCAGGGTAGAAGGATCGATCTTGATCGACTGCACGTCGATGGGGATGTCCAGCCAGCAAGGGCCCGGACGACCCGCGGACGCCAGATGGATGGCGCGTTCCAGGTGGTAGCGGATCGTGGCCGGATCACGCACGGTGACAACGAACTTTGTCATGCCGCGCGCCATGCCTTCCACGTCCACTTCTTGGTCGCCCAATTGACGCAGGCTGCCGATCAAACCGTAAGTGGCACGGTCAGTCTCGCGTTTGATCTGGCCCGAGATCACCAGCATCGGAATCGAATCCGTGTAAGCGCCGAACACGCCGTTGAGCAAATTCACCGCCCCGGGGCCGGCGGTGACGTTGACCAACGCGGGCCGTCCGCTGATCCGCGCGTAGCCTTCCGCCGCCATCGCGCTGGCCTGTTCGTGGTGGTTGCAGGTGTAGGAAAACCGGGGCTCGCGGCCGATGGCATCGTTCAGGTGCATCGCTCCGCCGCCCGTCACCAGAAAACCGTGGTCGATGCCGTGGTCAGCGAGGGTGCGTAGGACATAGTCTGCCAAGCGGACCTCGTCGGGGAGGGGAGTGGTGTTCATGGGAAAGGCGAGAAGCAATGCAAGAATTTGACCCGGCTTCAAGGCAAAAGTGCTCTGTGCCAGAGCAACGTGCGGCGGACGGCACCAGTTAGGTCGGTGCTCTCCGTGACACCGAGTTCAGTCTTGATGCGGCTGACGTCCGGCACGTAGCGCTCCGGTGGCAGGGCCGGATCCGCTGTCTTGGCGACGTGGACTTCCAGGGGAGACGAAGTCATCCCGGCAACCACCATGGCCACCTCACGCAACGAGCGCCCGTCGCTGGAACCCACGTTGTAAGGCCGGCTGGGCTGCCCGCGCAGCAGGATCGTCCAGAGCCAGAGCACTTGGTCGGCGGCGTAGATGTAGGAACGGTGAGGCGTGCCGTCGCCCTTGATCTCGATGGGGCGATCCGCCAGGGCGTCGTTGAGAAAGTTGCCCAAGGCGAAGTGCCAGTCGAGCGAGAGATGGGGGCCAATGGTAGCGAAGGGCCTCGCGACGACCGTCTCCACACCGAAGCGTTGGTGGTAGCCCGCGCAGAGCGTTTCAGCCAAGCGTTTGCCCGCGCCGTAGACGTTGAGCGGATCGAACGCGGAAGGAGATGGCGCGCCCGGAAAATCCTCGGGGAGGTGACTCAAGTCCGCGGGCTGGCGCCCGTACACGGCGCCGCTGCTCGCGAAAAGAAACCGCCGGGTACCCGCCGCTCTGGCAAATTCCAAAGTGGCGCGCGTGCCGGTGACGATGGTGTCGAGCTGGGCGAAAGGATGCTGCTCATAGAGCCGGGTGTCCGTCTCCGCCGCCGCGTGGATGACAAACTCAAAACGGTCGGGTGCGTCGGAGCCTAGCTGGGACCGGATGTCGTTTGTGTCGAGTGTGCACACGTCGCCCTGCACGAGCCGGATGGCGGGGTTGGCCGCCAATGCCGGCATCTTGACGGCAAACGCTGCCGGCCAGCGTGTGAGCACGACGATCCTCGCCCGCAGGTCCAGCGCCTCGTTGAGGTGGACAAAGCTTTCCAAAAACCAGCAGCCGTAATACCCGGTTCCGCCCGTCAGGAAAATCGTCTGATCGCGCAACGGCTTCCACAGTTCCGGGTTGGCAGCAAGAATCTGGTTGAGATCTTCAACCAGAGGATAGCGGTGCATCATGAGAGACAAAGCGAATCAACCAGCCAGAGTGAGGGGCTTCCATCTCGTGACTAGCTCATCGAGCCGAGTGCAAGAAGACAAAGTTGTCATCGTGGAGCCATCGAAGTCGGCTGTGAAGGTTGAAAGGTCAGGGATTGCTCGACAACCTGGCCCGCCGGCCACTCGACATGAAACTCTCGTGCCTGCGGGGTATTGTCGAACACGCGCCAGGTTGCGGGCTGCATCCTGGTGAGCGCGATGCGCTGCACGTCGGGGTGCGCCGTGGTGATGCGGTCCACCGCTCGTTTGGAGTAAATGCCGCCCCAGAACCATGCCCGGACCCCGAGTTCGCTTTCTAGCCACAGGGCGTTGCGTGGCGGGATGGTCGAGAAGCCAGTGACGTTGGAGATGCGGAACAGAGAGGCGTAGTTGAACCCGCCCATCAGGACGAAGGGCACCACGGGACGCAGCGGCATGAGCGTTTCAGGCTGCGCCTGGATGGCAAAACGGGGATGCCCGGGTGTAATGCCGTTCTTTTCCTTGAGCTGGTTCCAATATCGATCTGCCTCACCGGAGATAATCAGCCGGCGGTCCGGTTCAAAAAGCCAGAAAGTCGGTGCCGTGCAGAGGAAGACGAGCGCGAAAGCAGTGACCCCAAAGACGCCACAAGCAAGGGCAGCGCGCCGCGCCGCCATCCCTGCCACCGGGGGGCGGTAGCCAACGAGAAACAGCGTGTGCGTCAGGAAATGCAGCGCCACGATCTCGCGAAAAGGCCAGCGCAACGAGCGGAGCAGCGGCAGATGAGCGAAGATCTCCCCCAGCCATAGCGGCCGCGCGATGAAGGCCACGGCTACCAGCATCAGACCGGCCAGACCAATCTCAAGGGTATTCCACCGGCGCTTCCACGCCAGCATTCCTATCAATGGCACATTGACCAGTGTGAAAGCCAGAGCGGTGTTGTACACCGGGTCGGACAGATCGATGGAAATGCCGCCGATCAAGGGCTGACAGAATGGACCTAGGAGGAACGAAGCGGCTAATTCATGGAACGCCACATTATCTCTGCTCGCCGTGGCGGCACTCAACCCGGCGCTGCGGCTTGAATGGCTGAACCCGACCAGCGAGGGCCAGAGAAGTGGCAAAATTAACAGCAGGGTCAGCAAGCCTGCTCCTACCCAGACCAGAATAGGGCGGCTTCTGCGCTGCATTATGGCTACCAATAGGACCGTCGAGCCGCCGAAGATCAGCAGCATGGTGAAAAGGTGCATGTGCCCGCCGAAGATGGCGTAGAGCAATGCGGTCGCCTGGATGGCAAGTCCCCGCCGCCAGTCTTTTTCGAGGGCTCCCGCAAGGAGCAGCGGGTAAGCGGCCTGGACGTTCAAAAAACCGATCCAGGAGGCACCCACGATGAAGTTGTACGGTGTAAAAGCGTAGCTCAGGCTCAAAGCCACGATCAGCGCCGGGGAGATGGAAAGATCAAGCGAGCGCCGTATCCGTAGCCCACTCCAGCAGAACGCTCCTGCGATCACCACTAGGCTAAGCGTGCCGACGACGTCAGGCAATACATAATAGTACGGGGTCTTTGCCAGAAAGGAAAACGGCAGCGCCAAGGGACTCCACAGGGTAAAATGGCCGAGGTCGTTGCGTAGATCGTAGCCGCCGAAAAGATACGGGTTGAAGAAAGGGGAGTGTCCCTCCCACAAACGCCGGTAAGCCTCGGTAGAGACCGGCAGAGTGCCACTCAGGGTGTCACACGTCAGAAAGAAATACGGACGCCAAAGCTGTAGCAGACACGCCGCGAACGATGCTCCCAGGAGAGTGGAGAGCAGGGGATTGGCTGCCAGCCGCGCCTGTAAGGAGGAACGTTCCCGCATGGGTAAGGAGGATGGCTGAACGGCAAGTCGGGCAAGAATTGCGTTCATGAAGTGGCGATGGGTGATAAGACTGTCTGGACGAAGGATTGACCGTAGCAGGATTCTCCCGGTTGCTTAGCAGGTGGTATGCTCAACTCGTAGATAGGTTTTATTAAAACGACACACTCGGTCTTCGCACTGCGGTGTTGGATGAACCGGATAGAGTGCCGGGTAGTGCTATCCTCGTTGTTGTTTTGCTAGGATTTCGAGGTTGTAGTTGGCGATGAAGAGGTGAATGGCTTCGGCGTGGCGCTCGACGCTCTTGGAAAAAGAGTAAGCCCGGCGCACCAGCCGACTCAGCCGCGCCCGCAACGTACCAAACCAACGCTCGATGTGGTTGGTCTCACCCTCTTGCTTACCGCAGCAACGATGGGTTCTACCAGGGAAAGCGATGGCGTAGGCATCCTTTGAAGTCGCTGCGGGTGGCACGGCGGGCGTAGTCGATGGGAAGGGCTTCCCGTAGAAGGAAGGCGCTCTCCAAAGCTGCGATCCCCGAGCGTGTGGGCCACAATCTGGCGCGTGCGCCGACAAAGCGCGACCCACCGCCAGCAGGTATCCCGCTTGGTGCCCACAAAGCTCCAAAGTTCATCCAGCTCGAGCACGTCGCCCTTCTGGCTGGGTAAGAGCGTGTCCTCGAGCGCCGGCAGGCTCTCCCTTTTTTTCCCCCCGCCCATTTGAGGATGGTCTTGTAGTACACCCCGAAGGTGCGCGTGATCCCGCGCAGGCTCATGCGGTCCTGGTAGGCCCGCACCACCTGCTCCTTGAAAGCGTCGTCATGCAGCGGCCCCTTAGGCTCCAGGATGAACGTGCGTCCGCACTCCAAACACTTGGCAAAGCTGTGCTCCGTTGTTGGCGTGGCCGTTCTTGTAGATGCGCTCGCTGCCGCACCGCGCACACACGTGGACTTTGGTCGCGGAAAGCATCCAAAACGCTCACCTCATTCGACCTTGCTTGCAACAATGCGAATATCACTACCGAGTGCCGAACTGACACCACAGCGCGCCACGGTTAGGCCTCAGAGGGGAACTTGCTTGATCGCGGAAGAACTACGTGGCGCAGAACTAGCTCTACTGGTGCCAAAATCTGTTATTTCCGGTCCCTCCAGCTTCTTCTAATCGCCGGCGAGTTTTATGCCTACTTCCGCAAACACTACTTCATCCGCGCAACAACGTGTGTTGATCTTCGTCGTTGCCTACAATGCCAAGACGACGCTCGCCTGGGTGCTGGACCGCATCCCTCAAAGTTTGCACCACGAGAACGTCGAAGTGCTGGTCATTGATGACTCCTCGCAGGATGACACTTTCCGACGGGGAGTAGATTATACCTCCTGCCACCGCGATCTCGGGTTGAAATTCACCGTGCTGCGCAATCCCGAAAATCAGGGGTACGGCGGGAACCAGAAACTTGGCTACCGCTACGCCCTAGACAACCACTTCGACGTGGTCGCCCTCATGCACGGCGACGGTCAATATGCTCCCGAAAAACTTCCCGATCTGCTTGCTCCGCTGTTGAGTGGTGAAGCGGACGCGGTGTTCGGCTCCCGGATGTTGACCCGTGGCGGCGCGCGTCAAGGGGGCATGCCGGCCTACAAGTTTATTGGCAACAAGGTGCTGACCACCTTCCAGAACCGGCTTCTTGGCACCTCGTTTTCGGAGTTCCATTCCGGCTATCGTTTGTACTCTACCAAGGCGTTGCGCGCCATCCCCTTTGAACGCAACACCAACGACTTCCACTTCGACACGGAGATCATCGTGCAACTGGTGCTCGCCGGGCAGCGCGTCCTGGAACTGCCGATCCCGACCTACTACGGTGACGAAGTTTGCCGGGTCAACGGCATGAAGTACGCCTGGGATGTGTGCAAGACTATGTTCGGTTCACGCCTGCACCAAGTGGGGCTCTGCTACGATCGCCGTTTCGATGTGTCCGCGTCGGCCGTGATCGAACAATCAGCCGAATCACCTAAGCTCGGTTATACGTCATCGCACATGCTGGCTCTCGACGCGGCCCTGCCTGGCGGCCGGGTCCTCAACATTGGCGGTAGCGAACAAGGTGACGTGGCGGGTGAAATCGCCAGGTGCAAAGGCTGCCGGGTCACGGGGATGGATCGTCAGCCGACGGGCGGCGCGGACAAAGAAGGGTTCATCCGTTGGAACCTCGATGCGAAGGAGTTTCCGGTGGATGTCTCCCAGTTCGACCAGGTGTTCTTGCTCGACGTCATCGAGCACTTGAAGGACCCCGAGCATCTCATGGAGGAACTGCGCGAAGCCGCCTGCTGTCAGCGCCCGGAGATCGTGCTGAGCACCGCCAACGTCGGATTTTTCGTCACCCGCTTGATGCTCCTGCTCGGCCAGTTCAACTATGGCCGCCGCGGCATCCTGGATCGCACGCACACCCGCCTCTTTACCTTCCGCTCCCTGCGCACCTTGCTCCAGCAGACCGGCTACAAGGTGCTGGAAGTTCGTGGAGTGCCCGCCCCGTTTCCCCGGGCGATCAAGAACCGGTGCGTCGCGCGTTTGCTGCTGACGATCAACGAATGGTTGATCAAGGTGCTGCCGGGTTTATTCTCGTACCAGATTTTCGTGCGCGCGCAGGCGTCACCCAGCGTACGGCATCTGCTGGTGCGTACCCTGGAGAGCAGCGATGTGCTGCGCCGAGAACTAGCATTGCTCTAGTAAGGCTCGGTTTTCGAAGAACGCTTTAGCGTGGCTGAAAAACAAGGCCATGCTTCTCGGGGCACAGCATTCTGCCAAATTTGCGCACCATGCTGAAAAGAGCTTTCGATCTCTCCCGTCAGGAAGCGTAGAAATTTGGTTTGCACTGTAAGCCGTGAAAGTGCTCAAAAAGCAGATCAACCCGAGCAGGGGTATAAGCAAGAAGCGGCGAGTCCCTCTCGCGCTCATGTACGGGTTGTAGGCGGGAGAAACACGTTTTTAGTGTTGAGTTCTTACGCCCGTTGCGGGAGCTTGGGAGCCCCTTGTCATATACAGTGCTTCAGTCCTGTCGATCCTTTCCCACTATCTCATTGCATGGCTATCAATCTTTGAGAATCTTGAGCGCGCGTAACAGCTCCAAAGGGATTAACTCGTAGAGCGGATAAGCAACGGCCAGACGATGATATTGCCACAGGTCCAAGCTGCAAAGCAATACGATTGAGGCAACCATTGCTCCCACGGTGATGTGCGCACTACGATTGTCCGTCAGACGCTGACAGAACGCGACGACCTGGCCAAGCGCCAGAATGCGCAGCGGAGTATCCCATATCGTGGCATAGCGAACGTTCATGCCATACTTCAAATTGGCCATGATGGCATAGCCCGCCATCATAAAAATCAACAGGAACCATCCGCTCCTATCACTGACCCTCAGTTGGAACAAGGAGGTTAGTGCTAGGATGAGCACGACGGGACTGATCGTCATCAAATCGAGCAGGTAGCGGTACCAAGGTCCATCACCTGTCAGGATGGCATAAGGCAGAGTATAGTTCTTCGACACGGAAAGTTGATAAGCTTCGAGCAAGGTAGGGACACCACCCGCCAAGTTGACCAGCAACGCTACACCGATGAGTGGCCCTAGCGAGGTTGCCAAGAGCAGTGAACGAGTTACTTGTCCGAAACGCACCCAGCGATTGAGTGCGAGAAGGGCTAGGCACGCGACGAAGACGAAGAAAGCGTTCTCTTTGGTGAGCACCATCGCAGCCAAGCCTATCCCATGAAGTACCGGCCAGACGCGTTTTTCCGGCTGGAGCAATGCTTCCCAGAGTGACCATAAGGTTAACAGTGCCCAAAAGGTGAAAAATCCGTCGACGAGCGCGTGCTGCGCCATGTGGATTTGCAGTGGGGAGCAAGCGACCAAAGCCAATACGCCCAGTGCCAGCCACCGATCACGCAGCAACCGCCAGGCAAACACCCACGAGAGCAGGACACAGAGCACACCGAAGCACTTGGAAACCGCGTAGAAACAGGCTTGGGGACGAACCTCCAACATGTGCTCCCAGATGTAGGCAAAGAAAATGTAAAGGAACCGGGTTGGCGGGAGAACGGAACCCGTCAGGGTCTTTTGTTGCTGGATGTAAGCATCGACGACATCGGGATAGTTCCATAAACCTACTTGGTCGAGGTGTTGCAGATAGTGCATGTACAGCCACTCGTCCATTCCCGTACCTTGAAACCCTGCCAGAGGGTAGAGGCGGACAAACAAAGCGGCTGCTAGCACCACCATGGCAGTCAGCATGAATGCCATGTTTACGCGTGGAAGGCGCGGAGCAAAAGCAGGGGCGGTCGCGGTTTGTGCAAGATTCATGAGTGGAAGGTGGGGAGGAGGAAGCTGTGGTCTTATAGGTTCCCCGGCACGCTCTGTTGGTTAACTTGCGAGCGTAGTAGCTGATAATCCCTCCGGTCCGGCGCGAGCCGGATGGCGGCTTCGATAGCATCACGGGCCCCGGGCAGATCGTGCAGGGACACGCAGACATTCGCGAGCAGGTATTCCATCTTGGCGTCCTGCGGCGTAATTTGCAATGCTTGGCTGAAGAGGCTTCGCGCGGCTTCCCGCTGGCCTTGTTCCATCGCGAGTACTGCAAGGTTGTTCATAGCCCGGGTATGTTGTGAATCCAGTTGCAGGGTCCGTTGATAGAATACCATCGCGGTAGCATTGTTGCTCTCAGCGAGGGCCAGATTGCCCATGGCGAAAGCCGCCTCTGCGTTGTTAGGATTGTTGTTGTATACCCTTTCAAGCTTGGGTCGTGCGCGTTCCATATGCTGATTCGCGAGATCTGTGATGCCCGTGTTGTAGTCATCTAGATAGAGCAGACCGGAGTCGGGCAGTGGGCGTTGCGCGACCAGAAAGCTTCCGAGTAGGAGGACCGCGTAAGTGGCGAGAGGAACCCACCGACGGTTGGTCAACAATGCGGCGAATTCTACCACTCCGAAGCTGGCCAAAAGCAGCAGCCCCGGTACTGCGGCCATCCGGTAGCGTTCCGTGACAAACACGCTCAGGAGAGAAAGCATGTGCAGTAACACCGCCGCCACCAGCCACCGCGCTCGGGGACGCCGCGCCGCCGCCAGCAGCAGGCCTGGAATCCCCAGGCCAGCCACCAGGCCAAACCCGATGCCGGGGAGCAGCACCCCGTCTTCCTGCATAGGGAGGATGATGCCGAGATCGTCGTACTGGTAGCCGTTCCAGAAGTTGCCCAGCTTCACACCGAGCAGGCGCATAAAGGCATCGGGGTGGTCGGTGATGTAGCGGTGGGCTTTGTCGGACCAGTAGGCGGATACCTCAAACCGTTTCAAAGGGTGGCCCACCGCCTCCTCGGCGAAGGTGATCGAGTCTTTGAGCAAGCCCTCCTGATTGGCGTGCATGCCGTCGGGAATCTTTGGATAGCCGTTGGCCTGGGGATTGTTGCCGATCCAAAAATTGATGCCGCTGTGAGCCGAGAGCAGCACCGGTTCCCGGGCCACGAAGTAATTGTGCATCCAACACGGAGATGCTCCCAGGCCGATGCCCACGAGGAGCAGCAATCCCGCTGGCGTGGATGTGCGCCACCGCGCGTTTGCCCCCGCTGTCGGTGAAACAATCCAGGACTGCTTGAACAACAATGCAGCGGTGATAAATCCCGTCAGAAAAAGGATGTTGGCTACCATCATTGACACGCAGCCCATGAAGAAGCCGATGAAGAAAAACTCGCGTGCCCTTGGTAGCTGAGCCCGCTCCCGCAACGTCCACCAAACCACGAACCAGAACGCGGCCACGAAGTAGGTTGTAGGCATGAGAATGGTGCAATAGGCTTGCGCTGGAACGAAAAACATCCAACCCAGAGTAGCCACCCAGCCGATCAGAAGGGTTCGACCGTCGCCCAGAGTGTGGGTTTCGCTGGAAGCATTGGCACCAAGTGCAAAGGAGAGCGGTGCCAACCGGAAGATGAGCAGCGTGGTTATACTTTCCACCAGGACTTGCAGCAGGAGGGCGATATATGGCTGAACACCGATGAGGGAATATAAACCGGCGAGGAGATAGGCGTAGCCCGGCAGCCCGTAGAATGCCTGGTGATCGGTCCATTGGCCGTGCGCAATGCGTAACGCCCAATCGCTGTAAAACTTCATATCCCCATCCAGCGGTAGAAAATGCGGCGTATCTGCCGAGCGAAAAAGTACCAGGAGCCGCAGCAGGGTTGCCGTGACAAAGACAGCGGTTCCGGGGCGTACTCGTTTGAGCACATCCAAGCGAAGCCTCTGGTAGAACGGGGAGGGAAGCATGGTATCCGCAGTCATCAATCCTGCCACGATGCAAGACGCATGCCTGAAACGCGTTCTTGAGCATTTCCAGATGGAGATTGCCGTCCCGGCATTCTCTGATGCCCTGATTCTCACGCGTGGCAGGCTAATGTCGCAATTATGAAAACTCCTCATGGAGACCATCATCGGTATGATGGTATTCACAGACCGGTAGAAATTTCCTGCCTGCCTTTTTGATAGTGGTTCCCGCCTCGTCCATATAGACCACGTAGCCGCCGGGAATGACCTCCCGTTAGAGAACCCGGCCTTTACCGTCTCCGGCGTTCTCATGCAACAAGTTGGCATCCACCTTGCTACAACGCTTTGTACGGCGAGCGGCCAACCCGGCTGTTCACGTCATCAAAACACAATACATCCTGTAATACCTAAGTATCATATGTTGACCACCATTCGCAAAAGCCGCGCGGGTTTCACCCTCGTGGAAATCATGATCGTCGTTGCCATCATCGCTTTGCTGGCTGCAATTGCCGTTCCCGGCTTCCTGCGCTCCCGTAAACGCTCCCAGGCAACGGCTATCCTTAACGATGCTCGTATCGTCGACGGTGCCATCGACCAGTACGCCATCGAGAACAACATGAAGGGCAGTGCCAGCGTCACTGTCAGTGCGCTCAAGGGCTTCTTCAAGCCGAACAGCCGTCTCTATAGTGCCGGCGGTACTCTGACGGACATCCTCGGCGGCACCTATGTGGTTAGCAGTTTCGACACCGGTGTGAAGATCGATTCCGCCACGGAAGCGAACTTCACCGACGTGATCACCAACGGTAGTTCTTTCTGGGGCGCCTATTATCAATAGTCTCTGCTGAGCGTTCACGCTCGATCCTGCGGTTCTCTCACCACGCCCTTCCGGTAAACACGGAAGGGTGTTTGCGTATCGGTGAGTCTCGTTGCCTTTTTTGCCTCCGGTCACAAGCCGTGTGCTCTGCCTGTCTGGTGATGCCTGCTTCCAAGCTTTTCCTGTCCTCATGTCTGCCGTTCCCGCCCCATTTTCTGCCCCGGTGCTCGTGCTTGAGTCGCCTGCCGTGCCGCAGGACTCTGCCTCTTCGTCCCTGATCATGCGGCTGGCGCGGGGGGCGGCTGCGGCCTTGCGGAGGCCCCTGTTGGCCATCCTGTTCTTGGTGGCCGCCGTGTTCATCGTCTATTTGCCGGCGCTCGACGCCCAGTTTATCTGGGATGATAATTTCCTCGTCCGTGATAACGGGTTGATCCGCAGCCCCATTTTTGTCTTGGAGGCGTTTCGACATACGCTCTTTGGCGGACAATCCAATTTCTACCGTCCCTCGCAGACTCTCGTCTACATCGCGGACTATTGGCTGGGGGGCAATCAACCGTTCATCTACCATTTCACCAGCATCCTAATCCATGCCTTGAACGGGGTGCTGCTCTATTTGTTGCTGCGGTGGTTGCTGCCGTCCCTGCTCCCGCACGACCCGGACGTGGATCAGGAAAAGGCTGTGGAACGCCGATGGGATCTGCTGGCCTTGCTGCTGGCTTTGGTGTGGGCGCTCTACCCGGTTCACAGCGCGACGGTGGATTACATCTCCGGTAGTGCAGACAGCCTCGCCATGCTTTTCAGTTGCCTGGCGTGGCTAGGGGCGAACCGCTGCCTGCACGCCCGGAGCCGCTCGGGCACCGCGGCCTGGGCGACGGCCGCCGGCGGGTGTTTGCTGGCGGCTTTCTGTTCGAAAGAAATTGCCTTCGTCTGGCTTGTTCTCTTCGCGTTGCACCTGTTTTTCTTCTCGCAAGCTAGAGACATCGTAGTGCGCAGGAAACTATCCCTGGTGGCCGGCAGCCTGCTGGTGCTCACCGTCTACGTGGCTTTGCGGCACATCCCTACCGTGCCGGTCATGCCGCCGAACGGGCAGGTGTTTTCCCGCGGCATCATGGCGCTGCGTGCGCTGGGTGATTACGGTAGTCTGCTGGTCTTTCCGGGCCGGTTGCTCATGGAGCGGCAGGTATATCCCGCCCCGCACTCGGTCCTTACCGACGAGGATCGCCTCTTTTATGGGTCACTCACCGCGGGTGGCGTGCTGCTCCTGGCTGTTTTTGCCGCCGGTGTCGTTTGGCGCGGGAGCGGCCGGCGTCTGCGCAGTTTCGGTGTCTGCTGGTTCCTATGCGGGTTCCTGCCCGTATCCAATCTGTTCGTGACGATCAACGCGACGGTAGCCGAGCATTGGCTTTATCTGCCGAGCATCGGCTTCCTGCTGTTCGCGGCGGGTTGTGCTTGGCAGATCCCGACCCGGCGGTTGCGAGTGGGTGCGTTGGCTTTGGCTTTAATCGCCGCGACTGCCTTCGGCGTTCGGACCTACTGGCGGGCGTTTGATTGGATGGATGAGTTTACCTTCTACCGCCAGACGGTTTCCGCGGGTGGGGACGTGCCCCGCGCGCGGGTGGGCTTCGCCAACGCTTACAGCCACCGCAAGGAAGATGCGGCCGCCATTGTCCTTTTGCGGCAGGCCGTAGTAGATATGCCCAATGACCTGTCGGCCCAGGCGAACCTAGCCAACGCGCTCGGGCGCCAGGGACGCCGTGAGGAGGCCAAGCCCATTCTAGAGAAAATTTTTTCGCGTGCCGAACAAGCGGAGCCGCGTTTGTTCTTGATTATTCTCGCCAACCTCGACGTGCTGGAGAAGGAAGATCCTCGCTGGCCCGCCTTGCGCGACAAGGCGTTGACCCGTCAACGCCAGGCGCACCCTGATTCCTGGGATTTGGTGCAATATGACATCTCCACTATGCACCGTGAAGGGCAGCCAGCCCAAGCCTTGCGCCAAGTCCAGGCCTATGCGCAAGCTCACTGGTGGCATTATCCATCGTGGTATCTACTTGGCAGCCTGTGCGCCGAAGCGGGTGACACCGCGCGGGCGGTCAGGGTCTTCGAACAAGCGAGCCGCCTGGACGTACACGATGCTCAAGCCTTGTCGTCGGCGGCACAGGTCCGGGTAGGAGAGGGACAGATAGCGGAAGCGACGGTGTTGCAGCGGGAAGCCGTCGATCGCCAGCCGGAAAACCCACGCCAACGGATCGTGCTCTCCCAGATCCTTGAAGCCGCCAGTCAGCCCGTGGAAGCCGCCCAGCAAGTTGCCATCGCGAGTACGTTGCTGAGCGGAGACGCGCACGCTGCGCCTTGAGAGCGTAGATGGGATAAGCAAGTGGGGGGTATCCTGGGGTGGATGGAGCGCTCCATCCACCCCAGGATAACCCCCCACTTGCTTACAGCCAATTTCAGAATGATTGAGAGTATGGTAGGCTGCCAGTCATGAAACC
>CAXTOP010000074.1:0-20364 GCA_964245965.1 uncultured Chthoniobacterales bacterium
TGGAACACCCCTTTCACGTGCTCAAGAACCTCTTCGGCCACCGCAAGGCGCGCTATAAAGGACTCGCCAAGAACACGGCGCAACTCCACACCCTCTTTGCCTTGGCCAACCTGGTGCTCGTCGGGCGAACTCTGCCCTCACAGGCAGCGACGGCTTAGGAAAGCGCACCAACCACAAAGAAACTGCCGCCACCAGCCAGGCAAGTCACTCTTGCAACGCTCAAACTTCGCAAAAACCGATGCGACTTACCGCAGCAGGCGAGCAACCTCTTTAATCAGCGGTTCCCTAAGTATTGTTTTATACCAAGTATATTTCGCCACTGTCCACGCGCCGACAAAGAATTGTACTCAGTACATCAACATGCTACTAGCAGATGCATGTCCGCGCCAACCAGCCGCCGATCCCGTAAGCGCCTTGCTACTCGTGAGGGCATTTCTGATGTCGCCACGCGCCTTTTTTTCGAGCGGGGCTTCGACCACGTGACGGTGGATGAGATCGCGGAAGCCGCCGACGTGGGGCGGATGACGGTGTTCAACCACTTTCCGCGCAAGGAGGACCTGTTCTTTGATCGCGACGAGGAGATCCGCGAGATCCTGCGCGACGTTTTGCGGCAGCGCGATCCCAGCGTTGCCCCGATTGAAGCTTACCGTCTGCTCGCCCATCATCTGGTGGCGCAGGGAAGCCCTTACATCGAGTTTCCAGCCGCTGGCCAGGGCTGGATTGCAACGATCGAGGGCAGCGGAACCCTCAAGGCCCGAGCCCGGGCGATCCGGGACGAACTTGCCCGATTCTTAGCGGATTTGCTGTCTGCCTGCACCGGGCGGGAGCCGGCTGATCCCATCGCCTATCTCGCGGCCAACCTGTTGCTGGCAACATGGACCGTGGCTTACATCCAAGCTCACCAAGCCTTTCGACAGGGCCGGGACACCGCAGACGCGAGAGCCGTCTTTCTTGCCTTGGTTGACCGGGGAACCATCGGGTTGAAAGCTGCGATGGCTGGCACGCCATACGCCTGAAAGGAAGCACGCTTTTAGGACCGGATGAATCTTGCTACTGCTCGAATTCATTTACTATATCACAAAACGGTGGTTTTACCAGACGGTTTTGCCAAGACCGAACGTGCCCGTGCGCATCTTCGCTCCCGACCGTCCCGGCCACTCAGCGGACAAGATTCCCGAGAAAAAACTCCCAATTGCCGTTGACGGGTATTAGGCAATCTAATAGTTTGCCGGTGCTCCCCGCCTGACGACTTCTCTTCCCTCGCTTCGGTCGGCGAGGTGTTTGTCTCCCTGCGGATGTTCCTGACGTTTGTTCGGCGCGCAGAAGACTTATGAACACCCTCCTTGCCTTCACGAATTCTTCCATCGGCAAAAAGTGGATCGTTGCCGTCACCGGCCTCTCGCTGGTAGGTTTCGTGATTGTCCACATGCTGGGCAACCTGCAGATCTTGTGGCCGCATCACCTGGGCCAGGAGCACCTGAACTCCTACGCGGAGCACCTGCACGATCTCGGGCCGTTGCTCTGGCTGGCGCGCATTACCCTGATCGTCTTTTTCTTCGCTCACGTTTACTACACCATTAAGCTGGCCCGGGAGAACCGCGCGGCCCGCCCGCAGAAGTATGCCCGTCCGGCAAAGATCATCGCCAACGTGCCGGTGCTGACGGTGCTCATCAGCGGGTTGATCCTGCTAGGATTCATCCTTTTTCACCTCGCGCATTTTACCTTCAAGTGGGTCAAGCCTGAGTACGCGACCTACTACGACGCCGCCAGCCGGCCCGACGTGTACCACATGGTCGTCATTGGTTTCAGCTCGTGGCTGATCTCGGGGTTCTACATCCTGTCGATGTTCATCCTGTGCATGCACATCTCGCACGGGTTTTCGAGCGTCTTCCAGACCTTCGGCATCCGGAACAAGGCGCTGGCTCCGCTGCTCGACAAGGGTGCTTACGCGCTCGGCTTTATCCTCTTCCTAGGCAACAGCGCCATCCCGCTGGCCGTCCTCTTCCACGTGGTTCGCTACCCTGTCACCCTCAATCCTCTCCCATGAGCAACACCGTCCTCGACAGCAAGATTCCCGAAGGCCCGCTCGAACAAAAGTGGGAAAACTTCAAGCTTAACGCGAAGCTCATCTCGCCCAACAACAAGCGCAAGTACGAGATCCTGATCGTCGGTACCGGCCTGGCGGGCGCGTCGGCGGCGGCGACGCTGGCCGAGCAGGGTTACAGCGTGAAATGCTTCTGCTTCCACGACAGCCCGCGGCGGGCGCATTCCATTGCGGCGCAGGGCGGCATCAACGCGGCCAAGAACTACCAGAACGACGGCGACAGCACCGAGCGGCTCTTTTACGACACGATCAAGGGCGGCGATTTCCGGTCCCGCGAGGCCAACGTGTACCGGCTCGCGCAGGTCAGCGCCAGCATCATCGACCAGTGCGTGGCGCAGGGCGTGCCCTTCGCGCGTGAGTACGGCGGATTGCTGGCGAACCGTTCCTTCGGCGGCGCCCAGGTTTCGCGGACCTTTTACGCGCGCGGCCAGACCGGACAGCAGCTGCTCCTCGGGGCGTACCAGGCGCTGGAGAGGCAGATCGCGCTCGGGGCCATCCAGATGTACCCCAAGACGGAAATGCTCGATCTCGTGGTGATCGACGGCCACGCCAAGGGGATCGTCGTGCGCGACCTCGTCACGGGCAAGATTTCCTCGCATTCGGGTGACACGGTCGTGCTGGCCACGGGCGGCTACGGCAACGCGTACTACCTGAGCACCAACGCCAAGGGCTGCAACGTCACCGCGACCTACCGCGCCCACAAGAAGGGGGCGTATTTCGCCAATCCCTGCTACACGCAAATCCACCCG
Organism: uncultured Chthoniobacterales bacterium; assembly: GCA_964245965.1. Taxonomy (GTDB): domain Bacteria; phylum Verrucomicrobiota; class Verrucomicrobiia; order Chthoniobacterales; family SZAS-18; genus CAWCJJ01. The sequence goes on from CAXTOP010000074.1 coordinate 2,854, forward strand.
ACGTGCATCCCGGTCGAGGGCGAGTACCAATCCAAGCTCACGCTGATGAGCGAGAGCCTGCGCAACGACGGGCGCGTCTGGGTGTCCAAGATCAAGAGCGACAAGCGCGCCCCGGCGGACATCCCCGAAGGCGACCGCGACTACTTCCTCGAACGCAAGTACCCGAGCTACGGCAACCTCGCCCCGCGCGATATTTCCTCCCGCGCCGCCAAGGAAGTCTGCGACGACAGCCGCGGCGTCGGCGAGAGCGGTCTGGGCGTTTACCTGGACTTCGCCGACTCGATCAAGCGCATGGGCGCCAAAACGATCCGCGAACGCTACGGGAATCTTTTCGACATCTACAAGACGATCACCGGCGAGGACGCCTACCAGCGGCCGATGCGCATTTTCCCGGCGGTCCACTATACAATGGGCGGCTTGTGGGTTGACTACAACCTGATGAGCAATCTGCCGGGGCTCCACGTCCTGGGTGAGGCGAACTTTTCGGACCACGGTGCGAACCGCTTGGGTGCCAGTGCGCTCATGCAGGGTCTGGCCGACGGTTACTTCGTGCTGCCATACACAATCCCCGCCTACCTGGCGACGACCGGCGGCAAGAAGTACACGACCGATCATCCCGAGTTCAAGAAGGCCGAGGACGAGGTCAAGGCGGTCACCGAGAAAATGCTCTCCATCAAGGGCGAGCGCACCGTGACCAGCTTCCACCGGGAGCTGGGCCTGATGATGTGGGACAAATGCGGCATGTCGCGCAGCGAAGCGGGTTTGCAGGAAGCTCTGCGAAAGATTCCCGCCCTGCGCGAGGAATTCTGGCGCAACGTCAATGTGCCCGGCAGCGGCGACAGCCTCAACCAATCGCTGGAACTGGCGGGCCGGGTGGCCGACTTTCTCGAATTCGGAGAGCTGATGTGCTACGACGCCCTGCAACGGACTGAATCCTGCGGCGGGCATTTCCGCGAGGAAAGCCAAACTACGGAAGGCGAGGCTCTGCGCGACGACGCGAACTTCGCCTACGTCGCTGCTTGGGAGCACGGGGGCACGAACGCCGAGCCGATCCTGCACAAGGAACCCCTGGAGTTCGAGAAGGTCCATCTGGCCCAACGCAGCTACAAGTAAGTGGAAACTCTTGCCCGACCCCACTCGTAACTTCTACGACCGAGGAAACTTTCTATGAATTTCCATCTGAAAATCTGGCGCCAGCGCGACGCGAAAAGCGAGGGTGAGTTGATTGACTACGAGGCCAAGGACATTCCCGCGAGCGCATCGTTTTTGGAGATGCTCGACATCGTCAACGAGGGCGTGGTCATGGGCGGCACTGAGCCGATCGCGCACGATTCGGACTGCCGCGAAGGCATCTGCGGCACGTGCTCGCTGGTGATCAACGGCGTGCCGCACGGCAACAACCAGGCCGGAATCGCGACTTGCCAGTTGCACATGCGCACCTTCGAGGACGGCGAGACGATTTACGTCGAGCCCTACCGGGTCAAGGCGTTCCCGATCATCCGCGATCTGATCGTGGATCGCAGCGCACTGGACCGTGTGATCCAGGCCGGTGGTTACGTCAGCATGCGGACCGGCAGTGCGCCGGAAGCAAATGCGACCCCGGTGCCCAAGTTCAACGCTGATTTGGCGATGGATGCCGCGGCTTGTATCGGTTGCGGTGCCTGTGCCGCCGCTTGTCCCAATTCTAGCGCCATGTTGTTCGCCGGGGCGAAGATCTCGCAATTATCCCTGCTTCCGCAAGGCCAGGCGGAACGTGGCCAACGTGTACTGAACATGGTGCGTGCCATGGATGCCGAAGGCTTCGGCAACTGCTCCAACGTGTACAATTGCTCGGCGGTGTGCCCGAAAGAGATTAGCGCTTCGTTCATTGCGCGCATGAACCGGGAATATGCCCTGGCCGCGTTGCAGGAGACCGTCAGCAACAACCCGGTGCGGGAATGAGGTAGTTTCCGTGGTGGATGGCGCGCTCCGCCGCGCCATTGCTTCCTCGTGCGGAGCGCGCTAGAAGCTCCGACCTTATTTGGAAGCGCTTCGCGCTTGGTACAGGTAGCGCATCAGCGTGACGGAGCGCCATCCAACGCCGCAAGCTTTTCTGCTGTGCCACCAACCTCTTACAAGTGCTCGATCACCGCAGCAGCCATCTCGCGGGTGTTAACCCGCTTCTCGCTAGTGCCACCGGTGGCGATGTCGCCCGTGCGGAAGCCGCTGTCGATGGTTGATCGAACCGCTTTCTCGATGGAAGCGGCTGCTTTTTCCTCTCCCAGAGAGTATTGTAGCATCAGTGCCGCCGAGAGAATCTGCGCGATGGGATTTGCGATGCCCTGGCCAGCAATATCTGGTGCGCTGCCGCCGCTTGGCTCGTAGAGGCCAAATCTCTGCGACCCGCTTGTCTCGGCTCCGAGGCTGGCGCTGGGCAACATCCCGAGTGAGCCGGTGAGCATTGCCAGTTCGTCGCTGAGGATGTCGCCGAAGAGGTTCTCCGCGAGGATCACGTCGAACTCCCGCGGACGGCGGACCAACTGCATGGCGGCGTTGTCCACGTAAAGGTGACTGAGCTGCACGTCGGGGTACTCATTGGCCAGCTCCACCACCGTACGCCGCCAAAGGACGCTGTTTTCCAGGACGTTGGCTTTGTCCACGCTGGTGAGTTTCCCGCCGCGCTGGCGGGCGGAGGCGAAGGCGATGCGGGCGACGCGTTCGATTTCGCTGCGCCGGTAAACCATCGTATCGACCGCGACAGGATCGGCCGCTTCATAGTCGGTGTACTTGGGCTGCCCGAAGTACAGCCCACCCGTCAATTCACGAACACACAGCACGTCGAAGCCCCCTGCCACGATGTCGGCGCGCAGGGGCGAAGCGTGCGTCAAACTTGGAAAGCACACGGACGGACGTAGGTTGGCGAACAGGCCGAAGTGCTTGCGCAACGGCAGCAGTGCCCCGCGCTCTGGCTGCTGCGCGGGTGGAAGCGACTCCCACTTCGGACCGCCGACACTGCCGAAGAGGATGGCTTGCGCCCGCTCGCAGATCTGGAGTGTCTCCGGCGGCAGAGCGGCCCCGGTGGCGTCGATAGCGGCCCCTCCGACCAGCGCCTCGTGTAGATCGAAGCCGAGCGAAAATTTGCTCTCCACCGCCCGCAGCACCTTGACGGCCTCCGCCATGACCTCTGGACCGATTCCATCCCCGGCGAGCACGGCAATTTGGTGGCGAGAAGACATAGCGGAAAAGATGAAGGAGGAAGGAAAGGATGAAAGCAGAAAAGCATCCGGGCAGCAAAAAGCCCGAAGCTCTCAGCGAGCTTCGGGCTTGGTGACAGAGAGGCAAGCAGAGGATGATCAATCCCCGCGGGCCGAAGCGTTCTGCTTGAAGCTGACTGCCTTCGAATCCGTCGTGTTGCAATCACCCGGCGCAGGGTATTGGCCCGCCAGTTGATCGGTCGGCGTCTTCTTGAGGCGGATGGAACCATTAGCGTTGTTGCGCCAGCCGTTGATGTCGGCGAATTCATTGTGGCCGATACTCTTCAGGCCGGTGATTTGATCCTCCAACCCTGTACCGTATTGCTGACTGACGATGGTCGGCGTAACGAAGATGAGCAGGTTGCGCTTGGCGCGGGTGTTGAGGTGTTCCTGAAAGAGGTAACCAAGAATTGGTATATCACCAAGAATCGGCACCTTGGTGGTTGCCTTGTTGGATTGATCCTGTAACAAGCCACCGATCGCCAAAGTACAACCGCTCTTGATGAGTACGTTGGCTTCGAGAGAGCGAGTGTCGATGATCGGGCTGGTGACCGTCGCACCTTGAAAAGCGAAGGACTGATCACCTACTCGGTTGCTAATTTCGGGCTTCACCGAAAGCGTGACAAAGTTATCCTTGTTAATGGAAGGCTTCACCACCAATGTGCTACCGTAAACTTTATCTTGAAAGCCACTGAACACTGCCTGAGCTGTCTGCTCGTTAAAATTAAGCTGAGGCACGGGCTGATTTCGGACGATCTTGATCGTTGCCTCAAGATTATCGGCTGTGACGATACGAGGGTTGGCCAGGAACTCTGCGTCAGCGTCCTCGTTCAAGAAACGCACGGTCGCGGAAAACTGTGGGATCGTTAAAATGGAGAACTGACCACCCAATATACTGCCCAGTGCATTTCCAACGCCACCACCAGTCGTGAAATCGTTTAGTAGTGGTACACCATTGGTGAAAGTTTGGAGGACGTTTCCCGGAGGTCCCGCCGGTGTCGCGGGGCCGGTCGCATACACCGGCAGACCATTAGCGGTGTACTGCGGCACCAAGGTTTGCTGGGCAGTCCCCGGATTGAGCACAGTTTGGGCCTGCACCTGCTGGCCGGGCACAAAAGCCGAGCCAGGCGTCGGATAGTTTGATCCACCATAAGCGAACGTCTTGGGCGAAGCAGCACTACCGAACGTACCGGCCCAATTGATGCCGTAGCTCTGTGTCGGGTTGGCGTTAACTTCGACCAAGCGGGCTTCGATCATCACCTGCCGGGTCGGGCGGTCAATCCGGGTAAGAAACCCGCGAATCTCTCCGACGTTGGACTTTGCTTCCTGGTAGAAAACGGTGTTGGTCCGCTCGTCAACCTGCGGTGGCGTGCTCTTACTCTTGAGCTGGCTGGTGAGCAGCGACACCACTTGCGCTGCACGTGCGTAGGAAAAAGTGTAATAGTCACTCTGCGTCGGCTCGGCGGCTTTTTCAGCTGGGGTCTTGACGTAGTACACGCCGTTGGTTTGCGCGAGATCGTAACCCTTGGCCTGGCAGATGACCTGGATTGCTTGGAGCGCGGTGACGTCTTCCAGGCGCATGTTGATCGTGCCGACGACCTGGTCGCTGACGATCAGATTGATCTTGGCCTGCCGGGCGAGCAGGCGCAGCACCTGGCCGGTGTCATCCCCTTGGAACTCACGGGCGCGGGCCGCGCCAGGGTTGCCGCCGCTCGTGCCGGCGTCGAGCGGTGCTGCTAGGGGCACCGCTGCACCGGGAGCGGCAGGATTGCCGCTGATCACCGGCGGCGGCGCGATGGGCGCGGGCGCATTGGGATCGAGCGGTGGAGGCGTCCCCGCGTCCGTCGTCGCACCGGGTGCGAGGGGCGCAACGGGAGGCATCGCGGCGGGTGCGGCCTGCGCGATGTCACCCGAGGGAGTGCCAACAGGTACGCGGGGCGGCTGCAGGGGAGTTTGTGCCTTGCCTGGGACAGCAGGCCCGGCGAGGGCCAGCAGCGAACAGACAACTGGAAGATAGCGGGTATGAATCATGGAAAGAATGACCGGCGGTTAAGGATGATCTTTTTCTTCCCAAGCAGGAAGCGAACCACCCTTTGCCAGCGCCGTCACTTTCTTCCAAATTCACCCGCAGTCTCGTTGGTAAACGTTCCGGCTGTTCCTCTTGCAACTCAACAAGAATAACTGGCGATCCCGCTCAACGATCCGCCCGATGCACCGCCGCGAAAAACTCTCGCAGACGGGCTTCGTCTTTTCGTCGAGGGTTTCCTGGGGTTTCGACCCCACTGGCCACATCGACGGCAAAGGGCCGCACCCGCTGGATGCCTTCCTTCACGTTCATGGCATCCAGCCCACCCGATAAGATCACCCGACGGCCCGCGGTGGACTGCTGCCGCGCAAACTCCGCCGCCAGCTCCCAATCCACCCGGTGACCCGTCCCGCCGAAAGCGTCCGGCCGGTAGGCGTCCAGCAACAGGTCCGGGGTCAGGAAACGTTCGGGACGCTCCAGGGCCAAGGCGTCACGGACGCGGATCGCCTTGGCAAAAGGCACGCCCGCCGCGGACAACCCCGCGCAGAAATTTTCGTCTTCGTCACCGTGCAACTGCACGCTGTCCACCAAGTGTTCGTCCAGCAGCCGCTCGATCAGGGAGCTTTCGGCGTTGACCACCACCGCGACCCGGCAGGCCCCGGCGGGCAGTTGTCGCAGCCAGCTCAGATCGCTGTCGGGATCGAGGAACCGAGAGGACCGTGGATAGAAGTTGAAGCCCAGGGCACCCGCGCCGAGTTCCAGGGCCAGGATGCTGTCCTCCGGGCAGGTCAACCCGCAGATCTTCACCCGGGTGCGGTGCGGCGGGCCGGGATCACTCGAATCAAACATGAGCTAAATTGGCTTCCACGGTTTTGAGCAGGCGCTCGATGCTGAACGGCTTCGGGAGCAGGCCGCGCACGCCGGGTTCGTGCAACAGGTCCTGGGCGCGCGGCTTCTCGGCGTTTCCGGACATCAGCACCAGCGGCGGCAGCGTTCGCGCCGGTGCGGTGGCAACCGGGTATTGGTAAGCCAGGCGGATGAAGGTGTAGAGCACCGCGCCGTCGATCACCGGCATGGAAAAATCGAAGAGAAAAAGGCCGTATGACTTCTTGAGGCTGAGTTCGAAGGCGTACTCCGGGCTGGGGGTGGTGTCCACGGTACAGGAGACATGGCTGGCGAGCACCTCGCGCACGAGCCGGAGGAGGTCCACGTCGTCGTCCACCACCAGGATCGATTGGCTGGCGGGGTGCGTCGCGCCCGTCGGCCCGCTTTCCCTCGGAAGAAGCACGGGGTATGTTAATATATCCCGCACTGTTTGTCGCCCCATGAATCAACCTGCCCCTTCCCCGGTCCCGAACGTTCTGCACGAGTCGCTCATCCAGGCATTGAAGGAACGCCTGCAAGTCATCGCCGACCGCGAAAGCTACCAGCGCGACGCCGCGGCGCACCTGCAGCAGCTCCAGGCGGCTTCCGAACGCATCGGGACGCTGCAAGCTCAGCTCCCGCGCCCGCTCGATCCGATGCTGAGACACTATTTGGAGCGGTGCAGTTACGACAAGGCGCTGGCCTGGCTGGAAGCAGCCGACAGATCCGGTCTGCGGCACCAATGATCTAGAGCGATTTCCTTTTGGGTCAGACTTTCTGATTGTAGGGCGACGGTCCCCGTTGCCAATGGTGACGTCCTTCCTGGCAACCGGGACGGTCGCCCTGCAATCTAGAACTCCCTTCGGTTAACTGATCTGAAAACCGTCTAATCGGTCTTCAGTCTGACCTGAGGGGCGCGTTCCGGCAGCCAGGGGTTGCGGCTGAAATCCGAGCCGACGATCTCCGCCACGTGCGCTTCGCAGAGCGCGCGAAACGCCTCCACGTCCAGCGACAGGTGCCTCGGCCGGAACGGCGCCAGATTGTTCATCCCCAGCGCGAAGAGCCGGACCGCCGGCCGCAGACGCCGGCCATCCTTGGGGTGGTCGGGCCGCAAATGCTGTTTGCGCAGGTGAACGAAAGCACCGGCCACCTGGATCAATCCTTTATAGAAAATAAAGTTGTCGTCCTCCGCGCCGACGCTCAGCCACAGGTGCTCCAGCACGTCGTGGGCTTCGTAGTAACGCCCCTCGTTGAAACATTGGAAGTACCCTTGGTAACAGGGATGCAGCGCCAGCGACGCGTCCCCGTCCAGGGTGGCGACAAAGGCGGTCATGCGGTCGTGTTTGCTCATTTCCTTCTCGAAATGTGCGTCCACCTCCGTTAAATACAAGCGTCCGTCCGCCGCCGAAATGCTCCTTCTTCCCGTTGCCCTGATCATCTGCCTGATGGCGGTGCTGGGGGCGGCATCGGCCTTTTTCTCGGCGATGGAAACCTCGCTGTTCTCGCTCCAGCCGCGCGAGATCAAACGTCTGCGTGACCTTCTGCCCCAGCGGCAGGGCACCATCGACCTGCTCTTTTCCAATCCCCGGCGGCTCCTGAGCATGATCCTGCTCGGCGACACGCTGACCAACCTGCCGCTGTGTCTGCTGGGTTTGTACCTGCTCAACTCCCAGGAAGCCCGGCGTGTGCCCGTGCTGCCGGCGGCGCTCGGCCTCTACGCGCTGGTGGTCGGGGTGTGCGATCTCGCGCCCAAGGTCTTCGCCCTGCGCCGGCCGATGAGCATCGCGCCGGTTTCCATCCGCACCCTGCACCGCTTGACGTGGGTGCTCAATCCGCTCTGCGGTGCACTGCAATTTTTCAGCGAACGCCTCGCGGACCTGCTCACGCCTCCCCAGGTCAGCCAGCCGCTGCAACTCACCGAGGCGGAATTTGAGGCGCTGGTGGAAGTGGGCGCGGAGGAAGGCGCCCTGCGCGACGTGGAAAGCGAGATGATCCAGGAGATCATCAAGCTAGGCGACAAGACGGCCAAGGATTGCATGACCCCGCGCGTGGAGATCTTCGGCCTGCCCGACGATCTAACCAACACCGAGGCAGCGGCCCGCCTGCGCGCCCAGCGGCGGCGGCGGGTGCCGGTGTACGGCAGCACCCCCGACGAAATCCTCGGCATCCTGGACACGCAGAAGTTCCTGAGCCAACGCGCCGCCGGCTCGCCAACCGAGGAGGACCAGCCACATTACAGCCTGGTCATGGACCCACCCTCCTACGTGTCGGAAACCATGCGCGCGCTGGACCTGCTGCGTTCCTTCGTCAAGCGGCCGCAGGGTCTGGCCGTGGTCGTGGACGAGTACGGCGGCACGGAGGGCATCGTCACCCTGGCCGACATCACCGAGGAGATCGTCGGCGACGCCCTGCCCAGCGAGGCCGACGAGCTTTACATCGAGGAGCTGGACGACGACCGCCTGCTCGCCGGCGGCCACGCGCGCCTGGACGACCTCAGCGAGCACCGGGGCTTCGAGATGGAAGCCGAGGGCCTGGATACCCTCAGCGGCCTGGTTTTCAACCGCCTGGGCTACCTGCCCAAGCCGGGCGACGTGCTCCGGTTGGGCCACCTGACCCTGACCATCCGCCGCGTCAATCGCAAGCGGATCACCGAAGTTTTGATCGAGCGGGCGGCAGCGGAAGTGACCAACGCCCACGACGTCACTCCCAAAACAGAGAATCCCGATGCCGAACCCTGAAATAACTGCTTCTTCGGTCCCTACTGCCTGGTGATTTGATCCCATGTCCGCTTCCCTCTCGATCTTTTTCGGCCTGTGCCTGCTCGTGTCTTTCCTGTACGCGGGCATCGAGGCGGGGTTGCTCTCGGCCAGCCGGGTAAGGCTGCGCAGCCGGGTTCACCAGGGTGACCGGGCGGCCATCCGGCTGGATCGGCTCCTCGCGCGCCCCGAACGGCTCCTGGCCACAGTGCTGCTGGTCACCAACTTCGCCGACGTCGCCGCGCTGGTCATCGTCACCAACGCCCTGGTGGAACATTACCGGGTCTGGGGCTACCTCATCACCGGCGGGGTGATGCTGCCGGTTTACCTCGTCGGCCTGCAACTGCTGCCCAAGTCGCTGTTCCGGCGTTTCCCGTACCGCGCCCTGGCCCGGCTGGCGGGTCTGCTCGAGTGGACGGCCTGGGTGCTCGCGCCCGTGCTCTTCGTGGTGGAACGCGTCGCGCGGCTGGCGGCTGCCACCGGCACGGCGGACCACGAGCGGCCGCACGCGGGTTTGTTCGTGGCGCGCGAGGAGTTCAAGTCGCTCGCCGCCGAGGGCGAACGCACCGGCGCGCTGACGGGTGACGAGCGCGGCATGATCCACAACATCGTCGATTTCGGCGCGCTGCGCGTGCGCGACCTGATGCTGCCCGCCCCGGAAGCCCTGCCCCTGCGCGAAGGCCTGCGGGTGGGCGACCTGTTGGAGCACGCGCGGGCGAGCGGACTGGACCACCTGCCTGTCATCAAGGCGGACGGCGAACTGGCCGCGCTGGTGGATGTTTTCGCCCTGCTGCTGGATCGCGCGCCCGAGCGTCCCGCCGCGGCAGCCTACCTGCGCCGTCCGCCCCTTTCGGTCGCCCGGGGCGATGCCGCCAGCCGGGTACTGCGCCGCCTGCGCTCCGCCCGCCTCACGGCGGCTGCGGTGGTTGAAGGCAACCGCTTGGTCGGCATCGTCCGCACCAAGGATTTACTCCAGCGCCTCGTGAACCTTTCCCGCCCGCCGGCGGCGGGTTGATTGTCCAGCCGCGCACCGTTCCGTGGGTGGATGGCGCGCTCCGCCGCGCCATTCGTTCGCAGCGGCGCAGCCGCCCAGAGGGATCGAATGGCGGCGGTGCCGCAATCAGGCAATGGCGCGGCGGAGCGCGCCATCCACCCACGGAACGGACCTTGCCAATCTACGAAGCCCCCATACGCCGCCCGGTCAAACGCTTAACCCAATACCGGGCCATCAGCGCGAGGAAACGCCTGGTGTCACGCACCGGGTGGATGCTGCTGACCTCGTCGCCGTACACCGTGCTGACCGGCACGGAACTGATCCGCTCGCCGTGCCACGAGGCCAGGATCAACATTTCCGTCTCGTAGTCGAAGCCCGCCGTGCGCCCGAGAAGCAACGGCGCGAGGGTGCGATGGATCATGCGGAAGCCGCACTGCGTGTCGTGGACCTTCTGCCCGCAGAGCAGGCTGATCTGCGCGGACATCAACTGGTTGGTCAGCCGCCGCTGGATGGGCATGTCGCGCGTGTCGGTCATCCGGTTGCCCACCAGCAGCCGGGTGTTCTCGCGCTGCCGGGTTTCGAGGAAGCGCGGGATCTCCTCCGGCAAATGCTGCCCGTCGGCGTCGAGGATCAACGCGAAATCGAAATCCCGCTCCACGAGCAGCGTCCGCAATCCGGTCTGGATCGCGGCCCCTTTCCCTTGGTTGCATTCGTGAACGATGACCTCGGCCCCGCTCTCCCGCGCAAGCCGGGCCGTGGCGTCGGGCGACCCGTCGTCGATGATCAACACGTCGGCCAACTGCGCCCGGGCGCGGGCCGCCACATCGGCAATAAAACGTTCTTCGCGGTAGGCGGGGATCAGGGCGGCGACTTTCATCTTCAGCCACTGATGAGACGCAGATGCCGTGCCAGTAAGAAAGCGGAAAACGTCCGCAGCCCTTCTTTTCGCCGGCCCGCAAACGGAGCAACGCCTGGAGACCTCTCTATTCTCGCGGCGGCACCGGGTGAAAATCGCTCGCGTGGTAGGAGCTGCGCACCAGCGGACCACTGGCCACGTACTCGAAGCCCTTGTTGCGCGCGATGTTGCCGTACAGGTCGAAAGTTTCCGGCGTGATGTAGGCCACCACCGGCAGGTGCTGCGGGGTCGGGCGCAGGTACTGGCCCAGGGTGAGCACCTGGCAGCCGGCGGCGCGCAGGTCGTCCATCGCCTGGAAAAGCTCCAGTTCCGTCTCGCCCAGGCCCAGCATGATGCCGCTCTTGGTGACGGTGCGCGGCGACAGTTCCTTCACGCGGCGCAAGACTTCCAGCGAGACGCTGTACTTGGCGCGGGAACGCACCTGCGGGGTCAGCCGCTCGACGGTTTCCAGGTTGTGGTTGAAGATCTCGGGACCCGCGTCGAGCACGGTGCGCAGGCAATCGCCCTGTGCGTGGAAGTCCGGCACGAGCACTTCGATGACGATCTTGGGGTCCACCCCGCGCACGGCCTGGATGGTCCGCGCGAAATGCGCCGCCCCGCCGTCCCTGAGGTCGTCACGCGCCACGGCGGTGATGACCACATGCTTGAGCCGCATCCGGCGCACGGCCTCGGCCACGCGCTCGGGCTCATCGTTTTCCAGGGCGAAAGGCTTGGCCGTGGATACCGCGCAAAACCCGCAGGCGCGCGTGCAGCGGTCGCCGGCGATCATAAAAGTTGCTGTGCCCTGGCTCCAGCATTCCCAGCGGTTCGGGCACTGGGCGCTCTCGCAGACGGTGTGCAGCTTCAGGTCGCTGACCAGGGCCTTGGTGGAAAAGAACACCGGGTTGGAAGGCAGCCGCACCTTGATCCAATCGGGCTTCTTTTCGATGTGCAAGGCGGGGTCGATCTTGACGCAGGACATGGTCGAAGAATATGGAGGCCTGCCGCGCTGAATGCAACCCTTACAGCCGCTGCCGGGAACGAGGCCGAATATTGCCAGTGATGATAAACTCCTCTTTGCAGAAGCCGGCAGTTTTCGCGGCGGCCGCCTGCTTTCTCCTGGCGGCGGCGCACGCCGGCGCGGCCGGTGCTCCTCCCCACGCGGGAGACAAATTGGTCATCGAGTCCAGCTCCACCAAGGTGCCGCTCAATACGGCCACGCTGACCGTTGCTCCCCTGCCCCGCGAGCACGGGGTGTACGCCGGGAGCTACGAGGTGAAGGTGTCGCCGGTTAGTTTCACCAGCGAAAAGGGTGACCTGACCGTCAACTTCCCCGACGACGCTCTGCGTAAGCTCGCGGGCAAATCGCAGGCGTCCTTCCACGGCGAGGCGACCAACTCCGACGGCAAGCACCGGACCATCGACGGCAGCGCCACGCCGACGAGCGCCGACGGAGGCACGATCACCCTGAAGATCATCTCCGAGCGCGGCAAGCTGGTCTTCCGCACCACCTACCGCTTCGTCCCAGGCCGGTAGTTTTGTGAGCGGTTCTCCGCCCTGTGTTCCGGCATCTCTCTATGCATGAGCCGGTGCCATCCGGCGAAATTGCGCGATTCACTCCGCTAGTTCTCCGCCATTTGGCGGACGGGAAAATCCACCTTCATCGAGCCGCTGGTTATCCGGCCTGATTTCATCCTTGCACTAGCCGGAAGGTCATGGGTAAAGGCAGGTTGCAGCCAGGGCGGTAATCCCAAGAGATGGTCCTTGTCTCGGGATGAGCAGCACGACATCATGGCCCGATAGGTCAACCCACAACCCTCATCGCCGAGCGGGCTGGTCTGCGGGTTTTTATGGCGGCGGAAAATGCCCGGCGCCCGGCTGCCCATTTGTGCTGTCGCCGTCGCCATCTTGTGGTCGGGTGGCTGGATCCTGTCAGCCGCCGCCGCGCCGGACGCGGCCGACGCCCGCCGGCTCTTCGACGAGGCCAGGGAAATCTGCGAGCGTGATCACGGCCAGTTGTGGAGCTGCTCGCTCTGCGGGCCCATCCCGCTGGTGGACTACACCGACCGCGCGGTGGCTCGCCAACGAGGCGGATGCCGGGGGCAAGCTGGTGCGCGACGGGGCACTCTTTCGCGGCGTGCTGCCCGAGGACGTGATCATCGCCAACACGCCGACCCAATGGTCGGACACGTGGTGGACCCAGCTCGTCGGGCCGGTGCCCGCCGACCCGGCGAAGCGCCGCGTCCTGGTGGCGCACGAGCTCTTCCATCGCATACAGCAACTACCAGTTCAATCCGCAGACGGTGATCCCGCTGGAAGGATTCGGCACGGTCTATCCGACCATGCGGCTCGTGGACGAATGGGGCGGCCTGGAGGTCGAACGCGACGGCGCGCTGGTGCGCGCCGCGCCGCCGGTGGCGACCGTGAGTGTGACCGGCACCGGCCCCTCGGGGCTGTCGGGGGACGGCTGGCAACTGAAGCTCAACGACGGGTGGAAAGTCCGGCCAGGCGATCTGGTTGTCACCCGTGCGGAGGACGAAAGTCATTGACCATCCTTCGTGTGGGAAACTTGGAGGCGGCTCGACCGGTCGGCAGACAATTACAAAGCCATTACTTCCGAGCAGGGTCACGCCGCACGTCCTCATGGGGAAGCTCCGTTTTCCGTCCGGCAAAAGGCCGGACCTTGCTGGAAGCGTTCGCCGAATTTCCCTGCTCGCGGTTGGTGCTCACCAAGAGGTTTTCCGGCGACCGTTCCGCCGTTCCCAATCCTTCTCGCGGACGGAAAACGGCCGTCCCTTTCCATCTCAGCCGCCTGGCTCTATCCCCTCCGGATAAAGACGTTCGCCCCCTTGTCTTTTTGCAGACAGAACTGCCCGACCGTGCAGGAGGAGAACCTGAATTACGCGAAGACCGAGCGGCTGCACACCGTCTGGCCGGACCGCTTCCCCAAAAACAACGCCAAGGGCGTCGCGGACCCCTACGAGAGCGGTCAACCCTTCATCCACAGTCCTCACCTCTTGGGCCTGAAGGTTTATTTTGGCCGCATGGGCAATCTAGTCGCCCAGGAAGATGGCTTCACCTACCGGGGACGCGGCTTGCTCCAGATCACGGGGCGGGAGGACTACGATTACTACGGCAAAAAGATGGGGATCGATCTGGCCAACTCACCTGACCTCGCCTTTGATGCGCGCTACGCGATCGAACTGGCCGCCGAGTGGACCCGCAAAGGCTGCAATGCCGCCGCCGATGCCGACAACGCGGAATTGGTGACCCGCAAGATCAACGGCGGCAAAGAAGGTCTGCAGGAAAGAAAAGAACTGCTCGTCAAGACCAAGGAGGTCTGGCTGCCCGCCGCCAGACATTCCCAGAGGCGCTGAACATCCAGCCGGCCCGGCGTGCGCGCGACTCCGGCGACACTCCTCAGGGGAAGAATCTCCGCCGCCCCGCCGCATCGGCCACCGCCCCCCTGACCTCCCCCTTGGGGAGGCGGAACTGCACGAACCCCACATCAAGATCATCCGTTTTGTCGGGGACCGTCGCGATGAAACGCAACGCCAGCACGTCCCCTTTGAAGCCGGTGGTCAGCCTCCCGGCCTTCGCGTCCAGGTCGTCGAAGGTGAAGCTCCATTGGTACCGCTCGGCGTCCTTCGGGTCGCGCCGGTGCAAAAACGCTTGCACGGCTTCATCCGCGCCGGGTTTGAGGTTGACGACGTTCATGCCCCCCGCGCTCAACTCCACTAGCCACAGGTCAACGTTGCCCTCCGTGTACTTGGAGCCCACGGTATTGCCGATGGCTCCGTAGCACATCCCGTGGCGGTCCGCGGACCAGACGGTTCGCAGGGCGGCGCGGGTCTTGCCGGGGAACCAGGGGTCCTCCGTGGCGAGCGGCATGAACCGTTTGGCCGTGAGGTCCACTACGCCGTTGATCAGTAAATAACCGCTCCCCGCGGCATCGTTTTCCTTTCCTGGTCCGGCGGATGGGTTGCTGTTCACCCCGTAGCGATCGACCAGCGCGAGCGGATTATCGCGCTCATAGACGGACCAATCCACGAGCGGTTTGTCCGCCTGGGGGTGGATCGTCCAGGCCGCCGCGAAATGGTTGTCCTTGGAGAAGGTTCCCTCGGCGGCGACCACCTTCTCCTGGCCGCAGTCCACCAAGGCTCCATCGTGCGGTGACAGCGACGTTTGGCCGGGCGAGTGAGTAGCACTCCAAACGAGACCCAGGAGCAGCAGGGAAAACGTTTTCATGATCACGTGATTATCGCGAGGGCGTTCGGACCCGGTTGCTCACCCGTGGACCCAATTCAAGGGATCGGTTCGAATGATCCCATGAACTGCCACCCCCGGCTTGCAGGCAGGTGCTCATCGCGTGGTGGTCCAACGGTCCACCCACTCGGCAACCGTCTTGTTCCACAAACGGCTGTTCTGCGGCTTGAGCACCCAGTGACCCTCGTCGGGGAAGTACAGCATCTCTGACGGGACACCGAGACGCTGCAGCGTCGTGAAGAGGTCAAAGCCCTGCGACACGTCCAGGCGGTAGTCCAACTGGCCATGGATGACCAGGGTCGGCGTCTTGAAGTCTTTGGCGTGCAGGTGCGGCGACCACTTGAGATAGGTCTCGCGGTTGTCCCAGGGCGTGCCGCGGTATTCCCACTCGTTGAACCACAGTTCCTCCGTCGCGCCGTAAGCCGCTTCGGCGTTGTACAGGCCGTCGTGCGAGACCAGGCAGCGGAAGTGGTTCGGGTGGCCGAGGATCCAGTTGATCATGTAGCCGCCGTAACTTGCACCCAGCGCGGCCTCGCGATCCTTGTCGAGGAAGGGAAACGTCGCCTCGGCGTAGGCCAGGCCCTTCATCAGGTCCTCGTAGGGCTTGCCGCCCCAATCGCCGCTGACCGCATCGGTGAACGCCTGGCCGTAGCCGGTCGAGCCGTGCGGGTTGACCATGACGCACACGTAGCCGCCTGCGGCCATCAACTCCGGGTTCCAGCGGAACGACCAGCCGTCGCTCCAGGCGCCCTGCGGTCCGCCGTGAATAAGGAATTTCACCGGGTACTTCCTGCTCGGATCGAAGCCGGGGGGTTTGACCATGAAGCCCTGGACCCTGGCACCGTCCGCGCCGTCAAAGGTAAAGTCTTCCCACGGCTGCATGGAAACGGAGGAAAGCAGGGCATCGTTGACGTGCGTGACCGGTTGCACGGCGAGGCCGGCCTTGATTCCCGAGACGTCCAGGCGTGCGATCTCGGCGGGAGCCATCACCGACGAATGGGAGAAGAACAGCGTCTTGCCGTCGTGCGACAAGGCTAGGTCGCCCGCGTCGAGCCGCGCCAGCTCGGTGGGCGGCGGCGCGGCCGGGTCGCCGCCGGCGTTGAGAGCATAGATCGGCGTCTGGCCGTGGTCGGGGGCGGTGAAGAAGAGCGAGCGGGAATCCGCTGACCACACGAAGTTGTCCACCGGCGCGTCGAAGCTGGCCGTAAGGTCCGTGGTCCTGCCGCCCTGGCGCTCGTAGAGGAACAGACGGAACTTGTCGGACTCGAAACCGGCCCGCGCCTGCGACCGCCACGCGATGAACCTGCCGTCGGGCGAGTACAACGGCGCGGAGTCACTGCCGGGACTGGTAGAAATCTTCTTCGGCGCGCCGCCGGTGACGGGCAGGAGGAAAATTTCGTTGTTGGTGCTGGTGGCCTCCACGGCGTCCACGTTGCTCGTGTAAGCGATCTCCTGGCCGTCGGGCGAGAACGCGTAGTCGTCCTGGCCGCCGAGCGAGAAGGGAGGCACGTCGTGGTCGCCGGGCGTCAGGTCGCGCGGGGAGCCTTCGGCTTGGCCGCCGGGCGGGAGCTGGGAGGCGTCGGCGCTGGCGCTGACGATAAAGAGGTGACTGCGCTTGTTGTCGTTGAACTCGGTCCAGTGCCGGTAGAATAGGTGGGTGAAGAGCTGCGCCTTGACCTTGCTGTCCTTGAGCGCGTCTTCGCGGCCCTTGTTGGCGGCGTCGTCTTTCGCGTCGGGGTAAACGCGGGAAACAAAGGCGACCGTGCCGCCGTCGGGCGAGTAGATCGCGCCGTCCGCGCCGGTGGACAGGGCCGTGAGCGGGTGCGGCTTGTCGGCCAGGGTGCCGGACGAATTGAAAGCCGCGGTCCAGATCTGCGGCTCGCCGCCGGTCTTGGCGGTGAAGACGAGGCGGTTGCCCGCGGGCGAGAAGCGCGGGCGGGATTCGTCGTTGTCGGTGTCCGGGTTGAGGCGGCGGGACTCGCCGCCGGCGGCGGGTACGATCCAGAGGTGCGAGCGCTTGGTGTTCGCTTCGAGGTTGACGTCGGTGGCGGCGAATACCACCCACAGGCCGTCCGGGGAGACTTCCGGCTCACCGACGCGCTTGAGGGCCATCATGTCCTCGAAGGTGAAAGGACATTTGGCGTCCGCCGCACGGGTGGAGGGCAAGCCGAGACTGATGGCGGCGAGAGCGGCGGTGAGGAGGCAGGTGAGGCGTTGCATAAAGGAAAAGAAACAGCCGGTGGCAGTGGTCGCGAGGAGCTTTGGCCGGACCTGATGCGAACGCAAGTGCCGTCCACGCTGCCGGGGGAAGGCAGAAGGCAGAAGGCAGAAGGCAGAAGGCAGAAGGCAGAAAGAACGAAGGCGGGGGAGAGACACCAAAGCGAAGATTGGCGTCGCCAGCGAGTTGTTTCTGATCTCTGTTCTTCTGCCTTCTGCCTTCTGCCTTCTGCCTTCTGCCTTCTGCCTTCTGCCTTCTG
>CAXTOP010000075.1:0-19063 GCA_964245965.1 uncultured Chthoniobacterales bacterium
TTGCGTTGGCGATGACCTTCGTGCTCGGACCGAAGGCCCCGTTGGATTACTCCGTTTGGACCGCTGCGGCAGGAGCGTTTCTGCTGGCTGCGACTTGTGCAAAGCACCATCGTATCGCCATGCAGAACAATTAGGAGTTACATCGCTTGCGTGTTTGCGGAGAGGGCCTTTCGTTCTGCTGCCTACGGCGATATACGCTTCAACCTACTGTGATTGAGCCTGTAACAGTGTGCTGTGATTGAGCCTGTAACAGTGCCGAATGGAGCGTCCGTACCCAGTTTCTGCAAGCTCCGTTTTTTGATCTATGCCGACCGAAGAATACCAGCTACTCCCGCAACCTCCGTCTATCGAGGACTATTGCCGCTTGCGTGCGCTGACCGGTCTGAGTGCGAAGACCTCCCAGGCGGCTCGGCTCGGTTTAGCCGGGACCTACTTCGGCGTGACGATTTTGCATACAGGCGAACCGGTGGGGATGGGGCGGGTGATCGGCGACGGCGGCTGCTTTTTTCAGGTCGTGGACATCGCCGTTCTGCCCGAGCATCAAGGACGCGGGCTGGGCAAGCGGATCATGGGCGCGTTGATGGATTACCTGCGGCAGCACGCGCCAGCCTCTGCCTACGCCAGCCTGCTGGCGGACGGGAAGGCGCAGGACTTGTACCGGCAGTTTGGTTTCAGCCTGTCCGCCCCTGCTTCAGTGGGGATGTATCTGAAACTGTGAGAGGTCCACAGGTCTCCTCAGAAGCTGGAACTGCTGACCATTGGCCAAAGCTCAGCGACGGGGGGATGAAAAGCGAGCCAAAATGAACCGACGCTATCCCGCCGTTCGCTGAGGGTATGTGGTTGATCGATGAAGTTCAAGCTGGACGAAAGGCGCAGCCGACGCTCGCTTTTCTCCTGATGGAACTGGGCAACAGAACCACTAGAAGAAACGCGCCACCGGCCAAGGACTCGGTCGCTCCATTGGGACGTTTCCACGTTCCCGTTTATCGCTCAAGTGAGTCTTGACGGATGAACCCTCGTGAGGTGCGGCTGGCCTCAACCGCCAACGCAGCCTCGGATGTCTGCTTGTTCAAGGCATCTGTCGGAACGGCTTCGGCTGCGCCTTTCGTCCAGCAATCATACTAAACAAGAAAGGAAAACTACCATGAGCAAAACTCCCAGTCGAGCCGCCGTTGTTGTCGGCCTCGACGTTCACCCCGACACTTTTGCCGCTGCCATCCTCTGCGGACGCGATCCCGCCACGGCCAAGGTCAAACACACTTCCACCCGCGTGCCCCTCGATCAGCTCGAAGCCTGGACGCTGCGCCACACCCAGGAGAGTGACACCCTCGTCCTCGAAGCCAGCGCCAACTCCTTTGCCGTCGCCGCCCGCCTGCACGCCAGCGGACGCACGGCGCTCATCCTCGACAGTCACCAGGCCGGCAAGGTAGGCAAGGTGTACTGCGCCAACGACAAAGTTGATGCGGTCAAGATCGCGCGCATCCACCTGAGCGGCCTGGCCACCAAGGTCTGGCAGCCGGACGCGAAGACCCTCGAGCGGCGCGAGGTCTTTGGCGCCTATCAGAGTGTGGTCAAGGAGACCACCCGTCACCAGCAACAGATCCGTGCCCTGCTCAATGAACACTGCCTGCGCTTGCCCGCCGGGTTCCGGCTGGCTCATCCTGCTTCCATACCCGCCTGCTCGCACTCAGGACGTGGACCCCTGCCCAAGCCATGCTCTTGGAGCAGATGCACGCGGCGCTGGTGGCGGCACGCGCTCGGCGCACGCGCCTGCGCCGCTACATGGCAGGAGAGATCATGGGCGATGAGACTCTGTTGCGGCTCACCCGGCTGTGCGGCATCGGGGCGGTGAGCTGCTTTGGGCTGGTCTCGGCCATCGGGGATGTCACCCGCTTTGCCCACAGCAAGAAGCTGGTGGCCTACCTGGGCCTGAACCCGAGCGTGTGTCAGAGCGGCGAGTGGGAGGGAGGTGGTGCGCTCAAGCGCCACGGACGCGGACCCATCCGCGCGTTGCTGGTGCAGAGCGCCAAGAAGCTCCTGGGTGTGGACAACCCGCTCCAGAAGTGGGGCCTGGCGGTCGCAGCACGAAGGGGGCGCAACAAGGCGGCTGTCGCCGTGGCCCGCAAGCTGGCAGCAGCGGTGTGGCACGTGATGATGGGCCACGTCATCGGCGCGCTCGAACCACTCGCCCGCCTGCAAGCCAAGCTCTTCAAACTCGCCACCGAGATCGGCGTGCCGGCCATCAAAGCGGCTGGGTACGAGAGCAAGGAAAGCTTCATCGAAAAAAAGCTCTACCTTCTCAAAAGCTACCCTTGACGACACTAACCACATGTCTGGAGCGGATGGTTAGGCCGGGCGCGTGTCAGTGCCAAGTGCGGAAAAGAAGGTAGACAAAAAGCACGAGGAAAACTGCCAAGACGGAGACCACGATTCTGTAGATCCTTCCGGTGGCAAGCTGGTTCTCGATAGCGACTTGTTGGCTGACAATAGCCTTCTGTTGACTGTCGAATGCCTGCTTCTGGATCGCGAGCGTCTGCTCTTGAGTTTCCAAGAGCTTTTGCAGCGTCGAAAGGATTTGTTCTTCGTTGCTCATTGAACGTAGGTTTCTGCTGGCCTGACGACTCAAGCTCAGCGACGGAGGCTGGCGGAGTCAAGCTCGGGGATACATAACAGAGCCGGTAGTTTTTAGTCCGTTGTTGATTGCCGTGGCGTTTGGACGCATGTTTTCGGATGCTTTCCAAGACCATCGTCCACGCTTGTGCCCGGTGCGGCAGCGAACGGTTGTGCAAAAACGGCCACGCCAACAACGGGGCGCAACGCGCCAGGTGCCTGGAGTGTGGGCGCACGTTCATCCTGGAATCCGAAGGACCGCGCTACGATGCCGCCTTCAAGGAAGCGGTGGTGCGGGCCTACCAGGACCGCAGCAGCACGCGTGGCATCCAGCGTACCTTCGGGGTTTGCTACCAGACGCTCATGGCCTGGGTGGAAAAAAAACCTGGAAGGCCTGCCAGCACTGGAGGACACGCTCCTGCCTAGCCAGGCTGGTGACGTGCTGGAACTCGATGAACTCTGGAGCTTCGTGGCTGCCAAGTGGCAGCAGTGCTGGTTGTGGGTGGCCGTGTGCCGGCGCACCCGCCAGATTGTCTCCTACACCCTCGGAGATCGCAGCCAGGAGAGTGCCTGGTGGCTGCGCCAGTCGATCCCGCAAGACTCTACCTGCGCCGTGCCACCCGCAGCGACTTCTGGGATGCCTACGGGGTGGTCTTCCCCGAGCGCACCCACCGCTTTTGCGGCAAAGAGCAAGGCGAGACCAACCACGCCGAACGCTACTTTGGTACTTTGCGTGCCCGCTTGAGCCGACTGGGACGCAAGACCTACTCCCTTTCCAAGTGCGTGGATCGTCACGCCGACGCCATCCACCTCTTCATCGTCAACTACAACCTCGCCATCCAACGACAATCAACAACGGCTTAAACACTACCCGTTTGACGGTCCTACAACAGCAACCCAAATCCCTGCGGAGCGAAGTCGGCTGGGACGCGGTTGCCGACGGGATCTCCAGCCAGCTCGAGAGCGTCAAGTATCTGCTGTGGCATGGCAACGTCTGCGAGGCGTTGGAGCGGCAGTCCGCACTGCTCACCCGACTGGAGTTCTTCCGCCGCCGTCAGGCAGCCGATAGCTTGACCGCAGGCTTGACCGAGTTCGACACCTACATCCGCAATAATCAGAAGTTCATCCCGAACTTCGGAGAACGCCATCGGCAGGGCGAGACCATTAGCACTGCTTTCATGGAGTCCACGATCAACCAAGTGGTCAGTCGCCGCTTTGTGAAGAAGCAGCAGATGCAGTGGACACCGCGCGGCGCGCATCTGCTGCTGCAAACTCGCACCAAGGTCTTGAACGGTGATCTGGAGGCCGTGTTCAGGGAGTGGTATCCCCAGTTCCGTGCAAAAGCCGCCTGACTCTACCCCCGACTCTGTGCTGCTCTCCGTGTAAGCGTAAAACCGCTTCATCAAGCAACTTTTCGGCTCGGCGCTAAAGGAAAAGGCTCATGTCGGCACCCGTCCAAACCGGTTTCGATTGTGCGTTTTGCAACCCTGCCGAATGTTGCCGGTCTAAGCGTTCACTTGAAAAAGGATTTCCTACCCGCGCTTGCGATGCAGCGCCGGATCGATGGTCGCCGGCATACGTTCCGCGTCGGGCAGACGGTCCGATCCCAGGAATTCCACCAGCCGCGCAATGATCGGGGCAGGATTGCGTACCAGTTCCGGGTAGCTCACTTCGATGTGCTCCACGCAAGGAGTTTGTGCGAGCCATTGGAGGGTCTCGTCGCGGTGCCCGCGCAACCCGCGAGCCAACTGCTCCTCGCCGAGCGCCGCGCCCCGGGTGCCCAGGCGCTCGGTCATGTCGTACTGCGAGGCGGTGACCTGCTCGATGGGACGCACCATGAAGATCACCTTGTAACGATGGCGCGCTGGCAGCTTGGGCAGCAGCATGGAAATGCACTTGATGGCTTTGCCGTTCACCGCCTCATCCTCGAGGATTTTCGGCCGGACCGCCACCTGCTTGATGGCTTCCCACTCGTAGTAGCCGCGCGGGTTATCCACGTCGGGCGTACGCTCGCCATCGGTCATCGGCTCCAGGCCGCCGGCTTCCAGGAGTTGCATCATCAGCGAAGTGCCCGAGCGGGGCAGGCCGGAGACCAGCACGAACGTCTTGCCCGACCATTCCGCCTTGGGCGACGGATCGGGTCGCTCCCACAGCAAAATTTCTCTGCGTTCCTTGCGACCGGGAATTTCGGGCAGGTCGAAGAGCACGTCGCGCCGGCTGTCGGCCTTTTGATCGCCCGTCCCCCTCTGAAGCAGGAGCCGACGTGCCTCCGCCCGGTGAAAGCGCGCCTTCTCTTCTCCCCCCGGCAACGCGCTATAAAGAGCCCCAAGATAGCGGTGCGCGTTGAAAAATCCGGGCTGGAAGTGCAAAGCGGTTTCAAACCCCACGCGGGCCTTGTCCAACTCTCCGGCGCGCGCCAGCGCCACACCAAGATTGAAGTGCGCCTGCGGCAGCCGGTGCAGCAGACTGACGGCGTGCATCGCCGCGTCGGCAGTTTTTCCCAGGTCACCCTGCCTTCGGCAAACGTTCGAAAGCCCTTGGTAAGCAAAAGCGTCTTCGGGGTCGAGGTGGACGGCCCGCTCGTAGGCTATACGAGCGTCAGCCCAGCGGCCCAACTGCTCGTAGGTGTCACCGAGGTGCGTGTGAACCTGCGCCTTGCCGGGGTGGTATTCGCCAGCAAGCTGCAAGGTCGCCAATCCTGCGGCGGAATCGCCCAGCGCCAGCTTCAGCCGTGCCCATAAGAGCAGCAGGCCGGGGTTCCGCACCTCGGCAAAATCATAGGCGGCGGCGAGCACCTGCTCGGCCTGGCGCAGGTAGCCGGCTTGGTGACAGGCGTTCGCCAACTGGATGAGAAAACGGTCCTCCCAGGGCCGCCGCCGGGTGATGTCCTTCAGCAGCGGCAACGCCTCGTCCGATTTCCCCTTCCACAGGAGCGTGCTCGAAAGATTGTACTTCGCCTCGATCTCGGCAGACTGCGCCTGCTTTTCCTGGTCGGCTCCCGGGTCTTCAATGTAGCCCAATGCGGCGAACTGTTGCATCAGTTCCCGCGCCTGATCCCGATCGATACTTTGGCCCGCTGCGTGCATCCCGCAGTTTCCGGGCACCGCATCCCAACTCGGAATCATTTCCACCGCGGGGGGTACCTCAAAGGCTTCCAGCAGTGGCCGGCCATCCATGTCCCGGCCCACCGGCAAGCCGAACAGCGAGAGCACGGTGGGTGCCAGATCGATCAAGCTCGCCCCGGAAATGCGCTCATCCCGTTTGATGCCCTCGCCCGCCAGCACGAAAATGCCGAACTGCCGGTGCCAGGCGGCCGGGCCGGCCGGCTCACGCGGGACGCTGCGCGGACGTTGCGCGCCGCTCTCGAAGCCATGGTCCGAGCACAAGATCACCGTAGTTTCCGGTCCGGCGAGCTGGAGCAGGCGCGCCAGCATCAGGTCGTGAAACCGGTAGGCACCCCGGATCACGTCGCGAAAAAGCTCGAACTCCTCTTCCTTCACCCAGTCCAGACGAGGCGGATGGAAAGGCATGAACGCATGAGAGAAATGGTCTATGCCGTCGTAATAGACGGCCATGAAGTCCCACGGCTCGCATTCCATAATGGCGGTGGCCACGGCATGGACGGTGGCGTTGTCGCTCAGGATTTTGGCGAAGGCACCGAGCGATGGGTTCTTTTGCTGGTCGATCTCGGCCGCCCGGGGTATGAAAGGCAAGATGTGCGCCTCGGTCAATTCCGAGGGAAACACCTTGAAGCGGGCCAGCGAGGACGCCAGTTCCGGCGGGTGCACGCTGCCGGGCGGCACCTGCCAGCCCTTCTCCGGGTCGAACCGGGTGCCGCCAAAGGCGTTGGTCACTACCACGCCGTCAATCGGCTCGGCCGGGTGGCTCGCCCACCAGCCGACGACGTTGCTTTTGAGCCCGCTCTGGGTGAGCATGTTCCAGAGCGCCTTGGTCTTGCGCGAAGTGCTGGTACAGGGCCGCGCGCCGCCGTTGACGGGGTCCGGCTCGATGAAGCCGTGGATGCCATGCTTGTCGGCGAACTTGCCCGTGGCCACCGAGTTCCACAGCATCGGCGAGAGCACGGGTTGGAGGGTAGCCAGGTTGCCCATCACCCCGCGGTTGATGAGCGCGTCCAGGTTCGGCAACAGTCCCTCCTCGAGCAGCGGGTTGATGTGCTCCCAGTCCGCGCCGTCCCAACCGATGAGCAAAACTCTTTTTCCAGCGGATGGTTGCATCATGGAACCTAGGATTGATCCGTCACCTAACACCTGGACGCTGACGCCAAGCGGCCTTTTCACCTCGCTGGGGCAAAGCAGGTTGATCTAGGCTGCGGCGCGGGACTGCTTCAGCCCGCCTAAACGACCGTTTTCTCGACCAACGTACAGAGTGGTTCGAAAAGATCGGGAACGTCAAGTCGAGAAGAAAAGCCGTGCCGGTTGTCCGACACGCTTCGAAGTTTTGTCACTGCACGCAGACCGCCCCGTGCTCTATGCTGCCTGGCGGCAGGTGACGTGCCGGAAGTCCACAAATCCAGGGCCTTCGTCGGCTCCAGGCCTCATCCGCGCCGGGTGCTCGAACTCGCTTTGTCTCTCTCTCTGTGCATTCGTACCGCCAGCGCCGATCCTTTAGCTGACATCCGAGACCCTGCGGCGCTGACGCCAGGCAAGCAGTCCCGCGCCACCGGCCGCCAGCAGGGCGAGCGAACCGGGTTCGGGCACCGCAGTTTGACCGGCCGTGATCTGTTCGCCAGCGGTGGTGTAGGCGTAGGATTTGAGCGTCAGGGCCTCACCGGCGACCGAGCCATTGGTGGACAGGTCCATCCAGCCGTATTCCGTTCCGGCGGCATCGGTGAACTTGAAGCAGATGTAGCCCTCGCCAGCTTGGACCCAGTGGGCATTCGGATAGTTGGCTCCGAAAGCCAGCGTCCCGAACGCTTTCGCGGCAAATGGGCCGCCAGCGAGGTTGGCACCCATGGCAAGCTTGGAAGGATAAGCGAAGAGAACGTTGTTGTAAGCGCCGCCCAAATTGGAGTTGCCGATAAACTGCGCGCCGCCAATCATCCCGAGTCCGCCGGCCCCGGGGCCGGGACCACTACGCAAGTTGCTGAGCGAAAAACTCTGCCCCGCAGGCAGCGCGAACTGCGCACTGGCCATGGAATGCGATCCGTCGGGAATCGCGCTGATCGTTTGATTGACATCGATCACCACGACCGACGCTTCGGCAGAAGCGGCCCAACCGAGGGCGGTAGCGGTGGCGGCCGTGGTGTAAGTGATCCAACGTGAACTATCTATAAGTAGGGCGCTTCGCCGCCGTGTGCTATTTGTTTTCATTTTTGAACCGGTCGTGCAAATGAGAAATCTTCTCCTGTCACTGCAGGGGCAAGGTGACGGCATCCTGGGCGTTGAGGAACCCGTAACCGTCCAAAGGTGAATACCCTTTGCCAAGATTGTTCCTGATCGTCCCGCTAAACGTCGCGCCCGAGTACGTCGTACCGCTGAAGGACATGCCGTCGTTCTGGATTGTGCCTTCGGGCAGCGTCACTCCGCCCCCCAGCAGATCGGCGGTACGATCAGCCACTGACGTGCCGCCGGTGGTTTTGACATTGGCTGACATGTACTCGTAGCGTCCGATGGTGAAATGCATCTGGTTGCCAGCCTTGAACGCACCCGGCGTAAACTTTAGGTCCAACGTAAAGAATCTCCCCTCGGCACTGAGCGGCAGCGTCGCGGTGATCACGTTCTCGCTCGTTGCGGTCACGGCGCCGTGCCGATTTAAAGGCATAGAGGTGGTCGCCGGATTGACCGTGAATGGTTTGCCTTCGCCGAAGATGACGCCCGGCGTTGGATTGCTGAAATACGCCTGATCAGCATCTAGACCGTTTTGACCTCCGGTCGTGTTGCCTGCGGTGGAAAGCTGGCCGCTCGGATTGAAGACAAACGAGGTGAGGCTGCCCGGGCCCTGATAGGTGATCCCAAAGGAGTTCGCGTCCTGCGAACCGGTCGTATGATTCAGTCCCGCTTCGTTGTCGCTGTGCACTGTCACAGTCACGGTGCCTCCATCCGTCGTCGACGCGACGCCGGTGGAGGAGAACGGGTCGAGATCATGTGGAAAGGCACTGCGCTGGAGCACGCTCTTCATCTGAGAGGGCGTCACCGTGCCGGAGCCTCCGTGCGCTTCGAGCACCAGGGCCGCAATGGCCGCCGCGTGCGGGGCTGCATCGCTGGTGCCGAAGAAGTTGAAATAGCCGTCCAGATCCTCCGGCACGTCGCTGCCAAAGAAGCTGGTGTTCGCTCCATCCATCGCCGCAAGGTCGGGCTTCTGGCGCACCTGGGGCTGCGGCAGCGGGTTGTTGTCCGGATCGAAGTAGATCATCGCCGGTCCGGGTGAGGTGAAACTCTCCGGGAGGCTCGGGCGGGAGAACGGATAGGCTGCCACCCCGTTGGCACCCGCAGCGCACGAGTGCCCGAAGGTCGTGGGAGACAGGTAGTTGAAGGTGTGGGCTGGCCCGAGCGGCGCAATGCCGTCGCCGATGCAAAGATACCGGAAGTGGTTGGCCGCGCGTCCGCTGGTGGGCTGCTTGTTGGAGCGCGCAATGACGAACTGCACCTGCGAGTCCCCGCCGGGCGCGGCGAACTGGGTGAACTCGATAGGCAAATTGGCGGCAATGTTGTTGTCGGTGGCCGAGGCCGCCGACAGGTAATTGCCTGCCTGATCGAACACCAGCAGGTTGAGGTCCTGCGTGATGCGCGCCGTGCCGTTGGCATGGTATGCGTTCAAGGTAAAGCTGCCGTCAGCGAATTTGCCGTGTACCAGATCCTCAAATCCGGTGATCGTCACGGTGTAAACGCCCGTTGTTGGCGGGGAAAAAAACACGTATTCGGCCTGGCCGATGGAATTGTTATCCGTCTGCAAGAGCACGGTGCCGTTGGAATCGTAAACCGTGACAACGGCATCAAGCGGCTGGAGGCCCAGCGTCGTCGGCCCGGCGGCGGGAGTGGCCACCAAGTAGCACTCCTGACCGCCGGTCAACGCAAGCTGGAATGAGCTCGCATCGGTTTGTTGCGTGTCGGGATTATAGGTGATCGTGCCGGAATTGGTAAAGAACGCGCTGGGGTCGTAGGTAGGAACGGTCGAGTCAAAAGGGTCATTCCATTGCAGCACCACCGGCACCGTGTTCAGCCCATATTCATAAGACAGGGTGTTGGCGTTCGGGAAATTGACGAGTTGGGCCACCTGCGGGCTCACCCCTGCGGTGCCTCCAACGAAGTCATGGAAGCCGCCCGCGTACAATGCCGCCGGCACGTTGGCCAGGTTGATGTTGGTACCCGCAAGCGCCGTGTTGGTAGCGGCGGTGAGGCCAAGGCCGTTGTCCACAAAGCGAAAATCTGCATCGTACCCGTTGATGCCAAGATCGTTTCCCGCGGAGGAAAAGTACGAAATACCAGCGGCGACCACTTCATCCACCGCTTTGGCAACGATGCCGTCCTGAAAGAATGGCTCGTCGGGGTAGAAGACATCGTCGGTGATCACGTCGGCTTTAAAGCCCTGCTGGATGTCGTCGGGGTATGTGAATTGGGGAAACCCCGCAAGCGCGCGAATGTTATTGGCGAAGCCAACCTCGCCGGTCTCCGCCGTGGCAAAAGCCAGACGCGCCTTGGGTGCCATCTTGTAAACGGTCTGGGCCATGGCGCGGCCTTCGTCGGAGGAAAAGTTGGGCGGCTCATCCTGCAGCACCACCACCGGTTGCGAGTTGATGTCGTTGCCGGGGCCAGGCAGGTCACCATTTTCAACGTCCTCCTCCGCATTCGGAGGATTATCCACTTGCGACCCAAAGGAGTCGGAGAGCACACCGACGCTGATGCCCCGGCCTTCAAAGTCAAGGGGGGCAGCGGGATTATAGGTTTGGTTGATTTTGTCGACCCGGTGCTGCGTCACTCCGTTGTCAAAAACCGGGCTGATGTAGTTGAGCGTCTCTCTGGGCTGGCTCTGCGCCCGAGCTTTCGCGGCCAGTCGATGCCCCCGCGAGTAGATTGGCTTCAAGGAAAGATGGACTGCCGCAATCCCTTCCAGGCTCGCCAAGGCTGGAACTTCGTCCACCGAGACAAACGCCTCGAAAACACCCGCGCCGTGGTAGCTGGGATCGGTTGCCTGAATGGAGAGGCTCGGCACCGCCGCCGCGGCGTTCTTTTGCAGTTGCGCGAGCGCCACGACTCCGTTGGGCTGCACCCGCACCAGGACGCGCTTCTGCGCGTCCCAGAAGGCGTTGGAGGCGATCCGCTCCGCCTTTTCCGCGACTGGATTGGCCGTGGTCGCCGGGACCGGCGACTTACCGACGCCGATGCTTCCGGAGCGATGAAGCTGCTGGCTGCGCTCGACCAGGGCACCCAGGCCGTTGCCGAGGTTTTGGGGCACCGGGTTGGCAAAGAGCGAATTGCCAGTCAAGAATGAGAACCCGGCGCAAACGATGGCAAAGGCACCCGCTTGGCGGAACGATGGCGGAGAGGACGGAGCGCAGCGGGATATTTTATTCATCGAGTACGAGGCTATTGTTTGCGGCTGGAAAAGGAGCTTGCGGGCACGGCATCAACCTTTACCTGCTTGCCTTTCAAAGCAGAGCTTCGTTGAGCCGGGACATACTGGAAGATGGCGCCATTTCCCAGTCCGCCTACCTCCGAGGAGCCATAGAAGCGGCCAAAACTCCCCTGGATCAGACTGGTGTAGGAATTTGCGCCCTCGGCGTTGCTCTGACCATTCTCGCCGCCCTTGAGGCTGAAAGTGTAAGCGAGCGTGAAAGTGCCGTTGGATGTGATGTTGAAGATCGTACCGCTGCTGTTGGCGCCGCCGGCGACCGCCGTGCCGTAGAAGCTGCCGTCACTGGCTTGAACCAGCGCGGCCTGGGGCTGGATGCCGTCGTAGTTGACGCCGGAATCTAAGGCATCGAAGGCGTGCAGGACGGTGAAAACGCCTTCCGCAGTGACCTTGAAGATCGTGCCTTGGCTGTTCTCACCACCCAGGCTGGCCGTGCCGTAGAAGGCACCGTCCCCACCCTGGATCAATCCGCCGTAGGGAGAAGCGCCCCCTACGTTGGCCCCGGTGTTACCGTCCTGCGCTTCGAAGTTGTACAGGCTGGTGAAAGCACCCGAGAGCGTCATCTTGAAGATGACGCCCTCGCCGTTCGCGCCGCCGACGGTGGTCAGGCCGTAGAGGTTGCCGTCCGTGCCTTGCACCAGCCCGGCGTTGGGATTGGCGCCGTCGGAGTTCATATGGCTGAAGGTCGCGGTACTGAAGCTGTGCAGGGTCGTCAGGGTTCCGCCGGGCGTGATCCGGTAGATTGAACCGTTGGCGTAAACGCCGCCGGAATTCGCCATGCCGTAGAAATTGCCGTCGGTCGCCTGAATCAGGCTGGAGTTCGGCAATGCGCCACTGTTGTTGGTGGAAGTGGCGGTCACGGGATCGAAGTTGACCAGGGTGGTGAACGCTCCGTCGGGCGTGATCTTGAAGATCGTACCTTCTCCGTTCAGCCCGCCGCCCGTGGCGGTGCCGTAGAAGCTGCCATCGGCACCCTGGATCAGCCCAGCGTTGGAATTGGCTCCATCGCTGTTTGTCCCGAAGTCGTTCAGGGGGCTGAAGGTGTGCAGCACCGTGTAAACACCCGCGATTGTGAGCTTGAAAATGGTGCCGTTGCCGTTGAGACCGCCGTTGACGGTCACGCCGTACAAGCTGCCATCCGTGCCCTGAACCACGGGAGCGAAGGTAAACGCTCCATCGTCATTGGAAACCAGGCCCAGACTGGCCACCTTGGCGAAAGCGCCGCCGATAGTGATCTTGAAGAAGGCACCCCCTCCGTACAATCCACCGCGAACGGTCAGACCATAGAGGACGCCGTCATCGTTCTGGATCAGGGTAGTCGGCGCCGCGCCGTCGCGAACGTCAAAAGAATGCAGAGTGGTAAAGACACCTTTCAGGGTAAGCTTGAAGATGGTGCCGCCGTCTCTGACCGGGCCACCGCGTTCGGTGGTGCCGTAAATATTCCCGTCCGCGGCCTGGATCAGAGGAGACTCGGGAAATCCCCCGTCATAGTCGGTCTCCTGGAAGCTGTGCAGGGTCGTCAGATCGCCTTGGGGCGAGATCTTGAAGAGCGTGCCGAAGCCGAAGCCGCCGCTCGCACCGCCGAACTCGGTCGAACCGTAAAAGTTGCCGTCCCGGCCCTGGATGAGGGCAGCATGGGGTTCCGTGCCCTCCGCATCATCACTCGCGTTGCCACCATAGAAGTTGTGCAACGTGGTGAAAACTCCTCCGGCTGTAATTTTGAACACCGTGCCGCCTGTTCCCTGGCCGCCATGCGCGGCCGTGCCGTAGAAGCTCCCGTCGGCACCCAGGACCAGAGAGGCTTCCGGGTCCCGTCCATCGGCGTTCGAGTTCCCGTTGTCGGTGGCGCTGAACGCATGAAGCACCGTTAGCACCCCGGTGGGCGTCACCTCGAAGATCACCCCGTTCCCCGCGTCGCCCCCGTACGCGACGGTGCCGTAGAAATTGCCGTCTGGTCCCTGAATGAGGGCATGGAGGGGATAGGCGCCAGTGCTGTTGCCGCCGCTGTAATTGTTCGCGGCGTCGTAGACCACGGGGTCGAAGCTGAACAAGGTGGTGAAATCGCCCGCCGGCGTGATCTTGAAGATCGTGCCCACGCCGTTGTGACCGCCGTACGTGGCCATGCCGTAAAAGTTGCCGTCCGCTCCCTGCACCAAGGCGGCGGAGGGTTCTGCGCCGTCTTCATTGTTGGCATTCGTATCGAGCTTGTTAAAAGCGTGGAGCACCGAGACGGTGCCGTCCGGGGTGATCCTGGAGATCGTGCCATTATTAAACTCACCGCCGCTCACGGTTGCGCAGTAGAAGTTGCCATCTTTCCCTCGGAGAACGGGAGAGGGAGTTCTGCTGCCAATGGTTAGGGAAGAGAACTGGTGCAACGCCCTGACGCCCGCCGCCCGGGCAGCTTGACCGGCCGCCGAAACTCCCAAAAGCAGGCTGCAAAGCAGAATAGCCGCCCTCTGCTTGAGCGGGAGTATAGCCAAGGTGAGGCCGGCACCATTTGCGCGGCGGCAAATTTTTCCCAGAAGGCGGGTGCGGCCGTCCTGGCGTGGGATTGAGAAAGCGGGCGAGGTCATCGTAAATTCGGGTGGCGGGCACGGCTGACGCAAAGCCGCTTATCTCTATAACAAGTTTTTTTTGACGAACATTTCACGCAACTTTCGTTTTGTTCGCCGCCGGCTGTCACAAAGGCTGCCAGCCCTCCAGTCTCACAACGACAGAGGACCCGAAGCCACCGCCCTTCCGGCAACACCGGCTTCCCTCCGACCGCGTCGTCACGGGGCTGGCGGCGGCGCGAGCCGCGCGGTCAGCGCGATAAATTCGGGTCGGCCGCGGATGGGGTCCCAGACCGGATTGAGTTGCAGGTCGCCGTACGTCGGCTGCGCGGGCAACTCCATCCCGGCGGGCCGCTCGATCCACTGGCTGATGACTTGGCAGGCGAGCGCGGGTTGATCCGTCCACGCATACACGACCGCCAGGTTCATCGCCACGGCCGGCGCGCGGGTGGACAATCTTTCCTGCGAACACAACTCGCACGCGTGTTGCGCCTCACTCACGGCGGCGTCCTTGTTCCCGAGACCGGCATCGATCATCGCAAGCAGGCCCAACATCCGGCCATCGCCCGCGTTGTTCTGCACCGCCTTTTCCAAGTCGGTACGGGCGGCTAAAAACGCGGCTTGCGCGCCGCTCTGATCCCCAAGCATCCTGGCCGCAAGCCCTTCAAACCAGGCCTTCGGATAGGGCACCCGGCTGATCAAGAACCGGGGACGGGTCGCCGTCGCAAGAATTCTGGTCAGCTCGTCGACATCATGGGCGTTGAGTGCGAGCAGGAGATGGTAGACCCGCGTCACGTCCGCCTCGGGATGCTGCCTGCAGAGCTCGTCCACTGCTCGTCTGCACCGGACGATATCCGCCCCCTGCTCCAGCGTGTACAACTCGCGTGTCAGCCGAAACGAATAAGATTCGTTATCCGGCATGATGGCGATCAGCCGATCAAGCTGGTTTCTGGCTTCGTCGTAGCGCCGCAAGAGCCGGTACGTGTTTGCCAGAGTATAACGGCTGACCTCTTCGCGAGGTTCCAGCATCACGGCCCTTTCGAGGTAACGGATGGCTTCTTCCCAATGGTTCGACTGGCGGGCAATTTCGCCCGCCAACTCCTCCACCCGGGCGTTGTTGGGAAGCGTCTCCCGCGCCAGATCGATCTCGATGCGCGCTTGCTCGCTTTCCAGGCCGGTGCGCAAAAAATGCGTGGCCTGCGCGAGGTTCAGCTCTCCGATCTCGGGCCGCAGTCGCCGCGCCTGGGCGAGCGCCGCGTCCGCCTTGCCGCGATGGTCAATGGCTCGCTCCTCCCGTGAAGCGACGGCTTGCTCGTAATAGAGGTTATCCTGCGCCGTGGCCAGTTCGCAGTAGGCGAGGGCGAAGTCCGAGTCGCGCGCAATGGCCTGTTCGAGCAAGGGAACCATTTTCGCGTAGTTCTGGTACACTTCGAGTTGGGTCTTGAAGACGCTCTTTTCCATTTCGAGGGCACGGAGGTAAAGATCGTAGGCGACGAGATCACCGGTCGGCGGCCGGCCGATCTCTTTGATCTCGCGGGGCGTCAGGCGGGCGTCGAGACGGTCCGCCACGGCGCGCGCGATTTCTCCTTGCACCGCGAACACCCCAGCGAGCGAGCGATCATACTGCGTGGCCCACGGCTTTGTGGTCTGGCTCGTGTCGGTGAGCCACACCTTGACATAAACTCTCTCTTGGGTCCTTCGCACACTTCCGCCCAGGATGTACCGGACGCCGAGTTCCCGGCTGATCCTGGCCGGATCGCGGTTGCCGGAATCGTAGGAGCGCGCGCTTTCCGCGCCCACGATTTTCAGATCGGCGACGTGCGTCAGATCACCGATGATCTCATCCCGCATCCCGGCCGCAAAGAAACCGTCGGACGACTCGGAGGCTAGGTTGTCGAAGGGCAGGACCGCGACGGAGCGGTCGGCGGACGGCATCCGCACGGCGGGCTGGAACCGCCACGCTGCGATCCCCGCCGCCAGGAGGCACAGCACGGCCAATCCTCCCACGAGAGAAAGGCGCACACGCCGCACCTGGCAGCGCCGCAAAGCGTCGTGCAGCTCACACGCCGTCTGTGGCCGCAAGGCCGGATCAACGGCCAGCATCGAGCGGAGCAGACGCACGCACCGGTATGGGACACGGGCCGCCTTGAGCCGCTCGAAAGGCAGTGACGATGGACCGAAGCCGCGGCGCGCCGTGATTTCTGAAAGCGTGCCCTCGGGGAAAGGAAGTGCGGCGCTGAGCAGATACCAGAGCGTCACCCCGAGGGAGTAAATGTCCGAGCGCGTGTCGATCGGCCGTGACGGATCACCAGCGAATTGCTCCGGGCTGGCAAACGCGGGCGTTCCCGCAAAGTCTTCCGGGTGCCGGCTGCCGCCCGCGGCTTCCCCTTCGACGGTGATAGCACTCGCCAAACCGAAGTCGATGACCTTGACGGTAAACGTGTCTTCCCCTGCCGGTGTTTTGTCCGCCGCCAGCATGATGTTGGACGGCTTTAGATCCCGGTGCACCATGGTGTAAGCTTCGGCCGCGGCGAGAGCCCGGGTCACCTGAAGCGCGATCTCCAATGCCATCGCCACCGGCAGCGGCCCCTGCCGCTGCACGCGTTCCTCCAAGGTTTCGCCTTCGACCAGTTCCATGGCGTAGAAGCACTCGTCGTCCTGCTCACCGTAGTGAAAGACGCTCGCCACGTTGGGATGGCGCAGCCGCGCGGCCGCCCGCGCCTCGCGCAAAAAACGGGCGTGGGCTTCGGCGCTTGCCGCGAGGTCCCGCCGGATGATCTTCAGGGCGACGGCAGTGTGCAGCACGGTGTCGTGCGCCCGGTAGGTGATGCCCATGGCACCGGAGCCGAGTTCCACCGGGCGGCCGTCGGCTCCGGCGAGGATCTCGAAGTGTCCGTAACGCCACGGCTGCCTCCCGGATGGCGATCGATCACCCTCCGGACCCAGCCAGGCATCACCGCCGACCGGTGAAAAGACGAATTCCACCAGACAACGCAAGCACTCACCGCCGGGACCGCGGTCAATCATCGGCAGGTGACAGGATGCACACCACCCTGATTCAGCGGACCTTCGCGCCGGAGCCGATCTGTCTTCCCCTTTCCGGAGAATGGTGTCGGCTGGTGAGTCGGTATCCATGTGGTACAGCGAAAGAATTAAACCGCGCCTCACTCAGGTTTTCAGCAGATGATAGACGTAATCCATTTCCTCGTCGATCTCTTTGGACGTGGACACCGTGCGCGCCACTTCCGTGCGCAGGATTTCCCGGAACCGCCGTCGCAGGCGGTGCAACGTGGTCCGCAGGTTTTCGACGGACATTCCTAGCTGTGCGGCGATGGTTTTCGCCGACGGTGGGGTCTCGCCGCCGCCGACGAGCAGCGGTTTTATTGCTTGGAACCATTGCGCCTTACCTTCGGCGTCGAGTGCGATTTCCAGTTGGTGCCAAGCCTGCCCCACGAGCGCGCTCGCCCAAAGCCGGTCGTAAGACCCGGCGACCTCGTTCTCTCCGACCGAAACTCGCGCTACCCTCGCCTCGACGCTGGGGTCGTCCATGGAAACGATCTTCTGCCCTCCCCCACGTTTGAGGGCTTGGTTGCGAGCAATATCGTTGGCCAGAAAATATTCGAGCGAGTTGAGCAGAAAAGTACGCAGTCGGCCTTTTTCACGTTGGACGCGGCTCAAGGTGTTCTCCGCGAGCAGGTGTGCGAAAAACCCCTGCACGAGGTCCTGGGAATCCGCGGGTGTGTAGCCACGCCGCCGCAGGAAGGTGTAAAGCGGCGGCCAGTAATCCTGACAAAAGCTCGCCAATGCCGTTTTGCCCGCTTCCGACGACCGGCCTTGGGCAGCGTGCAACACAACCGTCCAATGGGTCGTTCGGAACGGACTCCCTCCCCCTCCCAGCGTGCCACGGATCGCCTTCACCAACGCACCTTATGGCGCAAAGTGCGCGAATTGACAAGACTTGCGACCGGGGGTAAGACAGCATGACCACACTTTGATCACAGGAAGCACGAAATCCTGAAGGTGAGGAGTGTTTCATTGTCGTCCGTCGCTTCGGCTGGCGGTGCGGCGAGGAACACTAACGGAATGCCAGGAATGGGGCAAAGGAGGAAGCACTGGCCGTGTGCGAAGCGTCCTCGTCATTCAGAAGTTATCTTTTTAAGGTCTGATAGGCTTGCACGAGGAACTGGGAACGTGCGTAGCCCGCTTTTTGAGGATCTTCATCATCCACTGGATCGCCGCCGCCCAGTTCGAGAGCAGGAACTCCCGACGCAACTATCAATACCCAAGATTTCCAGAATTTACAATAATCACGCCGCTTTCAGCGGCAGCGGCGGTTGTACTTACAATAAGACATATTATGCAGGTTGTTGTGCAGCAATAAGTTGCATTTGTAAGGCCAGTAAGTAACTGGCAGAGCGCGAGCGCAGCAAGGAGCGACTAAGCCACTCTGTCAGGGACGTGAAAGCTCCCTGTTGCCACTTGGTCAATCCTCGGGCCCGTCGAGGCTTTGAGCATCCTCTTGAAGGACCATCGTTTGGTAGCTGGGGAAAGCCGATGGACTAAGAAGAGCCCGCGGTGGAAGCGCGCCAGCAGGACAAAGCCAGCGCCAAAGGCTATCTCCAGTGCCAAGTAGCCCCAGCGTGTCAGACCAGAGGAAAGAACCACAACGAGTAGGCAAAGCACCATCTCGAAGACGCACGTCACCAGCAGGAACACGACGCAGCAGAGTTGGGCGGTGTTCCAACCATCCAGCACAAAGCGCAGTTCGGCGGCCTCGCGATCACGGTACGGCCAAAGTGCCCGCAGGTCCGTCGCGCCGTGCTCGGCCTGCTGGTAACAGCTCATCACCTTGCCAACCTCCGCTAGAGGCACCTCCTGACCCACGGCCAAGCTGACCATCCGTTCCTTATGCAGTTCCAGAAGGAAGCGACGGTAAGGTTCGTCGCTTGTGTCGTTGGCGGCAGCTAACAGGGCGTCCAGTTCAGCTTTGGTGGCTTGGTGGCGATGGTTGCGGCGGGCAGTCCACCAAACAAGCAAAGCTGCTGGCAAACCGATCACAGCAGAGAGTACGGGGATAAATTTGGCGAGGAGTTCCAAGCTCACGCTCTACCGAGTGAGCATGTTTCGTCCCTACCTTCACCTTCCCAGCGAGCTTCTTTAACCAACCTATTCTCTAGCAGCTGACGGATCTTGTGGATTTCCTGCGTTGCATCCGGTTTTGACAGGAACCCCAGGCCGGTCTGCGTGGACCAAGTCGCTTAGAGCGCGTCCAGAAAGCCGAGTTTTGACGAGTTAGAGGCGAGATGAAAACG
>CAXTOP010000076.1:0-17379 GCA_964245965.1 uncultured Chthoniobacterales bacterium
CATGCCCAGGATGCGCTCGACCTCGCCGCCGAAGTCGGCGTGGCCGGGGGTGTCCACGATGTTGATGTGATAGCCGTTGTACTGGTAAGCGGCGTTCTTGGCGCGGATGGTGATGCCCTTTTCACGCTCCAGGTCCATCGAGTCCATCATACGCTCGTCGGTCTTCTGGTTGGCGCGGAAAGTGCCGCTCTGCCGCAGGATCTGGTCGACAAGAGTCGTCTTGCCGTGATCAACGTGGGCAATGATGGCGATGTTGCGAATCTTTTCCATAACTGGTTCTGACTAAATGCTGCACTGATTCTGAGGATGTGGTGACACCGGCGGCCATGGTTTGAGCAACATACTGAAGCGGGTCCTCCAAGGGGCGGTCCGGAGAATGGACCGGGATTGGACTTGCTTCGTGCATGCTCTCCCGTTATTGGAGAGCAACCACAACCAAAGAAGAAACTTTACGTAATCTCCCGATGGGCAAGCAATATAACAAGGTAGTCAAACGCAAGCGCCGCCAGGCGTATTTGCAACGCAAAGTCGCCGCACAAGCCGCTGCGGTCAAGCCGAAAACCGCCCCCGTGGCCGCCAAGGCTCCCAAGAAGGCTCCCAAGGCGGAAGCGGCTCCCAAGGCACCGAAGGTGCCGAAGACTCCCAAGGCATCGGTTCCCGCCCCCAACCCGGAAGCAGCGGCTTCCATCCCCCCGATCCAGGGAGCGGATGTTATGGTCAACCTCGAAACCGCGCCTCCCGCCGTGGAAACGATCGAGCAGGATTCCACCCCCGAGAGCGCCATGCTCCAGGCCGGACCGCAGCCGGACACCGGCATTCAGGACACGGGCAGCTCGGCGATCCGCGACGCGGCTCCCGCTCCCGGCGAGTAAGCTTCGGTTTTCTTCAATCCACTGCCGCCGGGAGTACCTTCGTGTCACCCCCGGCGGCATTTTTCTTGGTCGGATCCTCCGGCGCGCACGCATGGTCCTCCGCGAATATCTGCTCGTTGACGGTCACAGCGTGATCTTCGGCTGGCCGGACCTGCGCGCCCTGCACGGGCGGCGGATGATGGCGGCGCGGGATGCGCTGATCAAGCGCCTGACCGCCTACCAGGACCAAACTGGCGTCCGTGTAGTCGTGATCTTCGACGGCCAGGGCGCGCAGGTCACGGAAGACACCGAGACCGGCGGCATCCAGATTTTCTACGCCCCGGGCGATCGGACCGCCGACGAGATTCTGGAGCGGCTGGTGGCCAAGTACGGCACAACCCACCGCATCACGGTGGCGAGTTCCGACAACATGGTGCAGCAGACCGCGATCACTTTTGGTGCGGCGTCCTGCCTCTCGGTGGAGCAGTTGAAGGGCATGTTGGAAGGCGTTGAGCGCGATTTCTCCAAACAGCTTCGGAATTACCGCCGGAGCTAGCGTTTCTTCCGGCTCTGAATTGTAGGGCGGGCGCTTCGCCTGCCATATGGTTGGGCCGGTATGACAGGCGAAGCGCCCGCCCTACAATCCGAATCGGGACGCACAATCCCATTGCAGTTCTTCGTGGAAAGGCGGAAAAAGACACCCCGCGAAAACACTTCGCGCCGCGACCATGAAATCCAAGCCACTGACCGAGGCCCAGTTCCTCACCCTTCTCGAAAAAGTTCTTTCCCGGCTGCTGCCCGACTTGAAGCTGCGCAGCAGCATCGCCAGCGAAATCAGCAAAGAGATCAGGATGCACAACGAACTGGCCTCCTTCGCCAAGTTCTGTGAAAAAGGGTCCATTCCCGACATCCAACCGGAAACCGTGGCCGAGTTGCAGAGCAGCCTGGAAAGCAACTTCGGCGGCGAGGCCACCGTGACGGTGACACCCGACCCCGAGGGCACCGGCGCTGCCGCCGTCGAAATCACGTTCCCGGATCGGACCATCAGCAATCAGCTCAAGGTCAACCCGGCTGCCGCCAGGGACGACGAACCCAAAGCGCCCTTCGTCCCGCTGCCCGTAGTGTTGCAGCAGGACGCCGAACTCGTCTGGGTCCTCGCCCGCCGCGAGGACCTCGGCCCGGACGAAGCGGTGCGCGCGCTGGCTGCCATCGAAGAAGAATTCTGGGCGTCCAAGAACGGCCAGAAGCAGCTCCGGGATGGCGCGGATCGCACTTTCGCGGAGTTCATCGCCAACGTGCCGGCAGCCGCGCTGCTCGACAGCGGGTTGAAGCGGCACTACAAGGAGCCCGAGCCCATCAAGACCTTGAAGCTGCTCCAGGGAAGTTCCCCGGAGGCGGAAAGGACCGAAAAGGCGGAGCAGGCGGGAAAATCAGCGCCGGTTGCCGAAGTATCCGATGATCCCTTGAGCGGCATCGTGGAGGCCGACGCACCACCTTGGTAAATCCCCACCCCTTTAGGAACATGCGCCCGGAACCTCGTAAACGCATCAACACTCAGGCCGCAGCCACGCCACTGGGAGACCTGGGACAGGCCTTGTCGAACCTGAGCACAGCCGATCTGCCAATCGGCCCTGTGTCCGGGAGTCCGGCAGCAGGGACAGCGGCGCCGGCGTGGAAACCGGGCCGGGTGGTGCTCCGGCGCGAGCGGGTGCAGCGCGGTGGAAAGACGGTGATCGTCATCGACGATTTTGCCACTCACCTGCCGCTGGCGTTCATTGAGCGGACCGCCGCCAAAGTGCGGACGGCCTGCGGTTGCGGCGGCACCGTCAAGGATCGCCGGGTGGAAATCCAGGGAGACCAGGCGGCGAAGATTCGCGAGGTTCTGGAGGCGGAAGGGTTCACCGTCGCGGGCGTGAGGTGAAGTAGATTGCGGCCATGCCCCTCGTCGCGTCAGGCTTTCGGCCGCCTTTTCTGCTGCGCAACGGCCACCTGCAAACGATCCTCCCTGTGATCCTGCCGCGGCGGCTGGATGTTTCCTACGTGCCGGAGCGCTTGGAGCTGGAGGACGGCGATTTCCTGGACCTCGCCTGGCTGCGGCGCGGTGCCAGCAGACTGGCCATCCTCTGCCACGGGTTGGAGGGCAACAGCGAGGCCGGGTACATCCGCGGCATGAGCGCCACCCTGGCCGAAAGCGGCTGGGACGTGCTCGCCTGGAGTTTTCGCGGGTGCAGCCCCGGCGCGTCGAATCGGCTGCTGCGCTTTTACCACAGCGGCGAAACGGAAGATCTGCGCGCGGTGATCCGGCACGCGGGGGATCGTTACACCGGGATCGCACTGGTTGGTTTCAGCCTGGGAGCGAACATCGTCCTGAAATATCTCGGCGAACGCCTGCCGGCCCGAAAGGTGGCCGGGGCGGTGGCGGTGTCCGCTCCCGTGGATTTGGCTGCCAGCACGCGCGTTCTGGATGGTCACTGGAGCAACCGGGTGTACCTGCACCGGTTTCTCGAAACGCTGGTGGCTAAAGTGGAAGCGAAGGCGGTGGATTTCCCCGGCAAGCTCGATTTGCGCGACATCCGGCGGACCCGCAGCTTTCTGGAATTCGATGATCGCTACACCGCGCGCATCCACGGCTTTCGCGACGCGGCGGATTACTGGCGGCAGTGCAGTTCGCGGCAGTTCCTGCCCGCGATCCACGTGCCGACGCTGTTGCTCAACGCGCGGGACGATCCTTTCCTGCCGCCGGAGTGTTTCCCGATACCGGAAGCTGAAGCGAACCCTTGTTTATTCCTGGAGATGCCGGGACGCGGTGGCCACGTGGGCTTTGTGGATTGGGCCACGCCGGACGGCCGCACGTGGGCGGAACGCCGGACGGTGGAGTTTCTGGCGGGGATATGAACGGTGCGCGAGCGAGAAAATCATCTTTCTTCCTGCGTCCCCATGGACAGAGAGACTCCCACAACCAGGGGACGCCTTCAAGCGTTGTGAAAATGGTTCCAAGGTATTTCAGATCATCCCCTTGATCCGCCATCCCTTGACGCTCTCGCCTACTCGCTTCCCCATCAATTGGCTCCCCAAAGGAGAAGCCGGCGTGACCACGACCACTTCCGCACCGTCATACGCCGTCTCCCTGCCTCCGGCGGCGGGGGCAACGAGATACCACAACCGTTCCCCGTCGCCTTCCACCTCGACCAGCGCGCCAAGTTCGACCGCACCCTGCGGCGACAAACCCCGCACCTCCATCCCGGCGAGCAACTGACGCGCTTGGGCGGTTTCCAGTGCCTGACGGGACTGGCCGTGGGCGAGATAGGACGCCTCCAACCCGCGCGTATCGTATTTGTTTTCGGCCTTGCTCTGCGGGTCCGTCGCTCCGGCTTGGGCCTCACGGGCAGCGTGGGCAGCGCGCTCCAACTCGGCATCCAGTTGGCCGATGATCTGCGCGACGATCGCCGCTTTGTTCATACGCCGTTCACGCCGGAGCCAGGGCCGGTTCCTCGGCAAAGACTTCCTCGTACTCGGTCGCTTCCTCCTCGTCGGTCGCCAGGGGAGCAAAGCGCTCCGCGTTGAAGCCGTATTCCACACCGTGACGGTTCGCCGGGTTGATCAGTTCAACCAGGTACACGGCCACCTCACCCTCGCTATTTTGCAAGCTGACGCCAGGCATCAGGTCGCGGACCGTGTAGATCACGTCCTTCTTCGGCAGCGCGGTGTAGAGCTTTTCGATGCCGAGTGGAAACTGGTCATCGACACAGGCAACTTTCTGACCGGTGGAAAACATAATGAGCCAAGTTTACAACGCCCGGCGGCTTCCGCCAACGGGTAACCACAGTTTGCTTCCGTGGCAAAGACATCAGATTTCCCCTCCCGCAGCCTGCCGGATCAAGCCCGCGAGGACTTCCGGCGCTTCCAGCGGCATCAAATGCCCGGCACCCTGCACCACGGTCAGCGGAGAGAACTTCTCCTGCAAGCGGTCGGCGACCTCGCTTTGCACCAACGCGGGGGTGATCACCGGGTCCTTTTCGCCCGCGATCAGGGTCACCGGCCTGGAAATACGCCGCATACGCTCAGGGAAACTCTCGCGGCTGCCGAGTTCCAGCCACGCGCGCCAGGCGGAAGCGGAAGTCCTCAGCATGTCATCCACCGCGACCGTGGCAAGGTTCTCCGGCAAGAGCTGAGCCGTGATCTTCTTGAGCGTTCCTCTGGCCTCCTTCTCCGAGCCCCAACCCGCCAGCATCCGTGCCCGATCCTTTTCCGTCATCGGCTCCGGAGTCAAAGGCGACGGCCCGACCAGAATCAATCCTGCCAACCCGGTCGGGCGGCTATCGTCGGATGCCAAGTGCAGAGCGACCTTTCCACTCATCGAGTGGGCCACCAGGATGTAGTTTCTTAGTTTCAGATGCGCAATGAGAGCGCATACATCCCCGGCCATCCTTCCCACGGAGTACGATGCATTCTCCCCCGGATCGCGCTTGGCCTTCGACGCGCCAAACCCGCGCATGTCCAAGGCAACACAAGGAAAAGCGTCCTCCAAAAGCGTCATGACCGATCCCCAGGTGCTTACCGACCCGCCGAAGTAATGCAGGAAGACCAAGGTGGGCAGGGAAGCCCCTTCCTCCTGCCCAACGGCTACCCCTAATTTCACCCAGTGCAACTCGGCTTCACCGGTCGTCAGTATCGATTCCTGCATGGTATTTCGGTAAAAGGTTCCGGCTGATGGTTGCGTCAGCCTTTCACGCGCATGGTCGCAGGCTTCTTGGTGAGTTCAAACATCTCGCCCCACGGCGCGATGGTGCTCTGGCCGTGCTGCTCCAACAGTTGGCGGTATGCCTTGCCGACGGCCCGCTCACGCCGCTCCAGGTCGAAGAGGCCGCAGGCATTCACGTTCCCGTTCTGCTCCGCCAGCGCGGTGTCCCAATCAATTTGATCGATCAACGAATACCAGGTGAACCCCAAGACCGGCACCCCATCGCCGCGCAGGCGCATGATGTTAAGCCATTGCTTCCACAACCAGGTCGGAGCTCTCTCGGGATCGAACGTGTTCGTTTCGGTGTGCATCGTCGGCTTGTTGTAGCGCTGGTAGTATTCGCGGGTGATCTGGTACCAGCCCAGCACGTCCTCCGCTTGGGCGATCTGGCCATCCGGCAGCAGGATGATCTCGTTGCGCCCGTAATAATCGTTGCCCAGAACCTGGTAACCCGGCGGCCCTCCCTTCATGAACCAATCGTATTCCTCGCGGCTCATGCCGTTATCGTGCAGGAAGCAATAGATGTCGGAGTCCGGTGGGTGGGCGTAGAGGAGATCCAACGCCAGCAGGCGCAGCTTGTTCGTCAAAATGGTGCCGGGCGAAGGTTTGGCCGAGATTTCGTGGAGGTACTCGGCGGATTCGCTCTGCACGATCACGCAGTCCGGCCGACGTGCGGCGATGGCGTGGTTGGCCATGATGCTGGCGGCCACGCAGTGCTTGGTCGCCGTCACGAAGGCTCTCTCCGTCTTGAGGCCTTCGTTCCACACGCCCTCGCGCGCG
Source organism: uncultured Chthoniobacterales bacterium (assembly GCA_964245965.1). Taxonomy (GTDB): domain Bacteria; phylum Verrucomicrobiota; class Verrucomicrobiia; order Chthoniobacterales; family SZAS-18; genus CAWCJJ01. Next base: position 6,373 of record CAXTOP010000076.1, read on the forward strand.
CTGTGTTTCGCCGTGACGTAGATTTCGTTGACCGGCGTGTAGAAACGCACCCACGGGTATCTTTCCGCGACCGCGTCGGCGTAGGCCGCGAAGTGGAGCGGCAGCTCGGGATTCTGGAAATCCCCTAGCCAGTCGGGCACCCCGAAGTGCAGCAGATCAAGGATGGGCACAATCTCCAACCGCTGCATCTCGCGCATGACTTCATCCGCGAAGCTCCAATCGTACCGACCCGGGCCGAGGTGCGTCTTGTGGTACGGCAGGCCGTAACGCAGGACGCGCAGCCCGAGGTCGCGCACGAGCTGCAAGTCCTGCCGCCAATGCTGATAGTGGCCGCATTCCTCCAACTGGTCGCGGCGGATGACCTCGCCCCGCCTGCCCCGGATCGTCGGGTTGGAACACTCGACACCCGTCGCGAACATGAAACCGCTGGCATCTGCCTCCGGCAAGCCGCTGCCGTCCTTTCCTGCCGAACCGCCGTGTTGGTCGCCGGCGTAGGCGTTCTCGCCGTACTTCCGGTTGATCAAATCGAGGAATCCACTGTTCTCACCTTTACTGCTCATAAGCTTTTCAGATAGCGGTCGGCGGTGCGCAGACTCACCGCCATGATGGTCAAAGCCGGGTTGACCGCCAGCGCACTGGGAAAGACGGAGTTATCGCAGAGGTATAGTCCCGGCACGTCCCAAACCCGCCCATCAGGATTCACCACGCTGCTGGCCGGATCGTCCCCCATGCGGCAGGTGCCGATGGTGTGCGCGAACCGCTCGAACTCCCACAAATCCCGCCCGCCCGCCTCGGTCCACAGCGCGCGCATGGTAGCCTCGGCGTGGGCCGATAGCCGGCGCTCGTTCTCTCCGGCGGTGAAGTGGATGCGAGGCTTCGGCAGCCCGCGCGCATCCTTTTCGTCGCTCAGTTCCAGGTAACTTGCCGGCGAAGGCAGGCATTCGCCGAGGATGTTGATCCCGGCGACGTGGTTGTAATCGCGGAGGTGCTCCCCGAGCGCATCGCCCATGAGCTGGTGCTTCGAGCGGGCACGCTGGGTCGCGTAGGTCACCGGCATGACCCCGATGCTCTGGAGCAGGTAGCCCCCGGCAAAATCGGCGTTCGCGGGCCGGTGGGTATCTTCGGAAATCAAGCCGCCGGGAATGCCTTTCCAGGGATGAACCATTTCCTCGAACCGGCCCCACACCTGCATGCCGGTGTGGGCCATGAAGTTGCGGCCCACCTGCCCGCTGCCGTTGGCAAGGCCCTGCCGGAGCAGCAGGCGCGGCGTCTCGATCGCGCCGCCGCACAGAAACACGGTGTGGCAAAGCTGCCGGCGTTCGCGCCCGTCCTGCTGGTACACCACGGCCTTGATCCGACCGGCGGCGTCGCGGTCGAAATGGGTGACGAACGCTTCCGCCCGGACTTCCGCGCCGCCGGCGATGGCGGCCGGGATGAAGGTAACGTCCACGCTTGCCTTCGCGCCGGTGGAACAACCGGCCTGGCAAAACCCGCGGTTGGTGCAAGCCGGCCGCCAACCTATCCCGGGTTGGTAGTACCGGCCCGAAAGAGCCGCGTTGGGTGCCGGGGAAGAGCGGAGGCCCATCTTGCCGCAGGCGCGCCGCATGAGCTGGGCCGCGCCGTTGAGCGGCAGAGGTGCGAGGGCGTACCCGCGCCGGCGGGCCGGTCCCCACGGGTAGGGCGACGGACCCGAGACCCCGAGAAAAGTTTCCAGCTCGTCGAAATAGCCTTCCAGGTCCTGGTACGACAGCGGCCAGTCGCAGCCCACGCCGAAGTCGCCGTGCAGACGGAAGTCGTCCGGCTGCGGCCGCGGGGTGTACGCGGTGTAGTGCAGTGTCGAACCGCCGACGCCCATGCCGGAGTTGTTGTTGCCGAAGCCGATGGGGTGCTCACCCGCCGACAGCCGTTCGTCGAGCCAGAAGAGGCCGTTCTGCGCCACCTCGTCGGTGGCAAACTCCCGCGCCGGGTTCCAGGCGCGGCCGGCTTCCAGCGCGACGACCTTCAAGCCCGCTGCCGCCAGCCGGCAGAGCAATGGTCCACCGCCCGCCCCCGTCCCGATGACCACCGCATCGATTACTTCGTCTTCCCGGTAGTGCCGCATGGGCGGCGCAAGTTCTTCCCGCCGCTCGGTCGGCATCGGTAGCCGCCCCGCGGAGGCTCCGGGCGTTTCCCAGGATTCAGCTTCATTGAGACCGATGGCGCGCCAGCCCGCGGCGTCGGCAAAGCCCGTGTAGCGCATTTGCTCCTGCACACGCGGATCACTGACGTACCGCTCCGTGACAGCTACCAGCAGTTCCTCGAAGAAGCGCTGGCCGTCCAAAGTCTCCCATTGATCACCCTCAGCCTCGCCTCGGGAAACCGCGCGCAGCATGGCATCTTGGGCGTCCGGCTCCAGGGCGGTAAAATTTCCAGCGGCGTCAAGCGCTTGCAGTCCCCGGTGGAAGGTTTCTTCGTCCGGAGGCAGCACGTCGTAGCGCCAGCCGTCCCCTTTGCCGGCAGGCAAGCCTTCCGCGATCAAACCCGCCACGATCTCGGGCACCAAGGGAGAATGCTGCGGAAGCAGCCGCGCACAGGCTGCGGTGAGGGTGCGGAGTTCCTGTGTGCTGAAAGCAGGCGGCTTGCCCGGAGCCAACGCGTTTTTTTCCCGGCGAGCGGCGAGCGCCGCTCCGGTCGCCGCGGTGACCAGGGACGACCCGAGCAAGTTTTCGATGCTGCCGGTAGGATAATCCGCCATGTGTGAGAGGAGAACGCTGAAGGCGTCAGGAAAGATTCAACGTCCGAGCTTTTAACAGGTACGTTCCTTCCTTGTCCCCGGCAAACCAGGGGAGTCTCGCTTCGCTGCCACGCATTCGGAGGGTGAGGCGCGATTTTGTGGCGGACGCTGCTACGTTTCAGACGTTGTAAACCCCCTCGTAGGCAGAGCAACCTCCGGGAGAACTTCCCCGGTGAACCTTTTTAGCAGGAACAAATTTTAGCATGTTGCAAGAACCGGTGGAGCCCCAGCCGCCTTCCCAACTACCAGGCACCGCACCGGAAGCCGAGGACAGCGCAGCACTCACCGGCCTGGCAGTCGAAAAGAGCGATGCCGGCAGCCTGCTCGCGGAGGGTGCCGTCCTGGGACAGGGTGGAGGCCCGCTGGTGCCCGGTGCCCCTGCCCGGAGCGTGCTGCGGTCAACCACCAGCGAGGCCATGGACCAACCGGCCGTTCCCCCGGCTACATTGGTTCCAGCCACCGCCGAGCCCGACTGCATCCAATCGCTGGACCTGGCGGGAAACGTTCTCTCGGTCAACGCCGGAGGACGCCAGATCCTCGGGATTGCCGATCCCGCCGGGCCGCACCTGGGAACGTCCTGGGCGGAGCAATGGCGGGGGGCCGGGATCGACGAAGCCTCTCGCGCGGTCGCGCAGGCCCGGGCGGGGCGCACCGTCCATTTCGAAGCTTCCCTGGCAACCGTGGTCGGTTTCTCCAAACTTTGGGAGGCCACGCTTTCGCCTGTCCCCGGGCTGGACGGAGAGCCGGAGCGTTTGCTGGCGGTGATGCGCGCGGTGGTAAACCAGCCGCCGCCCGATCTGGCACGCTCCGGCGGCAGCGACGCCCAGTTCCGCGCGGCGTTCGACCAGGCGACGGTCGGCATCGTTTCCATAGACACCCAGGGCCGGGTCTTGTGGGCCAACGAAGCTTTCTGCACGATGGTCGGCTACCCGCCTGAGGAACTCATCGGACGCGACTCTCGCGGGTACACCCATCCCGACGACATCAGGCAAAATTCCGCGAGCATCCAGCGGATTCAGGAAGCGGCGCTGCCTCGCACCACGTTCGAAAAACGCTACCTGCACAAGGATGGCCACACCGTCTGGGCGCACATCAACCTGGCTCCCGTGCGGGATTCCTCCGGCTGCCTCACCAGCCTGATCGGGGTCGCCGAGGATGTCACCGAGCGGCACCAGTCCCGCGAGGAACTGGCCAAGGTCCAGGTCCGCCTCGACGCCGCGCTGACCGCCGGCGAGATCGGCACCTGGGTTTGGGAAATCCCCATCGACCGCGTGTCCGCCGACAAGAACCTGTGCCGGCTGTTCTTCGTCCCGCCGGACGTGATGGCGGAGGGCGCACCACTGGAAACCTTTACCCGCTCCATCCACCCGGAGGACCGGGCAAAGGCCTCGGCTGACATCGGCGACGCGGTTGCCCGCGGCGGGACGTTCGAAACGGCGTACCGCGTGGTCGGTCCCGCGGGGGAAATCCGCTGGCTGGCCGCCCGGGGCAACGTGGAAACCGATTCCGCTGGCCGGGGGTCGCGCTTTTACGGGGTGGTCCTGGATATCACCGCCCGCAAGCAGGCCGAACAGGCTCTCGCTGCTACGGCGGAGGAACTGGCCCAGCAAACGCGTATTTTCAACACCGCGCTCTCGGCCACTGAAGATTTTGCGTACCTGTTCGACCTGGAAGGCCGCTTCATCTACGCGAACCGCCCGCTGCTCGAAGTCTGGGGAAAATCGCTCTCCGAAATCGTGGGAAAGACCTGTTTCGAACTCGGCTATCCGGACTGGCACGCGGAGATGCACCAGCGCGAGATCCGGCAGGTCATCGAGACCCGCCGGCCCGTTAACGGCGAGGTTCCCTTCACCGGCGCAAACGGCCGGACCGGCCGGTACGACTATACCTTTACTCCCGTCTTCAGCGCGAGCGGTCAGGTGGAAGCCATCGCCGGCACCACCCACGATATCACCCTCCGGCTGCAAGCCGAAGAGGCCCTTCGCGCCAGCAAAGAACGGTTGGCGCTGGTGATCGAAGCCGCCCAATTTGGCACGTTTGACTGGTCGCTGACCGAAGATCCGCCCAAAATCGAATGGAACGACCGGCTGCGGGGCTTCTTCTGGCTACCGCCGGACGTGGAGGTCACCCGTGAGTTGTTCCACGGGATCATCCACCCCGAGGATCGCCAGCGGGTCGTGCGCGCCCTGGATGCAGCGGTCGAGCACGGCGACATCTACGACAACGAATACCGGCTCCTGGGTCCCGACGGGCAGGTCCGATGGATCCGGGGAATCGGTCGATCTTTCCGTGACGAAAGCGGCAAACCCGTGCGCTACGGCGGCATCTCCATCGACATCACCCGGCAGAAGCAAGCCGAAGACGAACTGCGGGCCAGCGAGGCGCGCTTCCGGCAGTTGGCCGATTCCATGCCTCAGATCGTGTGGGCGGCAAAGCCGGACGGCATCCTCGATTACAGCAACCGGCGCTGGCTCGAATATATCGATCAGCCCGAGGGAAGCGGCCACCCCGACACTTGGGCAGGATACGTTTATCCCGATGACTTGCCCGGAGCGGGCCTGGCCTGGGCGGCCGCTTTGAAGGACGGCAGCTTGTACGCGACCGAGTTCCGTCTCCGGCGGGCGGATGGTGCCTACCGCTGGTTCCTGGTCCGCGCCCTGCCGATCCGGGACGCCAGCGGTGCCATCTTCCGCTGGTACGGCACGTGCACGGACATCCACGACCAGAAGGAATTCCAAAGCGAGAGGGAGGACCTCCTCAACAGCGAACGGGCCGCGCGCTCGGAAGCGGAGCGAGCCAGCCAGATGAAGGACGAGTTTCTTTCGACGCTCTCCCACGAACTGCGCACGCCGCTCAACGCGATCCTGGGTTGGGCCCAGGTGCTCCGCTCCCCGGCCGCGCCACCCGGCGCCGAGACCGTGCCGGCCCCGCTGGACCCTGACCTGGAGATGGGCCTGGCCACCATCGAGCGCAACGCCCGCTCGCAGGCGCAGATCATCGAGGACCTGCTCGACATGAGCCGCATCATCTCGGGCAAGGTGCGCCTGGACGTGCAGCGGGTCGATCTTGCCCCCGTAGTACAAGCGGCCATCGACACGATGCAGCCCGCCGCCGAGGCCAAGGGCATCCGCTTGCAGGCCATCCTTGATCCCGTGGCGCGACCGGTCAGCGGTGATCCCAACCGTTTGCAGCAGGTGTTTTGGAACATCCTTAGCAACGCGATCAAGTTTACCCCGCGCGGGGGACGAGTGCAGATCGTGCTCCAGCGCATCAACAGCCATCTGGAAGTCGTTTTCAACGACTCGGGCGAGGGCATCCCAGCAGGGTTCCTGCCCCACGTTTTCGACCGGTTCCGCCAGGCCGACGCGACGAGCACGAGGCGGCACGGCGGGCTGGGATTGGGGTTGGCGATCGTCAAGCAACTGGTGGAATTACACGGCGGCAGTGTGCGGGCGGCCAGCGCGGGCCCCGGAACGGGTGCCTCCTTTATCGTCTCGCTGCCGTTGATGGTCGCCGTGGAGACTTCCTCCCCTGCGCCGCCCGGTGCCGGTGGCGCGACGGTGCAACCGGTTGAACAAGGCGGTGCGCCGAATAGCCAGGCGGCGGACGAACGAAGACACCCGCAGGCCCCGGGTTTCGCCGCGCTCAAGGGCGAGGTTCTGGGCGTGGACTTGCGGGGACTGCGCGTTTTGGTGGTTGACGACGAGCCAGACGCGCGCGCTCTACTCAAGCGGCTAATGGAGGAACGCGGGGCAGAGGTGCTCGTGGGCGGGTCGGCGGAAGAAGCGTATGCTCTGGCGATGAACGGGCGGCCCGACGTGTTGGTCAGCGACATCGGCATGCCCGGCCAAGACGGATACACGTTGATCCGGCGCATTCGCGCACAGGAAGCCCTTGATACCGCCGAGCCGAAGCGCAAAAAACTGCCCGCTGTGGCGTTGACTGCGTACGCCCGGGCCGAAGACCGCATGAAGGCGGTCTTGGCGGGTTTTCAGATGCACGTCTCCAAACCGGTGGAAGCTGCGGAGCTTCTCGCGATGGTCGCCAGCTTGACAGGACGCACCTGACCATCCGGGCGGGGGCCATGCTTGCGAAAACCGGCCGGAGCGGCGACGCTCAGACTGCCGGCACTTGCGCCCCACCGCGACCCGCTTCAAGTTCGCCGACCGTGATGTCAATTCCTCGCCCCCACTGCCGCGTGCGCCGCTACCTGCTTTTGCTCACTGCCGCCGCGGCGGCGTTCCTGCCGGGTTTGCTGCCCGCCCAGACGCCGCCCACTTTGCCAGACACCACCCGCCTGCTGCGGTTCCCGACCACCAACGGCGAGCAGATCGTCTTCGGCTACGCTGGCGAACTCTACTCGGCCAGCAAAGACGGCGGCACCGCCCGCCGCCTGACCAGCGGCCCGGGCTACAACTCCTTTCCCCGCTTTTCGGCGGACGGCGCGACCCTCGCCTTCACCGCCCAGTACGACGGCAACACCGAGGTGTACATCATGCCCGGCGACGGCGGCACGCCCAAGCGCCTGACCACCACGGCCACCCTCAACCGCGACGACATCTCGGACCGCATGGGGCCGAACAACCTCGTCATGACCTGGGAAAACACCCGGCCCGAGGTCGTCTTCCGCTCCCGCATGCGCTCCTTCAACGATTTCATCGGCCAGCTCTACACCGTGAGCCTGGACGCCGAGTTGCCCAAGCAACTGCCCGTGCCGCGCGGCGGGTTCGTCTCGTTTTCACCCGACGACTCCAAGATGGCCTACAACCAGGTGTTCCGGGAGTTCCGCACCTGGAAGCACTACCGCGGCGGCATGGCCGACGACATCTGGATCTACGACTTCAAAACCGGCACCACCGAGAACCTGACCAACAACCCGGCACAGGACATCTGTCCCATGTGGGGGCCGGATAACAAGGTGTACTTCCTCTCCGATCGCGACGGGCGTCTGAATCTGTTCTCCATCGATCTCGCCACCAGGGAGACCAAGAAACTCACCAACTTCACGGAGTTCGACGCCAAGTTTCCGTCCATCGGCAAGGGCGGCATCGTCTTTGAGAATGCCGGCTACATCTGGCGCTATGACCTGGCCAGCGGCCAGGCTGCTCCAGTGCCGATCACCATCAAGGAAGACCTGGCATCGGGCCGCGCGGGGGTCGTCGATGCCTCCAAGCACGTTGAATCCGTCAGTCCTTCGCCTGACGGCAAGCGCCTGATTGCTGTCGCCCGCGGCGACCTCTTCTCCATCCCGGCCAGAGACGGCACCCCGCGCAATCTGTCCAACACCTCCACTGCCCACGAGCGCGACGCCCGCTGGTCCCCGGACGGCAAGACGATCTCCTACTTGTCCGACGCCACCGGCGAGAACGAAATTTACCTCCGCGCGCAGGACGGCAAAGGCGAACCGGTGCAGCTCACCAGCAACGCCGACACCTACTACTTCACCCCGGTCTGGTCGCCGGACTGCAAAAAGCTGCTCTGGAGCGACCGCCTGCAACGTCTGCGCATCGTGGACGTTGCCAGAAAAACGGTGACGCTGGTGGACCACAGCGACGCTTCCGAAATTCACGATTACGATTGGTCGCCGGACAGTCAATGGGTCACCTGGGGCCGCAACGAGGCGCAGGGGATGCCCAAGGTGTACCTCTACGGCCTGAACGGCGGCAAGCGCATCGAGGCGACCGACGATTGGTATGCCGCGGGCAACCCTGCCTTCAGCGACGACGGCAAATACCTCCTCCTGTCCTCCGCGCGCAACTTCAACCCGACCTTTGGCCAGAACGAGTTCGCCGAAGTGTACCGCAACATGGAACGCGTGTACCTGGTCACCCTTGCCAAGGCGACACCCGCCCCGCTGCCGCCCAAAAGTGATGAGGTTGGCCAGGACGAGAAAAAGGCTGACGACAAGAAGCCCGATGAATCCAAGCCCGACGCCGCCAAAGGCGAGCCGGCCAAGAAGCCGGCCGTCACGGTCACCGTGGACGAGGACGGCCTGAAGGACCGCATCACCGCTCTGAACATCCCTGCCAGCAGCTACGGCAATCTGCGCCTGGTGGATGACCGCGTGTTTTACCTGCGTCAGGGCGACGACGACGATGAGGGCGAGGAAGCCGGCCCCGGCGCGCCCAAGATGACGCTCGCCGCCTACAGCCTGAAGGACCGCAAGGAAACCATGCTGGGCAAAGTTAGCAGCTACGAAATCACCGCCGACGGCAAGAAGATGCTCGTCAAGGTCGGCAAGGATTACTCGCTGGTCGACCTGCCCAAGGACAAGCTGGACCTAAAGGAGAAGGTCCCGATGAGCGGCTTCGACATGGCGCTGGATCATCAGGCTGAGTGGACGCAGATCTACTTCGAAGCCTGGCGGCAGATGCGCGACTTCTTCTACGCGCCGAACATGAACGGCGTCAACTGGCCAGCCATGCGCGACAAGTACGCCGCGCTGCTGCCGTTCGTGAACAACCGCAACGATTTAACCTACCTCATCGGCGAGTTGATCGGCGAGCTGAACAACGGCCACGCCTACGTCGGCGGCGGCGAGCGTCCGGAAACCCCGCGTATCAAGCTCGGGCTGCTCGGCGCGGAGTTTTCCCGTGACCCGGCCTCGCGCGCCTACCGGATCGATCGCATCCTGCCGGGTGAGAATTGGGATGAGCAAACCCGTTCCCCGCTGACCGCCATCGGCCTGAACGTCAAGGAAGGCGATTTCCTGCTGGCCATCAACGGCGTGCCCGTCGCGAAGCTGCCCAACCTGTACACCGCCCTCATCGGTACGGCGGGCAAACAGGTCACGTTGCGCGTCAACGCCAAGCCGGTCGAGGAAGGCGCGCGCGACATCACGGTGGTCCCGACGGCCGACGAAGCGCCGTTGTATTATCTCGCCTGGGTGCGCAAGAACATCGACTACGTCAGCCAGAAGACCGGCGGCCAGGTCGGCTACCTGCACATCCCGGACATGGGCAAACCCGGCCTAAACGAGTTCACCAAGCTCTATTTCCCGCAGATTTACAAGAAGGGTCTGATCGTGGACGTGCGCGGCAACGGCGGCGGCTTCGTGTCGCCGATGGTCATCGAACGCCTGCGCCGGGCACTGGTGATGGTGGAAATGAGCCGCAATTCCTCCGTTCCGCAGACCAACCCGCCACAGACCTTCGTCGGCCCGATGGATGCGCTGATGGACGAATTCTCCGCCTCGGACGGAGACATCTTTCCGTTCCGTTTCAAGACGTTGAAGCTGGGCAAGCTGATCGGCAAACGCTCGTGGGGCGGCGTGATCGGCATCCGCAACCCTTTGCCGCTGACGGACGGCGGCCAGTTGTTCCGACCGGAGTTTGCGCCGTACTCGAAAGACGGCACCGGTTGGGTGGTCGAGGGTCACGGGGTCGATCCCGACATCGTCGTGGAGAACGATCCGGCCAAGGAATTCCACGGCGAGGACCAGCAGTTGGATAAAGGCATCGAGGTCATCCTGGATGAGATGAAGACCAAGAAGTACGATTTGCCGCCGATCCCGCCGTTCCCGGATCGCAGTATCAAGACGCAGTAAACAACGTCCCTGACAAGGGCGAGGGTCACCGGCCCGCGTCCTTTTTTGTAGTGATGAACCCAGTGTGGATGTGCCGGGAGGGACCCGCTCCGTCGGGTCCGCTTCTGACAGGGTGGCTACGGCCACGGACCCGACGGAGCGGGTCCCTCCCGGCATATTCACACTGGTATTGTCATGATCGCTGTTTTACTGATTGGAATGCTTTTACCCGGGAACGGGTACGCCTTGCCAGTGGCGCAAAACCACGGCAAGGTCGCCTCATGACCTACCGCGTCGTGCTGATCAAAAGCGAAGAAGGTTACGCGGCGTTTTGCCCCGCTCTGCCGGGATGCGTTTCACAAGGCACCACAGAACGCGAAGCTCTGGACAACATTCGTGAAGCAGCCGCTTTATGGCTCGACGCCGGCGGTGCAGCGGTAACGGACAGCGGCGGAACCGCCGAGGCTGATTTGTTGCGCGAGGCGGCGGACGAGTCGTTGGAAGCCAGTGTACACGAGATCAGCCTGGTCATGGTTGCCTGAGGATTCTCATGCCGAGGCTGCCGGGGATTGGTCAACGTAACGCCGTGCGTGTTTTGGAGAAGCTTGGTTTTCAGATCATCCGACAGAGCGGCCACATCGTCATGGCCAAAGATACAGCCAATTTCAGAATGATTGAGAGTGTACGGGCCAGCCGCAATGCTTGAACC
>CAXTOP010000077.1:0-15999 GCA_964245965.1 uncultured Chthoniobacterales bacterium
CACCACCACAGGTCAACCTCGCTCTTGCTCTATCCACTCAAAACAGCGAAGAGCCGATTTTATAGTGCGTAGTATTTGCAGTGCGGCAGGTCCCAGCGGGTGCCTGCAATTTTCTCATGCCGCCATCGTCCGGGTTGCCACCCGCAGGTTGTGCAGACCGCTTGCCGCGAGCATGACTTCATCCACGAAGCCTTGCCTGCGGTTGCGGAAGGTATCAGCGACGAGGTGGCAGCGTTTGAGGCCAGCGATGGCGTGTTGGACCGTCCACCCGCACGCGGCTGATGACCTGGTTGATCGTCTTCTGGATGGGATGGAGTTCACGTCCGCGTGGTTTCTTTTTAGGTTGCAGCGTCTGGGTGTCCGGTGGTTCGTAGCCTTGGAAGCCCGTGTCCTTGAGCACCAGCGCATCGGACGGAAGGGACAGGCCGCTTTCGTCGGCGAGCTTCTTGTCGTGGACGCTGCCGGGACTCGTTGGCCCCAGGTCCACCACCCGCTTCGCGCTGGAGAGGAGCAGGTTCTTCTTGCGATGGGCTTTCTTCTTGCCGCTGTCATCCTTCTTCTGGTCATCCTGGTTCTTGGGGCGGCGGCTCGGGCCGCTCCACCTCGTCGAGGACCAGCAGACGCAACTCGGGCACCTTGTCCAAGAGTTGCGCCAAGTCGGCAGGCCGCCGTGCAGGCCGCCGCAACTCCCGCCCCAGCACCCGGTTGACCCGCGGCGTGAGCTTCTTGATCCACTCGCAAGCCTGGGGCTGGCTCAGGTCGAAGAGAAAGGCGAGCACCTCCTGCCAGGGGTAGCACTTGAAGTAGAAGAGCAGGAACACGAGCCGCGCCCTGGTCGTCGGCAGCTTGTGCCCGGCCCGCCCGCGCCAAACGCCCGCTGGCGGAGCCGGCCGTCGTGCCGGCGCCCGGCCCGTTCGCTGGCCAGGAGCTTCTCCAGGCCCTCCTCCAACCGGGTAAACTCCGCCCGGTCCAGCGAAGTCAACGCTCGCAGCAGCCGTGCCTTGCCAAAGATCGCCTCGATGTTCATGCTCGCGTCATACCAAACCTGCTGCCTTCTGTCTACGGGCTTTAATACCATCTCTCTTGATTAACCCAGCGTATTTAGTGCCTCTATGATGTAGGGGTAACTGGTGAGCGAGCGCATCCGGGCGGGTTGGCTGGTTCAGGCCTGCAACTCGGTATCCAGACGGGTGCGCAAAGCCGCCAGCGTACCAAAGAGGGTGTTGGAAGCGGCGCTTTTAAGTTCCTGCCACCAGCGCTCGATCGGGTTGAGTTCCGGGCAGTACGCCCGCAGGGAGAGGGAGGCGACCCGCTCGGGCCAGCACAGGGCCTTGGCGCGGTGCGGCCCGCTATTATCTAGCAAAAGGACTTGCACCTCTTGCGTATCCCCGGCGTGGGTGGCGGCAAACTGATTCAGGAACACTTGCAGGCAGTCGTGGTCGGTGGCAGGCAGTTCCAAAACGAAGCTCCTGCCGCTAGCCGGTACCACGGCCCCGCACAGCCAGAAGCTCTCGAAGTTTTGCTCAAAGGGGCACACCGGCTTGATCCCACGCAGGGTCAGGCGGCGGCGCTGGATGGTGTGCAGCCCAAAGCGGCTCTCGTCCTGTGCCCACAGGCTCACCCGCTGGTCGGGATGAGCGGCTTGGAGGGCGGCCAGCTCTTCCTTCAAGCCGCCAGCGTGGAAGGCGGCGAGTTGGGCATCTTTTTTTTGGCGTGGCTCTTGCGCGCCACCTTGAGCTTGGCTCCCAGGCGGTAGCGCGCCCAGCGGTGAAAGTGCGAGTAGCTCAAAGCCAGGGCGTGCTCGGCCTTGGCCCAGCGCCAGAGCGCCTGGTAGCCGCGCTGGCCTTGCACCTCGGAGAGTTGGGCGCTGATGGCCGCGCGTACCTCCGCGGGCAGGCTGATCCCGCCCTGGTTGGGCCGGCCACACGGTCGGGCGTCGCGCAACAACCCCTCCAGCCCTCCTTGCGCGTAATCTTTGAGCCAGGCGCTCACGCTCGCGCGGTTGCGACCCAGGCGGCGGGCCAGCGCGGTGCGGTTGTTCTCTGCCCCGCTGGCTAAAAGCCACAACGCGTGGAGCCGTTCGCGCCGCCGCTCGTCGCGCTCCCGCTGGCGCAAAGCCAGCAACTCCTCGGCCCCTTCTTTGATCACCGGCAGCGTTTGGTTGAGCATCGGGCACGTTCCTCCCAAAAAACGCTGAGTCAAATCAGAGAAATGGTATAAGGTCTATTCTTTACAATAAGGATTATTATTGTAGATCCTGGTTTTCAGAGGTGTGGACTCTCCAGAAACGAGCTTTGCGATGGACTCCCCCCTCTCTTCCCTGTCCCGCCAGAGCCAGCAGTCGAAGCCACTCAGGGAGAGTAGCCGGCGAGTTTTGTTGGCGGTCGGCTCGAGGATTATAGCTTGGTGGCGTGGTAAATTTTACTATTTTGAAAGTAAGGAGTACGGGTAAACATGAATCCATCTAGCAGTATCAGCAGCAAAGGGCAGGTCACCATCCCGCAGGAGGTACGGCTACGGCTCGGCCTGCAAGAAGGCGACCGGGTCGAGTTCGTCGTGGAAGGCGAACGCACGCTGATCCGTCCTGCTCGCCAGGCACATAATCCTTTCGAGTGTTACGTCGGCGCGCTGGGGACTTTTCCCGGTGGGGTCGAGGAGATCAACGCCTGGGTAGCCGAGTTGCGCGACGAGGCTCCCGACGCAGGTGGTGCCTCGTGAGAACCGCCGTCGATACCAACGTCATCTCGGCTCTGTGGTCGCGTGAACCGCTGGCTCGCCGCCTGTCGGTGCTCCTCGGACAAGCACAAAGCTTGGGGGCCCTGGTGGTTTCCGGTCCCGTGTACGCCGAGTTGTTGGCGCATCCACTCGCGCAGGAAGCCTTCGTGCGCCAGTTCCTCGCCGACACCCACGTTCGCGTGGATTTTGAGTTGGATGAGGGTGTCTGGAAAAGAGCGGGCCAGGGGTTCAGCGGGTAGTGTTGCAGAAACCTACGCACTCCACACGCTGTTGTGGGCGAGACCAACATTACTGCACAACATCGTGGGGCTAAATCTTTATTTGCAACACTACCCGAAAGGAACTTCTGCGGCGAAAAGGCAACCAGCAAGATCAATGCCTTGTTTGCGAGAAGCCTTCGTAGCTAGAGGGGTCTGCCGCAACATTATTGCAATCTGTACCTCGCGGAAGATAATCAGATGGAAATACTTATAACTAGAATTCTTGTTGGAATCATGGTGGATCTGGCTTCTTAAGCGTGCGGTGACATTCATGTTACACAACGCCGCTATGAACTGGATTGAGTCTCACCAAAAGTGGCAACGGGTGCCGAGCAATCCCAGCCGGACACTTGAATCTTTATTCTCTATCATGAAAACTAGAATGCTTATTTGTGCCACGTGCGTAGCCTCCACCGGCGTCGGGTGCTTTGCCGCCCATGCCGAGCCGTGGAAATTTGGTGTTCTCTCGGACACTCAATGGGTGCAAGCCGCCGGTGTAGTCGCCCCGATCGACGACGGCAAAAGTCCGGCCTCGTTCCCGGCTTCTATGATCCAGCAAATTGATCAAGAGTTCATCCGCCAGGGGGTCAAACTGGTGATTGCGGTGGGCGACACGATCGACGGCAACAAGGAGATCGAAATCCAAACCCGTTCGCTTTACACGCAGGACCTCTACAACGCCGGGATCGGGTTCTACCCGTTGCGCGGCAACCACGAAGCGGGCGGTGCGAACACCGGCATGTACGAAGCCACGTACTTCCCGCAGACAGTCAACACCGGCGCGAACAACATGACGCCCGGCACATTCGACGTGAACAGCATCATCGCGAACTGGCCGACCAGCGAGGCGACCTACGACACGAAGGCCTCGATCCAGAGCACGCTCCTGTCAAGCTTCCCGCCGCCCGCGCGCGCCTCGACCACGGCGTTCACCATCGGCAGCAATTTTTCCTATCCGGCGGCCAACGGCACCGGCAACCAGTTGGGATCGACCGCGAACAACGGCCTCTCTTATAGCTTCGACTACAACAACGCGCGCTTCGTGCTGCTGGACCAATTCACGAATGGCAACACCAACACCTCAACCATCACCCAGCAGCAGGATTGGATCACCGGCCGCCTGACCGGCACCCGGCCCTTGCAGGCCATCGTGCTCGCCCACAAGAACCTCCTCGGCGGCAACCACAAGGACAACGTGTTCGGTGCCCAGCCGGTGACGGGCGATCCCGGCGACGGCACGGTGATGCCTACCAGCGCGGCCTCCGTGGCCCGGCAGCAGGCGGTCAACAACTTCGTGGCATCGTTGGCCAACAACAACGTGCGTCTCTACATCGGTGGCCACGACCATCACCACAAGCGTTCCATCATCACCTCCCCGGACGGGACCAAGTCCATCCAGCAGGTGATCTCGCAGTCGGACAGCAACAAGTTCTACACGCCCGCCGCGCCGTTCTCGGCCAACGAGAACTCCGTCGAGGAAGATCTATATGAGGTCGGCGTTTATGTTTACACGGTGGACGGTCCCCGGGTCACGGCGGAGTACTACGCGGTGCCTGCCAACCTGCCCGATCCCATCGGCAACGAGCAGCTCCCGAAAACTCCGGTGCTCACGGGCAACTGGGCCAAAATGACCACGTTCGGCTACAGTCTCAACGGCCAGGGGTTCCTGGTGCCGGAAGGCGCGGCCTACACGACCGTGGCCGACAACACCAACAATGCCGTTAACAACTCCGCCACCTACGGCGAGAACGGTTTTGTCGGCACGTCGTTCCAGATCCTCAACGGCATCAACGCCAGCACCAAGACCACCCGAGACGGCCGCAAGCTGACGAAGTACGTCAACACTGGTTTTGCGCCGAAGAGCGCTAACACCGTCAGCGATATCGTTTCCGTTTGGGGCCTGGCTGACCTGGCTTCCGCGTCAACCGACACGGTGAAGGTCGTGGTGAACTTCAGCCCGACGGCAGCCGGCGTCACGAATGCTTCGAGCGTCGTGCTCGGCGTGCGCGATCCGAAGTCCGGCACCTGGATCAACGCGGTGGATTACAACTTGGCCGGCAGCGTCAAAACTCGTGTTGACGGCGACTTCAATGCCGCCCCCAACACCCTGGGCACTTACGGTGTTGACCTCGCCAACGGGGTCGCCTACGCGGTGGTTAATGGCAACGCCCGCGAATTCGCCGTCATCCCCACTCCGGCTACTCCCTTGCCGTGGGACTTCAACTCCGACGGCGTGATCAACTCGGCGGACGCGGCCGTCGTCAACAACGCGGTGCGCGCCAAGTCCACCGACACCCGCTACGACCTCAACGGTGACGGTAGAATCGACGCCGCCGACGTGCGCTGGCTCACCCAGCGTTACACCACCACTACCGCCCCCGCCACTGTCAACACTGTCGCCGCCCGGTAACATCTGCCGTGACGCCCATTATCTAAACTGATTCCCACATGAAACATTATCTCTCCTTCTTCGCCGCCGCGGCGGCTTCCCTGTGCCTCGCGCACCTCGCTTCGGCCCAGACGGGCTCGGGCGTGATGGTCTCGCTCGTCCTTGCCTCCGGTAATCCGTCGCAACTGACCCCCGGTAGTCTGCTCACGTATAATCTCAACGTCAGCGGATTGAAAGGCAGCACCAACAACCCGGGCAGTCCGGTCGTGGGCGGGTTCGATCTGGCCTTGGATTATGACCCGTCTTTTCTGACGGCTTCGGGGTACACCTTCGGCACCTACCTGGGACCGAATGACTTTCAGGACACCGACTTCAGTGTGGCCAACCAGGCTTTTCTGAGCGACTCCGCGAGCGCCTCGGCGCAAGCGCTCGTCGCCCAGCAGCCCAGCGCGTTCACGCTGGCGACCCTGACGTTCACGGTCGTCAAAGCAGGCACGAGCGCGATCACTTACGATCCGTCGTCGTCGATGAGTAACGAGAACAGCGGTACGCTGGACGTGGTCAGCTACACCGGCGCTACGGTGCCCGAACCCAGCACCTACGCGCTGACGCTCCTGGGGGCGGCGGGTCTAGTCTGGTACGGCACGGGCCGCCGTCGCGCGAAGGTTGCTTAAGTAACCGACCGTCAATCACATAGAACGATCCTTTCCGGCCCGCCGCCTCGCGGCGGGCCGGACCCGTTTACCGATGTTGTTACGCGCGCGTAAGTTGGCGGCGGCTGTCGCCGTGGTGCTGCTGCCGGGTGTCGCCGGCTGTGACCGCTACGGAAGTCTGCCGGGCGGCCCGCTCAAAGACGAGCGGCAGCGCGTGAGCTACGCCTCCGGCGAACAGATCAGTTCCAAATGGAGCAAGGTCGGGGCGGATCTGGACCTCAGTTCCGTGGGCCGGGGCATGGACGACGGCCTGGCCGGGCGCATGCGGCTGATGACCGCCCAAGGTGCCGAGAAAATTTTGGGTGACTACAGCCGGAAGCAGGAAACGAAGACCGCCGTCGGCGCCGAGGAGCACGACCGGGCGAGCTATGCCTTCGGCTACCGGGCCGCGAACGCCTGGCGGCTGCTCAAGGCCGACGTGGATGTGCCGAGCGCGTTGCGTGGCATCCGGGACGCACGGGCTCAACGCAGCCTCATGTCCCCGGAGGAAGGCCGGACGTTGTTGCTCCGGTACAACGAGGGTTTGCTGGCTCGCCTGCGGAGTGACCGCACGCAACTCGCGGCGAAAAACCAGCAGGACGGCGCAGCTTTCCTGGAGAATAACCGCAAAGCGCCAGGTGTCGTCGAGCTGCCGAGCGGGCTGCAGTACAAAGTGCTCGCCAGCGGCCAGGGCGACCCCCCGGGCCCCGACAGCTTTGTCAGCGTGGTTTATGAGGACAGGCGTGTGGACGGCTCGCTCGTCAACGACCCCATGAACACGAAAAAGGAAACCGTGCTGGCAGTCGGTTCCATGATCAAAGGATGGCAGGAAGCCCTCCAAACGATGAAACCCGGCGACCGCCGCCAACTCTTCATCCCGGGCGATCTGGCCTACGGGATGGACGGAGCTTCCAACATCGGACCCAACGCCACTTTGGTCACGACGATGGAACTGCGCCGCGTCCTTCCTGAACGGCCCCAGTTGACCGCCGAACAAGTCGCGCGCGAGAACCGCGACCAATAATTTCTCGATGCACTTTACCAAAAAACAACCGCCGCAGTTCCACGGCCCTTCCGGGGACGGCCGCACGGCTGCGCCGGTCGATCCGCAGATGAGCCGGCAAACCCGGGGAGCTTTGCTGGGTCTCATCATCCTGTATGCGGTGGCTTTGGGACTGAGTTTTTGGCTGGTCTCGCAGACCGCAATCATCCTCACGACCGCCATGGCGGCACTGCTGCTCTGGAGCACTGCGGCCGTTGCCGTCCATTACCTGTACGCCTTGGTCGGGGACGCGGGCACCATCGCGCCGTCCGTGGCGCAGCCGCGTGGACGAATCGGCCGGATGATAGTGACCTCCCGGCGTCACTTCGTCACCCGTTTCGCGGTGCTGTGGCAGTGGATTTTGCTGCTCGGCGCGATGGTTCCGGCGGGCATGTACCTGGCTCCGTACTTCCGCTTTCCGCCCGAGTTGGGACAGTCGCCGGCTGCCACCTTGCGCTTTGTGGCGGTAACGTTCCTGTCGTTAGGCGCGGTACTTTACCTGTTCGGCAATTACCTCCGAGCTTTGCAGCGGCGTTTGGAAAGCCCCGTGCTGGCACCGATGCTGACGCTGTTGTCGATGAACTTTCTGGCGTCCCTCGCTACGGGCGGAGCGCTGTTGTTTTACCTCTCGACAGGTTGGGACGTTTGCTGGCTGGGATGGACGGTGCTGGGGGTGACGGCGCTGCTGGTCCTGGAACCGGGCCTGCGCCTGCTGGGTCGTTTCTACCAACCCCGGCTGCTTCGCAAAACGCCGCCTGCCGCCGGGTCGAGCGTGGCGCTGGATTTTGTGCTTGGCTCCGGACAAGGAGCCAAAGGAGTGGTCCGCAACTTGGAGGAGCTGGTGGGAATCAAGGTCGGCGAGGTGTGGATCTTTCAGTTCGTGAAAGAAAGCATCGAAACCGTGCTCGTCGTTGGCATCGTTGTGGGCTGGATCACCACCTGCGTCAGCATTGTGCCGATGGGCAACCGCGGGGTGCTATCCACCCTGGGGCGGTATAGTCGGCACACCCTGGGACCCGGTTTGCACGTCAGCCTGCCGTGGCCGCTCGGGCAGATCCACGTCATCGCCACCAAACAAGTGCGCGAGATTTCTCTCGGGTTTGACAAGGATTTGTCGAAGCCGCTGCTGTGGACGGAAAAACACGTCGAAGGGGAGAAAAACCTCCTCATCGGCGGCGGCGAGAGCTTGCTGACCATCAACGTGCCGATCCAGTACCGCGTGTCCGACCCCGTTGCTTACCTGACGAACACCACCGACGCCGAGGCGGCGCTCCGGCACCTGGCCGAGCGCAAGCTCATCTACATCGCCACCCTGCGCGAAAGTTTCCACATGATGACCGACGATCGCGAGGCCATCGCGGCTTCGTTGCAGCAGGGCATCCAGAGCGAGATCAACCGGCTCGGTCTTGGATTGGAAATCACCTTTGTGGGCCTCAAAGACATCCACCCGCCGGTCGAGGTCGCATCCGCTTACGAGAACGTGGTCAGCGCCCAGGAGCGTAAAGACGCCCTGATCGACACCGCGCGGGCCGACCAGGCTCGCACGCTGCCGCTAGCCTACGCGGAGGCCAACACGCTGAAGATGGCGGCCGGGGCAATTTACAACCAACGTGTCAATGCGGCCACCGGCGAGGCAAATCGTTTCCACCTGACCGTGGCCGCGGCGCGACTCAACCCGGACCTGTTTCGAACCCGGCTCAAGTACAACGCGTTCGACGAAGTGCTACCCGCCTCGGCCAAGACCATCGTGGGCGTTGATCACGGTGCGGAGCCCGAAATTTTCCTAGATCTACGTGCCAACGATAACCTATCCCGGCAGGCGCGCGATATTCCCCGACCCTAACTGATCCCATGCTGAAAAACCTTCCACGAATCCTGTTGGCAGTGGTGATTCTTATCCCGCTGCTGGCGCTGATGCTTTCCTTCCAGGTTCGCCAGAACGAGAACGCCGTCGTGACTCGCTTGGGCAAGCCCATCCGGGTCATCACCGAGCCCGGTCTTTTCGGCAAGTGGCCCTGGCCCATCGAAGCAGTAAACCGCGTCGATGCGCGGTTGAACTTCTACGAGGTCCGGCTCTCTGAAGCGTTGACCAAAGACCGGCGCAACGTCATCGTGCCCGCCTTTGTCGCGTGGCGCATCAGCGATCCACTCAAGTTCCTCCAGGCCATCGGCAGTCCGGAAAACGCGCTGACGAAGCTAGACAGCCTCGTGAGCAGCGCAAAGAACACCATCCTGGGCACTTACGAGTTCCGTCAGTTGGTGTCCGCCGCCTCGGAGACCGACGTGAAGATCAGTGAGATCGAGGACAAGCTGACGGCGGTCACTTCGGCGCAGGCGCAGGATTCTTTCGGGATCGCGATCCGACAGGTGGGAATCGAGCGCATCGCCTTGCCCGAGGCCAACACCACCTACGTGTTTGAGCGGATGCGAGCGGAGCGTTCGCAGTTCGCGGAGCGGTACTTGGCCGAAGGCCGTCAGGAAGCCGATGCCATCCGCGCGGCGGTCAATTCGCAGAAAACCGTCATCGTGGCCGAAGCTCAGCGGGACGCGGAGATCAAGCGGGGCGAGGGCGAAGCGGAAGCGGCACGCATCTATGCGGCGGCGCACGGCGAAGACCCGCAGCTCTACCTGTTCCTGCGTGAACTCGACACGCTCAAGAAAACCATCAACCCGAACACCACCCTGGTGCTGGACGGAAACCAGCCGCCCTTTGACCTGCTCAAAACCGGCGTGGAACGGCCTCCGGCGCAGACCAACTCCTCCGCGCAACGATGAGCACCCGGGGCGATACTTCCTTTTCCGGTGCGGCGGTCCTTGACGCTCTGCGGTCGAGCATTCGGGTACTGACTCTGGCGATGATCGTCCTGGGGTTGCTGTACCTGGCCTCCGGTATCACCGTCGTCGCGCCGAACGAGGTGGGATTGACTTTTCGCTTTGGCAAGCTTTTGCCCGGATTGCACTCGCCGGGGTTGATGTTCGCTCTGCCGCCACCGCTGGACGAGGTGGCGAAAGTTCCCGTTAAATCCGTCCAGGAGGTCGCGCTCGACCTGTGGATGGCTCCGGTAAACGATGGCGGGATGGCATCACTCAACCCGGTGAATCAGCCGTACACGTTGACGGGTGATTTCAACATCATCCAGGGACGGTTTGTCGCCCGTTACCAGATTTCCGATCCTGCCAGTTACCTGCTGCGCGTCAAGGATCACGAAGCGATGCGGGACAGCGTGCTCTACTCGTCGCTGAGCCGGGTGCTCTCCAAAATGCCGGTGGAGGATGTCCTGACCACGCGCAAGGACTACATCGGGCAGGAAGCCATGACCCTGGCGCAAAAACGCTGTGATGACCTCGGCCTGGGTATCCAGTTTCTGGCGTTCGAGACCCGTGAGATCAACCCGCCAAAAGCCGTTCAGGACGCTTTCCAGGCGGTGGTGAGCGCCAAGGTGAAAGCGAAAACGTTGATCGAAGAATCCAACACGTATGCGGCGTCCTCATTGCCGGATGCCAAGGCGCAGTCTTATCGTGTCCAGCAGGAGGCGGCATCGTACGCCAAAGGGACCGTGGCGACTGCGCAGGGGGAGGCAAGTTCGTTTCGGGCGCTTCTGGCCCGCGAGCGCACGAACCCGTTGCTCGTGCAAGCCCAGCTCTACACCGAGATGCTCGGCGTCGTCATGCCCCGGATCAAGACCACCTCGGTGGCGCCGGCCGGCCTCGGGGGAACTTTCCATTTGTTCCTCGACAACCAAAAGGGAGCCGCACCGGCCTTCCCGCAGCCCAGGTAAACTTAAGCCCTCAGTCAGGCGAATTGCTATGAGCGGAGAAAGCGAAGAACACGAAGAAGCCGAGTTGAAGCTGCACCTGTCGTTTGTGTACGGCGCGGTGATCTGTCTGGTGGTGGGTGGGTTGATTCAATGGCTCCGTCCCGACCAGGCCGATCTGGCCACCCTGGTAGAGATGGCGGCGGCGATCCTGAGCGGCATCCCCATCCTTCTCGAATTGATGGAGGGTTTCTCCTCCGACGATCCCGACGAGCACACCGAGTTTTACGTCAACCAATTCATCACGCTGGCGGTGGTTGCGTGCTTCGTGACGGGTCAGTACGTCACCGGAGCGATTGTGGCGATCATCCTCATGGTCGGGCACGTCTTTGAAAACCGGAGCATGCTCGGTGTCAGCGAAGCCATCAACAGCCTGCTCAATCTCTCGCGTGGCCGCGCCCGGCGCGTGGTGGACGGCAAGGAAGAGGAAATCGACTCCGAGCAATTGCGCGAGGGCGACATCATCCGGGTGCGTCCGGGCGACGCCATTCCCGCCGACGGCACCGTGCTTTCCGGCGACTCCACGGTCAACCAGGCCAACATCACCGGTGAGTCTCTGCCGGTCGAAGTCGCCAGGGACTCTTACATCTTCGCCGGGACGACCAACCTCAGCGGCATGGTGGAAGCGGTGGTGGTCAAAGCGGGTGACAACACGGTGCTCGGACGCGTCAAGCAGATCGTCGAGGAAGCCCGCAACAGCCGTGCGCCCATCGTGCGCCTGACCGAACAGTACGCGCAGTATTATCTGCCGCTGATCTTGTTGCTGGCCGGCTTTGTCTTGTTCTTCACGCATAACCTCCAACGCTCGATCTCCGTGGTCATCGTCAGCATCCCGTGCGCCTTCATCCTGGCCGGACCGACGGCGATGGTGGCGGCGCTGGCCGCCGCCTCGCGGCTGGGAATCCTCGTCAAGAGTGTGCAATTCTTCGAGGCTGCCAACCACGTGGACGCCGTGGTCTTCGACAAAACGGGCACGCTGACCACCGGACGGTTGCAGTTGGCGCACGTCGCCACTCACCACGGCGTGGATCATAACGGTCTGCTCAGTCTGGCGGCAACGGTGGAATCTCATTCCACCCACCCGGTCGCCAAGGCGATCGTCCAGGCGGCCAAAAGCGCGAACCTGACGATCCCGGAGGTGACGGACATCGTCGAGGAACATGGGTTGGGCATGACCGGGCGGGTGAATGGCAACCGGCTGCTCGTTGGCCGGGGATCGTGGTTGCAGAGCAAGGGAATCACGGTCACCACCGGAGAAACCCAACCCCACCATAGCGCCATCCACGTGGCGCGCGACCGGGAACACATCGGCACGATTTATTTGACCGACACCATCCGCGACGAAGCGCGCTCGGTGCACCGGGATCTGCAGGAGGTAGGCATCGACCGTTTCCTGATGCTGACCGGCGACCGCCAGGGTGTCGCGGAAGTCATCGCGGCGGAGATCGGTTTTTCGGAGTTCCGGGCGGATTGTCTGCCGGAGCAAAAGTTGCAAGTGGTCGAAACCCTCAAGGCAGAAGGTTATCAGGTGATGGTCGTGGGTGACGGCGTCAACGACGCGCCCGCCCTGGCCGCAGGCAACCTGAGCATCGCCATGGGCGTGCTCGGCAGCGACGTGGCGATTCAGACCGCCGACATCGCGCTGATGGCCAACGACCTGAGCCGGGTGGCCCAGTTCATCCAGCTTTCGAAAAAGACCGTCCGCATCATCAATCAGAACATCCTGTGCGGATTTGTGTTCAGCGCGGCGGCGATCACCCTTTCCTGCCTGGGTTACGTGTCGCCGATGGCGGCGTGCTTCATCCACGAGTTCGGCGCGTTCTTTGTGATCTTCAACAGCGCGCGGCTGCTCAAGTTTGACCGTCCAACGGCCGTTGCCGAGCCGCTCCGGGGCAACCTTTCGTCCATCCTCCTCCCTCAACTATCCAATCCCTGAACTGACCGCCAACCGAAATTCTATGATCAATCCATCCACCGCAAAGGGGCCGCGGCTTCCCCGGAGTCTGACCATTGTGACGCTGCTCACGTTGGCTGCCGGGTACTTCTCGCTGCCTTCCACGGCCAACGCCATGCACATCACGGAAGGCATCCTGCCCATGCCGTGGGCGGGCTTCTGGTTCCTGGCCGCCGCACCCTTTGTCGTCTGGGGCGTGCAGGATCTCAACCGCCGCAGCGCGCTCGTCCCGCACTTCAAGCCACTCGTTGGGTTGGTGGGAGCGGCCGTGTTCATCATTTCTTGCATGCCGATCCCGGTGCCGACGGCGGGCACCTGCTCGCACCCGTGCGGCACAGGTCTAGCGGCCATTTTGATCGGGCCTTGGCTGACGGTGCTGATCACCAGCGTTGCCTTGCTGTTGCAGGCGCTCTTTCTCTCGCACGGCGGACTGACAACCTGGGGAGCGAACATTTTCTCCATGGGCATCGTCGGCGGGTTCGTCGGCTACGGGGCCTTCCGTTTGGCCCGGCGGGCGGGGCTGCCCTATCTTGTAGCGGCTTTTCTGGCCGGACTGTGCTCGGACTGGGCGACCTACGCCGCTACCTCCATGGAGCTTGCTTCCGCGCTCCATGGCGATGGTTCCTTCCTGACCATGTTTGCCAGCATCGCTTTGTCGTTTTGCCCGACCCAAATCCCGTTGGGTATCATCGAAGGCTTCCTGAGTGCCGGCGCGTTGTCCTTCATCCAATCACGGCGCCCGGAAATCCTGCGTTTGTCACCTCAAGCTGTTATGCAGGGAGGCGCCCGATGAAAAAAGTGTTCAATGCTTGCCTGGTATGCGTCATCGCGGCGGCGGCGCTCGTGTATGGCCTCACCTTGCTGAAAAAGACCGAATGGCAAGGTGTGGACGACACCGTTGTCAACAAGTACGCGGCAGCCGCCGGTCACCCGGCCTGGAAGCCATTCATCAATACCGATCAGGGTGACATGCTCCTGTTTTTCTTCCTGATCGCTGGAACGTGTGGAGGTTTTGTGGCCGGGTACGCTTCCCGCGAGCTCTTCGGGCAACCGTTGACGTTGCCGGCGGCTGAGCAAGAGCCGCGGGTATGACGAGTTTCGTCGTTGATCGGATTGCGCTGCGCGACACCGCGTTCACCCGGCTGGATTCCAGGGTCAAGCTGTTGGCGGCGATGATCCTGTTGATCTGCGTGATCATCTCACGGCACGTGGTCTTTCCGTTGGGGGTCATGGTGTTTTGCGCGGGCGTGATGCTGGTGGCGCGCGTGCCGTGGCGGCAGGTGTGCCTGAGGCTGGCCGCCCCGGTGGGTATGGTGGCCGTGCTCGTGCTTCTGCAAGCCGTGCTGCGCGGGACCACGCCGCTGTGGAAGCTCGATCTGGGTGTGCTCAAGCTGACGATCACCAGAGAGGGGTTGCACGAAGGCTGCATCGTAGGCGCGCGTGCTTTTGGCTCGATGAGCGTAGTGGTGCTCCTGAGTATGATCACCCCGGCTTACCGGGTATTTCATGCGTTGCGCTGGCTGGGCATCCCTCAAGGCTGGGTGGAAATCGCCAACTTCATGTACCGCTATCTTTTCATGCTGCTCGACCTTGCGATCGACATCACGGCAGCCCAACGATTGCGCCTGGGTTACCGAGGGGCGAAACGGGCGTGCAGATCCATGAGTGTGATGATCGGGACCGTCGTTGTTCGTTCCATCGACCAAGCGCAGCACACCCACGAGGCCATGGTGCTGCGCGGCTACAGCGGCGCGGTACCCCAGGCGTCGTTTGCTCCCCTTCATCCATCCCACTGGGTCGCTTTGGCCCTCGGGGGGGTGCTCACTTTCGGGCTACAGCGATTCGCGGAAGCGCGGGGCTTGTGAAACTCATTGTTGAGGCCCGTGCCGTCACCCACTGGTACGAGACAAACTCGCCGGCTCTCTCCCGCCTCGATTTTCACGCCTCAGAGGGAGAATTCGTCGCCCTACTCGGCTCGAACGGCTCAGGCAAAACGACGCTGATCAAAACACTGATCGGATTGTTGACACCGGCTTCCGGGGAAGTGTTGATCGATGGAAAGGTGCTGGGAACCTACGCCCAGGCAGAACTTTATCAAAAAATTGGGTTAGTCTTCCAGAATCCCCAGGATCAACTCTTCGCGGCGACGATCGAAGAAGATGTTGCCTTCGGACCGAGGAACCTCGGATTGCCGGAGACGACAATAAAAGAAAGGGTTGGTTCGGCTCTGGAGACGATGCGCGTCGCTCACCTGCGCCACAAGGCGATCCACCAGGCGAGTTATGGTGAGCAAAAAAGAGTGGCCATCGCCGGAGTGTTGGCGATGCAGCCGTCGATCCTGCTGCTGGACGAACCCACTGCCGGGTTGGACCCCGAAGGGGAGGCGATGATGATGCAACTGCTCAGCCGGTTGCACCTCGAACATGGCATGACGATCATCCTCGCCACGCACGCCGTTGACGAGGTGCCGGTGTACGCGCAACGCATCTACCTTTTGAAACACGGCGAGGTGCTGAAATGTGGGACTCCGGGAGAAATTTTCAGTGATCTGGCGTTGGTGCGGCGGGCCGGTTTACGGTTGCCCTACGTGGCCGCTTTGATGAACGATCTGCGGCAACTCGATGGGATTCCGCTTGAAGAGGTTGCCCTCACAGTGCGCGAGGCTCGCCGTGAGTTGTGCCGCTGGATCCCAAAGCCGTGTCGGGGTGCATCTTGATTGAGTGAGCTACGCCCATCGGTCATCCATCGTGCTCTCTGCGGCACACGCGCTAGTGGGTCGTGTGGCAGGTGCGTTGCCATTGCTTGGCGGGTCAGGTGCCTGCACCTTCCGTGCCGTGCGCTGCCGGCCACCGCTCGCCAAGCAATGGCAACGCACCTGCCACACGACCCACTAGTACTTCTTCAAGGTAGGACAACGGGGTAGAGGCGCTTGCGTTTGATGCGGGCGTCGGCGGTGGTAGAGCGCCGATCGGCCTTCCCCGCTGCGGCGTTGCGCTTTGTTCCCAGGCAGCGACGGCCCGAGTGAGCTTTTCCTGGCTCTCCATGCGCTCGGCCAAGCACTGGCGAGCCAGCACGGAGAGTTCCAACTCGGCCCTGTTCAGCCAACTGCCA
>CAXTOP010000078.1:0-13266 GCA_964245965.1 uncultured Chthoniobacterales bacterium
AAATTGGGAGGGACCCGCTCCGTCGGGTCCGCAGAGCCGGGGCCAGGCCCGGTGCCGTGTAGCCCCGGCTCCCCGGACCCGACGGAGCGGGTCCCTCCCGGCAGGCTTTATCAAACGGGAAGGGCTCTAGAAGAAACGATATAAAAGACGAGCATCGGCAAAAAGCGTTCGACACGAAAAAGGGATGGCCTCGGAAAGCCATCCCGGTTCTTGACAAAGGGCAGGTTTAACAACCTGCCCCCCTGATCGTGCCCGCTTTGTGTCAATTACGCGAGAGCAGCGATCTTGCGAGCCAGCCGGCTCTTGCGCCGGTTGGCCAAATTCTTGTGGACGATCCCACGCTTGGCTGCGCTGTCCAACTCGGAAACCAAGGCCTCGTACTGCTTGCGCACGGACTCTTTATCGACCGTTCCGCCGGTGGCAGGAGTGGCAGCAACCCGAAAGCGCTTGGCCTGGGTCTTCAAACCGGTCTGAACGCTGCGGTTACGGAGGGTGCGCCGCTTGGTTTGACGGGCGCGCTTGGCGGCGGATGGAGTGTTGGCCATGAAAATGAACTCGTTTTTTGAGAACGGTGAAAGTGCGCCGGCTTGCCTGCGCTGTCAATGTCTTTCTATCGAGGCAAAAGACTACAGCGAATCCAACACACCGCGATTCAGACTCCGTCCGCCGCTTGGAGTATTATACGACGCTTCCGTCGTGCCGTTGCTGCTGGCCGGGTGCAAAATGCCGACCGTCTTTGGATTCCGGTTATTTCTTGCCTCGGCCTCGTTCGCCTTAGCCAACAGTTTGGAGGGTGCGCCCGCCCACTCCTTCTTTCCCGAGACCGGCGGAGGCGTAGGCGCGGGTGGGGACGCGGGCGGTGCCGCCGCCTGCAATGCCGTCGCTGGCTTCACCTCGGTGGCGATGCTCCCGACGCTAGCCGGGTTCTGGGTGTGATCCGCCGCAACGGCCTTGACTAGGGCCTTCGTAGTGGCCGGATCGTTCCTGGCGGCACCAGGAGAATCATTGGAAGCGATGGCCGTTGCCGTCGTGGCAGTCACAGCTGGAGGCACGACCACCGGCGGCGTGGCCGGCGTGGTCACCGGCGTCACGATGTTTGCGGCGATGGCCTTGTTCGCCGTGGTGTCAATGATCTGGACCCTCGCCCCGACCTTGATCATGTCATACAGGGTGATCACATCGCGCGAACGCATCCGGATGCAGCCGTAGCTGGTGGGGCGGCCGATGTTGCGCTCTTCCGGTGTCCCATGAATGTAAATCCCTCGTGCCCAAGCATCTTTGTTTCCTGCCTCCAGGCCGCGCAAGGCGATGATGCGCGTGACGATAGCGTCGCGTCCGGGAGCATCGATCTTGACGATCTCGCCCGTCCGGACCCGGCTTTTGAACACGCTGCCGGACGGCGCACCGGTGCCGATCTTCTGCGCGACCGCGAGTTCGCCCAGCGGCGTCGCGTAACTGCCGCGGCGATCGCCGAAACCGTACTTCGAAGTCGAGATCGGGAAGCTGACCCGATGATGATCCGGCTCGATCACCGTCAGTTTTTGGTCGCGGACGCTGATGATGACCTGATTACGGGTATCGCCGTTGACGATCCCGTCGTCGGTGGACGCGCAGCCGCTCAGCAGAGCAGCGAGCGCGGAAGAGTAGAGCCAGGGAGCTAGGAGACGTCGGGTGGCAGCGAAATCCATCGGGTCTGACAAAAAAGTAAGGAAGCTATGCAGACAGGCCGGGTTGCGCCGGCTGGCGCCACCGCGTGGGAATCCATTGCGAAAGCGAGGAAAACGCCACATAGCAGAAACCCAGCTGGAACAAAAACAGGAAAGGCAGCGACGAGTATTGACCTGATACGATCGAGTCGATGACAAAATAGGTGAAATACGCCGCAAAGCCAAGCTCAAGGATCGGCAAAATCGACTTGATCGGCCGGTACCGGCAATTCAGCCACGTTTGGGAGGACCGCTCGATCCCGTACTTGGGCGTGCGCACGAAAGCGCTCGTCTGGTTGAAAATTGCTTCCAGCACCGCCCGCGCGTTGTTGAGCGATAGCCCGATCCCCAACGCGATAAGCAAGGGCAGCATCAGGATCTCCTTCATCCAGGTGCGCGGGTACAACTCGCGTTGCGCGCAGATGTAGAAAAC
Source organism: uncultured Chthoniobacterales bacterium (assembly GCA_964245965.1). GTDB lineage: Bacteria > Verrucomicrobiota > Verrucomicrobiia > Chthoniobacterales > SZAS-18 > CAWCJJ01. Next base: position 2,140 of record CAXTOP010000078.1, read on the forward strand.
CGCCACCGATACGCTCGCCGCCAGGAAGATGGGAATGTCGAGCAACAGCAGCCGCATCGTACTGCTGTGGCCGTGGGTGTTGGACTGGAGCAGCACGCACAGGAAGGCGAGCATCAGGTACGAAAAATTGGAGGTCAGGTGCAGGAAGGCTTCCAGCTTGATCTTCCAGGGCAGACCGCTGCGCAGGATGAGCGGCAGGATTTTCTTGCACGTCTGGATGGAACCCTTCGTCCAGCGGTGCTGCTGGCTCTTGAAGCCGTTCATGTCCACGGGCAACTCGGCGGGCGTGACCACGTTGGCCAGGAAAATGAAGCGCCAGCCGGCCAACTGCGCGCGGTAGGACAGGTCGAGATCCTCCGTCAGCGTGTCGTGCTGCCAGCCGCCGCTTTCCTCGATGCAGGAGCGCCGCCAGATGCCCGCGGTCCCGTTGAAGTTGAAGAAGCGCCCGCTGCGGCTGCGCGCGGTTTGTTCGAGCAGCAGGTGTCCGTCCAGGAACATGGCCTGCACGCGGGTCAGCAGCGAGTACGTCCGGTTGAGATGCCCCCAGCGGGTCTGGATCATGCCCACCCCCGGATCGGTGAAGTAGTGGATCGTGCGCCGGAGGATGTCGGGCTGCGGCAGGAAATCCGCGTCGAGGATGAAGATGAACTCGCCTTTGGCCAGGTGCATGCCGTGTTCCAGCGCGCCGGCCTTGAACCCGGTGCGGTCGGTGCGGTGAAGGAGCCGCACATCAAGGCCGCGCGCCTGGAGGGCGGCCACCTCGCGCTGGATGAGTTCCCGGGTGTCGTCGGTCGAATCGTCGAGCACCTGGATCTCCAGCAGCCCAGGCGGGTAATCCAGCGCGCTGACCGCGCGCAGGAGCCGCTCGGCGACGTAACGCTCGTTGAAGATCGGCAACTGGACCGTGACGGCCGGCAGTTGCTCGAACTGCGTCAGGGGATGGGGCAACCGGGTCCTGTTTTTAAGAAACAGATAGATGATCCACCAGCGATGGAGACCGTACATCGAGAAGCAGAGCAGGACCGTCAGGTAGCAAGCTGTCCATATATATTCTCCGAAAAATCCTGACATAGGCGGCAAAATTGCGAAATGAAAAGGCGGTTACATCCTCTGGATTTCGGCGCAAATGATGGCCGTTTCTCCCGGACCGTCAAGCGGAAAGCCTATTTCGGCCTATTCGCCGCGGCCCCGAAAGCTGCTTGTCATCGGCAAACTCCGCGGCTTGCTCAACGCCGGGGCCCGGCACAAAGTAGGACGCGGCGGGAGGGTTGCCCGCTGCGACGCCTCCTGTGAAAGAAACCTTCGCCAAGTTCGTGTCCACTCACCGGCTGAAGCCGTTTCACCTGGCTTTCAGCGTGCTTTTCGTTGGCTGGGTGCCCTCGCTGCTGCTGGCTTATTACTCCTACTCGGTGCTGAGCCGCACCCTGGAAAACAAAACCGCCGCCGACTCGGAATCCCTCGTGCGCAGCCTCTCCCAGCACGTGGAGAACGAACTGGAGCGCACCGGCGAGCTGATGGACTACTACCGGACGCTGCCCACCACGGCGATGATGCTCCAACCGCCCCAGCCTCCTCTGGCTCCGGCCGTCCCGGCGGCCCAAGCGGCTGAGCTCTCCGCCACCCCTCCCCCGGCCGCCAGCCGCCGCGGCCGGACCCCCCCGGCCCGCAATTGGGTTGCCTCGGCGGCTTCAGCCAGCCCCGGCCTCGTGCCCGTTGCTCCGGTAGCCCCGGTCCCGGCGGCCTCGCCGCAGTCTCCGCAGGAATGGCTCACGAGCATCTTTTATCCGCAGAAGCGCGTGGACGGCATGTTCCTGACCGATGCGTCCGGCCGGCTGGTCGCCGCCGTGCCGCAGCCAACCGCGGCCCTGTCGCCCCAGCAGCAGTTCAGCACCGGCATCTGGAAGACCGCCGCCGAGCATACCGACGCCAGCTACTACGTGTCCTCCAGCTACCTGCGCGCCGTGGACGGCCGGCGGGTGACGAGCCTCGTGGTCGCCGTGCGCGACCGCGCGCAGAACCTGCTCGGTTTTCTGGGCGCGGACGTCCTCACGGAACGCATCGGCCGCCGGCTTCAATCTCTGGACTTCGGAGAAGGGTCCGAGATGACCATCCAGATCATCGACCAGAACGGATTTCCCCTCTTCGCCAAGGATCTGGAACCCAACCGGCTCGACCAGGCCGCCGTGGAGAGCGACCTGCTGCGCGCCTTCCGCCGGCATCCCAGCGGCACCGAGGAGCGCGGCGAACAGATCTACACCTACTCCGCCATCGGCCGCACCGGCTGGATCGCCGTGACCCAGAAGCGCAGCGTCGTGGTTCACCAACCCGTCCACGACCTGCTCCGCCAGACGCTTCTGCTCGTGGGCTGGCTGGTGGTCGGCACGGCGATGGCGGCTTACCTGCTGAGTTCCCTCTACCGCCAGCAAATGCAGAGCAGCTTGCGCATCGAACGCGAACAGATTTTCAACGAAAAAATCCTCGCCAACATGCCCGTCGGCATCGCCCTGATCGATCCGGGCGACGAACGGCTCCTGCAGGTCAACGGGGCTTTCGCCGAGATCGTTCGAGCGCTGGGTGCGCTGCCGGGCGGCCTTGAGGTCGCCGAGGCAACCTTCCCACAACTGTCCATCGCCAGCCGGGAAGCGCTGGGGCGCGTGCTCCACTTCGGCGTGCCGTTCCAGGCGATCGAGCAGCGCACATCCACCGCCAGCGGACAAACCCGCTACCTGACCATCAACCTGCTGCGCTTGCAGGACAGCCAGCAGCGCATTCTGGGGGTGCTGTGCCTGGTGGAGGATTCCACGGCCCCGGTGGTCCTGCGGCAGGAACTCATCAACGCCAACGCGGCCAAGGACCAGTTCCTGGCGCAACTGTCGCACGAGCTGCGCAACCCTCTCTCGCCCGTCATCACCATGGTGGCCGAGCTGGAAAGCCTCGCGGAAGATCTCCCCGCCGCGCGGCAGCCGCTGGAGATCATCCGCCGCAACGTCGAGCTGGAAGCCCGCCTCATCGACGACCTGCTCGATGTCACACGCATCTCCAGCGGCAAGCTCCAGCTCAACCGCACGGTGACCGACGTCCACCGGACGCTGCGCCTGGCCCTGGAGATCTGCCAGCGCGACATCGACGAAAAAGGGATCCGCGTGCGGCTGGCCCTTGACGCACCGACCCATCACGCCGTCGCCGATCCCGCCCGGCTCCAGCAGGTTTTCTGGAACCTGCTCAAGAACGCGGTCAAGTTCACTCCGAAGGGACGTTGTATCACCGTGCGCTCGACGAATTTGCTGGCCGGTGCCGTCACCGCCAGCCTAGATCAGATACGGGTTGGTTCCGTCGCACCCACCTCGCATGACGTGCCGCCCGGCAGCCGGGCCGGCGACACCCTGGCTGTTTTCGGGGGCAGCAGCAGCAACGATCTCGATGCGGTGGCGCGGTTGGCACATGACACGACCGCGGCGTTCGGTGGCAACGGCTCCGCCTCCAGCGGGGAGCAAACCTTGCTGCGCGTCGAAGTCGCCGACGAGGGCATCGGCATCGAGCCACAGAATTTGACGCGCATCTTCAACGCGTTCGATCAGGGGCAGAGTTCCATCACGCAGCGTTTCGGCGGTCTCGGACTCGGTCTAGCCATCTCCAAAGCGATGGTCGATGCCCACGGTGGCAGTCTCGGGGTTCACAGCGCCGGGCCGGATAAAGGATCGACTTTCACGGTGGAACTGGAAACCTGCGCGACGCCCGCCGCCGAGACGCCGAGGCCCGCGCCGGCGGTACCCGGACCAGACCTCGGCGCGTCCTTCCAACCAGCCTCCGCTCATGGCTCCGACCACCAGGGCAGGCAGCGGGTGCTGCTCATCGATGATCATATCGACACCTGTCTGGGTATGCAGCGTTTGCTCAAGCGGCGCGGGTACGAGGTGGTCACCGCGCACTCTGTCGCCGAGGGACTGGCCCAGAACGACGCGCACGCCCCTTTTGATCTGGTCATCAGCGACCTGGGTCTGCCCGACGGTACGGGTTTCGAATTGATGAGCGAGTTGCGCCGCCGGGGCGGCCCGCCGGGCATCGCCCTGAGCGGCTTCGGCATGGAAAGCGACATAGGCAAGTCACACGCCGCAGGGTTCAGCGAACACCTGATCAAACCGGTGGCGATCGACCGGTTGGACGAGGTGATGCGGCGGCTGCTTACCCGAGCCAGCGCACCGGGTGTCATCGCGCCAGCCAGGTAAATTTGCTCGGGTTGCGCGTTACCGACCGGCCTCTGAAGATTGTCGGACGGGCGCTCCGCCTGCCATCCGGTCCAACTGCGGCAGGTGGAGCGCCCGTCCGACAATCTTCAAAGGCCTGCTCACCTGCTTAACGGTGGTCCATTCCAGCGGGTGACAGGCAATTCATGCAGGATATGCTGCTGTCTGGCGGCCAGGCGCTTCGAGGGAATGCGCGGGTTCCAACGTCGGGGAGCCGGCAGCAGAGCCGCCAGCATGGCGGCCTGATCACTGGTCAACCGGCTGCTCGCCGTCTTATTATAATGGTACTCGCTGGCGGCCTCGATGCCGTACACCCCGGGACCCATCTCGATCACGTTCGCGTAAAGCTCCAGGATGCGCTGCTTTGAGAGCATCGCTTCCATCAGCACGGTGTAGTACGCTTCCAACCCTTTGCGGAGGTAGGAATGCCCTTGCCAAAGAAACAAGGAGCGGGCGCACTGCATGGTGATCGTCGAGCTGCCGCGGGGGTCGCCCCCGGTCTCTCGCGCTTTGTCGATGGCGTGCTGCATCTCCACCCAATCGAACCCGTGGTGGACGAAAAAGCGGGAATCCTCCGAAACCCACGCGGCGCGCAGAAAGTTGCCGGGCAGTTCCCGCCACGGCAGCCAGTGATAACGGATGCGGGCCGGATGGTCACCGCTCATTCGATCTTCCAGCCAGCGTAAACCCATCAGAGGGGTGGCCGGCGGATCGCCAACCCGCACGCAGCCGACTTCCACCACGGGCAAAAGTATCAGCAAAGCCATGATGATAAGCAAGTAACCCCACCAGCGTATCTTCCTCCGGGCGGGAAGAGGCACGGACTGACTGGCGGAAGGCACATTCTTGCGGGGAGTTGCTGGCTTGGTCTTGATACACGAAATTATGACAAATCCTTTACGCAACCTCAACTTTCATACAACCGCCTGCCACTTAGTCAGCGTAATCGATGCTGAAGCGGAGGCACCAAGTCCCCAGGTAGCCTGTAGCTGGCTTCACCAACCAAGGGTCTCGGACCCTCGTATTGTCTTACTAACCACCTATGAATCCTACAGATCCTGTCACGACAACGTCGTCTTCTGGCTTGAACCGCCGCTCCTTCCTCCAGTCTTTGGGTCTGGGTGCGGGTGGTGCCCTGCTGCCTGCCATCCTGGCCGGTGCCCCTCAAAAATCCAAGGCGGATCTCGCCTCCGATGTTGCCATCCTGAACTTTGCCCTCAACTTCGAATATCTCGAGGCCGAGTACTACACCCGCGGCACAACCGGCCTGGGTCTCGCCGATTTCGGTATTCCAACCGACAGCAACGGCACCGCCGGCGGTACCGTGATCATCAAGGACAGCCCCAAGGTCACCTTCGATGACCCAAACATTGAGGGGTACGCCAACGAGGTAGCCGAGGATGAGCGGTTGCACGTGCAATACGTGCGCGATACCATCACCGCGCTCGGCGGCATTCCGATTCCCCGTCCCTCCACCGATTACCTCAACAGCTTTAACATGGTCGCGATGAACGCGGGGATCGCGAACAGCTTCGATCCCTTCGCCAACCAGGAGAACTTCCTGCTCGGCGGAATTACTTTCTCCGACGTGACGGTAACCGCTTTGAAGGGTGCGGCCGGGTTGCTCTCTCTGCCGACCGTCAAGCTGGGTGCCGCCGGGTTGCTCGGCACGGAAGGCTACCACGCCGGTATCTTGCGCTATAACATCCTCGCGCAGGGTGCCGATGCTATTGCCAAGTTCCAGAAGATTTCCGATCTGCGCGATTCGCTTGATGGCGTCTCCGACAAGGACCAGGGAGTTATTTTCGACGGCATGCCCAACATCACCCCCGTCGATGCCAACAGCATCGTCTTCGGACGGACACCCAAGAAGGTGAAGAACATCGTTTACGGCGCGAGAAATGCCACCAAGGGCTTGTTCTTCCCCGCCGGCGTCAATGGCGTCATCTAAGCAACGTTCCCGTTACGCAATCATTTACTACACCTTATGAACATCAATTTGACTGGTTCCACCTCTTTCCTGAAGGCGAATGCCAATCGCCGTTCCTTCCTGCGCAAATCCCTCGGCTTCGGTGCCGGCGCAGCCGTGTTGCCTGCCGCGATGTCCCTGGCTCCCCGCCAGGCGAACGCGGCCGAGGACCCTGCGGCTCTCGCCCAGGACCTTTCGGTTTTGACCCTGGCGTTGAACCTCGAATATCTTGAGGCCGAATATTATACCCGCGCACAGTTCGGTGACGGGATGGAAAACCACGATGTTGGTACCGACGGCAAGACGACGACCGGTCCGGTGACCATCAAGGCCGACCCGAAAGTGCAGTTCAGCAATCCCGCGATTGGCCAATACCTGGCCGAGACGGCCCAGGACGAGCGCAACCACGTGAACTTCCTGCGCAGTGTTTTCTTTTCGCTGGGCCTCGTGCCTCCCTCCAAGCCGGCCATTGACTTGCAAAACAGCTTCAACACGGCGGCGGCGGTGGCGGGCATTAGCACCACCGGTTTCGACCCGTTCGCCAATGATCTGAACTTCCTTTTAGGTTCGTTCATTTTCGAGGACGTGGGCGTTACGGCTTATCACGGCGGCGCACCCCTGCTGACCAACCCCGACTATTTGTCGGCGGCGGCCGGCATCCTGGCGGTCGAAGCCATTCACGCTGCGACGGTGAGGACACTCATCTTCCTGGCGGGCGCTGATGCCGTGGGGATCGCAGCCAAGATCTCCGATCTGCGCGATTCGCTCGATGGAAAGTCCGACAAGGATCAGACCCTGTCTGATCCCGCCGGCCGGCCGGAATTCCCGGTGAACATCGTGCCTTCCGACGCCAACGCCTTGGTGTTCGACCGGAACACGAAAAAGGTGCTGAACATCGTTTACGGCGCGAAGAACGTCTCCGGAGGCTTGTTCTTCCCCGAAGGCATCAACGTCTAAGCAACGGGTTATCGATCCGCCGTTTACCTTGCCCGCAGCAGGGTGACGGTCTCGATCTCCGCTGTTTGCGGAAACATATCCAATGGCGTGACTACGTGAAGAGCGTAGCACGCCATTGTTAGTTTGGACAAGTCCCGCGCCAACGTGGCAGGATCGCAGGAAACGTAAATAATTGCGTTCGGTGGGCGGTCAAGGATTGCTTGCCGGACCTCGGTCGCAAGCCCTTCTGCGGGTGGGTCGAGGATGAGCAAGGTGTCGCGCGACACCGTTTCCGCCAGGATCTCCGGCAGGGTATCCGCCACGTCGCCCGCGATGTAACGTTCGTGCGGGACCGCTGCCCGTTGAGCTTCGCTGACCGCGCGCGGGTCGCGCTCCAATCCTGTCACGGTCTCGAAGTCGGCAAACAGATTGCGCGCGAAGAATCCCGTGCCGCAGTAGGCATCCACCAGATGCCGCCAGTCACCTTGCCGCGCCAGTGCCCGGACCATCAGCAGGAGTTCTCCCGCCGCGGCATCGTTGGTCTGGTGGAAGGTCCGCTTGCTGTTGTCACCGCGGAGCGTGCAATGCCCCTCCCGCAGGTAAGAACGGCTTCGAAATTGGTTCAGGGCCGCGTTCACGGCCGGTTCGGCGATGGGGCACTGCGCCACGTCGATCAGCTCACGGGCATCCTGGCCGTAAAAGCCGACCGCCTGTTCACGCACATGAACGGTGATCCGGTTGCGATACCCGTAGTCCACCGGCGATGGCACCGTTGGCTCCACGGGTGCCTCCGCCAGCTTGCCGATCCGTTTGAGTACCTGCGCCACCTGGGCACGCTTGATGCGCCGCTGCTCCTGGATCCTTAAATGTTGGTAGCTGCACCCTCCGCAACTCCCGAAATACGGGCAACGGGGCTCGACGCGTTCCGGCGAGGCTTCCTCCACGGCCAGGAGGCGGGCTTCCAGGTACCCCTTGTGCCGGCGGGTGATTTCGACCCGGACGGTTTCTCCCGCCGCCACGTACGGGACGAAGACCACCTGGCCATCCGCGAGACGGCCAACCCCGCGGCCACCGAAAGCAACCTCGGCGATGCGTAGAGAATGAACCGCGTTGGGAAGTCGTGCAGGCAAGGTTCGGAAACGGAAGGCGGCGGAGTCATCCGATTTGCCCCGCAGGGAATCAGATCGCTCCGCCGCCGTAAAAGCTGGGCGGGCCGGATTCTCCGCCGTTCGCGGAGGTTTTGGGGGGAGAAAGTGGCTGGGATCAGCGAACGTACGGGTTGCGGCTCTCGAAGCCGAGTTCCGGCGGGAACTCCTCGAACCCGCTGTGGATCCAGGGGACGTCGTTACGAAGAACCGGGGTGTACTTGCCCTTGTTCAAAGGGAAAGGAAAAGTCGCGACGTCGAAAATACCCGAGGCGGTACGCGCGAAGAAGCGGCCCGCGCCTTTGACGAAGCCGTAGGGGATGGCCGAGTTGCCTTCCGTATCGTTGGTTTCTGCAATCGTGTTCTGCCAGTCGGTGATGGCGCAGATCAGATTGGAAAAGCCACGCCCCAGCTTGCGGGTCGGCCCCTGCTCACTGGCAGGGGGTGCCTGGATGTCCGCGTGAACGGCGGTGAGAACGCAAAAGGTGAGGAGGGAACAGAGCAGGGTTCTCATCGCTGGAAATCGTTTGTATCCGCTTTCTTAGACGCGTAGCAAGGTCGAAGTGGAAAAGGGGGCTAAAAAATGTTGGTGGCTCTGAAGGGGCAATTCGTGCATCTTAGGGCAGGCGGTTGCTTCCATGCGACGGATTTATCCCCTCCTTCGCTGATCGAGCCGGGAAATGATCTCTCGCGGCCGATAGTGCCCGCCGGCCGGTTGCGCAGGTAATCGGCCGAAGGAAAATGTGAGTCGCGCTCCCCACTTCCTCTGGGCGGCGGCAACGGGCCGGCGGGCGTTTTCCTTCGGCCGCCGCTTGCCGCGATCGGCCGTCTGATCCAAACCCGTACCCTTTTTTGGCGCTCTTATGTCTATCCCCGCTCCCGCAGCTTCCGCCGTCGTCAACCCCGAGCTTCAGAAACTGGTCGATGAGGGCAAGCTCAACGTGGCGACCGCGCGCGCGCTCAACGCGCTGGAACCCGGTGCCTTTTGCCAGCACAAGAGCTGGGGCTTCGGCCAGGTTTCCCGTTGGAACCTGGACAACAACCAGATCCTGATCCACTTCGGCGCGAAGAAGGATCACCCCATGCAGTTGGTTTACGCGGCGGAAACCTGCCGCCCGGTCCCGCCCGGCCACCTCCTGGCGCGCAAGGCTTCCGACCTCGCCGGGACCAAGAAACTGCTGGCCAACGATCCCGTCGGCGCGACCCGCCTGATGCTGGAGCATTCCGACCACCGGCGCATGACCCCCGCCCAGATGACGGCGCTGCTCACGCCCGACGTGCTGTCGGGCGAGGCGGAGTTCAAACGCTGGTGGGACAACGCCAAGAAGCTGCTCAAGAAGGACGGCGGGTACGTGGTGCCGGCCAAGAAGACGGATTTCGTCGAGCTGCGCGAGGCCCCCGTGGCGCAGACGCAGGCGCTGCTGACGCAGTTCGAGACGGCCCGCCAGCTCAAGCAGCAGATCAGCGTGCTCGACCAGATCTACAAGGGCATCGAGGATTTCAAGGCGGAACCCACCCAGCTTCTGCCCCTGCTGGAATCCGCCGGCAAGGTCGCCGTGCGCAACCAGCGCCTCGACATCGACTCCGCCTTCGAGATGCTCGTGACGCGGGACGAGATTGCCACCGCCATCGGCACCCCCCTGCCCGAAGGCAGCCCCACGCTGACCGATCTGATGCGCGGCGAGGAAAACCGGCTCGGCGAGATCATCGGCAACCTGCCCGCCGTCAAACAGCGCTACGCGCTCCACAACCTGCCCGCCGCCCTGGGCGAGGACCGCTGGGTGCAGCGCGCCCTGTCCCTGCTGCCGCAGACGCACAACGCGCGGGTTGTCGGCGAGATCGGGCGGCTCTTCGACGCGAACGGCCGGCTGGAGGAATTCAAGAGCTACCTTGACCGCTCGATCCGCGACTACTCCATCACCTGCGAGATGCTTTTGTGGCTGGCCAAGGAGCGAGCCGACGAAAAGTACCACGAATTTGCCACCCCGCGGCTCTTCGCGGCCATCCTCTCGGCGCTCGAACGCGACAACTTCAGCGACATCAAGCGCTCGACCAAGCTGCGCGATCTGTTGATCAGCGACCGCGAACTGGTCACGGAATTGCTGGCCAACGGCGACAAGGCCGAACTGCGCACGGCCGCGCGGGCACTCCTTGCCACCCCGAGTCTGGAAGAGCTGGACAAACGCTCGTTGATGGCGCGTCTCATCAAGAAGCACCCCGATTTGCACACGCTTCTCACCGGCGGAGGCGAGGAAAAACCGGTCACGCTGGTCGTTTCCTGGAGCAGCCTCGAAAAGCGCAAGCTGGAACTGGACGACTTGGTGAACAAACAGATCCCCAAGAACATCGAGGAGATCTCCGTGGCCCGTTCCTACGGCGACTTGCGGGAAAACTTCGAGTTCAAGGCGGCCAAGGAAATGCAGGCCGTCCTGGCCCGCCGCCGCGCGGAACTGGAGCAGGATCTCATGCGCGCCCGCGGCACCAACTTCGAGAACCCCGATACGACCCAGGTCTCCATCGGCACCACAGTCCGCCTCAAACCGGTGGACGGCGGCAGCGCCGAGGCCTACACGATCCTCGGAGCGTGGGACGGCAACCCGGAAAAGCACCTCCTGTCGTATCAGACCACCATCGGTCAGGCGTTGCTGAGCCACCGCGTGGGCGAGGTGATCACGCTGCCGGAAGAAACGGCGGGCAGCAGCAAGCGTTGCGAGATCCTGGAAATCGCGCCTTACAATAAAGCGGAGGCGATGGCGGGAAAGGCTTAGCAAAAGCCGGTCTAGAGCCCTTCCCGTTTGATAAAGCCTGCCGGGAGGGACCCGCTCCGTCGGGT
>CAXTOP010000079.1:0-12823 GCA_964245965.1 uncultured Chthoniobacterales bacterium
CCGCGGGAGGAACGGGAGCAGGCGTGCCATCGGAGAACCCTGGGGCAAAGACTCAGGGCCTAACGGACGGAAGCTGAGCGACGGCGAGGAGGAAAGCAAGCTCGGAGCAGGAGCAAAGCGCCGTTCGCTCGAGCGCCTGGTTAGGCACGTGGCTCTCGGTGTGCTGGGGAACGAAGGACGGACCTCCCACCGGCGGGGGAAGGATGGGTGCTGCCGCCGGGAGGGGCCCACCGAAGCTGAGGACGAGCCGCGAAGACAGACCAGCCAACGGAACGAACGGGAACCGACGTGCCCTCCCCCACCCAGCCAAGAGGAAAAGTGCCTAACTAGTAGTAGACGAACGAAAGTCGCAGAACAAAGCGAACGCTATTCGTCTATTTCAATCTGGGGATGTGATCAGAGGGAACAAGAGGGAGAGCGTGGCAAAAATTCGCCAAATGGTCAAGCGTGCTCTTCCGGGCTTGATTGTCAGCTTACCCAATCAACGATTCGACCAAATCTAACACCTTGAGGTACACCCCGTGCGCTCCGCTGTTGGTCAACTCCTCGCTCACCAGCTCGGCGGTGTCTTGCGGACCAACGGGCACGACCTGGTTCAGTTCGCGTCCGTCCCGGCCATAATACGCTGATGTGTTGAAGAAGCTGGAATCAGAGTCGCGGTTCACGGTGAAGGTGCTGCCGTCATCTGCCTGCATCTTGATCTGCCCGATGCCTTGCCCAACCACCCCCTCGCGCAATTTCACGGCAACCGTTCCCCCGGCTTTGTTGGTGAACCGGATCGTAGAAGCGTTGCCCGCGACTGACCAGCCGAGTTGCACCGCAAGCCAGCCAACGAAAAGAAGCGCCGTCAGCCGCGCGCCAGGCGCATGATCCACCTCGATGGAGTTCAGCACCGCCAATGTCGCCGTGGCTCCCGGCACGTCGAAGAAGGAAGCTACCGCCAGCCGCAAACCGTTGAGACGTGTCCAGTTGATGTCGCCCAGCGCCCGTCCGGCGTTCGTGTGCGGGTGCAATTGCCGGAGGATCGCGCACTGTGCGGCGGGTTGCTTCCAGTCGGCACTATCGTAGATGAGGTGATCCACCCAGGCCATCAGCTTCGGGTCCGGCACCCGGGTAAACTCTCCTTGGAACCAGAAGTACAAAGGCAGATCACTATCCAGGTGCGAGAAGACGATATTCGGGATCAATCCCATCTCGCGGGCTTGTCCTTCCAATTGGAAGGCGATCTGCTCAGAGCATCGCTGTTTGACTCCGTTCTTCGAGACTTGGCAATGCGCGCTTACCCAGGCGCGCACCCCGTTGCCAAGCCCCTTTGGTTTGGACGCAATGAGAATCGCCCGCAACGCATGCTGACGGGTGATCGCGCCCACTAATTCCGTGTTGGCACGAATGGAGTGATCCGCCGCGCTGTAGATGACCAGGTTGAGCCGCGAGGCGCGCACCGCCGTCTTCTGGCCTTCCTGCCAGACCTTTTTCAATTCGCGCTGGATCTGCCCAATGGCCACGGGGATGCCATCGCCGAAAAATTCCTGCGTGGGTTGTTTTGCGGAAGGTGCTGCCGGCATAGTGGAAGTCAGGAGTTAGGAGTAGGCTTACAGCCGGCGCCAGGAACGTCCGTCCTGCGCGACGAGTTCATCGGCTTCCTTCGGACCCCAGGAACCGGCCGCGTACTCGCGCAACGGCGGTTGATTGGCCGCGTCGATGTGCCAGGCGTTCTCGATGGCATCGACGAATTGCCAGGCTTCCTCCACCTCGTCGCGGCGGGCGAACAACGTCGGGTCGCCGCTCATGGCGTCATGGATCAGCCGCTCGTAGGCTTCCGGACTGGCCTTGCCGAAGGAGGAGCCGTACTGGAAGTCCATCTTCACCGGTTCGATCTGGAGCGCGGCCCCCGGCATCTTGCTCTGAATACGCAACGAAATGCCCTCATCGGGCTGGATGCGGATGACCAGGACATTCGGGCCGGTGTTGCCCTCGCCTTTGTTGAAGAGGACACTCGGCGCATTCTTGAACTGCACGGCGATCTCCGTGCCCGATTTCGGCAGGCGCTTGCCCACGCGGATATAGATGGGCACGCCCGACCAGCGCCAGTTGTCGATGAGCACGCGCATCGCCACGAAGGTCTCGATCATCGACCCTGGCGCGACGTTCTGCTCCTCCCGGTAGCCCGTCACGGACGCACCGTTGATGGCACCTGCCGCGTACTGGCCGCGCACGACGTGTTTGGCGACGTTGGCGGCATCGCCCATCGGGCGCAGCGAACGCAGGACCTTGACCTTTTCGCCGCGCACGCTGTCGGCGCTCAGGTCGGTCGGAGGCTCCATGCAGACCAGGGTCAGGAGCTGGATCAGGTGGTTCTGTACCATGTCGCGCAGTGCCCCGCTGGTTTCGTAATAACCGGCCCGGCCCTCGACACCCAAGGTTTCGCTGGCCGTGATCTCGATGTGGTCAATGTAGCGGCTGTTCCAGGTCGGCTCGAAGATGGAGTTCGCAAAGCGCAGGACCATGATATTCTGCGCCGTTTCCTTGCCCAGGAAATGGTCGATGCGGTAGATCTTGGATTCGTCGAAGGACGAGCTGACGATGTCGTTGAGCGCCCGGGCGCTCGCCAGGTCGGTGCCGAAGGGTTTCTCGACGATCACGCGCGCCCAGCCGTCGGCCTCCGGCGACTGGTTGAGCCCGGAGCTTTTCAGGCGCTCGATGATCGGCTGGAACTGCTCGGGACCGGCCGAGAGATAAAACAGGCGGCGTCCGCCGGTGGGCTTTTCGCCGTCGAGTTTGTCCAGGCGCTCGGACAGGGCCTTGTAGCCGTCGTCTTTGTTGAACTCGCTACGATGGTAATACAAACTTTGCGCGAAGCTCTTCCAGAGTTCGTCCTGCACCGGCTGGCGGGAAAATTTGCGGGTGGCCTCTTCCATCTCGGCGCGGAAGATCTCGTCGGTCTTGTCGCGGCGCGCGAAGCCGATGATGTTCATGCCCGGAGGCAGGTCGCCGTCGGCGGCCAGGTTGTAGAGGGCGGGGACCAGTTTGCGATGGGTCAGATCGCCCGTCGCGCCGAAGATGACCAGCGAGCAGGGTTTGGCCTGCAACCGGTTGGTGAGACCTTCCCGCAACGGATTGGCGGTGGTGACAGTCGAGGACGGATCGGCGTTTTGCATGGATGAACGGCAAACGAAGTTGATGGCTCTACTGGTCCCGGCGGCAAGGGGCAAACCACGTGCGGTGGACAGTCCCCATCTGCGGTAGTTCGTGCGTGGTGACAGAAACGGCCTTTTCGAAACAGGCAGCGTCAGCACGCCGGTCGTAAAAAGGCAGGGATGGCTCTCCGAGCCGTCCGACTTTTCGGCGCGCTGTCGGAAACAAGGCTGCCAGCAAAGACAAAGACCGGACCAGACGAAACCACGGACGGCTCGGAGAGCCATCCCTGCCTTTTTACGAAGGCGCTGCGCGCCGCGCTGCCTCAAGGCAGCGGGTACTGGTTAGTGAGCGCTACCACCGACTGGCGCACCTTCTGCAAAGCCGGCTCGCTGCCGCGGGCCAGTAGTGCCGCGTGGATCAGGTCGGCGATTTCCATCATCTCCTCCTCGCGCATGCCGCGCGTGGTCACCGCCGGAGTGCCCACCCGGAACCCGCCCGCCTTGAACACGCTGACCGTGTCGAAGGGGATCGCGTTCTTGTTCACCGTGATGCTCGCTTGGTCCAGCGTCTCCTGGGCGTCCTTGCCGGTCAGGCCCATCGGACGCACGTCCACCAAGAGCAGGTGGTTGTCCGTGCCGCCGCTCACCAGCCGGTAGCCGTTCTTCGACATGCGGGCCGCGAGCGCCTTGGCGTTAAGCACGACCTGACGCTGGTAATCCTTAAAGCCGGGTTGCAGCGCTTCGTGAAAACACACGGCTTTCGCGGCGACGACGTGCATCAGCGGCCCGCCCTGGACGCCGGGGAATACCTGCGAGTCCACCCCCTTGGCGAAGCGCTCCTTGCACAGAATGATACCCCCGCGCGGTCCGCGCAGGCTCTTGTGCGTGGTGGTCGTCACAAAATCGGCATACGGCACCGGGCTCGGATGGACCCCGCCGGCGACTAGGCCGCTGATGTGCGCCATGTCCGCGAAGAGCAGCGCGCCCACGCTGTCGGCAATCTCGCGCATCTTCGCGAAATCCAGGATGCGCGGGTAGGCCGACGCACCCACGGTGATCATCTTCGGCCGGACCACTTCCGCCTGCTTGGCGAACGCCTCGTAGTCGATGCGCTCGTCCACTTGCGCGACGCCGTAGTGCGATACGTCGTAAAAACGGCCGGAAAAATTCGCCTTGTTGCCGTGGGTCAGGTGCCCGCCGTGCGACAGGTCCATCGTCAGGATTTTGTCGCCCGGCTCAAGCACGCTGAAATACACCGCCATGTTGGCCTGCGCGCCGCTGTGGGGCTGGACGTTGACGTGGTCGGCCCCGAAAAGCTGCTTGGCCCGGTCGATGGCCAGCCGCTCGATGGTGTCCATGTTCTCGCACCCGCCGTACCAGCGGCGGCCGGGGTAGCCTTCGGCGTACTTGTTGGTCAGCACCGAACCCTGGGCCTCACGGACGGCACGGGAGGTGAAATTCTCGCTTGCGATCAGTTCGATGTTCTCGGACTGGCGGATCTCCTCGGCCACGATGGCGTCGAAGATCTCGGGATCGGTCTCGGACAAACTCGACAGCTTGGAATCGGAAGAAGATTGCATGGAATGGTTTTTGGGCGTGAAAACGGGCGGTGAGCCATCGAGCAGCGCCACCAGGCTGGGCAGGGCGCGCCGGAGCACGTCGCGGCAGCGGAAGTACACCGCGCGGGACTGCCCGATGGGGTCGGGCACATCGAGCCAGTCCGCGTCGGCGGTTTCGTCGAATTCGCGCACGAGGAAAGCCTTGTCGGCCGCGTCGGGGAAGAGCATCTGGAGGGTTTCCAGGTGTCCGCGCGTCATGCCGAAGATGAGGTCGGCTTCGGCGACCAGGCGCTCCGTGATGGGCTGGCTGCGCTGTTGAGAGATGTCGATGCCCAACTCGGCCAGAGCTTCCACCGCGTAGGTGCTGGGGAGCTGGCCCGGTGCCGCGTGAATCCCGGCGGAAGCGACGCGGATATCATCGCGCCCGCGGACCAGTTGCCGGAAAATTCCTTCCGCCATCGGGCTTCGGCAAATGTTGCCGGTGCAGACAAAAAGAACTTTTTTCACGGTGTGGATCGCCCTTCGGACAGAACCGTCACCTTAGAAAAAGAACCGTTACAAGTCAAACACGGAGAGCGAAGCCAGCCGTGCCCGCGCTGCCGTAATTCCGTGCTTGAGCTAGCCCGGCGCGGCGTCTAGCGTTTCGAGTCCTAGCGCCTTATGCCGGAGCCTCTGCCGATCCACAACAAGTTTTTGCCTGACGTGTACCGGTACGCGTTCCTGATGACGGGCAGCGTCGCCACGGCCACCGAAGTGCTGCGTTCCGCCGTCGAGGGGGCCTCGCGCGGCCTCAGCGACGAAGACCGCAAGCCCGGCTACGCCAAACGCTGGCTCTTCGCCAAGGCGCGCGAACTCTGCCGCCATCCCCATCTTCTGCGCGCCGTCGCCCCGCTCGCGGCCGCTCCTGCGGCGGAGCGGACGGAAGCGGTTGATGGGGCCGCGGCTGCCACCGGGGAGGCCGAACTGCCGACGGTCCCGGGAGCGAACGACGCGGCCAATGTGCCCAACCGTCTGGCGGCTTTCTTTGCGCTCCTGCCCGAAAAGGAACGCAGCGCGCTCATCCTCTTTTATCTTTTCCGCTTCAACCTTGCCGAGATGGCGGAAATTTTGGAGATCAAGGTGACTGAACTCGGCCTTTTGCTCAAGGAAGCCCGTGCGTCGCTCCAGCAGCACAAGGTGGAATACACCAGCTTGCTGGCCCAGCACTCCGACTTGCCTGCCGGGGCACCGGCCCCGTAACGTTTTCCACGATGGCTGCTTCCCCCTCTTCCACCGACAAGCAACGTGCGCTGCTGGCTTGCTGCCGGCCGGATGGAAGCGACCGCGGGGACAAAAAGATGCGCGAGATCCTCAACCAACTGGAAGGAAATCCGGGGTTGAAGGACTTGTTCGAAGCGCAGGCGGAGTTCGACCGGCCGCTGGCCACCCTGGTTCAGGGGGTGCCGCTGCCGGAAAGCTTTGAACAGGAAATCGACGCCGGACTCCGGCGCGCGGCCCAGCCGCAGTTTTCCTGGCGCGGACTGCTGTGCGAACCGGCCTTCTGGGCGGTGCTGCTGGCTTTTGCCTTCCTCGTGGCGTGGGGTGGCAACACCCTTTATCAGCGTGCGATCGGTTTTCCGGGCGACGAAGATGTGACCAAGCTCATCGAGGGCATCCGCGCGGCTGAAACCTCACCCCAAAAGGATGCTCTGGGAACGCCGGAGGGGGCGCGCTTCGAAGCCGTCTCGACCGAGAGCGGCAAGCTGGGCGATACCCTTTTCCTCAAGCACAACGTCGAGGTGTTTCAGGTCCCTCCCTCGTTTGCTCACACGCAGACGCTCAGCTACCGGGTGCTGGATCGCGACGACACCACGATCACGCAGGTCAAGGTCCACGAACACGACCTGACTTTTCTGATCTTCCCGGCCAGCGACTTCAACGTCGATATTACCCCGGCTGGACGCTGGAAGTACCTGGCCGGCGACGGCTGGGCGGCCGGGGTGCAGGTCACGGAGAGCGCCTGTTTTGTCGTCGTCTGCGACGGAACAAAGTCGGACATCGAGGCGGACGTCCAACAGGGCGAGGAAGCGGCGGCCCGCGAACGGGCCGGGCACTGATGCAACCGCCGCTGCCTCCCGACGTGTCGCCGCTCGGACTGGTCGCCGGCAGCGGCAACTATCCCCTGATTCTCACTCGCGCCGCCCGCGCCGCCGGTGTGACCCGCGTGGTGGCTGCCGCCTTCGAGAACGAGACCGATCCGGCGATGGCCCAGCTGGCCGATGAAATCGAGTGGATGCGCGCCGGGCAGTTGGGGCGGCTGTTGCGCTTCTTTTCTAAGGCGGGCGTTCGGCGGGCGATCATGGCCGGTCAACTCGCTCCCAAAAACCTGTTCGATCTGCGGCCGGATCTCAAGGCGTTGCTGCTCCTGGGCAAGGTGCGCGAACGCAACGCGGAGTCGCTCTTCGGTGCGGTGGCGGCGGAACTGGCGGCGGTCGGCGTCGAGCTGCTGCCGGCCACGAGTTACCTGGAGCACCTGCTGCCCGCCCCCGGCTGGGTGGCCGGCCCGCAGCCGGGCAAGCGCCAGCGGGAGGATGCCGCGTATGCCTTCCGCGTCGCCAAGCAAGTGAGCGCCTTGGACATCGGCCAGTCGGTGGTGGTGCGCCATGGCACGGTGCTGGCGGTGGAAGCTTTCGAGGGAACGGACGCGGCCATTCGGCGAGGCGGTTCGTTGTCGGGGCAAGGCGGAGGAGTGCTGGCCAAGGTGTCCAAGCCGCGGCAGGATTTGCGTTTCGACGTGCCGGTGATCGGTCCGCAGACGTTGGAAGTGGCCGCCGAAGCCGGGTTGTCCGCGATTGCCATCGAAGCCGGCAAGACATTGCTGCTGGAGAAGGAGAAAATTTCCGCTCTGGCCGACAAGCAGCGGATTTCGGTGCTGGCATTGGAGGCCTGAACCATTCCCACCGCGCAGCGGCTCCAAAACAAGGTAGGGACTCGCTCTCCGAGCGATCCGACTTTTCAACGTGGGTCAGGAAGCAAGGCTGCCGCCAAAGACCGGACCTAAGCGAAACCACGGATCGCTCGGAGAGCGAATCCCTACCTTGTTTTGGAGCCGCTGCGCGGTGAAAAACGAAAAACCGGCTCCCAGGATTTCTCCCGGGAGCCGGTCAAATGTTTGACGCTCTACCGCTGCCTTAAGCTTCTTGCAGCACGTCCACCGGACGCTCCTTTTTCTGGAGGGCGCGGCGCAGCTTGCTCAGAGCGATATTCTGCAACTGGCGGATACGCTCACGCGTCACACCGAACTTCTTGCCGACTTCTTCCAAAGTCTTGGGCTTGCCACCGTCGAGACCGAAACGCGAGAAGATAATCTTGCGTTCGCGCTCGTCGAGCACGTCGAGCAAACCATCTACCTCATCGCGCAAGTTTTTGTCGCGCAGCAACTCGAAGGGCGTGAAAGCATCCTCATCGCCGACGATTTCGCCGAACTCGGTCGAGTCCTCGTCGCTGATCGGCGCGTCCAAGCTCGCCGGACGGATGCTCACCGTCTTCAACTGCGAAACCTTGCCGGCGGCGATGCCGATCTCTTCAGCCAACTCGTCGTCGCTCGGTTCACGACCGAGTTCCTCGCTCATTTGCAGCGAAACGCGACGCATCTTGCTGATCTTATCCACCAAGTGAACAGGCAGGCGGATCGTCTTGCTCTGGTTGGCCAGCGCACGCTTGATCGACTGCTTGATCCACCACGCAGCATAGGTGCTCAGTTTGCCGCCCTTCGCGGGATCGAAACGCTCGACGGCTTTCATCAGGCCGATGTTGCCTTCGCTGATCAAGTCCAGTAGCGGCAGGCCGAGATTGGCATAATCATGCGCGATCTTGACAACCAAGCGCAGATTGGAGCGGATCATCAAAGAGCGAGCTTCCTTGTCGCCCTTCTTGATTTTCGCCGCCAGCGTGATTTCGTCTTGGGGTGTGAGCAAAGGGATCTGCCCGATCTCACGCAGGTAAATCTTTATTCCAGTATCGGAGTCTTCGACGCCCATATAGATAAAATTAGTTAAGGTCCTAAACTATTGTTTGTCGCCAGCGCATCGGCGAGGGTTATGGTGCATTCTTCAACCTATTTACGAACCAGAGATGCGCTTTGGTTCGGTCTGCCTTGGAAAAAAGACAGAGAGACCGGTTGACAATTCCACGTGCATGGAGATTGACACCAGCCTCATGAGGGCGTTCAAAATGTTTACCGAGTTTCTTTGAACGAGGTTAGAGCAAGTTTCTCATGCTGGCAAGAATCTTTTCGCAGGTGGGTAGCTCATCGGATGCCTGCACTTGCGTACCGGCTGACCGCTAAGCGTGTGCTGTCACGGTGGGATCGATGCCGCATGCATGCCAATCCCTCCCGCCTTAACTTTGGTGTACGGTGATAAATATTACTTGGCGGACCCAGCGCGCCTGCCGCTTTTCGCTGGGAGCAATGACGCGCAACGGTCCCTCGGGTGCGGTCAGAAGTTGTCCGTCCTTGTGGTCGGCCAGAAGGATGACGCGGTCGTTCTGGGTGGGGTCGAACTCGGCCAGCGCAAACACGGCTTTGTAGCCATCGGCGGCTTCCACCACGACGTAACTGGCGATGGCTCCCTTGGCTGGCATCATGCCGGGATCGAACTTCAGGCCTGCGGTAAGAAGGATTTCCGTGAGTGAGGTGCCCGCGCAGGTGGATTCCTTGCCGTCCTTGCCCTCGGCGTGGACTTCGGTTCTCGGCAGTTTGAGCAGATCTTCCTGCGAAAGGTGCAAGGCGGTAGGCACTTCGCCGCCAACGTTCAGCACGATGGCAGGCGTCGGGGAAGCCTCGGGCATAGTCTGAGCCAGGGCGACCCGGCCGCTACTCACCAGCAGGACGCTGGCAAAGGCTACTGCCATTTGCGCTTGCCGGAGAACTTGTTTCATGCTGCGTTCTGTCGGCTGCTGTTGTACCGTCGTCAACTCTCCCGGGCGGGGGCGGTGTACGCTCTTCGCCGGTAGTTGGAACCCGATGAAATGCACCGGCCTTCTTCTCCTTGCCATCCTGTTGCTGGTCTGTCCAGGCTGGTGTGACTCGGCACCGCAGCAGCAGGCTCAAACGCTGGAAGTAAATACCGCCCGTTCCACGCGGCTCTCGTATCTGCTGTTTCTGCCTGCGGATTATTCCAGGAGCCAGGAAAAGCGTTGGCCGCTGATCCTCTATTTGCACGGTGGTTCCTTGCGCGGCGACGTGGTGGAACGCTTGCGCACGGTGGGTTTGCCGAACTGGCTCGAGCGCACGCCCGACTTCCCCTTCGTGGTGGTTTCTCCGCAGTGCGCGGCGGGCGAAATCTGGTCCGACGCCGAGGCCGCGGGCGCGTTGCTCGACCACATCGAGCGCGACTACCGGATCGACACCGACCGGGTTTATGTGACCGGACACAGCATGGGCGGCCGCGGCGCGCTTTACTTTGCCTACCGGATGCCCGCGCGTTTTGCCGCTGTCTTGGCGCTGAGTCCCTATTCGCCGATCACTGCTTGGGCGGGCAAGCTGGCGCATGTCCCGCTCTGGATCTTTCAGGGCACAGCGGATGCACTGGCCCCCCTCGGCGAAACGAAAGAACTTGTCGGGGCGATCCAGGCCGACGGCGGTCACCCCCATTTCAGCGTTCTAGAGGGACGCGACCACTTCATCCTGGACGTGTATGATCGGTCCGACGTGTACGAGTGGCTCGCCCAGCAAAGGCGCGGAGTAAGCGTTGTGGTCCCGTAGTGTGCTGTTACCTTCCGGAATTGTAGGGCGACGGTGCCCGTTGCCGTGGGGACGTCTTTCCTAGCAACGGGGACCATCGTTCTACAATCCAAAACCGCCGATGGCCTGCGAGCGGAAGCAAGTGGCGACGTGATCGTCCACGATGCCCGTCGCCTGCATCCAGGCATAGACGATCACCGGGCCGACAAACTTGAAACCCCGCTTCTTCAACGCGGCGGACATGGCCTCCGAGAGCGGTGTCCTCACGGGCACATCCGCCGCCGCTTGCCAGTAGTTGCGGATCGCCCGCCCGCCCGCCATGCCCCAGACAAACGTCGAAAAATCCTCGCCTGCGGCCGCCATCGCCAGGCAAGCCCGCGCGTTGCCGATGGTCGCCTCGATCTTGGCCTGCGAGCGGATGATACCGGGGTTTACCACCAATCGCTCGACATCCGCCGCACCGAAGCGTGCCACCACCGCCGGCTCGAAGCCCTGGAACGCTTCCCGGAACGCCGCGCGCTTGCGCAGGATCGTCAGCCACGACAAGCCCGCCTGGAAACCATCGAGCATGAGCTTTTCCCACAGGGCGCGGCTGTCGCGTTCGGGAACGCCCCACTCCGCGTCATGGTAGGCGCGCAGCAGCGGGTCGTTCTGCGCCCAGGGACAACGGTGCCGGGTGTCGGGTGATTCCATCACGCTTTTCCTACATGCCGCGGTCCAGCGTACGGTACTGGACGGCTTCCATCAGGTGGTTGGCCTGGATGCGTTCGCTGCCGTCGAGATCGGCCACTGTGCGCGCGACCTTGAGCACGCGGTCATAGGCCCGGGCGGAAAGATTCAGCTCGCTGGTGGCCAGCTTGAGCATCTCCGTGCCCGCCGCGTCGAGCTGGCAAAAGGCACGGATTTGTTTCGGACTCAGGCGGGCGTTCGTCTTGCCGGCGCGCTCCTGTTGGATGTTCCGTGCGGCAATGACCCGCTCGCGGATGGCGGCACTGCTCTCCGCCGGCGCCTGATCGGCCAGTTGCTCGTACTTGATGGCCGCTACTTCCACGTGCAGGTCGATCCGGTCCAGCAGCGGGCCGCTGATCTTCTCGCGATAGCGTTGGACTTGCATCGGACTGCACCGGCAGGGCTTTTGCAACGACCCGTGATACCCGCACGGACACGGGTTCATCGCCGCGACCAGCATGAACGCCGCCGGAAAAGTCATCGTGCCCGCCGCCCGGCTGATCGTGACTTTGCCGTCTTCCAGCGGCTGGCGCAGTCCTTCCAGGCAGGGACGGCGGAACTCCGGCAGTTCATCCAGAAAAAGCACCCCATGATGACTCAAGCTGATCTCGCCCGGCGAAGGTTGCCCGGAGCCGCCGAGCAGCCCCGGTTCGGAAATGGTCGAGTGTGGGGCGGTGTAGGGCGGCACACTGATCAGCGAATGGCTGGCGTCCAGCCGCCCGGAGACCGAGTGGATTTTGGTCGTTTCCAGGGCTTCCTCCAGGGTGAGCGGCGGCATGATGCCGGGAATTCGCTTGGCCATCATGCTCTTGCCTGAGCCCGGTGGCCCAATAAGAAGAACATTATGCGCCCCGGCCACGGCGACTTCAATGGCGCGTTTGACGTGCGGCTGTCCTTTTACCTCCGAGAAGTCCGCTTCGGGCTGACGATGCGACTCGAAAAAACGGTGCACGTCTTCGCGCACCGGCACCAGCTTCGGAGCCTTGGGTCCGCCGCGCAGAAACTCGACTACTTCGCGCAGGTTGCGCACGCCGTACACGTCGATGCCTTCGACAAACGCGGCTTCCTTCGCGTTGCCTTCCGGCACGAAGAGCCGCTTTTTCCCCTGCTTCCGTGCCGCCATGGCGATAGGCAGGGCACCGCGGATCATGCGCACGGCGCCGGTGAGAGCGAGTTCGCCCACCAGGCAGCTATCCTCGACATTCGATAAATCGATGTCTTCTTCCGCGGCGACGAGAGCGACGGCAATCGGTAGATCGAAGCTGGGGCCTTCCTTTTTGATGTCCGCA
The DNA here is from genome assembly GCA_964245965.1 of uncultured Chthoniobacterales bacterium. GTDB lineage: Bacteria > Verrucomicrobiota > Verrucomicrobiia > Chthoniobacterales > SZAS-18 > CAWCJJ01. The sequence goes on from CAXTOP010000079.1 coordinate 12,440, forward strand.
GGTGCGAGATTGATAGTCGTCCGCCCGTTGGGCCAACGGTACCCCGAATTGTTAACGGCGGTGGTGACGCGGTCGCGGCTTTCTTTTACCGCCACGTCAGGCAGGCCTACGACCACTACTACCGGGTTGCCCCCGGCCGTGTTGACCTCGACTTCCACCTCGTAGGCATCGACGCCGAGCACCGCCGCGGAATACACTTTTGCCAGCATCGGGTCACCATGCGCAACAACCGCCGGGGAAGTAAAGCCCGCCGCGTGACGGCATCGTAAATAAGGGAGAGATTCGGTCGGTGTTAAACCATTTCCCCAAATGGCTCCCTTCTTTTGGCATCTTTCTCTTTCTGTCATCCTGAGCGCAGTGAGTCCGCGAACGGAGTCGAAGGAC
>CAXTOP010000080.1:0-12255 GCA_964245965.1 uncultured Chthoniobacterales bacterium
CGCTCGCTTGACCATCGGACAACCTACCAGAAAATCCGCTTCTCACACACTTTCTCAGAGCCCGAAATTGCTCAGAATATTAGCCATCCGCTCCAGACCGCGGGCGATCTGCGGATGCGAGCCTTCGAAGTTGACGACCGCGCTCTGCCAGCGCTCGCGGATTTGACCGTGTTCCTCGGCGGACACGGGGGCGCCCGCGTGGAGCCGGTCCAAGTCGCGCCGCACTTCGGCGAGGAGTTGCCGGCCGCGTTCGTTGAGGCTCGGAGCCTGGGAAAGTTCGCGGTGCAGCTTTTCGAGCGACTCGCGCAGAGGTTGTGGTTCCATAAGTAAAGGCAAAGGCAACGTTTCATACTCCGACCGACTGCGCCAGCCCGCAGAAATGCTATATTGCGTCCCTTTTGTTACCCTTTTTCCTGTGATGAATACCATGCAAGCCCTCGTCAAGAAGCACGCCACTCCAGGCCTCTGGCTGGAGGAAGTGCCGATCCCCGAGATCGGTATCGACGACGTGTTGATCCGGGTGCTCAAAAACTCGGTGTGCGGCACGGACGTCCACATCTACAATTGGGACGCTTGGGCGCAGAAGACCATCCCCGTGCCGATGGTCGTCGGGCACGAGTTCGTCGGGCGCATCGAGCAGGTGGGCAGCCACGTCCACGATTTCTACCCCGGCGAGATCGTCTCGGGCGAAGGGCACGTCGTCTGCGGCCACTGCCGCAACTGCCTGGCCGGCCGCCGCCACCTGTGCGCGCACACGCGAGGGGTGGGCGTCAACCGGCCCGGGGCTTTTGCCGAGTACCTGGCCATCCCGCAGACCAACGTCTGGCATTGCGACCCGAACATCCCGCTCGAAGTGCTGTCCTGCTTCGACCCGCTGGGCAACGCCGTTCACACGGCGCTGAGCTACGACGTGCTGGGCGAGGATGTCCTGATCACTGGTGCCGGCCCCATCGGCTGCATGGCCGTGGCCATCGCCAAGAAAGCGGGCGCGCGGCACGTGGTCATCACCGACGTGAACCCCTACCGGCTGGAACTGGCGCGCAAGATGGGCGCGACGGTGGCAGTCAACGCGAAAGAGCAAACCCTGGCCGACGTGCAGGCGCAGTTGGGCATGAAGGAAGGCTTCGACGTGGGCCTGGAGATGAGCGGCAACGGACGGGCCTTCAAGGACATGATCGCCAACATGTGCCACGGCGGCAAGATCGCGCTCCTGGGTATTGGCATCCACGGCGAGGCGGGAGCCATCGACTGGGACGCCGTGGTGTTCAACGGCCTGACGATCAAGGGCATCTACGGCCGTGAGATGTACGAAACCTGGTACAAGATGACGGCCATGATCCAGTCGGGCCTGGATATTTCGCCGGTGATCACGCACCGTTTCGACTTCCGCGAATACGAGAAGGCTTTCGCGCTGATGCGCTCCGGCGAGAGCGGTAAGATCGTGCTGGATTGGTCAGCGTAGTTTGGTCAGCGGAGCGAGGCGGCGGCGCGGTTCCTGCCCTGCAGCTCGAGCACCATGCGCCGGATGTGCCGGTATTTCTGATGCCGGCTGAGGAGGCGCAAGCTCTCCGCGCGGTCGCCCCATTGCAGGATCTGGATGGGCACGCCGCGCACGCCCCAGGCGTTCATGGTGGCGCGGGTGGGCAGGTAAAGGTCGATGGTGTTCCGGCCCGAAAGCGCCCAGCCGTAGTCGTCCACCTTGTAGAGCTGGCCGGTCGGGAGGAGGCGGAACACGGTACCCGCCGGCCAGCGCGACCAATCGGCGGCGGCACTGCCGTAAACGCCGGCGTTGTCAGCGGCGGCGTACGCCGCTGGGACGGTGGTGCCTTCGACCGGCAGTGCCACCGGCACGACGGCCGGACCTGCGGCGCGCAGCGTGCCGCCCAGCGCGTTGCGGTTGCTGTATTCGAGGTGGTCCGCTTCGGTGTGGGTGTAGGCGGTCGTGCGAACGGTCTGAAAAGTGGTATGCGCCAAGGGACGCTCGTACTCGGGCAGCGGGCGGGTGGTGCCGCAGCCGGTCAGGAGAAGGACGAAGCTGGCGGCAACTGCCAGCCGCAGGGAGAGGATCGGGCGCACTGCAACGCAGAATACGCCGCGCGCCGCTTCGATGGCGATATAGAAAGTGCGGCCGGCGGTGAGTTGTAGCTGCGCTTGTGCCAGGCGCAGCTACAACGCCGCCGTCACTTTTCCACGCTCTTCCGGGAGGACAAACCCTCAAAAATCCCCGTTCGTGTAGCTGCCGTCGAGCATCTTGTGCAACTGGGCGGCGCGCTCCTTGCGGGGCGCGGCCAATTGGTCCCACAAATGCTTATCCACAAAGCGCGCGATACCACCGTGATAGTTGCCGGCGGTCTTGACCACGAGAAGAGCCTTGGCTCCATCCCACTCGCGGGTCTCCAACTCCGTGGTGGCCTCCAACAAATTGCGCGTCTCAAAGGTGTGCTGCTTGCCGTAGCTCTGCTCGAAGGACTTGAGCAAGCGCAAGGTCGCGCTCCGGCTTTCGAAGTTCACGTCGATGGAATAAAGTTGGTCCTTGAAGAAGTTCAGCGTGATGCCCGTTAATTCGGCACCGAGGTACTTGAGCTTGTCGCCCGGCACCCGGTAGGACACCCAGCGGCCGGTGTCTTCCTTGAGTTCCAGACCACTGAAGGACTTCAGCGGTGCGCCGAGTTGAAATTCGGGTAGGCCGTTGTCCCGGTCGAGATTGTCCACCGTGCCCGTGTTCGCGGCGCGGGTCACCAGAGGGATCAGGAGGATCAGCAAAAACGGAGCAACCAGACGGCACACTTTCTTCCAAACAAAAATCATAAGGCTCGAATCAATGGGTGGACAGCTGCGAATCCCGTACTGCATCGCCGACTTTTGCCCCTTTTGCAACGCAGGTTTCTCCGCTAACGTGCGCCTCCGCCGGCACCGATGACGCACGACCTCTCCGTTCCCTTTCTCCCCGGCAGAAAGCCGTACGCCGTGATCCTGCCCGCCTGCGAAGAGGAGGAATGCCTGGGGGCCGTGCTCGACGAACTGCGCGGGGTGCTCGGTGACGGCTTCACGATCTGCGTCGGCGTCAACGGCAGCCGCGACCGCACCGCCGCGATCGCCCGCCAGCACGGCGCGCTGGCGGCGGAAACTTCTCAACGCGGCTATGGCTACGGCTGCCAGGCGGCCATCGACCTGCTGGAAGCCTCCGGCCTTGCGCCGGAGGCCTACCTCTTCGTGGCCGCGGACGGCGCCAACGATCCGCGCGACATCGCCCGGCTGCTGGAGGCGCACCGCGCCGGGGTGGAGTTCGTCCTCGGCTGCCGCACCGACGTGCCCGCCAACCGCCGGATCATGCACCCGCAGCACATCTTGGCCAACCGCCTGCTCGGCCTGTGGTGCTGGATGCTGACGGGCCGCTACTTCAAGGACCTCGGCCCGCTCCGCCTGATCGGGCGCGACCTTTTTCACCGTTTGCAAATGCGCGAGTGGACCTTTGGCTGGACCATCGAGCCGCAGATTCTGGCCGCCCGGCTTGGAGTCGCGACGCGCGAGGTTTCCGTCTCGGAACGCCCCCGCCTGGCAGGAAAACAGAAGGTTTCCAAGGTCCACTGGTGGCAGTCTCTGCGCATCGGCGTGCAGATCGCCCTGGCCGGGTGGCGTTCCCGGACCCGCGAGCTGCAAACGTCTCCAGAATTTGCTGGTTGTACCGCGATTGTTCCGGTTGCCGTGGTGACAACAAACAGCCATCGCAGCAGTCACCCGACAACTATCTGACGGGTAGGACAAGTTCCCTGGGAACGGTGCCGGGCGGCAACTCTTCGGCACCGGGAACGTTCCCGGCGCGGTAAACCCATTCGAAGACGGGCGAGGTCATCAGGGTCGTGAGGATGGCCATGATTACCATGATGGTGAACAGCGTCGGCGTGATGATGCCGCGCTGCAGCCCGATGTTGATGATGATCAGCTCCATCAACCCGCGGGCGTTCATCAGCGTGCCGATCCCGAGCGCATTGCGGTTGCTCTCGCCGCACAGGCGGGCGGCCAGCCAGCACGCGCCGCCCTTGCCCAGCACGGCGGCAGCCAGGACCACCAGGGTCAGGCCCCACAACGGCCAGGAATTGATCAGCCCGATGCGGGTGTTCAGCCCCGAGAACACAAAGAACAGCGGCAGGAAGAGGTTGGTCGTCAGCGGTTCGAGCTTGGCGATGAGTTCCTCGGCGAACTTGCCGCGCGGGACCGCCACCCCCAGGGCGAACGCCCCGAAGACCGCGTAAAGACCGATAGCATCGGTGAACCAACAGCACACCGCCAGCAGCATCAGCACGCAGGCCAGCAGAAAGCCGTCGGTGCCGCCCGCGTCCCGGGCCGCGGAGCCGATCCGGGCGAGCAGCGGACGCCCCAGGGCCCACACCAGCGCGACGTAGGCTAGCCCGCCGCCGATGGCCCAGGTGGCAATGCTTGCCTGTCCGGTGAAGCTCGCCAGCACCGCCGCCAGCACGCACCAGCACGCGGCGTCGTCGATGGAACCCGCCGCCAGCGCCAGGGTGCCGAGCCGGGTGCCGCTCAGGCCGGTTTCGAAGATAATCCGCGCGAGCATCGGGAAAGCCGTGATCGACATGGCCGCCCCGAGGAACAGCACTGCCTGCCAGGTCGTCACGTGCGCGGTGAACAGATCGGGCCGGGCGTGAACCATCCACGCGATCAGCCCGCCGAGCACGAACGGCGCGGTGATGCCCGCCGCCGAGATGCCCAGCGCGCTGCCGACGCGATGGCGCACCAGATCCACGCGGAAGTCAATGCCCACGAGGAACATGTAGAGCGCCAGGCCCAGTTGGCTTAGCACGAAGACCACGTTCATCGACGCTTCCGGGAAGAGCGTTTGCTGCCAGTGCGTGGCCGTTCCCTGCCAAACCGTGGGCAGCACGGCGATCAGCGATGGACCCAGCACGACGCCGGCGATCATCTCGCCGACGACCTGCGGCTGCCGTAGAAAACGCCGCCCGACCCAGCCGACTGATCGGCACGCGGCCAGGATCACGAACAACTGAAGAAAGAAGCGGGCGGAAAGTTCGAACTTGGTCATATCACCACATCACTAACGTTTTTTCTGATCCACGTTTCATCCGCGTTTCATCCGTGGCTGAATCCATTCTCATCCCTTGAAGTAGCTCGCCAGACTCGTCGGGCAACATTCCAGGCCGGCTGCGGCCACGGCGTCGCGCACCCGGGTCTCGGTCATGATGAAACGGTCGTTCTTGTAGATGACGTAATTTTCCCGCGCATTGTCGGGAGTCAGATTGATCGTCACCAGGTTGGCCCCGGTTGCCAGGGCGCGGGCGTACCCGTTTTCACCGACCGAATTGAAGGCGCTGACGGCCGGGATCACGTACTCCGGGTTGCGCAGCCGCAGGATGGCCAGCGCGTTGAGCGTCCGATCCAGGCTCGGGCTGGGATGCTGCGACCAGCGGGTCTGCTCGCCGGGGATAAACGGGCTGACGCTCACCCCCGCCAGCGGCAGACGGCCCAGCAGATCGATGGTCGAGAGCAGCATTTCGTCCGTTTGCTCCGGCAGGCCGACGATGCAGCCGCTGGACACCTTCCAGCCGCCGCGCGCGAGCCGTTCGATGGCGTCGATGCGTTTGGCCAGAGTGCCGGGGGCCTGCATCGTGCGGTAATGCCCGGCGTCGCCCGTTTCCAGCTTGATGATGAAGTAGCTCGCTCCGGCCTCGTGCAGCGCGTCGTATTCGCGCTGGTCGTGGGTGCCCAGGCACACGCTCACGCCCAGGTCCGTGCGCTCGCGCAAGGCGCGCACCAGCGGGATGACGATCTCGCGCACGGCCACGGGGTCTTCGCCGGCCTGGATGTTGATGTCCGTCATCGACGGCGGGCGGATCTGGTTGATCCAGTCGAACATCGTCTCGGCGTCGAGCCGGTAGCGCGCCAGTTCCTTGTTGTCGCGGCGCATGCCGCAGTACGAGCAATTCTGCCGGCAAAAGTTGGAAACCTCCACTACACCGCGCACGAATACCGCCCGGCCGAACTGCCGACGCGCCATTTCGCCCGCCGCGCGATGCAGGGCCGTCTGCTTTTCACCCTCGGCGTGCAGCAGGCTGAGCGGGTCCGCTTCGGCGATCCAAGCCGGGGTGCGGGCGATGGTGGGTGAGTCGAAAGTGCTTTGACTTTCCAGAAGGATCATGAAGGATGTGGCAGAGTGTCAGGTGGCTGAAAAGGGAGCTTTTAGCGCAATTCATAGACGGAATACAACGCAATTTATTGGCATCCATATGCAGAGCACCCAATTCGATGCCGTGATCGTTGGCGGCGGCCCCGCCGGCAGTACGGCGGGTGCGTACTTGGCACAGGGCGGTTTGCGCGTGTTGATCGTGGAAAAAGAGCGCTTCCCACGCTTCCACATCGGAGAATCTCTGCTGCCGGCGGGCAACTCGATTTTGCGGGAAATCGGGGCGTGGGAAAAGATCGAGGCCGCCGGGTTCCAGCGCAAGTACGGCGCGGAGTTCCTGGTCGGCAACGGCTCGGCGCTGCCCAAGCGCGTCGAATTCGCGCAGGGCCTGCTGCCCGGGCTGGAGTACACGTACCAGGTGGAGCGTTCGCGCTTCGACGAACTCCTCTTGCGCCACGCCGGTGCGGCCGGGTGCGAGGTGCGCGAGGAAACCCGGGCTACGGGTGCGCAGGAACTCGGTGCCGACGGCTACGAGGTGACCTTGCAATCCGCCGGGGGAACTGCCAGCACCATTCGCTGCTCCTGGGTGCTGGACGCCAGTGGGCGTGACACCCTCTTCGCCAAGCCGCTCAAGCTCAACAAGACCGAGCCGATCCTGGCAAAACGCATCGCCATCTACGCACACTTCCGGGGCGTGCAGCGCGCGGAAGGCAAGGCGGCGGGCAACATCGTCATCGTGCGTCACGGCGAAGGCTGGTTCTGGATGATCCCCCTCGATGCGCGGCGCACCTCCATTGGTCTGGTGACGACGAGCACCCGGATGAAGGCTGCCCGGCTCAAGCCCGCCGAGCTTTTCGAGCAGATCGTGGGTGAGTCCCCGCGGCTGGCCAGGCTCATGGACGGGGCGGAGGCCATGACGGATTTCCATGTCACCGGCGATTACAGCTACCGGGCGCGGACGTTTGCCGACCGGCGGCTGCTCCTCGTGGGTGACGCGGCGGGCTTTCTGGACCCGATGTTTTCGACCGGCGTGTACGTCGCGCTGTTCTCGGCCCGGCTGGCGGCGCGGGAAGTGTTGGCCGCGCACCGTCGCGGGCGGGCGCTTTCCGCCTGGGCGCAGCGGCGGTACACGCGGCGGCTGGGGGCAAACTTGGCGTTGTTCGAGCAGTTGGTGCTGGCGTTCTACGACAACGACAGTTTCTCGGTGTTCATGGACCGCATGCCGCCTTTGGGGCTGGCGCGGGCGATCAACTCGATCGTGGCCGGCAATTCGGAGCCGCCCTGGCGGGTGCGCTGGCGTTATTGGGTGTTCCTGCTGGTCTGCCGGCTGCAAAAGCGCTGGCAGTTGGTCAAGCGGATCAACCTGGCCGCGCCGCAGGAGACGGCCGAAGCGACGGCCAAAGAGCCCGCATCCGCTGTTGCCGCGTAGCGGCTTCGTAGAAGGTAGGGATTCGCTCTCCGAGCCATCCGATTTTTTTAGCGTGCGGCGAGAGACAAAGCTGCCAATCGGATCTGTCTGGCTGTGGCTACGGCGCTCCGCCGCTGTGGCTGATTCAAGGTGCGATCCGTTTCCCGCGCCGGATCGACACCGGTGATCCCTCCGCGATGAACGCCGACGAAGCCGGCGCGGCAAGAAACGGCACGTACGCGGCTCCGTACAATTTTGCCACATCGCAGTCGAACTCGTAGCCGGTTCCCTTCCACGCGCGCCAGCGGGGATGCTCGACGTGGTATTCCAGGCTGCTGCCGTCGCGCTGAGCCGTGTAACCCCAATAATGCTCGGTGATGAATTCTTCCTCCGACCCAACCGCGATTTCCCGCGCTTTCCCAGCAGCCCGTTCGAGGGAAAGGCGGTTCCAGCGCCCGCCGTACTTCCACTCGAAGCGGGTGCTCACCGTGCCCGTCGCCTGTGCTTCGATCCGGTGCCGCATGCGGCGCGCGAGGTAAGGCTCGTTGTACCACAACCGCGCCACCGTCGCGATGGCCAGACGTGGCACGATCTCCCGGACGAACACCGCCGCCCGCCGCCACGTTCCGTCCGGCTGCCGGCGGCGCACGTAGAAGCGCAGATTGACCTCCTCGAAGTTGACGTGGAACGGGAAACGGAACCCGAAAACCCGGGTCGAGAGAAACATGAATCCGACCATGCTCACGAATACCCGCCCGTGGTATTCGTCCAGTTCGGTGCCGAAGGGAACGTCGCGCTTGAGGATGGCCGGGTCCACCTCGTAGTTGACCATGACCAGGTGTCGCCACTCACCCGTCAGGAAAATGGGTGGCTCCGGTTCGGTGCCGGTTGATTTAGACGCGTCCATGGAGGCAGTACGCATCAAAGAGTGCAAGTAGAACAATTTTTCCAGACGCCAAGGCAAACGCTTCACTTGCCGCCGGATCTAGCGCATCGATGGGCGTTAGCCGTGGTTTCCTTCTGCAATACCTCGAAGCGAAAGGTCTTCGTCCAGGTCCGGCCAGTGCAGGCCAAAGGGTGATACCTCGATATGGTTGAGCTGTGTCGGCGTGCCCCTTGCAAGCCGAGCGTTCTCCGCGACGGGAAAGCGCAATTCCGCGCCGTTCTCCATCGTGATGATGATGGATCCCTCATGAAAGCAGGCAGACCGGGCGGTATCAATCAAGGTGCTCATGCCACTTTTGGATTATAAGCTCCTGGTGAGTGCGCGCAAGTTCCTCGGCGCGGGACAACTCACGGACCTTCAAGCCAATGGATTCACGAAGCTCAACGACAGGATAGATGTTGAACACTGCTTCACCCGCACCACAACGGACGTGAACGTGAATGGGACAATGCTCGTTGCTGTAAAAGAAGAATCGATAGCCATCCGTCTCGAAAACTTTGGGCATCCCGGCATGATCGCCGAGCCTTGGGGAAACAGCGAGTACTTCGGGTCTAACGATCCAGGTTCACCAACGGCGGAAGCAAAGGCAAGAATCAAGCCGACCGCCATCCTGCCGGATCGCTTGAGTCCTTGGATGGGATTGTTATGGGGACGTAATAGTTTGTGAGCGCAAATGGTAGGAGAGGGACTGGTTAATGCAGTGACTACTCTGTTTTATATTAGACCCGCGAATGTTGAAGCGGAGCAGTCCGGTCTTTATGTCCCACGACCCGAATGCAATGCCGGTGTGATACAGATCATGTGATAAGTCAGGCTGCTGTGCTAGGTACGCGAAGCCCAGCGCGCCGATCTGTTCCTCCATGCGCCAGATACTATGTTGGGCATCCAAATGGTAGAGCCAGGAAATGTTGTCACCCGCACCGGACTTCTGGATGCGAAGCACCCACTCTTCGTCGGGCGAAACGTAGTACAAGGCAGGCCGGGAGGTGCCCCCTTCCAAACAGATCGCACAAACCGGAGTCTGGGTGAATTGGAGGACTTGCGCCCAATGACCGTCGTAGTGCTGGATGATCTTGAAGGTACCCTTCGGTAAGTCGGTGACCTCATCAGCGCCATAGACGATGCCAGACCGAAGGAGCAGAACCAGCAGGATAAGAACGCGTGACATAGTGGTGGTCTGACAAACTCAAATTCAGCACGAAGACTGGCGACGTAAAATGCAGAGTACAGAGAAAGCTTGCCGACAGCCTCCGTTCGCTGGAGCGTTTGGTTGGGCCGGGTGGGCGTCAGTGCCAGAGGCGGAAAAGGAAGTAGAGAAGCAACGCGAGGAGAAGAGCAAAAATGGAGAGGGCGACCCTGTAAATCCTTCCGGTGGCAAGCTGGTTCTTGATCGCGATCTGTTGGCCGGCGATTGCTTTCTGCTGGCTGTCGAATGCCTGCTTCTGGATTGCGAGGGTTTACTCTTGGGTCTCCAAAAGCTTTTGCAACGCCGATAGAATTTGTTCTTCGTTGCTCATGGAAGGTGGATTTGCGCAAGCCTAATGACCCAAATTTAGTTACTGCGGGAACAAACGCAAGCTCAGGCTGCGAGCAAAACCGCCGTGATGGTGGACGGCAGCATACGTCTGCGCCTCACGACCAAAGCTCAGCGGCACCGCAGGTATCCGCTGGGGCGGCTGGTTAGGCGCTGGTGGGCGGAACGCTTCTAAAAGTGAAAGTGCGTGTGCCCTGGCGGAAACCCAGCCAGTTCGGCAAACACCAGGTAATCCTGCCACTCGTAAAAAGGCTTCGGCTTGAGGGTCGAAGGTGCCCAGCAATGAGCCGACGCGGCTCCGCGAAAGTTCACCGTGTTACCCGAACGAATCAGCCGCGCGGCGTCCCAGCAGCGGTGGATAGCTTATCTGCCGAGTGGATGTTCGAGCAAGGGTATTCTCTCGCAACGACCGGAAGGCAGCCATCGCACGAATGGAGACTTACCATGGAAAAAAGACCTCTTGGCAACTCGGACCTGCTTATCACTCCCGTCGGCTTCGGAGCCTGGGCCATCGGAGGCGGCGACTGGGAATTTGGCTGGGGCAGCCAGGAGGACCAGGACTCGGTGGCCGCGATCAACGCCGCGCTCGAACTCGGCGTCAACTGGATCGACACGGCCGCCATCTACGGCCTCGGGCATTCGGAGGAAGTGGTCGCCCGCGCCTTGGCAGAATGGAAGGGTGAACGCCCGTACGTGTTCACGAAGTGCAGTCAAACCTGGGGGGACGACCGCAAGGAATACAACTCGTTGCGCGAGGCGTCGGTCCGCCGGGAGTGCGAGAACAGCCTGCGCCGGCTCAAGGTGGAGGTCATCGATCTTTACCAGATCCATTGGCCATCCGCCACGATGGAAGAAACCATGGAAGGTTGGACCACGCTGGCGGCGCTGCAGAAGGAGGGCAAGGTGCGCTGGATCGGCGTGTCCAACTTCAGCCGCGAGCAACTCGAAGGTGCTCAGGCCATCGCACCGATCACCTCACTCCAGCCGCCCTACTCACTCATCAAACGCGACACGGAAAAAGCGCAACTCCCGTGGTGCGAGGAGCACAGTGTCGGAACCATCGTCTATTCGCCAATGGGCTCGGGGCTGCTCACCGGAGCGATGACCGCTGACCGTGCCGCCAAGCTGCCTGAGATTGATTGGCGCAGTCGCAATCCGGAGTTCAAGGAGCCGAAGCTCACACAAAATCTGGCTCTGGCTGAACGCCTGCGCGTGATGGCCGAACGCCATGGTCGCACCCCGGGACAGGCGGCGGTGGCATGGACGCTGCGGCTGCCTTCGGTAACAGCGGCCATCGTCGGGGCTCGCAATGCCGGGCAGGTTGAAGGCGTGATGGGAGCAGGTGACTGGCGGCTAAGCGCAGAAGAGATCGCCGAGGTCGAAGGTTAAAGGCAGGACTTTTCCAGACATGAATTTATTTCCTCGCATCATCTGTTTGCTTTGTGTCTCAAGTGGTGTGCTGCTGCTGACAGGCTGTGCGGGCTTCAAAAGCGACCCTGTGCAGAGCAGTGGCACGCCCGTCAATCGCAATGCGAATCCCGGCGCAGCCGACGTGCCCAGTGCGCCATCAACCGGAGCGCAGTCACGGGACCACTGATCTGACGGATAACCAAACGCCGGGCATCTCGGATAAGAACCCTGAGTTAGTCCAATCCAGGAAGTGGGCTTTTGCTAACGGGCCAAGTTCGACGGCGTGAGACGCCGCTACAAAAGCCATCTACACCGCTTTGCGTAATGCGGGAACTGCTTGCTTGGTTCCTTGAGGAAGACGATAGGAACAACCTAACTATGCTTTTTTAGATGAGTTTGCCCGTTTGTGCAAAGGAGAGCAAGTTGTTTGCATGGATGCAGATGAAGAGCAGATGCAGGCGCAAGCAGCGTTGGACGCGCGCTTGTGATCTTGCTCCGGAAACGAGGACCAGCGGATGTGCTACTACAAGAAAGCGCAACCGTTTATGAGAACCAACCAAAGCAAGTGCGGCAGGAGGTTTGACGGGGAGTTCAAGCGCGGGGTCGCCGCCCTGGTCAGCCGGCCCGGAGCCACCCACGAGCAGGTGGCAGAGGACCTGGGGGGGCAAGTCCCTGGAGCGTGTCGCGGCGGCGGCGGGCGTACGGGCCAACTCCACCAGAAGGCACGCCGCTGGCACTGCTCCTGCTGCTGCTGCTCCTCGCCCCAGCCCGGGCGTGCCGGAAGCTGGAACGCCGGA
>CAXTOP010000081.1:0-12155 GCA_964245965.1 uncultured Chthoniobacterales bacterium
GCGAGTGGCAGTATGAACTGTCGCCAGTCAAAGCGTGAATTACTTCACGGCATTGTCCCTAGGAGACAGTAACGGCGTACTATAAGCATCTCGCATACTAGATCTTCAGGGCAGCGGCTAATGGCACAGTGACATGCCTTCCGGATGAGCACAGGGTGAGAGGGAAACTCGCCGCTTCTTGAAAGCTAAGCTCGCGTGGATTTGCGATGCGCCGCCCCCTTCCCGCAGTCAAACCGTTGCCTTGTTGCACCCGTGAGACGCGTTTCCCGTGCGGTAGAAACTCAGACGTTAATGCTCCGCCGTCCATCGCGTCCGTTTGCATCCGAGCTATCCAACCACGGTGATCGACGACACGCCACCGGGCATTTTCTCCACCCGGATTTGCGTGGAAATTCGCTCCTTGAGCAGTTCCACGTGCGAGATGATGCCGATCATCTTGTCACTCGTGCGCAGCGTGTCCAGGGCGGCCACGGCGATGTCGAGCGTGTCCGCGTCGAGCGAGCCGAATCCTTCGTCAACGAAGAGCGAATCAATCCGCACGTTGCGCCCCGCGAGGTCGGACAACCCGAGCGCCAGGGCGAGGCTCGTGAGAAAACTCTCGCCGCCCGAGAGACTCGTGATCGGCCGCAGACTGCCCGCTTGATACTGATCGACGACGTTCAGGCTCAGCTCCGCGCCCTCGGCCCGTTGCAGCCGGTAGCGTTCGCTCAGGCGCGCGAGATGGCGGTTGGCGTGGCGCACGAGCAGGTCCAGCGTCAGGCCCTGGGCGAACCGGCGGAACTTGCCCCCGTCGTGCGAGCCGATGAGTTCGTGCAGCCAGCGCCAGTAGCGCAGTTGATCCCGCGCCCTTTCGATTGCCTCCGCGCGGTGCTCCCGCAAAGCGCGGGTTTCATCGTCGCGGCGGATGTCTTCTTCCACGCGCGCGCGCTGGGCGAGCACCACCGCGTTGGCCGCCTTCTGCTGGTCGCACGCGTGTTCCAGCGCGGGCAGGGCGTCCTCTTCGGGTGCCTGCTTCTCACATAACCCGGCGATGTCTTGCTCGAGCCGCCGGCGCTCCCAGAGAAGCCCGTTGGCTTCCGTTTCGAGCGCGCGTTGAGCCCGCTCGATCCCCTCCACCTCCGCGTCGGACAGACGCGCCGCGCGCAGGTCCGCCAGATCAGCAAACGGGCCGGACGCTTCCGTCAACCGCTCCCGCAGCGCGGCGGTGTCCGCGTCCACCTGACGGCTGGTTGCCCGGTAGTTGGAATGACGGTCTGCTTCCGTCGCGATACTGGCGGCTTGCACCGAAACCATCTCCCTGACCCGCTCACGGGCCAGGGCGAAGCTGGTCCATTTTTCATCGCCTTCTCCTGCCAGCGACGGGTCGGCACCGGCAAACTCCTCCGCCTCCACGCGGGCGCGTTGCGCCTCCGCCTGTGCCTGGCTGATCGCGTGGCCGAGTTGCTGCAAGGTGAAAGTGACGCTCGCGGCTGCTCTGACCTGCCGCGCGTGCTCGTCGCGGCGGCCTTCCATGGTTCGCCGCAAAGAGGCTTCCTTCCCTGGCGCAGGTGACGTCTCGCCGAAGGGTTCCAGCAGCGCGTGGAGTTCGCGCGCGAGCCCCGCCAGTTTTTCCTCCTGCGCGGCCGTTTCCGACGCGTGCGCCGCGCGTTCCTGTCCGATCCGGGTCAGGTCGCGCGCGACGGTGTTGGCTGCCTCCTCCCACTTGCCCGCTCGCACGCGCGAATCATCGTAAACGCGGACGGCATTGTCATGGGCGCTCTTGAGCGTCTGGATGGCGGCGATCCGCTCCCCGGTGCGGACGATGCACCCGGCGGCTTCGTCGATCTCCGCCTGCAAATCCGCCGGTTCTGTGAGCGCGACACCGTGCTGGCCCGCCTGGGCGGTGAAATCCTGCCGGGCCGCCTCGTGTTCGCGCCGCAGTCCCAGCCGCTGTTCGGCGGTGGCCCGGTGCTGCTCGCTCATCCGGGTGAGGGTTTCCTCCTTGTCGCGGTAGATGCGTTCCGACACCTTCATCTCCTGCCTGCCCTGGATGAGCCGGGCGTGCGCGGCCTCGATGCCGGCGGGCAACTCCGCCGCCGGGCCGGCGTAGGGATGGTGGCCCGATCCGCAGAGCGGACACGGCTGCCCCGCCGCCAACTGGGCGCGCCGGTCCTCGAAGCTGGCGATGAGCTGCGCCTGGGCCAGGTTGTCCTGCAGCGCCTCGACCAGCCGGCCACGCACGGCCAGTTCGTCCCGCGCGCGTTCGGCCTGCTCCCGCTGCGCGGGCAGCTGCGCGGCCAAGGAGGCTTCCTTTTCCCCCAGGGATCGCTCACCGGCGGCGGAATCAATATTTTTTTGCAGCAGGACACTCAGGCGGGTCAGCAGCGCCCTGTGTTCGTGCTGCCTTCGCAGGTCGTCCTGGATAGCCCCCAGCGAATCCGCGCCGAGCAGCCTCGCCAGGTCGGCAGCCAGCTTTTCGGTCACGGCCTGCCGCTGGGTCAGCTCGGCGGACGCTTCACGAAGCTTGTCCAACGCGGTTGCCCGTTGTGCGTAAAGAGTCTTCTCCCGGTCGGTGATCGCATCGCCCTTCCGGCGAAGTTCCTCCTGCTGGCGGCGGCCTTCGATCAACAGGGCCAGTGAGGCGCTGAGGGCGGGCAGCACATTTTCCAGCGTGCGTTCCGCGGTGTGCCGCTCCAGCCATTCCTGGAGGATGGCGAATTGCGCCGCCGCGGCTGCCTCCTCGGCCCGGAGGCGGGTCAACTCCTGCTCGCAGATGGTGATTTCCGTCCGCGCCAAACTGCCGGCTACCGCGCGCGCGCCGGCCAGGGTGAGCGTGGCGGTCCGGGCGTGACCCTGCGCTTCCAGCCAGGCACGATGTTCGCCTGCCGCCCGCGCCAGGGCAGCGTCCAGGCGCGCGAGGTCGGCGCAAAAAGGCTGTGCCTGGCGGTGGCGGTCCAGGCGGGCAAAGTTCGTTTGCGCCGCGGCGCGGCGCGGCGCGAAGGCCGCTTCGCGCGCGGCGATCTGCCGGGTTTCCTCCTGCCGGGCACAGAGCTGCCGGCCGAGGTCGAGGCGGTGGTTCAAGGCGTCGAGTGCGCCTGCACCCGTGGCCAGTTCCTCGCCGAAGCGGGTGATCTCCGCCGCGCGTTCCGCCCGCTCCGCTTCGGTGAGGAGCACCACCGCGTCCTGCGCCCTTTCGTCCACGGCCAGGTCGCCCTCCAGCCGGGCTCTCTCCGTGTGCGCACGCAGGCTCAGCCGGGAGTAAATCTCCGTCCCGGTCAGTTGCTCCAGGAGGTCGGCGCGCTCGTCGGCGTCCGCCTTCAGGAACCGCGCGAACTCCCCCTGCGCCAGCAGCACCGAGCGCAGGAAACGCTCGTAGTTCAACCCCGTCAGCCGTTCGATCTCGGTGTCGGCCTGGGTCTTGTTTTGCGCCAGGGTGACCCCGTCCGCATCGAAGACCCGGCGCTGGGCATCCTGTAGCTTCCCGTGCGCCTTGCCGTGCGCCTTTTGCAGGTGCCAGCTCGCGCGAAACCGCACGCCCTTCACGGAAAACTCCACCTCCGCGCGGCACTTCCCGGTGTGCCGGCTCATCATGTCGTCGGGCCCCTTGGCGTAACGCGCCGCGCGGCCGTAGAGCGCCAGAGTGATGGCGTCCAGGATGGTCGATTTGCCCGCCCCGGTCGGTCCGGTGATCGCAAAAATCCCCGCGCGCGCCAGCGGCCCGTTTTCCAGGTCGATGTCGTACCTGCCCCGCAGGGAATTCAGGTTCTCCAGCGAAACCTTGAGGATTTTCATACGTCGCCGAGCACCATCCCGTACAGTTCGCCGAAGGCGGTCTCCAGGGCATCGCGGTCGGCGGGTGCCAGGTCGGTCTCCTGGTCCAGCCGGCGGGCGAAGACGTTCTTCGGATCGGCCAACAAGTCCTCGGCTTCCCGCTCGGCCGCCTCGCTGTCCAGGGTCAGCCCGATGCTGCCGCCCGCCTCCGCGGGCGTGACGCTCAGGACGCGGCACGGATGGTCCCTGGCCACGGCTTGCACCACGGCGTACAGGTCCTCACCCGTCAGCGGGTTCTCGACGACGATCTCCAGCCACGGCGGGAGCGGCCCGGGCGCGGGTTGAAACGCCAGCAGGCAGCTTTCCAGGTCGGCGCGCGGAACCCGCAGCCGGGCAAGCTGGCGCGGCGCGGTGAGACTCACGCGGGCATTCTCCACCAACGCGCCGCCGTGGAAATCGAGCAGGCGGATTTCCTTGTGGTCCGCGGCCTCGCCGAAGCTCAACGCGACGGGCGACCCCGAGTAGCGCAGCCGTTCCTGGCCGCCGACCGCCTGAGGGCGGTGCAAATGCCCCAACGCGCCGTAGCAAAAGCTCTCGTCGAAAAGGTCCGGCCCGATCGTGCCTAACCCGCCGATGTGGATGGCCCGCTCGCTGCTGGAAACCGCGCCGCCGAGCATCGTCAGGTGGCCCGTGGCCAGCACCGGCACGCCGCGTTCGCGCCAGTGCGCCGCCGCCACGGCCACGGCGGTGTAGCAGGCGTGCAAGCCGCGGTGCAGGTCCTGCTGGATCTCGTCGGCGCTCTGGCCCAGGATGCCGGTCCGCAAGTCGCGGTCGCGCAGAAACGGCACGGCGGCGACGACCACCTGCGGAGCCGCCGCCGAGGGCAGCGGGATCAACGCCTTGCCGTGGTCTTCCGAGTCATGGACGCCGGCGACGTGGACGTTGAGCGCCCGCAGGATCTGCCTGGGCGCTTCCAGGTGGGTCGGCGAATCGTGGTTGCCGGCGGTGATGACGACCGTGCAGTGCCCGAGGGCGTGCAACCGGGCGATGAAGTCGAAGTACAACCGTTCGGCAGCCTGAGGGGGATTGGCCGAATCGAACACGTCGCCCGCGACGACGAGGGCATCCACTTTCTCCTCCTCGATGGTGCGCAGCAGGAAGTCCAGGAAAGCGCCGTGTTCCGGGGCGCGGTCGTGGTCGCAGAGGGTCTTGCCCAGATGCCAGTCGGCGGTGTGCAGGACGCGAAAGCAGCCGTCGGCCTTGCGGGGTCGGGCGGAGCTGCGGGGGCAAACGGATTCCATGGCCGTGGTGATCGCTCGCCTATACTCGAACCGCGTCCGCTCCGTCAACCCCGCGCCGCCGATTGATCGGCGGGTGAGCGGTGTTAAACTGGCTGCCGTTTCCCATCTTCCGCCGAGCCATGATGATCCGCCGCTTCCTTTCTTTTTCCGCGTTGTCACTGGTCCCGGTGCTGACTCTCTCCACCGCCGGTTTGCTGCCGGCTGCGCCGGCCCGCACGGCGGAAAGCGCCGTGACGCCGGTCAACCGCAACCCCGACCGGCACGTGGAGTTCATGGAACGCATCAAGGAGGGACCAGTGGACCTGTTGTTCCTGGGAGATTCGATCACGGATTACTGGAGCCGGCGGGGCGAGTGGACCTGGGAAAGATTCGCGCCGTACAACCCGGCGAACTTCGGGGTCAGCGGTGAGCGGACCGAGGATATGCTCTGGCGCATCACCCACGGCGAACTGGACGGGATTCATCCCTGGGTCACCGTTCTCTTGATTGGCACGAACAACATCGGCCAAGGCGAGGAGGAACATGCCGAGTGGACCGCCGCCGGGGTGCGCCAGATCGTGGAAACCATCCACGGGAAGCTGCCGCAGACCAGGGTACTGCTCCTGGGCGTACTTCCGCGCGATAAGTTCAGCAGCCCGTACCGGCAGCGGATCAAGGAGATCAACGCCGACATCGCCAGGCTCGACGACGGGGATAAGACCCGTTATCTGGACATCGGCCGTGCGTTTCTCAACGCCGACGGGGAGATCCCCAAGGACGTGATGGCTGACGGGCTGCACCCGACCCCGAAAGGGTATGTCTTGTGGTATAACGCCATTCGACCGATGATCGACGAGATGATGAAGCAACAATAGTTGCAGTAGGCTATTAACTCGCCGCGCAGCGGCCCCAAACAAGGTAGGGACTTGCTCTCCGAGCGATCCGGCTTTTCAATGTCCAGCAGGAGACAAGGCTGCCACCAAAGGCCGGACCAAGCGAAACCACGGATCGCTCGGAGAGCGAGTCCCTACCTTGTTTGGGGCCGCTGCGCGGCGGGCCTTCTCCCCGTTCCCAAGTACAACTTGGAAACGAGGAAGAAGCCACAAATTACCCCGCCGTCCCCGCCCTCACCGCGCCGGCAACAACCGGCTTCCTCGCCATTGCCACTTTGATCAGCCTCGCTCCTTCCAGCACCACCAGCAGGAAGAACAAATATTTCGCAATGTACCAATGCCCCTTGCCCGCGATCGCCTGGTGATACAGCGCCAGCGACACCGCGAAATAGGCCAGCCGGTGCAGCCGCTTCCAGTTCTTCCCGCCCATCGCGCGCATCGAGAAACTGTTGCTCGTCGCCGCCAGCACGAGCAGGATGATCAATCCCGCCGACCCGAACCAGATGAACGGCTTCGTGAAACTCTCCAGGATGTCCTCCAAATACCGCTCGTACAAACAATGGCAGGCCAGGTGCAGCACCGCGTACACCCCCGCCGACACCCCGATGGATCGCCGGTGCCGGTTTAACGCCGCGACGATCTGGCTGCGCGGCAGCAAGGTGCGCAGCGGCGAGAGCATCAGCACGAAGCCCAGCGTCCAGACGGCGATCTCACCGGTCCGGTGCAGCAGCTTTTCCACCGGGTTGGCTCCCAACCCATCCGTGGTGAAAGCTGGCACCACCAGAAACCACAGCCCGATCCCCACCAGCACCGCCAGCACGAACCATTTGTTGGCCAGGAGCTTCGCCATCTAGTAGTTTTTGCGCAGGTCCAGCCCTGAGTAAAGCGCGGCCACTTCCTTGCCGTAGCCGTTGAACTTGAGCGTCTTTTGCTTGCCTGAGAAAAACCCGCCGCCGATGACCCGCTCGCTGCCCTGGCTCCAGCGCGGGTGATCCACTTCCGGGTTCACGTTGGCGTAGAAGCCGTATTCACCCGGTGCCATCGTGTTCCACAACGTCTTGGGCTGATCCGCCACGAAGTCGATTCGCACGAGGGATTTGGCCCCCTTGAAGCCGTACTTCCACGGCACGACCAGACGGATCGGCGCGCCGTTCTGGTTGGGCAGCGGCTTGCCGTACAAACCCGTGGCAAGAAAGGACAACTCGTTGTTGGCCTCGGCGATGGTGAGCCCTTCGGTGTACGGCCAGTCGAAGGAACTCGCATCCCGCTGCGCCGGGCACGTCTTCGGGTCCAGGAAAGAGGTAAATTGCACGAACTTCGCTTCCGGCTTCGGGTCCGCCAGCGCGACGAGCTTCGACAGGGCAAACCCATCCCAGGGCACGACCATCGACCACGCCTCGACGCACCGGTGCCGGTAATTGCGCTGTTCGATGGAACCCATCGCCTTGACCAACTCGTTGACCTCGAAAGCCGCCGGCTTGTTGCACAGCCCGCCGATGGTCAGCGTCCACGGCTCGGTTTTCCAGCCCTGGTTGGCCTCGCCCTTGGGGTCTTCCTTGCCCAGACCCCACTCGTAGAAATTGTTGTAGCTCGTCACCGAATCGAGCGACGTGGTCTTGCCGTCGAGCTTGTACGCCGGGTTGAGTTTGTCGGGGAACCCGGCCGTGGCCGCGTGAGCCTGGATGGCCGGCAGCAAGGCCGTGCCGATTGCACCCAGCCCGGCGGTACGCAGGAACTCGCGGCGGCCCAGGTAGTGCGTTTCGGGGGTGACCGCGGAATCAGGCAGGCTCCAGGAGCGGGTTTTGCGCAGGTGCATGGCTTACAATGACCAAGGATCAGGGAACAACGTTCAAACCCTTCAGGACAGGAAGCGTTTGGCTTTCTTCTCGACCACGGAGCGGGTCGTCTCCAGGTCTTTGTCTCCGATGGTCTTTGGCTGCCCGCCCGGGGAGGCCAGCAGCTCGAAGATCGGCTGCATGAGGTGGTCGATGATCTCGGCCGTTGCCTTTTCCTTCGCGGTCGCATCCGCCTCGTTGGGCTTCACGTCGATCATGACGCCCCTGCCCCGCACTTCCGTGACCTTGATGATGTAGGTGACCATAGCTCCTACTACTACGAGCCGCAGACCTGTTTAGCCGTCCTGCTGGGAGGGACAACGCTCCGTCGTGTCCGGGACAGCCGGGAGGGACACGCTCCGTCGTGTCCGGGACAGCCGGGAGGGACACGCTCCGTCGTGTCCGGGCCGGGTTGGCGGCTCCACCAACGGACACGACGGAGCGTGTCCCTCCCGATGGTGGCTGTAAACGCCTCGTTTCCACTTTGCCCACCCTACGGAAGCGGAAATGGAAACGAAGCCAGTGGCGAAAGCATCGTCCGCCCTCAATCGGCGAGCGCGTACTCGCGGCCTTCCTTGCGCAGCCAGCCCGCTTCCATGGCGCGTTTGGCCAGCTTGGCGACGGTGCCTTTGCTGACGCCCATCTCCTGCGCGATGTCCTCCGCGCCGGTCAACCCGTCGGCGATCCACTGGCGGAACACGTCCAGGCTTTCGGCGGGCTGGGTGTGCGTGGCCACGCGGCCGTCCGCGCCGGTGAGGAAATTCCACTCGGTGGCGGGCTGTTCGAGGCGCGAGTTGCGGTCCTTGGTGAAGCGCGAGATGAAGCGCGCGCCGTCCCGTCCCTCGGCCCCGGCGGGCTCCAGGCGGATGACCCAGAAGGCGGCGTCCTCGCGCCGGCTGGTGCCGCGCATTTCCTTGTTGCGGCCCGAGTGGTGGATGACCACCACGGCGATGCGGTGGCGGCGCAGTTCCAACAGCCAGCGCAACACGCTTTCCCAGGCGTCGGCGTCGTTCTCGCTGACCCCGGAGAACAGGCAGCTCAGGTTATCCAGGAAGACCACTTCCACGCCGTCGGCGAGCATCAGGCTCGTCAGCGCATCCTGGGTGGCGGGATCGGCAAAGTTGAGCACGCCGCCGCCCTGGTGGAAGAGCGCCTCGTGGTTGAGCACGCTCAGGGCGGCCGTGCCGCCCATGCCCGCGATGCGCGCCGCGAGGGATTCGCAGGGCATCTCGCCGTCCACGTAGAGCACGCGGCGGGGAGAAGGGGCCGCCTGCCACGGGCCGCAGGCCTCGCCGGCGGCGATGGCGCAGGCCAGCGCCAGGGATAGCCACGTCTTGCCCAGGCCCCGCGGGGCGAAGACGAAGCCGAGGTCGCCCTCCATGAACCAGTCGCCCAGCACGGGATTGCGCCGGGTGATGCCCAGCCCGGCCAGGGTGGTGCATGGGCGGATGCCCAGGCGTAGGCGCGCGGCGGGAGCGAGTCGTCCGTGGTCCACGGACGGGCCGGTGGCCGACGCGGCGGCCTGGGTGGCGAGGAGGTCGGGCACGGCGTCGAAGCCGAGCACCGGGCGGGGAGCGGGAGCGTAGGGATTTTCTTGCATGGATTTGTCGTCAGGTGGAAGGAAAAAGGAAGGAGCGT
Source organism: uncultured Chthoniobacterales bacterium (assembly GCA_964245965.1). GTDB lineage: Bacteria > Verrucomicrobiota > Verrucomicrobiia > Chthoniobacterales > SZAS-18 > CAWCJJ01. Next base: position 9,397 of record CAXTOP010000081.1, read on the forward strand.
TTCAGTGGGTGTGGTTGAGCTGTTCGATGCGTCGGGCGGCGTAGTAGAAAACACTCTGGCGGCAGCCGCCCGGCGTGCGCCGGCCGCCGGGCAGGCGCACGAACTGGCTGCGGGTCCAGGTGGCCTTGTCCGCCCCGAGGCCGACGGCCAGGACGAAGAAGCGCCGCCGTGCTTCCTCCGTGCTGTCCCCGCACGCGAACCACCCGTGCAGGCTTTTGCCCCCGGAGTGGACCACCAGGACCAGGGGCGCGAACCCGCCGAGGTGCCACAAGCGCGCGGCGTGGTCGTCCGCGCTGCCGGTGTCGAACTCGACGACCAGGTGGCGGCGCGGGCCGGTGTTATCCAGGGTGTGTTCGCTCGGACGGCCATCCTTGGTTAGCCCAATGGGGGCCGACATGGGCGAGGGCACGATGAGCGAGTGATCCGGGAGTGTCCCGCTTTCCAGCCAGCGGGAAAGCGGCCGGGTGGCGAACTCCCGGCTGCTGCGGCCGGCGCACAACAGCGGGTCGGGCTCGGCGGGGGTGGTGAACAGGGCGCCGACGATTTCCTCGCAGTTGCTCCCGTCGTCCACGTCGAGCAGGGTGGGAGACTTCTTCCAGAGTTCCAGGGCGCCCGGGCCCTCGCGGATGACACGCGCCGTCCGCGCGGGCTCGGGTTCCGGCCACCGGGGGGCGGCGGGGAAGGCGGCGGGAGCAGCGGCCAATGGTTCATCTAACAGATGGCCGTGCGGGCGAGCGGAGGCGGCCTGGCGGGCACTGCGGATCTTGTGGGCAAGTTGGACCGGGGTCCACGGGGGGCGGCAGTGAGTGTTCCATTCCGCGAGGAGCGCGTAGGCGGCGGCTTCCTCCAGGGCGAAGCCGTGCGTCAGGACGCAGGCGGCGCGGAAGGTGGCGTCGTGCCCGTGTTCACCCGCGACAGCCCGTGGCAGGCTGGCCAGGTAGCGCCGGGCACGTTCGATGATGGGAAGGGCGGCGGGGGATGGAGAAGTGGGAGTGCTCATGGAACACTCCGAATTTACCCCCTCTCCTCTCCCGTTTGGAAGGGGTCAAGTTGTGCACTTAATGCAAGTATTCCCCTCCGCCCGCCTGCCCGGAACGACGGCGTTGCTCGCTGCTCGTTTCCATTTCCGCATCCGTAGGGTGGGCAAAGTGGAAACGAGCGTCCTTCGGTGCCGCGGGCCGCGGCGCGAAGCCGGGTTCCCCGCGTCCCTTCCCGTTCCCGAAATGGAGCCTGGAGATGGCAGCAAAAAAGCATCTCACGCTGCCGGGACAGCTCTGCCCGAAAACCACCCTTTCGCCGCCGGTGGTGACAGCCCTATCAGGGGAGTTCTCGCTCCAGACAGAACATCCATCATGGCACCATCGTTGTGTCTCACGAGCTCATGTTGATGACACGATCAAGTATGTCGTCTTCGGTGCGTTTGTAGGCTACATCACAATAAGACAGTTCACCGGCTGCGGCGTCCATCCTGGAGGGGTTAGAAGCGGTGAATTTTTAGGCCCGCGGGAGGGAAAAAGGCCACCCACGGAAACAGGTGTGCGCCGGAGGCATCTGCCCCGCCTGCGCGAGCCGTTACATAGTCAAAGCAAACCGATGAAAACTCCCAAAATTTTGATGTCCGTGATGGCCGCAGCGGGGATGCTCTCCCTGGCGGTGCTCCCGTTGGCTTCTGGTGCCGGTGCTGGTGGCGCAGGTGGCAGTGGCGCGGGCGGTGGTAGTGCAGGCGGCGGGGCGGGTGGAGGTAGTAATGGCGGCGCAGGCGGTGGTAGTGCAGGTGGCGGCGCAGGCGGTGGAGGCAGTCACGGCGGAGGAGGCAGCGCGGGTGGTAGCCATGGCGGCGGCGCGGGTGGCAGCCATGGTGGTGGAAGCGGTGCGAGTGCGAGCGGCGGCCATGCCAGCTTGGGCGGACACACGGGTGGTATGGCGACGGCCGGGCGGACGGCGGCTCCCGCCGGGGCCACGGGCCTTCAAGGCTTGCCGACGGGTCAGTCCACCCTTTCCCGTTCACCGGCGTTCACCACCGGGGCCGGACCGCGCAACCAGCGGGAACCGTTCCTGTCCGATGACTCCGACTTGCGCACACCCAACAGACGTTCGGCTTCCCGGCCGACGGTCCGCCGCCGGGTGAGGGCAACCCACCAGCCCTCCGCCAGGCCAACGGCCACGCCGCAACTCCGTCCTGGCGTGCGATGACACGGCTGGTAATCCACAGGCTGGCTGTTTAGCTCAACAGCTTTCAAGAGCAGCATTTATGAAGCATAGATTTTATGAGCAATCCCCTCGCTCCAGACAAAGAACCCGAAGCCTACGAAGAATAGCAGAAGGGATACAACTGGACGTAAATACTCTCTTGGTGCTGCTCGACCCTGTTCATGTGTTCCACGGGGCGGCGCACGCCTGGGTGGGGGTTTGAATCTCCCGCGGTCGTCCATACCGACGGGAGTGTTTTCCAGAGTTCGAGCGCCAGCAGCTCCGCGCCCGGGCGGCTACCCGAAGCGGCGAGGCGGAAGCTTCGTTTCTATTTGCGTGTCTGTAGGGTAGGCAAAACGGAAACGAGCGTCCACCGGTGCAGCGGGCCGGCGCGGATCGTCTTCACCGAAGATGCCTGAGCGCGTGTATAAATCGTCGTCCCAGGATGACAGCAAGAGGAGGAGAAGGCGTCTGTCTACACGCTCTCCGAGAAGAGAGAGGCTGCGAGCGAAGTGGGTGATCGACGGGATTCGAACCCGCAACAACCAGAATCACAATCTGGGACTCTA
>CAXTOP010000082.1:0-11727 GCA_964245965.1 uncultured Chthoniobacterales bacterium
ATCCCCGGATGCTACCTTCTTCTCACCACCACAGGTCAACCTCGCTCTTGCTCTACCCACTCAAAACAGCGAAGAGCCAGATTTACAAAGCCGCATCGGTGTTCCACGCGCCCTGGGAAGACTGCTGGTGCCCGGCGTATGCGCGACTAGCTTGCGCACGTTGCGCTTTGATTTCCACCCCACCCTCAACGGTTGGCTCCTCTCTGAGGTCAACACGGATGTGCCGGGAGGGTTTGGCGAGGCGAATGCACTGTCCGTACTCTTCAAATCATACCAGGGAAATGCGGTGATGCCGGCATGTCCTCTGACAGCATGGGGCAAGGCGGTGGAAGCCGAGGTCGCGTTGGGTCACGTTGCCCTATTGTGTGCCCCCGGACACTTGGAAGACCACCAAGTGATCCTGGCTTTGAGCCGCGAGTTCAGGCAGCGGGGTTTTACCCCGCATCTGGTCCACAGCCCGGCAGCACTGCGGTGGCGGGACGGCTGCGCTTACCTTTCCGAAGGGCCAGCGGTCCGACTGAACTTCGTCGTTCGCTTTTTCCAGGCGGAATGGCTCGCCCAGTTGCCCAGCCACTCGGGCTGGCAAGATCTGTTTAGAAGGCAGGGTGTCACCCGCGTGTCAAATCCATTGGAGTGCGTAGTCTCCGAAAGCAAACGCCTGCCACTGAGCTTCGGAGCCGTTAAGACAACTTGCACGACGTTGCGGGAGCTTTTTCCAGAATGCCGGGAGCCAGCGCAAGTGGACGAAGCAGAGCGTGAAGAGTGGGTCCTCAAAGCTGCCTACTCGAACACGGGAGATGAGGTCTACCTCGGAGCAGAGCTTCCGGCACATATCTGGAACCGTCATCTGAGAAAAGCGCGGCGGAATCCTGCCGGCTGGGTTGCGCAACGTCGGTTCGAGACCGTCACTTTGGAATCCGTCCGAGGGCCGGTAAAGCCTTGCGTGGGTGTCTTCGTGATTGGCAGCCGGGCAGCCGGCGCGTATATCAGACTATCGACCACACAGGTGACAGACGCGCACGCCTTGGAAGCACCCATGTTCGTAACGCCAGATGAGTAGCCGAGATGAACCGCGAAGAAGCATTGACCATCTGGGCACCCGAGGGATCGCCGTGGAGCCCTTGGACAAAGGCCGTTCTTTTTGCCTTCATGCCAGAAGAAATTCCCGACACCCCTCCGTCTACTGGTGAATCGTGGCAGATACCGCTTATCAAAGAAGCGGCACTGATTGTTGACTTGCCTGGTGCCAGAAGCGTGGGGTTTGGTGTTTCCGCCGCCCGGTCCGGCTACCGGCCGATCCCACTTTACAACGCCTGCCCATCTCCCACCGACACGACTGGTTTGCGGGCGACCACATCCAGTGACCAGGAACCTTTAGCTACTGCGGCGGGTGTTCGGTCGGCCATTGAAGTCGTGCCGATCATGCGCGCCCTCGAAAGAGAGACAAACATCCTGAAGGGTCTTATCCTTTTACCATCGGCTCCGCCAGCGTTCTTGCTGGATGCAGACAGGCATCGCCCTGCGCTCTTGCCCAGCGTCGGATGGTTCGACAACCGGTCAGTCATCCGGCCATCGGATGTGCCGACGGCGACGTTCCTCAAGGGGCATGGGATCGAGCGGGTGGTTGTCGTACAAGCGAAGCCAGATTTGCAAAGCGATCTCCGCACCATCCTCCTGGCATGGCAGGCAGGCGGACTGGCGATCTCAAGGCAGGTGTTGGCCGAGCAGTGGAACCCGCAAATTTTCGCCGTCACCAAGCCGTCACTGCTCAAGATTTGGTGGGACAAGCTCGTGGTGCGTTTCAGGTATCCACTCAACGGTGCAGGCTCCTTCGGACGATTTGCACACGGTTCGGCCGGGTAGAGCCGAGCGATGGTCTTTCCATCAGCTCGCGAAGTGTCAAAGGCGAGGATCGACCGGTTCACTCTCCAGTGCCAGGACGCCGAAGACGCACTCGTGCACGCGCCGCAGCGGCTCGCGCCGGGTCGCAAAGCGTTCGAGTCCTTCCACGCCCAACGCAAATTCGCGCAACGCCAGCGAACGCTTGCCCGACAACCCCCGCGAGCGCAGCCGCGACAGGTTTTCCGGCCGGTCATATTCCGGGCCGTAGATGATACGCAAGTATTCCTTCCCCCGGCACTTGACCGCCGGTTGGAGCAGGTCGCCGCGCTGGGTACCCTTGGCGATGAAGTCCAGCGGTTTCACCACCATCCCCTCCCCGCCCCGCGCGGTGAGTTCCTCCCACCAAGCGGTCGCGGCGGTTATGCTCCCGGCGTCCGTGAGTTCGACCGTGCGGTTTGTCGTGGCGAGCAGGACCGGATCGTGGGCGCAAAGGCGGGCCAGGAGTTCCATGTGCCACGCGTGGTCTCTGGCGAAGTAGGTCTTTCCTTCCGTGGCCAGCAGGTGAAAAGGAGCCAGCTTCAGATCGTCCACTCCATGCACGGGCCAGCAGTAGGTGCGATAGGCCGCCACGTAGCGGCTGGCTGCATCCAGGCGTTCGCGTGCGGCGGCCAGCAGAGCCGCCACGTCCACACCATTGGACACCGCCTGTTCCAACGTGCTGACGGTAGCAGCCAGACCTGCGCTCGCCGCCGAACCCACCGGCGCGTACTGAGTCTCCAACAACACCTGCGCCTTGGCCGACCACGGCATCAACTCGCAGTCCAGGCACAACCAGTCCGTGCCGAGTTCCTCCCACACACCAGCGGCTGTGATGGCTTCGCTCAAACGACCCAAGAGGCCGCTTTCCTGTTCCGTGTGCGCGTCGGTGAAGAAGCGGCGGCCCGTGCGCGTGTAGATCGTGCCCAGATCCGCAGTCGCTTCGTCCACGCCAAAACGCCGTCGTGCCGCTTCCGCACTACGGCAGACGATCACCACCGCACGCGAACCCATATGCTTTTCCTGGCACACCACACGCGGCACGCCCCGGTCGCGGTAGTACGCAAACGCCTCGGCGGGATGTTCCAACAGCCCCTCGGCTTGGCTCGTCTCGCAGGGCGACATCGTCGGCGGCAGGTAGATGAGCCATTTGGGATCGACCGCAAACCGGCTCATGATCTCCAAGGCCGCCGTGGCATTCTCCTCGCGCACGGTGACGTTGCCCCGCAGCCGGGTCGAGACGATGCGCTTGCCGAGTACATCCTCCAGGTCGAGGACATCGTCGTTGGCTTGCTGCGCGCTCAACGCCGGCGCGGCCTCCTCCGGCGGCAAGAACGGCTTCGCGGGCTGGCAGTAGGTAGCGCCGGAAGGTACGCTGACCAGTTCCATCTCGGGGTAGCGCAAGGCCGTCAGCGCGCCGCCGAAAACGCAGCCGGTATCGAGGTTGATCGTGCGGTTGAGCCACTCGGGCTGCGGGATGGGCGTGTGGCCGTAAACGACCGTGGCACGTCCCCGGTACTCGGCGGCCCAGTTGTAGCGCACGGGCAGGCCGAACTCGTCGGTCTCGCCCGTGGTCTCGCCGTACATGGCGAACTCGCGCACCGCCCCGGAGCCACGCCCCTGCATGGACTCCTTCAGGCCGGCGTGAGCCACGACCAGCTTGCCGTCGTCCAGCACGTAGTGGCTGACGAGCTTGTCGATCCAGTCGGCGGCGTCGCGGCTGGCCTGACGATGGTTCGGGTCAGCTTTTTCGTAGGCGGCGAATTGTTCCAGGGAGTCGGCCAACCCATGGTTGACTTGCACCTTCTTGCCCCAGACCGCGCGCATGAACTTAACGTCGTGGTTGCCCGGCACGCACAACGCGTCGCCCATCTGCACCATGCCGCGCACCAGATCGACCACCAGCGGGATCTTCGGTCCACGATCCACGAGGTCACCCAGGAGCACCGCCTTGCGGCCAGCCGGCGGGAGGACTTTGATAACGTGCTCGCCCGACGAGTCTCGTACAAATTCGTAGCCAAGTTTTTGCAGCAACTCGCACAACTCGCTGAAGCAGCCGTGGACATCGCCAATGATGTCGAACGGTCCGTGCTCGTCCCGGCGGTTGTTCCACAACGGCTGGCGCGTGATCGTGGCGGCATCCACTTCCTCCACGCTGGAAAGAGTGAAGACGTGCCGGAAGCCTTCCTTGCCCAAGCCGCGCAAGGACCGGTGAAGCTGCGAGCTTTGCTGGCGGACGACGTGCGGGCCGAAGCTGCGCTCGGGCCGGTCTTTATTCCGCTCGTGACACACCTTCTCCGGCAGATCGAAGACGATGGCGACCGGCAGGCAGTGGAACTGCCGCGCCAGTGCCACCAGCGGACGCCGCGCCTCGGGCTGCACGTTGGTGGCGTCCACGACGGTCAGCCGCCCGGCGGCCAGCCGCTTGGACGCGATGAAGTGCAGCACCTCGAAGGCATCGGTGGTGGCGGCCTGATTGTTCTCGTCGTCGCTGACCAACCCGCGGCACTCGTCGGAAGAAAGTGTCTCGGTGGGCAGGAAATGCTTGCGCGCAAAGGAGCTTTTGCCCGCGCCGCTGGGGCCGACGAGTACAACCAACGCAAGTTCGGGGATCGTGAGTTGCATACAAGCGTGTTCTACCCGGCCAACCGTTCCATCACAAATCCACCGTATCGCTCTCTGAACGGCAGTTCCAGATCGACAAAGAGCCGACGCCGCCACGCGCTTACCGGTTGGTTGAGCTTGGGGTTGAACGCTGCTTTCTCGTACGTCTGCCAGTACACGCCCACGCCGCGCTTTTGCCACGTCGGCAGGTCGTTGAAGTTGATGCCGCTTTGGAAGAGCAATTCGTTCTTGTCCGAAACTGACAGACCGAGTAGTCGGTCTGTTGATTCCCGTGCCGTCAGGTCCTCGCGCCGCAGCAGCCAGTAGCAATGGGCGTTCAGCGCGTTTCGGTGTGCGTCTTCGGCCCGCCAGACGAAGTAGTCCACCACCAACTCCGGCGTGGGTAACTGGGAAACCCGGCAGTCAAAACAAGCCGGCGCACCCAGTAGTACCGAGAACTTGCCGCTAGCTTCGCCTGCCAGCACGCTGTCGTATTTGCGCAGCTTGCGATCAAACAACTCTTCGTCGCGGTGGAAGAGTAGCGAGATTTCGTCGCTCTGTGTGTACCCGTAGACCACCCGAAAGCCGCAGTTCATCAGGTGCTCCACCGTGCCAGTCATCAGACTGCGGACCCTTTCATCAAAGGGAGCCTCGAAGCGGTGGGTCTCCTTCGTCAGGCGCGTAAAGCTGCGTCCGTCCAGCCTCGCTACCATGAAGAGGCCGGGCAGCACGCAGTGATCGTGCGCCGTTTCGTAGCGGCGCATCTTGGCATCCAGGTCGTCGAAGGTCATATCGAAGGGAGTTGCCAGTCTTCCACGGCAAACCCGCCGGTGTCGAGCAGACGCACGAAATAGAGCCGGTCGAATCCCTCCGCCGTGGCGGGCAATTCCAACCGCCCGTTCATGCCCAGCACGGCTTTGTCGGGTATTCGGGCCGGCTCCGTGCGGAGCCGGTTCCGCTCCAACGCCTCGGCCACCCGCGAGCGAAAGAAGTACCCTGTCACGGTAAAGTAGGCGGCTTTAGCGGAGGTGATATAAGCGGCGCGCTCGGCGTGGGTGACGTTGTTGTTGTCCACGACGAAACGCTGTTTTGCCTCGATGCAGGCGGCTACCAGCAAACGCTCCCGATACCGGGTGCGCAGCATGTCCAAATTGATGCGCAGATGCGTGTCGTAGAATCGCTCGCGGCAGAAGGTGCTCTTCCCGGTCGCTGGAATGCCGATGTAGAGAACAAGCTCCATCCAGATCAGTCCTCGCGGTTGAAAATCCCCATCTGCGTGGGTGCGCCGAGCGTGGCGTCCTCCGGACCGACCGGCAGAAAGCGGGCGGTGTAGCCGAAGTCTTCCGCGATGCTGCCAGCCCAGGCTTGAAACTCTGCGCGGCTCCACTCGAAGCGGTGATCCCGGTGCCGGAACTTGCCGGCAGGCAGGCTTTCCCACTTCGGGTTGTAGTCACGGTTGGGCGTGGTGACGACCACCGTCTTCGGGCGCGCAAACTCGAATACCACCCGCTCCGCCGCACGCAGCCGGGGCGGGTCCAAGTGTTCTATGACCTCCACCAGGGCCGCCACGTCGAAGCCCTCCAGCCGTGCGTCGCGGTACAGCAGCGAGCCCTGCACGAGGCGCAGCCGCTCGCGTTGTACTTCCGTGAAGCGGTCGTAGTGCAGCCGCCGTGCGGTGACCTGGAGCGTCGCCGGGGAAACATCCATGCCCAGAATGCGCGTGAAAGCCCGCTCGGCCTGTAACAAAGTCAGCAACCGCCCCTCGCCGCATCCGAGATCCAGCACGCTGGCCGCCCCGCTGGCGCGGAGCACCGCCAGAACGGCGGCCAGACGTTGCTCGTTGAGACTCAGCGGCTTTTCCACCGCCGCCTCTTCGCGGTCGCGCCGCTCGCGCACTGTTTCGGGATCATCGGCGGCATCTGCCTCCTCTTCGACGGCCAGCAGACGGCCCAACGCTTCACGCGCGAGCGTGGGCCGGTGCTTGAGGTAACGGCGCACGATGCTTTCGCGTTGTGGATGATCCGAGAGCCAGCCTTCGCCCTGGCGCACGAGTTTGTCCACCTCGTCATCACCGATCCAGTAGTGCTTGTCGTTGTCCAGCACCGGCACGAGCACGTAGAGGTGGCGCAGCAGGTCACACAAACGGGTGGTCTTGCGCAAGGTCAGCGTGAAGTAGAACCCTTCACCCCAATCGGGAAAACGGGTGTCCAGCGGATGACGCTCGGTTTCCACCTCGTAGCCCAGCGGCTCGAACAAGCCGCGCAGGAACGCCTCGCCCGGTCGGCAGGGAACCACCGAGAGCCGCGCCTCCAACGGGATCGCCGCCTCCGCCAACTGCGGCCGGTCCTTACAGCGTCCGTTCAAAGCCGAGCCGTACACCTGCGAGATAGCCACGCTCAGGTACGAGGACGCCGTATAGGGCCGGTCGTTGACGTACTGTTGCAACGCGAAACCCTCCCCCGCCCGGCCACGACCGCGCACGAGTCCCACGGGATCGACCTCCAGAAGCAACGCTGCCGTGCAGCGCGCTGCCGTCGCCTCTGGGTAAAAGACCTGCGCCCGGCCGAAGGGCAACTCGAACACCTGCGTCTTGGACGGGTTCTTGTGCAGGAGGTAACCGAGTTCCGTGGCCGGTGCGTGCGTGGTGGTAAGAGTCAGCAGCATGGAACAATAGACCTTGCCGACTCACGGCAGAGAAGGCAAACCACCAGATCAGAAAAGCGGCGGCTTCGGCGTTCGTGCGCTGCAACGGGTCAACCCGTCGCGAGAAATATCAAGAATGTCCTGCGGAGCATCCCTGCTGCCACGATCCTCCCGCTCTCCAGTTCAAAGAAAAGGTATTCCCGTCCAGAGCCGCCGCTGCTGCCAGTGGCGACGCTAAAAACCGTTGCAACACTTCCACCACTTGGAGGAAATCTCCCGAAGGTTCGTCCAACGCATTGCGTCGCAGGAACGCCTGCCACTGCGTTGCCTTGTCGGCATTTCGACCGAACTCTTCCGGTCGTAACGCCGGTGGCAGAGAAGTGGGCAACGCAGTTTTCCGCCGCTGGAAGGTTGCCTGGATCGCAGCCAGCAGTAGCGGACCGGTAAAATCGAACCGCCGTGCAAGGGTCAGCAAATCGTAGAAATCCTTCATGCGGCTGTTCGCCCAACCCAGGGCCACCATCGCTTCGAGCTTTTCAGCCACCACCGTTTCCCGAGGATAGGCCCGCAGCTTTGGCGCGGGCAGATCTGGCAGCAGGGTTGGGTAATCGATTTCACACGGTCCAGGCGTGATGCTGTCACCGAAGCCTACGTCCACTTGCACCGGCACTCTTGCGTTGCCAAGCAAGGCAAGCAATCGCACGCGTCGTCCACCGTATTCTTGACCTTCGCGGATTTCGGTGACTTCCAAACTGGCCGAATCAAACTCCAAGCCGTCCGCCGCGACTTCGGTCTGACAAATCTCGCGGAAAAGATTTGTCAGCCGTTCCACCGAGTTCTCTCCAAATCCTAGCAGGTCGAGGTCACGCGTCGGGCGGTGCCATTGCGGCAGCCACACGACGAAAAGCAGTGCGCCTTTGAGCACGAATTGTGGCGAGTGCGGCGAGATCGAAAGACGGTAAAGCAAACGCTCAGCCGCATAGCGGGTGAGCAGCACGTTGAAATCGCCTGGGTACTTGGCGCGCAGATTCAGCAGTCGCTGCCGCACTGAAGCGACCACGTTGGGAGAATCGAGTTTCCTCACGCCAAAGCCTCCAGGTACGGCAACATCACATTAGCCACCCGACAGATTTTGGCATGATGCCAGATTTCATCCACCGACGCCCTTTTCTGGTGCAGACAATCTCTCAAGGCCTCTACGGCCACGTCCCGGCCGATCTTGTTCCGGTATTTGAAGCAGTCCGCAACCGTCTTGGCCACACCATAAATCTTGGCAGATACACCTTCGATCAGATGCTCTTCTATCCCCTGAGTCAGAGCCATCCCTGAGAAGCGCACGATGCGCAACGACATCATCTTCTCCGCAGGTCTACGTGCCCTGCTATCCAGTGCCATCCACACCTCGGAGGGCAGTTGGGTGGTCAGCCCGTGGAAGCGGAGGGCAGAGAGCAGACAGATTACGCCAGCAGGTATCCTTCGGGCAGCTTCAGCCAGTGAGTGATCCGCTGTAGGTGACACATCTTCCCGAACGTAAAGCCCTCGGCCAATTCTATTTAGTTTGCCCAGCCGACTCAAACGGCCAAGAATTGCTCTTGGTAGCTTCACGGCATCCAGATCAGAAGATCGCAGCACCCCACGTTGCTTCGCCAACAAAAGCACTTTGTTGGCTTGCGAGAGTTGATTCTTAGAGGGCATGACAGAAAGCTGCAAAACGTTGACACTTTCCAGGAAAAACCTTCATTTTGCAACAGCCGTCAGCGACTCTACAAGCATTTTGCAGGTGGTATTCGGCTCTTTGTTGCCAACGACCTGAACGGTGACAATCGTTCGGAACGCTTCCGACTGCTATCACCTGTGTCTGTGCGCGTTGTGGCAATGGGCGCAACCCTGCCATCCAACAGCAAGCATCAAAGGGCGTAACGTTCACTCCCTCTTCCTGCGTTCAGCAGCGAGCAGTTGGAGTTTTGTGTGACTAGGTCATTGTTGCCGCGCCGTTTTCACTTTGCCTTGTTTGGCGGTGGTTGTGGGGGCGTCGATCAAACTGGCGAGGTAGCTCATCAAACTTGGATAGCTGACTAAACGGATGCCGCGAATGGCTCCAGGTTTGCAGATGACTACGCTTTTGACGGGTGGCGCGCCGTTATAGGCGCGGCGTGGGACGCAAAGCTCCGTCAGGGTGCTCCGCGATAGGCCGGTGTACGGGCAGCGCGCTCCGGGACGAGGCAGGCGAATCCACTCCGCCTTCGCGGCGGCATCGCCAGTGAGAGGTGACACGTCTGGTTTCATTGCGGCACTTTGGCCACCCGGCATCGCCAACGGAAGGCACGGAAGATTTTTAATCATCCGACCCGGTCGAAAATATCGAACGCGCGAAAGCGGCCAGCCCTTACATAACTGGCCAAGGATCGATCAGATTTCCCAGCGGCCTTCCGCAACGCTTCCGCATCCGTGTAAGACGCTTTGCCTTTGGCACTCTCGTGAGCCGCATCCACCGCATTTTGGGCAGCATCGTAGGTTCTGTATTGCCTGTGGAGTCGCTTGGCCCCGAGCCAATTCAGGCGATCCCCGGCACGACCTCTTCCTACTTTGGACAGCTTTTTGTTCTTCTTCCCGGGAATTCCTTCGGGGCAGCGATCCAACAACCGATCAAATGCTTTCCTTAGCTGGTGATTGCTGAAGTTCCAGTCGAGCTTGATGAGCGCGTACGACTTGTCTTTGTCCACGGCGTAATACCGTTTTGGACCATCGCACAAACTCGGTCGCGCGACGGCTTCTTCCTTGAAAGCTTTGTCGGTGCTGTAAGCCTCAAGAATCCGAAGCAACCGGTCAGCGTTTTCGCTGTTCCATTTGGCCGACAGTTCCTCGCGTTGTGCATCCCACTTTAGGAGCCGGGCGACATCGAAATCGTCCGGGACCAAGAGATCGGGATCTTCCGGGTTTTCCTCCGGCAGTGGTTTGCACAAAGACATCAAAAAATGCCGTTGCTGCTGAGGAATGCTCAACCAGGGCTTCTCGGGGAAATCAGCGCAGAGTAATGGGAGGCCGTCCTGGTCGGCCTCTTTGCTCATGACAAACACGAAAGGATGGCCGTAGGGCTGTGGGCGAGGGTATTCAGCCAACCGAGCGGCTAGATCGGGCCTCCCGCGCACAAATTCTCGGGCATACTCGTAATGCAAACAGGTGTCGCGTTCCTCGTTGGGACAAGCACGAAAGTCCCATTCCTGCCGATGCAAGGCGGGTTCATCTGTGTCGCGGTGCATCAGGTTAGCGTGTTGATTGCCGCCCGGAACACTCTCTTTTCCAAGTGCGTATAGATGTCGTTTATCTCGTTGTCCATGTGGCCGACGAGCTTGCGGCGGACTTCCTGCGGAACATCGGCGTTCGCCAACTCCGAGTTGTACGTGTGGCGCAAGCTGTGGAATGAACGCCGGGTGAAAGTGCGTGCTTTTTTGCCTTCGACCTTTTGGACCGATTTGGTGTTCACGCGCATAGAGTCGACACCCGCTTGATCCATGATATTCTGAAACTGCTTGGAAAGCCCGTTGATGCCGCCCGTTTTTCTTCCGGCAAGCGATGAGCTGAGCGGACGATCAGGCCTCTTATCCCCAGCCAGCGTGAGCAGATGCTGCTGTAATCGCCTGTGGGTAGGAATAACGTAGTCTTTGCCGGTTTTCCTATCGGCGTAGGCAATTACTTCATCCTCTAAATTCACGTTCTCCCAACGCATTTGGACGCAATCGCCCATGTGGGCACCGGTGTAGCGGCCAAACAGCGTCACCGTCAACCAATCGCCTTTTGCGGCAGAGAGGATGGCATCCAGCTCGGTCGATGTAAAAATCTCGCGGCTGACCTGCTGTTCTTTCGACTTTCGTTTTCGCGAGACGAGAGAAACCGTTTGCGTGGGATCAAAGGTCAGTTGTCCCTGTCTTACGGCGGCACCGAAGATTGCACGCACCACTTTGAGGTCACGGTCCACGGTCTTGGCTGCCCGCCCCGTAACGATGCGCGATGCCCGGAATGTTTCAATGTGACTCGGCAGCACCGCCCGCATAGGTTTATCGGCCAACTCACCGAGGTGCTCGACAAAAAGGCGTATAGCATGCCGGTAGGCGATCCGAGAGGTTTCTGCCAAACCAACCTGCTGCGCGATCATCCACCGTTCCGCGAACTCACGCACGCTCTCGGTGAGGACGGCATTCTGACCGGTGGATTCCAAGATGCGGTCGAGCATTTCTCGCGCGGTCGCCTCGGTCATTTCTCCTGACACGGCTTTCTGGGTGGCCGTGACAAAAGTTTCCAGGACGGCATCCCGATTCTTGAGATGAAGTGCCGGTGCCAGTTGCTTGGCTTGCCGCTCCCAACGCTCGGCAATTGCCATGGCCTCACTGCGGGTGCGTTCGCTTGCTTTGATCCCGGTGCTGCGTTGCGTCTGCCCTTTGTCGGGTACCGTGATGCAAGCGTACCAGAACGGCGATTTGCCTCGTGGTTCTCTACGGAGTGAAGCCATTAATTGAAGAATAGATGTCTGTTCAGAACTTCTCATGTTCTCTGAGAAAGTGTGTGAGAAGTGAATTTTTCAGCCAGGCTTGAGCCGGTGAAGCA
>CAXTOP010000083.1:0-11634 GCA_964245965.1 uncultured Chthoniobacterales bacterium
CCGCGCGGCTGGCGGCCAACCCGCAGATGACCAGAACGAGGCGCAACACGGTCGAACACCCCTTTGGCACCATCAAGCACGCCATGAACCAGGGCCGCTTCCTGATCAAAGGGGCTGCGCCAGGTGCGCGCGGAGTTTAGCCTGAGCACCCTTGCTTACAACCTGCTGCGGGTCATCAACATCGTCGGAGTCAAAGGGCTGGTAGAGGCCTTTGGCCGGCTCTTACGTGCCAAAAGGCAGCTTGCACGGTGTCCATGGACTCTTTTGGCGAAGCTCCACGCGCTCGGAGGCGTTTTGATCGGCAGAGGCGGAGAAAACTTCGCCGCCCTTGCTCTACCAGCGTGAACCAAGCAAGCGAGAGGCGTTTTCACACAACCTCGGTCATTTTTTGGATGGGACGAACACACAGCATATCCCGGCTGCCCGCGCCGCTTCCACCCCGAGTGGACTATCTTCGAACACCAGACAGTCCGACGCCGCCACCTGCAACTGTCGTGCCGCCTCCAAAAATGGGTCGGGGAACGGTTTGCCGCGCTCGTAATCCTCGGCGCAGACTACCGCGTTGAAGATTTGCCGCATCCCAATAGCATCGAGTGTTAGTTCCACGTACTTCCGCTCTCCTCCCGACGCCACGGCCATGGGAACAGTGGTATGCAGCCGCCGGGCAATTTCTAGCACTGGCTCAATGGGCTTCACCTCATGGATCAACTCCACAAAATATTCTTCCTTGCGCGCGGTGGCTTCGCGTACGTCGCCGACTTTTACCCCATGTTCGTCGCGCAACAGCGTGAAGATTTGCGCGGTTGGGATGCCGCCTAGCCGGTAGAACAATTCTTCGGTAAACGGCGAGCCGAGTTCTTCAACGGCGCGTTTCCACGCGCGGTAATGCAGGGGCATGGTGTCCGCCAGCGTGCCGTCACAATCGAAGATGTAGCCGCCGAACTGGCGATTGGGGATACTTAATTGCATCAGAAAAAAGATCAACGTCTTCGTTCACCCGACCGGTTTGCTACGCAGTTTGGACACCGTCTCCCACACCGCGCGCTGACACCGCTGCGGCGGCAAACCACGCAGGATCTGCTCCAGATCGTCCACGACCAGTTCGCCCATCAGTGGCCAAATCTCCGGGATATTCCCCGCACGGTGCGCGGAGAGCAACGTGTTCGGCGTGCGCCGCGCCCAGTGGTCTGGCGGGATCGGCTCATCAGGCCACACGTCGATGGCCGCGCGGATCTGACCGCTCGCTGCTGCGTCCAGCAAATCGTCGAAGCACACGCTGCCGGCCCGGCTCACCAGCACGACGACGCTGCCACGCTGCATACGCCCAAAGTACCGGGCGTCGATCTGCCCGGCGTTCTCGGTAGTCGTGGCCGCTAGCAAAAACACGACCGCGGCTCGCTCGAAACATTCCTCCAGCGAAGCAGGCTGTAAACCCTGTTCTCGTAGCACGCTCGGGTGAATCCAGGGATCGTGCGCCAAGACCTGTGCGCCAAACGGCCGTAGCATCGGCAGAAGCGCCCGTCCCACGTTCCCAAAGCCAACCAGCGCCAACGTTCTTCCACTCAATAAGAACGAGTCTTGGTTGTGTCCCTCTCCGTACATGGTTTCCGTGCCTTGGCGGATGGCGGCGTCCGCTTCGTGGAACCGCCGCGCGCAACTGATCGCCATGCCAAGCGCTATTTCTGCCACCGGACGCGCGAAGACAGGTGCCGTGCTCAACACCTGAACACCCCGTCGTTGACATTCTAGGTAATCGACGTTCGGCAGGAAGTTGCCTTCAACGTTGAACACCGCCTTTAGCTTGGGTGCACGCGCCAAGCGTTCACCCGGCAACGCCGACTGGCCGATGAGCACAGTCGCCTCCAGCAGATATTCCTCCAAGAAATCGTCCGGTGCGGGGCTGCCTTCGTGGTGGATGACCCTGCCAAGGGTCTCCAATCGCTGGCGGGTGACCGCGTCGAAGATCAGGTCGAGGCCGCGCGGGTAAGGATCAAGCAAGATCAACGGTGGTTCGTCGGTCATCGGGCAACATCCCTTCCAGCCTTGTTTTGTCCATGGATTATGGGTGCGAAATTCAGGCGCCAGCGAGCCGCTCGACCAGGGCAGTGTCGATCCGCGCGCGCTCGGCAGCCGGAGTGCTGACGATCAGCGCTGCCGCTGCGTTCGCGAACCCGGCTGCCTCCTGGAGCCCATAGCCCGCGGCTAAGCGCGATACGAGCGCGCCGATGTACGCGTCGCCTGCGCCGTGAGTGCTCACGAGCTTGACCGTGTGAGCGGGAACGCGCCGGGGGGACTGGCCGCTTTCCAAGACGACCGAGCCGCTGCCACCCGCCGTGACGATCACGGCGGCGAACCCCGCCTGCGTGAGCCAATGGGCTGCGTGCTTTGCCTCCTCCAAGCCACTTACCGTGGCGCCCGTCAATTGTTCGGCTTCCACGGCGTTAACGACCAACAGGTCAATCAGCGGTATCAGCTCGGAGTCGAGCGGGCGAGCGGGTGCAGCATTCCAAAGCACCATCGCTTGGTGGTCTCGCGCTTGGCGGGCGGCGAGCAGGTTCGTCGCGGCAGCGATCTCGTTCTGAAGCACCAACCACCGAGCCGCTGCCACCACGGGCTGCGCACGCGCCAAGTCGCTTGCGTCGATGCGCCGGTTTGCCCCTGAGACGATCACGGCGCCGTAATCTCCTGCCGCTTCCACGATGGCTACGCTCATCCCGGATTCGGCTTCGGGGTCTATCGCTACCCCCGCCGTTCCTACCCGGTGCGCGCGGAGGTGACTTTGCAAGCGGCGGCCGAAATCGTCGTTCCCCACGCGGCTGACCATCTCGACGGAAGCACCGAAGCGCGCGGCTTCCACCGCCTGGTTGCCTCCCTTACCGCCCGGGCTCATCCACCAAGCGTCTCCGGTAATTGTCTCACCCAAGGCGGGGCGCGCCGGAGCCCGAACCATGATGTCCAAGTGCAAGCTGCCGACGACCACAACATGGCCGGCCGAGCCTTTGTCGTTCGCCTTCATGTCGTGGGATCGACGAACAACACTTCCTGCACGACCCACTGGCTGGAGACGGCGTCCTGCTGACGGATGGCCTCTTCTAACTCCGTGCGAGTGGCGAGCCGAGCAGCGCGTTTGAGCAAAGCTCGCGTGATGGCGATGTTGTTCTCGCACTCGCGCACCGGGTCCTGGCTCATCAGGTCAGGGAAAGTATCGAAATAGATGACGCCACGATAGCCGGAGCGTCGCAGGCTCCAGAGCACTTCCAGAGTCTGGTTCAGGTGGACGCTGCCAACCATCAACCCGTCATCTCGGCGCGCGTAGCCGTCGTTGAGGTGCAAACCCAGGAGCCGGCTGTCCCGCTGGATCAAGGCGGCGACGAACGCCGGGTGCTCCCCGCCGTAGAGCGCGTGAGCGAAGTCGAAAGTCACGCCGGTGTTCGGCCGGTCCACGTCCCTCAAGGCTAACAGGGTAGTGCCGACCGAGCCGAGCACGCTGTACGCGCGCGGTTCGTTAGGTTTGTACTCGATGCTGACCATCACGTCCGGTGCCGCATGGTCCGCCACCTCGCGGATCGCTTCGACCTCCCACTGCCACAACGTCGAGTAGTCTGCTTGGAAGGGGCAATCCCAACCATCCTGTCCTGGCCAGATCGTCAACAGCTTGCCGCCCATGGCGCGCAAGGCGTCCACCGCCTGCCGGGTTAAGTCTACCGCGCGGCGGCGCACGGTGGCGTCTGGGTGGGTGAAGGCACCCAGCTTGTATGCCGGGTCCTTGTAGTAGCGCATTGCCAAGCCGTTGATCTGTAGTCCGTGCGTCTGCGCAAGGTCAGCGATCTCTTCCGGCCGGTTGCCTTCGAGGTGGTCGGGGAAGTTGAGTTCCAGTTCGTGGAGCCCTCGCACGGTGCCAGCCCGAGCGATCAACTCGGCCACCGTTGGCCGGTAGTCCGGCGAGCCCCAGCAAAGCTCGGGTCGGCCTTTGAAGGAATTTAGGCGTGTGGCGAACCGCGGTTCGATGTCCATAGGTGTGAGGGAGGTTACTGATCCCGGCAAACACTCGTCGCCGATCAGCGCGGCCGGCCCCCGGAGCGTCGGCTCAGCGGGAGCTTCAATGGATGAACATGCCGCCGTTCACGTCGATGGTTGCGCCGGTCACGAACGAGGAGAGATCCGACGCCAGGAACAGGAAGATATTGCCGATCTCCGTCGGACTGGCAATCCGTCCCATCGGGATCGTGCCTAAGATCTTGTCGAAGATTTCTTGACTCATCAGGTTGCCCCGGATGTCCGTGTCGACCATGCCAGGGGCCACCGCGTTGACGCGGATGCCCTTAGGACCGAGTTCGCGGGCCATGTCCTTGGTCAGGCCAAGCATTCCGGCCTTCGCTGCCGAGTAATGCGGCCCGCCGAAAAATCCGCCGCCCGTGATCGCCGAAACAGAAGAGGTGCAAGCGATCGAGCCACGCCCGCGGCTGATCATGTGCGGGATAAAAGCTTGTGAGAGATACAACATGCCGCGCAGATTCACATCGAGGACGGCGTCGTAGTTCTGCGGCTCGATACCCATGATGCGGATGGGCTGCGTAATACCCGCGTTGTTGACCAAAGCGTCCACGGCACCAAAGTCCTGGATGATCTGTTGCGCCACGGTCTCGCACTGATCTTTCTTCGTCACGTCGCACACATAGCCGCGATGAGCATCACCGATGGTGGCGGCCACGCGTTGCGGTTCCTGGCGTTCTAGATCCAAGAGGGCGACGCGGGCTCCGTGTTCAGCGAAAAGCTGCGCGGTCGCCAGGCCGATCCCTTTTTGCGTCGCTGCACCCGAGATGACTGCAACTCGATCTTGTAATAGTTTCATCGTTGTTCCTTTGTCTGTGGTTTGCATGGTGAGATAGCTGCCTTTTGTTCTGGCGGGTGGCGCACGGTTCAAGTGGACAAGGCTGTGTGGCTCGCTTCGGGGTGGAAATTTTGTTCCGGGACGGGTGACAGCCGGTAATAACGCGCGGCGTTGTCATGGAACAACCTCCGGCGTTCCTCGGCGGAGAAGCTCGCGGTGATCTCGCGGAAGGCCGCGTAGAGGGTGTCGAAGTCGCTGAAAAGCCCGTCGACCGGGAAGTTGCTCGCGAACATGCAACGGTTGACGCCAAAGGTCTCGATGGTGTGCAGGACGAACGGTCGGATGCTTGCCACCGTCCAGTGCGGATCGACCGTTCCCAGGCCCGAAATCTTCGTCACAACGTTCGTTGCCGAGGCGAGTTCCCGCATGCCACGCCGCCAGAGTTGAAGCCCTTGTTCGTCCCGGTCCACGGGCATGCCAGCGTGATCCAGGATGATGAGGGCATCAGGGTGAGCGTGCGCGAGCGCCGCTGCGTCAGCCATCTGTGCGGGGTAAAGCTGGAGGTCGAAGGAAAGGTCGAAGCGTCGAAGCAGTGCAAAACCCCGCCGCCACGCGTCCGTGCGGATCAAATCCGGGCAGTCCACGTAGGTCTTCACAGGGTCGGGATGCCAGTTGACGCTGTGGCGCACCCCCCGGACATTTTTGTATTGAACGTGCTCTTCCAGAATCCGCTCGATGTCCGGCGCATCCAGCGTCGCGCGGGCGACGATCCCGTGCGGGAAACCATGTCGATCGGCGATCCCTTGCAACCACCGCGTCTCACCGACAGAGTCCGCAGGATTCCAGCCGCATTCAACGTGGACGGATTTGACCACGTTCTGGTGGCGGGCATCCGCCAGGTAGTCCGCCAGTAGGTAGTTCCTGGCAAGCGGCCTCACGTCGCCTTCCAGCCGCGGTACGCTCAGGTGCTCCTGCAACCAAGGATAGAGGTTGCGTTCGAGGTCCCAAAGGTGCTGGTGTGGGTCAATGATCGGTTGCACCGTCGGCCCACGAGACTCGTCGCTGCTCATTGGCGCTTGCGGGTAGCCTGGTCAACGAACACCGCGAGGATCACGACCGCGCCGGTCGCCACGAACTGCCAGAACGACGGCACGTTCAGCAGTGTCAGGCCGTTCTGCATCGCACCGAGCGTCAAGGCACCGATGAGCGACCCCAAAGGATTGCCTTCGCCGCCGAACAAGCTCGCGCCGCCGATTACCGCCGCACCGATGGCTTGAAGTTCAAACCCCGTCCCGCCAATGGGTTCGGCGGCGCCCACCCGGCCGATGAGGACAAACCCGGCGACGCTCGAAAGCAGGCCGGAGATGGCGTAAACGCAGATCTTCACCCGATCAGTGTTAATACCGGAGAGCCGGGCCGCTTCCTCGTTGCCGCCAACCGCGATGATCTGCTCACCCAAAGCGGTATAGCGTATGAACAGAAACGCCGCCACGGCGATGGCCAAAGCCAGAAGCACCGGCGTTGGGACCCCGGCCAACTCGCCGGCGAAGATCGACCGGAACTTCTCGTCGATGCCGTAGATCGGACGGCCATCCGTGTAGATGAGGGCCGCGCCACGGTAGATGCTCAACATGCCCAACGTCACGATGAAGTCGGGCAGCTTCAGCTTGGCGATCATCAAGCCGTTCACCAGGCCGCAGGTCACGCCTAACAGTATCCCGGCCGCGATCCCCAGGAACAAATTGTGCGTGAGCATGCCGGCGGTGATCATGCTGGTGAGACCCACGATCGAGCCAACGGAGAGGTCGATTCCGCGCGTCATGATGACCAAGGTCATGCCAACCGCGATCATCGTGTTGATCGAAGATTGCAGCAGGATGTCTAGAAGGTTCGCCGGTTGGTAGAAGCTGCTGGTCAACGCGGAGAAGACCACGAAAAGAAGCGCTACCCCCGCCCCGACACTCGCGCGTCTGATCCATTCGAGCTGAAGCTTTTTCTTCGGTCGCACGGCGGCTAACCCCTCCGGTGAAGGCGGTGTTGGCGATGCTTCTGAGGGCGCGCCTTTCACAGTGATGGAACCTCCCCGTTGGCGTGCTTCATGAGCGTGTCTTCGGTCAAACCCGAGCAATCATCGATAATGTGAACCAACCGCCCCCCGCGCATGACCCCGATCCGGTCGCTAAGTGCCATGACCTCGGGTAGCTCCGAGGAAATCACCACGATGGCGCAACCCTCCTGCGCCAGGCGGCGCATGAGTTCATGGATCTCGAACTTGGCGCCCACGTCGATGCCGCGAGTTGGTTCGTCGAAGAGAAAGATTTTGGCTCCCGACTGCAACCAGCGCGCGATGATCACCTTCTGCTGGTTGCCGCCGGAAAGGTTACGAATGCGTACCGCAGCCTGGCGCGGGCGGATGGCTAGTTCCTCGATGTAGCGCCACACATCTTTGCGCCGCTGCTTGAGCCGCAAAAGTCCTGTGGGCGCGTACCGTCCGTAGTTGGCGAGGCCGTAGTTGCGCTCGACATCCATGACGGGCACGAGCGCCTGTTTACGGCGGTCCTCGGGGATCAGAGCAATGCCCGCCGCCTTGGCGTCGGCAGGCTGCCTGATCCGGACGGGCGCGCCATGCACGCGGATCGTGCCAGCGTCCTTGGCATCAGCCCCAAATATGCATCGCACGAGTTCGGTCCGTCCCGATCCAACCAAGCCCGCCAGTCCGAAGATCTCCCCGGCATGGACCGTGAGGTTGATGTCGTGCAACCTGCCGGCCGCGGACACGCCTTCCAGCCTCAACGCTTCCTTCCTCTCGGCGGCTGGACGGCGGGTGGAATGCATCAACTCTTCGGCGAGCCGCCGCCCGGCGATCATGTCCACCAACTCGTCT
The DNA here is from genome assembly GCA_964245965.1 of uncultured Chthoniobacterales bacterium. Classification (GTDB taxonomy): domain Bacteria; phylum Verrucomicrobiota; class Verrucomicrobiia; order Chthoniobacterales; family SZAS-18; genus CAWCJJ01. The sequence goes on from CAXTOP010000083.1 coordinate 7,716, forward strand.
TGCTTAACCTCCTTGGTCGCTCGACACGCCACCACCTGACCGTCTCGCAGCACGGTGACGCGGTCGGTGATCTCGTAGACTTCTGGCATGCGATGAGTGATGTAAATAATTCCTTTGCCGCTTCTTTTCAGATTGCGGATCAACTCGAACAGCCCATCGCGCTCGGCAGGTGTCAGGCTGGAGGTGGGTTCGTCGAAGGCGATGATCTGACCGCCCCGCGCCAGTGTGCGCGCGATCTCGACGACCTGCATTTCGGCCATGCCGAGCGCGGAGACCAGTGTCGTCACGGGGAGCCGAGGAGCCAGTGGCTCCAAGATCTTGCGCGCCTTTTCCTGAAACTGGCTGCGCGGTACGATGCCGAGAGCATCAGTTTGTCCGAGGAAGATGTTCTGCGCGATGTCCAATTGCGGGATCAGACTGGGCTCCTGGCTCACCAACCCGATGCCGAGAGCCAGGGCATGCCGTGGGTCTTCAATCGTGACCTCGCCACGCCTAGCCAGCGAGATCGATCCAGAGTCGGGACGCTGCACGCCGAAGAGGATCTTCATCAGTGTTGATTTGCCCGCCCCGTTCTCACCCATCAGGGCATGGACCTCGCCGGCTCTCACGTCGAAGTCCACGCTCTTGAGCGCCTGGACTCCAGCGAACGATTTGGCGATGCCGCGCGCTTGCAGCAGGACTTCCCCAAAAGAGGGGAAGTCCGCCTTTTCCTCCGATGCACCGGACATAAACCTTTACTTCTGGAACTCGGGAGGGTTCGGGTAGTCCTTGACGTTTTCCGCTGTGATCACCGCCTGCGGCGACACGACCCAAGCCGGGATAGCCTGACCGCCGAGGATACGAAGCGCCACCTCCACGCCGAGCTTGCCTTCGTCGTAGGGGAACTCGGCCACCGTGGCGCGCAGTTCACCGTTGGCAATGGAACGCTTTGCTTCGCGGATGCCGTCAGTACCAACCACTGCCACCTGCTTGAGCTTGCCTGCCGACTTGACCGCTTCGACCACGCCTAGCGCCATACCATCGTTGTTCGCGTAGATGCCTACGAGGTCAGGATGTTGGCGTAGGATGTTGGAGGTGGCGTTCAGGGCGGTCATGCGGTCCCAGTTACCCGGCTGACTCGCGACCAAGTTGAAGTTGCTGTATTTCTTGAGCGTCTCGGTGAATCCTTTGATGCGCGCCCGGGCGTTGGGGGACCCCGCCTGACCCTCGATCTGCGCAATTTTTCCGCCTTGTGGATAGAGCTGGTGGAGGAACTCAGCCGCCTTGCCGCCGATGGCAACTTGGTCGGTGCCGATGTAGCAGTTGGCGCCGGGCGTACGGGCGTCATCGATGATGACGGTAGGGATATTCAATTTTTTGGCCGCCTGGATCGCTGGTGCCAAATTTGAGTCCGATTGAGGCGAGAGTAGGAACGCCGCCGGCTTCTGCGACAGGATGGTCTGCGCTAGGTTGAGTTGTTCGACGAGCGACGACTCGTCCTTCGCCGCCTGCGCGTCGAATTTAGCGTTGTATTTGCCAGAGTCGCTCTTGATACCGGCCGCCACGTCCTGCCAAAACTCGTTGATTAGCGTCTTGGTGACGTAGGCAAACCGCGGTGCCTCCTTTGGTGCTGGCACGGGACCGAAGGTCTTTTCGAGGTCGGCAGACTCAATCTTCTCAGCCGTTCCGGCCGAGGGATTATCTTGGGCGAACACTTGGCGGGTAGCGGGCAGCAGCGAAGTCACGAGCGCAGCAGCCAGGAGGACCTTCGTTTTCATTTGGGGGGGACGCATTCTAGAGATGTTTCTGGGGCGGGTTGGTGGTAGCCGACCAACAAGGCTTTCACTTCATGTTGGTGTAGCGGGTGTACATGTCCTCGGGTTTTTGGCTGGTCAGCTCCAAAAGGCGCATGACCAGCAAATCACCGAGCAACAAAAGGGAACTTTCGTAATGGGTGCCCATCGTGAGGATGCTCCGGCCGGCCGCAATGTCCGCCATCGTCTGCGCGGGCAGGTGGAACAAGAAGTCCGCGTGCATTTGCGCGGCGCGCTCGGGTTGCGCGCTGATGACGGCCGTGCAGCCGCCGGCTTCTCGTGCCACGTTCAGCAGCGTTTCCACGGTCGGGAAGTGCCCTGGCCCAGCGCTGACCAGGAAAAGATCCCCGGGGCCTACCGGAGGTGTCACCATCTCGCCCACCACGTAAGACCGGAAACCCGCGTGCATCAGGCGCATAGCGATGGCCTCCATTATCAAGCCCTCGCGCCCAACGCCGAAGCATACGATCTGCCGAGCTGTGCGAAGCTCTTGAGCCAAACGTTCGAACCGAACAGGATCAATAACCCCGAATACGCTTCCCAATTCGCGGGACGCACGGAGGCCAAGGGCACAAGGGTCAAAATGGATTTCTGCGCTCACCAAGGGGAACAGAGATGGGGGTTCCGAGCCGAATTCTGAAACGTTTTAGATTTAGAAGAAATACACAGAATTCGTAAAGGTGTCAAGATAGCATCCGAGATATTTTATCTTCTGCAAAATACTCACCGAGGGCGTTTTACAGCTCGAATCCTAGTGGAAAGAAAATTTTTCGACCTCTCGATGTTGACGGATGCCGAGGGTCCGACGCGGTTTAGAAAAAGGTTAGCGTCAAAAGTGCGTCATCGTTGAAACATCATCGCTTTCTGCGGTGCGAATGCCTTTCCACCAACAGGGGACGAACCACCTCTTTGATTGTCTCGACCTTGCCATTGACCAACGCTAGTAACTGACTAGCCATAAGGCGGCCAACCTCGGCCGCGTGGTAGTCCACCGTCGTCAACGTAGGATTGAGCGCGAGGCAAAGGTCGGTGTTGTCGTAGCCGATGACAGCAACATCTTCCGGGATCCGCAATCCGCGCGCACGCAGAACGTTCATGGCTCCAGCGGCCATGTAGTCGTTGGCGCAAAAAACCCCGTCCGGGATGAAATCTTCCAGGATACTTTCCATGGCAGCCATGCCGCTGGGGATGGTGAAATCGCCGTAGCGTTTGGTGATTTTCTTAACCCCAGCCGCGCTAAGCTCTTTCAAGAACCCGCGCTCGCGCTCAATTGCATCGACGTGCAATTCTGGCCCGTTGATCATGGCCACGTGCTGGCATCCCTGCTTGACGAACTGCCGCGCGACCAATTGTCCACCGTGGTAGTTGTCCAGATCGACGAGATTTACATCGGCCCCAAAGCACGCCGGCCGCATCATCACATATGGAAAGGAGTGTTGCCGGAGCGGACGCAGAAAAGGATAGTCGCGCAGGTACTGCGGCACGATGATGATCCCGTCCAAGGTTCGGTCTCTCACCACGTGCTCGAAGTAGTCTGATAGATCAGGATCCTCGTGCGACTTCACGTCCAACCGTAGGCTGTAGTTTTCTTCGTAAACCGTCGCCAGCACGCCCTGTTGCAGGTAGTGAAACAACGAGGTCTTGTGGACGATGTTGGCGACATCAATTGATGTCATCATCAACAAGGCGATTGTGTTTGACTTGCCCGTGTTCAATGTCCGCCCGATACGGTTGGGCACGTACTCTAGCCGGCGGGCACACTCCCGGACCCGCGTGCGCGTCGATTCCTTGACCTCGCCCCCATTTAACGCAATCGACGCCGTTGCCACCGACACTCTTGCAAGCTCTGCGACCTCCTTCAGAGTGACCCTCATCGCGCAATCATAGGCCTGTGCGGGAGCGATGTCATCCGTCCGGACGATTTCGCGAAACCGGAACCGACGATGGCTCCAGCCACACGCATCACCGCGGTCAGTGGTGCTTTCTGTCGAGACACTTGAGGGGTGATCTTGCTGCGTCTTTGCGGTTCTTGCGCACTTTATATGGAAGCGACAATGATAGAGGGCGAACGGGTGGTGTTATCCTAGCCGTTGCTTTGCCTGAATCTGGAGGTTGTAGTTGGTGAT
>CAXTOP010000084.1:0-10582 GCA_964245965.1 uncultured Chthoniobacterales bacterium
TTTCCCTCAGTTATCCGGATCAATCCACCAGCGGCTGTAAAGCTTTGGCGCGGAGTAAGTGGTCGGCTTTTTCGCGGTGGCGGCTCGCCTTCTCGTTCTGGCCCAGACGGCTGTAGATCCGGGTGAGATAGCGGTGCGCCAGCACAAACCTGGGCCGCAGCTTGAGCGTGGTCTCGAACGCCTGCACCGCCCGGTCGAACCAACCCAGGCGTGATAGCACCGCGCCCAGTTGGAAATGGGCCTCGGGGAAGTCGAAGCGCAAGCCGACCGCACGCAGGGCGTGCGCGATCCCTCTTTCCACCCCGGCGTCTCCTTGCCGCGGCAGAGCCACGCTGAGACCGTAGTGCGCTTCGGCAAAGTCGGGGTCCACGGCCAACGCCCGCTCGAACGCCCGTTGCGCGTCGGCCCAGCGCCGCTGGCGCAGGGCCACCCGGCCCAGATACGTCTGGGTCGCCGCGTTCCCGGGTGCCAGCCGCTCCGCTTCCTCGAAAGCAGTCATTGAACCGGGCAGGTCATGCTGCGACCACGCCAGCAACCCGCGCAACACGAACGTGGAGGACTGGTACGGCTCCAGGCACTCCAACGCGGTCAGGCACGGCAAGACTGCCCGCGGCGTCCCGGCTGCCAGACAGGCCTGCGCCAGCGCGTGCCAGTAGCGCGGTTCGTCGGGCTGGCGCATGGTCAGCGCGGTGAGCAGCGGTTTGGCTTCAAGCGCGCGGGCGCCTTCGAGCAGCGCGGCGGCGAGGTTGAAGTCCGCCTCCGCCTCCGCCCGCGCCACGGCGCGTCGGGTGTCATCCTCGGGAGGCTCGATGTAACCGAGCGCGACGAATTGCTGCAGCAGCGCGCGCGCCGCGACCGGGTCCGCCGCCTCCGCTCCGGGAGGCAGGCAGCCCGCTTCGCCGGGCACGTCTTCCCAGGAAGGGATCCGCTCCGGGATGGATCGCGGCGGCGCCAGCACCCCGGCCAGCACCTTGCCTTCCATGTCCAGGCCGGTGGGCAGGCCAAAGAGAGCGAGCACCGTCGGCGCGATGTCCAGGAGTGTCCCGCCCTCGATCCGCGCGTCCGCTACGACCCCCGGCCCGTGCAGCACGCAGATGCCCTGCGTGCGGTGCCAGCGGGCGGGTTCGACCGGGCCGCGCGGACGGCGCGTACCGCTCTCGAAACCATGGTCCGAGACGACCAGTACGTTGGCCTCCGGCCCGGCCAGGGCGACGAGTTGGCCGAGCATCTCGTCATGCAGCATGTACGCGCGCTCCATGACGTGCCGGTACCACTCGAACTCGCGCGCGGGCACTTCCGGCAGGCGCGGCGGATGGAAAGGCATGAACTCGTGGCCCAACTGGTCGATGCACTCGTAGTATACCGCGCCGAAGTCCCACGCCTGGTGTTCCAGCAACTCCGTGGCGACCGCGTGGACGCCGAGCACCTCCGCCAGCCGCCAGGCCAGGAGATGCAGACGGCGTTGGACGGACGGGTCTGATAGATCGGGCGTGTGGGCAGCCGGGAGAAAGGACCGGAGCATCGCTCCATCGATCTCGGCGGGGTGCAGACGCAGGTCGGCCAGGTTAGCCGCCAGACCAGGCGGCTGCACGCTGTCGGCGGCGACCGGCCAGTTTTGCGGTGTGGTGCCGGCGGCTGGCACCATGAAGAGGTTGGACACGGCCGTTCCCCGGATCGGCTCGGCCGGATGGCTGGCCAACCAGCCGCACACCACGCTGCGCCGGCCCGCTTGGGAGAGGATGTTCCAGAGGGCCTTGGCCGTGCGCGTGCGCGTGCCCACCGGACGGATGTCCGAGCCGTCGGGCAGTGGTTCGACAAAACCCCGCACGCCGTGGCCGTAGGCGCGCTTGCCCGTGGCGATGCTCGTCCAGAGCATGGGCGAGAGCATGGGCGAGAGGGAAGCCAGGTTGCCCATCGCGCCGCCCTCGACGAGTCGCTGGAGGTGCGGCATCCGCCCGGCGTCGAGCAGCGGGTGGATCACCTGCCAGTCGGCGGCATCCCATCCGACCAGCAGCACCCGTGCACGGGCGGCAGGCGCGGCGGCTTCCGCGGGAGGAGTGGATGGCAAAGGGTCGGAAACTACGGAACGCAAAGGCATGGACGGCTTTCTGGCGGGACCGGTATTTTCCGGCAGAGATGCGGGCGCGAAAGACCTGCGGATGAGCACTGCGTCTCTCCCACAGGTCTTGCCGGGAAGCTCCGGCCTGCCGTCGCCCGGGCCGCGGGATCAAGCCGCCTTCTGGCGGCGGCGCCACGCACGCAGTCCGGCAGCGCCGATGCCAAGGGTACCCAGCATGGCAGTGGTCCCCGGTTCCGGCACCGCCGCAGTCTGACCCGCGAGGATGGAGGCGCCGGTGTCCTCATAGGCAAAGCGATTGATCGTCGCCGGGAAACCGGTGTTGCCAGTGGTGGTGAACTCAACCCAGCCGTAGTTGATGGCGCCGGTGTCGTCGTTGACAAAGCGCAACCCGAGGAACTCCGTGCCCGTCACCCGGAAGTTTGTGGCGACGGTGGCACCGTCCCGGTAGGGCGAATCCGCTCCAATCAGCGCGCCGGCGGCGAGTGCCACGGGTTCGCCAGCGGGACCGCCCACGTCGGCCAGGGCTCCCCCTCCATCCATGGGCGTGAGGATCGACATCCCGGCTGTGACCGCGAAGGGATTCAAATCGTAGCCCGCGATTGAGGAGAGTGATGCCTGTCCTGTCGTCAAGTCGAGGTAGACGCCGTCAATGTTGTTTGGCACCGAGATGTCCGGCGGGTCGGTGTAGATAATCGCGGTGTGCGCAGTCGTCGTCCTGCCCGCGAAAGCGGCGGCACCGATGGCGTATGCGGCCACCTTAGTGCCCAGTAATTTCTTGCTTGATTTCATCATGGTTTTCTGTCGTTGGTTTTCCGTGGTCGGGGTGGTGGACGTGTTGGAGCCAACGGGCACCACGTCGTCTCCGTTGAGATTGTGGATGAAGGCGATGTTCCCGCTGCCGCCACGAAATACTTCGATATTCTGGCCGGAGAAGAGATTGGTCGAAGCTTGGTTGGTCGCGAGATTATCCAGACTTGGGTTGGTGAATGGTGAAACGATGGATTTCATGATGATTTTCCTATGCCGAACGTAAGGTGCTGTACGCGACTAGCTTGCCCCATTGATAGTCTGTGATGTCCTGCTGCGACCTATTTTACGAAACCCTGTGGATACTTCCCTCGAATTTCCGACACGGTGCCCGCCACGGGAGACCGGCGGCATGCTTGCTTGCGCTGAAGTCATGGTCAAGGGAAAAATTACGAAAGGATACAGATCACCTGGCCATCGCGAACCCGGTGTCAACGGAAAGATAGGAGTCCAATGAAAGACAGGCGTCAGCAATAAACGGCACTACTAGTCCGTCAGGGTTGGGCTGAAGAGCAAGCGTAGAGGAGAGATGTTTGGGCTATGGCCAAGCTCTATTCTGTCAAGCTCACCGAGAGTGAACGCGAGAGGTTGCGTGCGAAGATCACCAAAGGTCGTGACGGCGCGATGAGCCAGCGGCGAGCGCGCACGCTGCTCCTGGCCGACGAGGGTCGTAGCGACCCCGCCATCGCCGAGTCGCTCCAGATCGGGCGCGCCACGGTGGAGCGCACCCGGCGGCGCTTCGTCGAGGAGGGTCTGCCCGCCGCCCTGGAGCGCCGGGTGCAGCGCCGCCCCAGCCAAGCGCCCAAGTTCGACGGCGAGGCCGAGGCGCACCTTGTCGCGCTGGTTTGCAGCAGCCCGCCCGAGGGCCACGGGCGCTGGAGCCTGCGCCTGCTCGCCGACCGGGTGGTCGAGCTGGGCATCGTGGAGACCTGTTCGTATGAGAGCGTGCGTGTCGCGTTGGAAAAAAACAAGCTCAAGCCCTGGCTCAAGCCGCAGCAGTGATGCATCCCGCCGGAGGCCAACGCAGCGTTCGTCGCGCACATGGAAGACGTGCTGGAAGTTCACACCCGGCCCTTTGAGGCGGCCCGCCCGCAGGTCTGCCTAGACGAGAAGGGCCTGCAACTCTTGAGCGAGCGGCGCACCCCGCTGCCGGTCAAAGGCCCAGGCCAGCGAGCACGCGAGGACTACGAGTACGAGCGGGCGGGCACGGCGAATATCTTCATGCTCTATGAACCCATGGCCGGAGTGCGCCACGCCCTGGTGCGCGAGCGGCGCACGGCTATCGACTTTGCCCACGTCATTAAAACCCTCTGCGATGAACTCTACCCCCCAAGGCCGAGCAGATCGTGCTGGTCATGGACCAGCTCAACACCCACGGCATCCCAAGCCTCTACGAAGCCTTCCCACCCGCCGAGGCGCGCCGCCTGGCCTGCCGGCTGGAAATTCACCACTCTCCCAAGCACGGCAGCTGGCTGAACATGGCCGAGATCGAACTGGGCGTGCTCTCGCGCCAGTGGCTGTGCCGACGCGTGCCCACCCAGGAACTTCTCGCCAGCGAAGCCGCTGCCTGGCAGGCCGCCCGCAACGCCGCGACCACCGCCATCGACTGGCGCTTTACCACCGCAGATGCCCGCATCAAGCTCAAGCGCCTCTACCCCTCAACTTGACCCTGACGGACTAGTAGCGTGTCGTCAAGCACGTCCAATATGTTCGGAACGTGGAACGGTTTAACGATATATGCATCCGCGCCAAGACCTAGCAGGTGTTCTCGGCTACGGCCGGTGGCGTCCGCGCTGAGCACGAGCACTGGGATCTTCCGCGTGAGGGTGTCTGCGCGTAGCTCCTTCATGACATCGGCACCAGACATTCCCGGCATTTGGAGATCGAGCAGGATGAGGTCCGGCGTTTCCCGACGCGCCACGTCCAAACCGGTCACGCCGTCCCGAGCCGAAAGAAACCGCCAGTGCGGCCGCACACGGGAAAACAGCATTCGCGCCACTTGGACGTTGGAAAGATTGTCTTCGATGTAGAGCAACGTGACAGCGGAGGATGCGCCACCGGGTCGAGGAAGAGGGCCAATGGAAAGAGGAGAGCTCCCGGGAGGCAATGCCTGGGTGTCCGCCAGTGGCAGTTCGATCCAAAACGTGCTGCCACGTCCGGGTTCGCTCTGCACCCCGATGCTGCCGTTCATCGCTTCCGCAATCCTGCGTGAAACGACGAGACCCAAGCCCGTGCCTTCCACCAAGCTCGATTCGAACTCTAGCCGCTCGAAAGGCACGAAAAGGCGGGTCAAGCCTTCGGCAGAGATCCCCGGCCCCACGTCACGAACATTGAGCCGGGACCGGTTTTCCGAGACGGATTCGAAGTCAATGAGCACTTGACCGCCCTCACGATTGTACTTAATTGCATTCGAAAGCAGGTTTAATAGGATCTGCCGCAGCTTTAGTTCGTCGCACCAAACATTCCCGAGGGTGCCAGGATTTGTCAACGTCAAGGTGATCTGTCTGGCTTTTGCCAGCCGGTCGAGCAGATGAATACACTCCTGGGCGACCACGGCGGCATCCACATTGGCCGACGCCAAGCGCAGTTCGCCGCTTTCGGCACGAGAAAGGTCGAGCACTTCGTCGATAAGCCCCAGCAGGTGCCGACCGGCTTTCAGGATGTAGCTGAGCGCGTCAGCATCCTGCTCCGCGAGCGAGCTAAACTCAAGCACTTGGCTAAAGCCGAGGATCGCGTTAAGCGGCGTGCGTAGTTCGTGGCTCATGCGGGATAGAAAATGGCTCTTGGCCGCGTTGGCCCGCTCGGCCTCCGCCCGGGCACCCTCCGCCTCACCCTGGGCTGCTTGGGCCTCCTTGCGGGCTTGCTCCGCCACCCCGTGGGCGTGTTCAGCTTGTTCCTTGGCTCGGCGCAGGACTTCCGCGCCGCGCTCGCGCTCGCGCAACTGCGCCTCCACGTCGGTTAACCGCCGCTGCCAGCGGCGGCGAAGTCTGTGTTGCAGGATGCCCAGCAGAACCAGCATCGTTCCCACGATCAACGCGCGGAACCAACCGGTCTGGTACGAGAACGGGCGCAGGTGAAAGGCCAGTGTCGCCCCCTGCATGTTCCAAACCCCGTCGGAGTTAGCGGCCTGCACGTGAAAACGGTAGTTTCCCGGTGGCAGGTTCGTGTAACGCGCCGTCTTCTCCGTGCTCGCCTCCGTCCAACCGGCGTCAAACCCCTCCAGCCAGTAACGGAAACGATTGCCCTCGGGGTTCACAAAGCTCAGGGCCGTGTAGCGGAAATCCAGTTTTTGCGTGCCGGGGGCCAACTCAAGCGGGGGGCGATCTTCCCCGCCCCCGGTTGCCTGCGCCGTGTTCGCGAGCGCGACCTTACCATCGGCTGAAAGTTCCTCCACTTGCACGGGCGGCGGCACGGAATTGACCGCCACGTGCGCCGGATCCACCGTGGTTGCACCCTTGATCGTGGCGAACCAGAGCCGCCCGAGCCGGTCACGACAGGCGACCGACTGGTAGCCGCCGTTTCCCTCGCGTGAGCGCATCCCGTCGGCCACCCCGTAGGCGACGTGCGGAATTGAGGGGATTTCCCCGTGGTCGAAGCGCGCGAAGTCCGCGATCGCGACGCGGGAGATGCCTTGGTTGGAACTCATCCACAGGGAACCCTGGCCGTCTCCGAGCATCCCCCACGTCGTGTTATTGAAGAGTCCTTCCCGCTCTGTGTAGCGGGTGATCCGCACCCCGCCGTCACCGGTGACGCGGAGGCGGTGCAGCCCGCGATAAGTACCCACGAAGAGGTCGCCTGCGCCGGCGGAATCCTCGAAAAAGCAGAGCGCGGCACCCTCCAGCCGCTCGGGGCCGGAACTGGGGATGGTCGAGATCTGCCCGTCGGGCCGCCGCCAGCTCAGTCCTCCATTCGTGCCTACCCAAAGATTGCCGCGTCGGTCGACGTGCAGAGCGTACACCACGCTGGCGCCGAGGCCTGTGTCAGCGGTTAAATGAGCCAACACCTTGCCACCCCGTACCTGATAGAGCCCGCTGCCCGTGCCCACCCAGTAATCCCCGGCCGCGTCCTGGCAAACCGCGCTCACGGTGCTGCGATCCAGGTCCTCACGCAGGGGCAGAGGTTCCACCTTGCCAGCGTGCCAGCGCACTAAACCTGCATTCGTGCCAACCAGCAGGGTGTCTTCGTCGTCACCGCGTGCGATGCTGAGCACACGGTTACTGCCTGGAAGATTTGGGGAGTGGGTCAAGGGATAGTTGACCACGCGATTTTCCGCAGGGACCAACCTGTCCAAGCCGTTCTCGTGGCCGATCCAGATTTGCCCGCCCGCGTCCTCGAATACCGAACGCACGTCCTCGCCACCAAGTCCTTCGGGGCGGCCGTAGTTCACGAAGCGCGCGTCCCCGAGCACCTGCAGCCCGTTCTGGGTCGCAATCCACAGGTTACCTTCCCGGTCCTCACAAAGGTCATTGACCGAATTGTGGATCAGGCCGTTCTCCACTGTGAGCGCCATGGGGGGCGGTCCGTTGCCGGGGTCATCGCTGGCCGAGAGGCGAAAGAGACCGGCGTCATCAGTACCCACCCAAAGCATCCTGGAACGATCTTCGAGTAGTACTTTCGCCACTCGTCCCGTCAACGCCGAGTGGGAATGGAAGACACCGTCCTGAGCCAGTCGGCCGATGCCAGCGTCACGAGAGGCAACCCAGAGCCCGCCACCCCGGGCCTGGATCAGGCAATCCACCGCTTTGCCCTCCCAGTCGGGCAGCAGGTCAAAGCGCCGATAGGCATCGTTGTTCCCGTCCTCGTGCTGCCGGTAGAGTCCATGCACTGTCCCCAGCCACAGGTGTCCGGCCCCATCCCGGCACACCGCACGGATCCTTTCAGCCGGCCAACCTGGGACTCCCTCGCGAGGATTTGTCGCCTTCCCGTCGAGACTGACCAGAATAAGCCCGCGGACCGTCCGGACCCAGGACGCTCCGTCCACCGGGTCCTGAAAAATGAGTCTCCCGGGCTGGCTGGTGGGGGAGGCAGCAGAAGGGAAAGCCTGCATCCTGCCGGCCACTAGCCGGCCTAAACCGCTTGCGGTACCCAGGACCAATTCGCCGGGGCGGAGCGGATCTTCCCTCACGCTGTAAATGACGTTGCTGCCGCTCTCCGGATCTTTTTTTCGGTCAAAAACCTGGCTGCGCACCCCGTCAAAACGCACCACTCCTTCCTCCGTGCCTAGCCAGAGATAACCATCGCTTGCTTGGGTGATGCTGAGGACATTGCTACAAGGTAATCCGCTCTCCGTCCCCCAACTTCGGCGCTGGTATTGGGTGAGCGTGCGGGCCGTGTCCAGAGCCAGCGCGGGGGGTGCAGGAACCGCCAGGATACCCCCTAAAAACAGCGCCACGACCGGCAGGTAGGACGGGATAAGGTCGGCCCGCGATTTCGGAGTGCGGCAGAGTGAGCCGGGTGGGCACTCTGACCGCTCTCGGCTGGAGACAGTGTTTCTGGTGCAAGAACTGATCATTGCGAATCGATGTTGTCCCGATTTGGAAGCACTTATCGAGCCAAATGACCGCGCTCCACAAGCTGGATGAGGTAATAGACTTTACTTTGCAACACTGCCGATCAAGCTGCTGCCGGACGTCTCCGTCGTCCAGCACGTAGGAAGTGCGCACGTCCCAGATCCGGTCCGCGGTGACGAAGGCGACTTCCCCTTCCGAGATCGGTTCTCGCTCGGAAAGCAAGGCCAACAATTCGGGCGGAAGTTTCTGCCCGACTCGCAGTTCCAGCGCGGCGATGCGGCTTTGGTTGATGGTTCCCATAACAAGTTTGAGGAAGGGCGGGTTTCTCTCATTATAATCTGAGACGGACCGTCCGGGAAACTCGAAAAGGGCTTTCTGGTGCGATGGCCCGGCGCACGGGTGAAGCGGATTGCCCCATCCGTTGCGGACTGGAATCGGCGACACACCGTTTGCTTGGGTCAGCCACGATTTACTCGCATGATCTTCGACGACTTCAACCTCGAACACTTTTGGGAGCGCTCGGACTTTGCCGATAAGGAATACATCGGCGAACCGCTGACCCCGGAGTTGGTCGCCGCCGCCGAAGCCACGCTGGGCTACAAGCTGCCGGCGGCCTACGTCGAGTTGCTGCGAAGCCAGAACGGCGGCACCCCCGCCCGCACGAAGCACCGCACCCGCGAGGCGACTTCCTGGGCGGAAGATTACATCGCCATCACCGGCATTTACGGGATCAGCGAAACCAAGCCGTCTTCGTTGTGCGGGCCGTCCGGAAGCCGGTTCTGGATTGAGGAGTGGAACTATCCTCTCATCGGCGTTTACTTCGCCGACTGCCCCTCCGCCGGACACGACATGGTGTGCCTGGATTACCGTGCGTGCGGCCTGCAAGGAGAGCCGCAGGTCGTCCATGTCGATCAGGAACGGGATTATCAGAGCACCTTTGTGGCGGAAAGCTTCGAGGCTTTTATCCGCGGATTGGAAGCCGAGGAAGCTTTCTAGCTGACCCCATAAAGAGCCAGTGTACACGGCGGCAGCCTGGCGACAAACCCGGTCTTTGCGGATTGTGCAGCGCGAGATGAACTGGTACACTTGAGCCACCATGTCTGCCCGACCTGCCGAGCTTCCTTCCTTGGACACCCTCGGCAAAGATTTGCTGCACGTCGCCTAGTATTACAGTTGTAGATAAGCTAGGGCGTTCCTGGCCTTGTAGTGGAAGAACATGGCGACGGCTTGATGGTGGCGACGCTAGTTGGACCAGTGGAGCACGTGGGTGAGGAGGAGGCCGGTGCCCCAGAGTAGTGCCACGAAGAAGCGGCGCACCTCGGCGACGCTGACCTTGATCAAGCGGCGGCGGCCACCAAGAGTCCGCGGCTTTTTTTAAACGCTGCCAGGGCCTTCTCGCTGGCGGCGGGCTTCGCGAAGAGCCGGGCACGGGTAACTGCCAGCAGCGCCTGCCCGGTCATGGCGAGCGTCATGTGCCGCTGCCAACCTACCCACGAGCGCACCTCGTACTGGTCCAGGCCCACCTCGCTCTTGCTCTGCGCGAAGCTCTCCTCGATGGCCCAGCGCCGTCCGGCGATGCAGGCCATCTCTTCCAAGGTCGTGGCGGCCGGACCAAAGACCAGGTAGGCGGTGATCTCCTGAGGGTCCGAGCGCGAGCGGCGCAAAAGCAAAAAGCGCTGCCACGCCTTGCCATGGGGATGGTTGATGGGCAGCGCCACCCAGTCAAAGACGCGCGGCCCTTTGGTGCCGGCCGCGACGCTGAGTTCAACCCAGGCGTCCGCGGGCACCTGGGTCTTGACGGTTTTAACCCGTTGCTGGCCAAAGCCTCGCCAGACGCACTGCTGGCCGGTGACGGCTAGAACGTAAGGCTGTCCAGCCTCTTCCAGGGCGCTGCGCAGCTTGTAATCGGCTCCATAGACCGCGTCGGCCACGATCCACGCCGGGTGGGCACCTGCCGCCAGGACTCGCTCGACCAGACGGCGCGCCAAGGTCGGCTTGGTGGCAAACTCCACGTCCTCGGGCACACCGGCGGCGCGCCGGCGTGCCGTGTCCTCGGCCCACTCCTCGGGCAGGTAGAGCGCGCGGTCGATGAGCGCGTGGCCTTTGCTCGTCTGCCAGGACAAGAACACGCCCACCTGGCAGTTGTCGATCTTGCCGCTCGCTCCACAGTACTGGCGCTTGACGC
>CAXTOP010000085.1:0-9331 GCA_964245965.1 uncultured Chthoniobacterales bacterium
AGGATGGTCTTGTCCATGTCCTTGCTGCCCTTGTTGCGGCCGGTGTTCACGTCGATGGCGATGAGCGCTTCCGTCTCGTCGATGACGATGTAGCCGCCGCACTTAAGCCAGACCTGGCGGTGAAACGCGTCGTCGATCTGGCGCTGGACGTTGTACTTGTCGAAGATGGCCTGCGGCTCGGCGTATTGCTCGATGCGGCTCTTGGCGCGCGTCGAGATCTGGCCGACCAGGTTCTTCATGTGCTCCACCGCCGCCGGATCGTCGCACAAGACCTGGTCCACTTCGTCGGTGAGGAAATCGCGCACGGTGCGGTCGATGAGGTCGGGTTCCTGGAAGAGGCAGGCCGGCGCCCGTTTGACGTTCATGGCTTCCTCGATGCCGCGCCATTGCTCCAGCAGGATGCTCAGGTCGCGCACGAAGAAGCGCGCCCGCTGGCCCTCGCCCACCGTGCGCATGATGACGCCCATGCCTTCGGGCACGTCGAGCGCGCGCAGGATCTTGCGCAGCCGGTCGCGCTCCTTGGGATCCTCGATCTTGCGTGAAATGCCGCTCTGGTCGCTGTAAGGCATGAGCACCAGGTAGCGGCCGGCGAGGCTGAGGTTGGTCGTCACGCGCGGACCCTTGGTGCCGATGGGCCCTTTGGTGACCTGCACGAGCAGCTCGCTGCCGACCGGGTAAAGGGTGGGAACGTCCTTGGAGGCGGGCTTTTTCGGCTGCTTCTCTTTGCTGCCGCCTTTGTTGGGCCGGGGATCGCGTTCGATGCGCTCGATGTCCGGGTTCTCCAGGCCGGGCAGGGCGTCCCAGAAGTGCAGGAAGGCGTTCTTCTCGAAGCCGATGTCCACGAACATGGCCTTCAGGCCGGGTTCGATGTTTTTGACGCGGCCCTTGAAGATGCCGCCGACGATGTTGCGCTCGCCGACGCGTTCGATGCTGTATTCCTCGAGGACGCCGTTTTCGAGCAGGGCGACACGGCGTTCCAGCCTCTCGACGTTGATGAGGAGCAGGTTGTTCTGCTTCTTCTTCCCGAGGCCGAGAAGACTCTTCACTTTTTCAATCATGGGAAACAAATAGGTAAAAGGGTAAACGGAATGACTAAATGGAAGGAAAGGGAGAATTTGCCGCGCAGCGGCTCGTACCAAGGTAGGGATGGCTCTCCGAGCCGTCCGTGGTTTCACCTGGTCCGGTCTTCGAGCGCGGCCTTGTCTCTTGCAACACGCTGAAAAGTCGGATGGCTCGGAGAGCCATCCCTACCTTGCTTGGAGGCGGCTGCGCCGCGGCCGGTCAGAAGATCAGGAACCTTTTCTTCTTGGGCGGGGGAGTCGCTTGTGGCTGGGATTGGGACGGTTGGAAGGGTTGGAGTTTTTGTTGCTGAGCTTTTTGTTGTTTACGTAAATCGCGCTGGTCGGCTTTGAGTTGGTTGGCGGCTTCCGGACCATCCCCCTCGTCGCCGCCGCGGCGGAAGAACTTGCGCATCGAGTGCATCAGCCCGGTCTCGTTCGGTGAAGATTCCCCTTCGGCAGGCGTGGCAACCGCCGGAGTGCCACCGTTGCCGGCCACCTTCGGAGCGGAGGGTTTGGGCTTCCGGACGCGGCCGGCCTCGTCCGGGGCAGCCTTCAGCTTCGGCGTGGCGACCACCACGGGGCGGTCCGCGTCGGCGTTCCGGTCGGTCGGGGGTGTGCTGTCATCGTCGTCGGAAGTCTCGTCGTTGTCCGCGGCGGTCTTGTTGTCGCTGTCGGAACGGACGCCCTCGGCAGGCTTGATCCCCGCGAGCAGTTCCTCGGCGGAGGAGGCGCTGCCCACGTCGGTCTTGAACACGATGTTGTCGATGAAGGTAAAGCTGCCCTTGGCCGGCGTCATCGGATGGACCGCGACGTTGAAACGCTTCTCGTCCAGCGCGACGGCTTCATCGAGGATCTCCGCCGCGATGGGCGCGGCCGTGATGCCCCCGCCCTTGGCGCCCTGGATGAAGACGCACACGGCGTACTTCGGCTTGTCGTACGGCGCGAAGCACATGAACCAGGTGTGATTGTCCTGGACGCCGTTGCGCCAGAATTGCGCCGTGCCCGTCTTGCCGGCCACTTCCATGTTCTTGAGCTTGGCGCGGGTCGCCGTGCCGTCCGGGGCGTTGACGACCTTCCACATGCCGCGGCGCACCTTCTCGATCTGGTCGGGCTGGAGGCCCAGGTCGCTGAGCCTGCCGCGCACCCGCGGCCCCTGCGCGACCGGCTTGCCTGTCTCGGGGTCGAGCACGTCCTGGTCGTTGCCGTCCAGCACGCGGTCGATGAGCCGGGGATAGTAGGCCGTGCCGCCGTTGGCCAGCATCGACGCCACCAGCGACATCTGCAGCGGGCTGCACTTCACGTCGCCCTGGCCGATGCTGGTGTTCGCCGTCAGGCCGTCGCTCCAGCGTTCCTTTGGGTTGGTACGCTCCAGCCATTCCTTGCCCGGGATAACGCCCGGGGCCTCGTTGCTCAGCTCGATGCCCGTGCGCTGGCCCAAGCCCACGAAGTTGGCCACCTTGTCGATCGTCTCGATGCCGGTGGCGTTGCCGTACTGGTAGAAGTACGCGTTGCAGGAAAACTTCAGCGCGTCGGTGAGGTCGAGGTTGCCGTGCTGGCCGCCCTTGGCGGCGATCCAGCATTTGAAGTAATGGTCGCCGTAACTGACGCCGCCCGAGCACGTGTACCGGTTGTTGCCCTTGCCCGCCAGCAGCCCCGCCAGCGCCGTGATCGTCTTGAAAGTCGAGCCCGGCGCGTAGGAAAGGATCGCTCGGTTGGTCAGCGGGTTCGTGTCGTCCTTGATGAGCTTGGACCAGTCGTCACCCGAGATGCTGGGGATGAACTGGTTGGGATCGAACGACGGCACCGAGGCCATCGCCAGGATGTCGCCCGTGTTGGGATTAACCACGATGGCCGCGCCGCGCCCCACCTGGCGCAACGCCTTCTCGGCGATGGTCTGGACACGGGCGTCGATGGTCAGGTAAACGTTGGACCCCGGCACGGACGGGCGGACGCCGATGTCGCCCTCGATCACGCCCTTGGCGTTGCGCTTGACGATGCGCGCGCCCGGTTCGCCGCGCAGCCACTTGTCCATCGCCTGCTCGACGTTGTTTTTTCCCTCCACGTCGGGCTGGTAAAACGTAAAATTCTTGGCGTCCTCCTGGTCGGTGTCCGCCGTGCCGACGTACCCGAGGATGTGGGCCGCCAGCGCGCCGTAGGGATACTCACGCACGGGCCGCACGGTCACATCCACCCCGGGCAGGCCCAGGTCGCGCTCGCTGAGCTTGGCCATCTCGTCGAACTTGATGTCCTCCATGTAGGTGAAGGGCACCAGGGTGTCGTTGCGGAAGTGGACCTGGAGCTGCTTGGCGTTGAAATCCTCCTCGATCCCGAGCTGTTCCAGGCGCGGCAGGACGGTTTCCTGCACGATCTTGACCACGTTGGTCTCCTTCGTGGACGCGTACACGCCGTGAACCGTGTGGACGTAGTCGATCTTGGGGACGCTCTTCTTGCCGAAAGCCTCGGCGTAGCCCTTGACCATCTCGGGCAGCAGGAAATCCACCGAATAGCTCGCGCGGTTGGTGACCAGCGGCACGCCGTTGCGGTCGCGGATCTCACCGCGCACGCTCGGGATGCGGACGGTTACCTCTGACTGCCCGCGGATTTTTTGCGTGTAAAAGTCACCCCTCGCCACCTGCACCAGCCAGAGCTTGCCGATGATCGCCGAGAGTCCCAGCAGGAAAATGAGACCGATGATCTGGATGCGGGTCTCGGTTTTGAACAGGGCGGCCATGAGCGCAAGATGGAATTTCGTTCAATATAGGTGCAAACTCGTTTCGCGCCAGCACCGTGTTGCGGGCCACCTTCGCCTTCGCACACCACACCACGAGCCGCGCTCCGTCTGTCCTACTGGAGTGCGGCACCAAGCCACGCCTTCCAACTTTTCCCAACGCCTTGCCAGCAGGCCAGAAAACGGCTTAATTGCTTGCCATGAGCGCTCTGCCCAAACGCCTCTTTACCCCCAAGGAGTATCTCACCCTGGAGGTTGCTGCCGAGTACAAGAGCCAGTACGTCGCCGGAGAAATCTACGCCATGGCCGGGGCCGAGCCCTGGCACATCCAAATTATGGATAATCTCACCAAGGCCCTTGGCCGGCGACTCGACGACCGCCCCTGTCAGACCTTCTCGAGCGACATGCGCGTGCAGGCCGCCGAGGGCGAACTTTACACCTACCCCGACCTGTCCGCGCTCTGCGGCGAACCGCGCTTCAACCACGCCATCCGCCCGGGCAGTCTGCTGAATCCGCAGGTCATTTTCGAGATCCTTTCGCCC
The DNA here is from genome assembly GCA_964245965.1 of uncultured Chthoniobacterales bacterium. Taxonomy (GTDB): domain Bacteria; phylum Verrucomicrobiota; class Verrucomicrobiia; order Chthoniobacterales; family SZAS-18; genus CAWCJJ01. The sequence goes on from CAXTOP010000085.1 coordinate 4,332, forward strand.
GCCACGGAAGCTTTCGACCGCGGCGACAAATTCGCGCGCTACCGCAAGCTGCCCTCGCTCGCTGATTACGTGCTTGTCGCCTCCGAAGGCCTGCGCGTGGAACACTTCGTGCGCCAGTCCAACGGCTCCTGGACCATGACCGAATACAGCCAGCCCGCCGACGAGCTGCCCCTCGCGCCGCTCGATTGCACGCTGCCGCTCGCGGAAATCTACCGCCGCGTCACGTTCCCGCGCGATCGGTCCGCCGCCTGAACCCGTGATGGAACTCAGGCTACCCCGGCGGGTGCGGCCATGGAGAGACGGTTGCCGGCCCGAAAACGCTCAAGCGCCACGAAACGGTCTCACGCCGCCCGCCGACGCTGCCGGCTGTCGGGTTCCTCTTCCTGCCGCACGGGATAGCCGATCAGCAGGGCGATGAAGTTAAACCCGAAGAAAAACACCGGAGCCAGCAGCATCGCGAAAAAGCCCGGCAGCAGCGCCCGCGCCCACACCTCGCGCGGAAACACCAGGCCGCCACGGTGAAACGTCAGCAGCAGGTATTCCGACAACGGGATCATCGCTCCGCAAAACCCGCTGGCCAGGCAGTGGATGTCCCAGCGTCCGCGCAAAAACAGGGGCCGCAGCCCGTGGACGAGCACCGCCAGGAAGGTGTGGACGATGATCGAGGTGCCCAGCGTGATCTCCATGACCTGCGCGGCGTCGGCCGCGAACAGGTCGCTGCGCACGAACTGCACGTTGAGCGCGTCGTAGATCAGCCCGTTGCAGAAGCCCAGCGCCAGGACGGCCGGGAACGGCAGCGCCAGCGCGCCGTACGCCAGGATCACGGGAAAGATCATCACCCACGCCCCGAGAAAGCTCGGGATCGGCGGCAGGTAGGACTGGAAAACGATGGCGAGGAAGTCGGCAACCAGCACGATGCCGAAGAAGACCGGGGTCATTTGCCGGGGGGCGGTCCCCCTGTCCGCTTGCCCAACACCACAAAGACGTTTTCCAGCTTGGACAGGTCCACCGCCGGCGACACCCGGGCGCGTCCGTCGAGCGCCCGCGCCTGGAACTCGCGTACGGTGCCCAGCAGCACGTTGGTCGGGAACACCCCGCCGGCGATGCCGCTGCTCCACACCTGCTGGCCGGGTTTGAGCTGCGCCGTCTTGGACAGGAAGTTGAGGATCAGATCCGGCTGCGTGCCCGGGGTGACGCGCTCGCCGCTCAGGATGCCCTGCTCGCGCGTGCCTTCGACGTAGGCGGCCACCTTGCAATTTTCATCCGCCACGAGCAGCACGTAGGCGCTGCTCTTGCCGATGGTCGTCGTCTTGCCGACCAGACCGATGTCGGTGACCACGGGCATGTCGCCGTCCAAGCCGTCCTGCTCGCCGCGGTCGATCTGGATGGTGTTCCACCAGGTGGCCGATTTGCGTGCGATGACCCGGGCGGGCAACAGGCGGAAGGGCGCGCGCTCCTTGTAGCCGAGCGCGGCGCGCAGCTTGTCGTTCTGGACGCCGAGGTCACGCATCATCTGGTTGGTGGTGCGCAGTTCCTGGTTCTGGATCACGAGGGTCTCGTTTTCGTGCTCCAGGTCTTCCAGGCTCTTGAGTCCCTGGTTGAAGGCCCCCAGCTTGGACACCGCGCCCGAGGTCGTGGTGTGGAGCGGCCGCACCACGTCGAGCAGGGCGGCCTGGAGCCGAAGCGCCGCGTTGGTGCGCAGGCTCAACACCAGCCCGGTCAGGACCACGAAGACCAGCAGCGCGATGAGGGAAGTGCGGGACATGGCTAGAGGAAGGCGGAAGGCGGAAGGCAGAAGGCAGAAGGCAGAAGGCAGAAGGCAGAAGGGGAGCGAAAAGACGCAACCCGTCCCGCACGCTCCAAAATTCTCCTTAAAACCTCCATCAAGTTCTTTTCGCGCCTCCCGTGAGTTTCTTTCTGCCTTCTGCCTTCCGCCTTCCGCCTTCCGCCTTCCCACTCACCTCCAGGACCGGTCTGACGATGCCACCTGGCGCAGGAACTTGATTTCGCTCAAGACCTTGCCCGTCCCCTCGGCCACGGCCGAAAGCGGGTCCTCGGCGACGTGCACAGGCAGGCCGGTCTCCTTCTTGAGCAACTCGTCCAGGCCGCGCAGCAGCGCGCCGCCGCCGGCCAGGACCAAGCCGCGGTCCACCAGGTCGGCCGCCAGCTCGGGCGGGCAGCGCTCCAGGGTGATGCGCACGCTCTCGACGATCGTGTTGATCGGCTCCGCCAACGCTTCGCGCACTTCCTGGCTGGTGATGGTCAGGGTCTTGGGCAGTCCGGCGACGAGGTCGCGGCCTTTGATCTCCATCGTCATCTCGTTTTCCTGATTTTTGGGCGGGAAGGCCGAGCCGATCTTGATCTTGATCTCCTCGGCCGTGCGCTCGCCGATCATCAGGTTGTAAGCGCGCTTGACGTAATTGACGATCGCTTCGTCGAGTTCGTCGCCCGCCACGCGCACGCTGCGCGAAAAGACGATGCCCGAGAGCGAGATCAGCGCGACCTCGGTCGTGCCGCCGCCGATGTCGATGATCATGTTGCCGGCCGCGTCCTGCACGGGCAGGCCGACACCGATGGCCGCCGCCATGGGCTCCTCGATCAGGTGGACCTCGCGCGCCCCGGCGTGGGTGGCGCTTTCCTTGACGGCGCGCTTCTCCACTTCCGTGATCCCCGAGGGCACGGCGATGACCACCCGCGGGCGGACCATCTTGCGGCGGTTGTGGACCTTGGTGATGAAGTGGCGCAGCATCGCCTCGGTGATCTCGAAGTCGGCGATGACGCCGTCCTTGAGCGGACGGACGGCGACGATGTTGGCCGGGGTGCGACCGAGCATCCGCTTGGCCTCGTTGCCGACGGCCAGGACCATGTTGGTGCCGGCCTTGACGGCGACGACGCTCGGCTCACGCAAAACGATGCCGTGGTCCCGGACGTACACCAGGGTGTTGGCGGTGCCGAGATCGATGCCGATATCGTTGGAAAAAACCCCCAAGAGTCTGGAGAACATTAAGAAGGAAAGGAGAAAGTGGTGGTACGGCGGTGGGGCAGGGCGGGTCCGGCGCGGCGAATCTTTCCTCTTTTTGGTGAATCGGATGGGATGCGAACGCGGTGGCGGCGAGCCGGTTTGGTGGTCCTCCGGCGCGGTGGAGCCGTGCAAGGCAAGACTAGAAAGCAGGATGAGGGAACGTCAAGGCGGAAGGCAGCGGTCAATCTTCGGCCTTCACCGCCGCCGTGCGCACCTCGCCGGGGTGTTCCTGGCGCCACGCTTTCCAGTAACCGGCGAACCGGCGGACGAACCGGCCGGGTTTCTCCTGGTAAACGCGGTGGCCGATCTCGAAAGCCCGCCGCTGGAGCGCGGCGCGGCGAGTGGTGATCAGGCCGCCGAGCACGGCCAGCTCGGCCGGATCTTCCGTCTGGAGGACGCCGCCGGTGAACCGGTCGTGGAGGACGGTCAGATCATGGTCATCGCCCAGCAGGTCGGCCAGCTTGTCCACCTCGGCGGCGACTTCCTTGATCACCCTGGGCCAGAGCGGGCGCAGCAGGCGCAAATGGTAGCCGAGGTGTTTGACGTGTTTGCGCCACTCGTGCCAGGCGAAGGCATCGCCGGCCCCGCCGAGGTTGGCCGCATCGTCGGCGAGGGTGGCCAGGGCACCGCGTCCGTCGCGGTAAACGGCTTTGAGGCCGCCGGCGAGCGAGCGCCAGCCGCCCTCTTCCAGTCCCCACGACGGGAGGCGCGTGCGCACGCCTTCCAGGATGCCGCTGGCCTGTTTGACGGCCGGCAGCAACTGATCTGCCCGCGTGGTGGCACCCGCCTGGTCGGTGAGCTGCCGGCGGATGCGCGCGGGAGTTCCGGGCGCGAGGTGCCCCTGAGCTGGCTCGCCGGTGTGCGCGGCCAGGTCGAGCCGGTCGAACACTTCGACGAGCACCTGTGCGTCGCGGGCGGCCGACAGGGCGCGGCCGGCGTCGCGCAGGCAGACGTTCTCGTGTTTGAAGGCAAGCGGGTTCATGCCGTACCGGGCCAGCCGCAGCAGAGCGCGGGTGTGCTTGAGGTCCTTGCGCGCCCCGTGGATGGTCTTGGCCAACCCGGGCGGACGGCGGGAACCGCGTGGCGCGGGCAGCTTGTCCCGGATCACGCCGGAGAGTTTTTCGAGTGCTCTGTCCAGACGGTTGCTGGTGAGATGCGCGACATTTTCCGCAAATGACTTCTCCGGGGCGAGTTGAAACAGCATGATTCTCCCAACAAAGGCCGGACGCGGGTCATGTCAACGTCCGGGCGAACCGGGCAAGCCGTGCCGGGCCAGCGCGGCGTTGGTGTAAGCGGGGTCGTCGGTGAGTTCGCGTCCGAAAAAGGCGGGCGGCTGAAAAGCGTGGGCGGCTTCCTCGGTGGGGAACTCGACTTCAGCGGTGAGCAGGCCGGCGAGTGCCCCGGCGTAAACGTCCAGTTCGATGGTGTGCGACTGGTCAACACTGTCGGTATGCGGCAGGAAGTAACGGGTTTTCTCGACGCGGCAGCCTTCGGTCAGAGGCCACAAGGCCTCGAAGTCGGCGGGCGGGAGCGGCAGTTCGACCTCGGTGCGGCTCAAGCCATGGCCGTGTTTGATGGTCAGAAAGAAGTGGTCCGCCTTGCGCCGGACCCGGATCCCGGCACCGCCGGGCATGGATTCCGTGAGGAGATAGCCCTGGTTAATCGGCTCGCGCGGATGCGTTTCCAGGTCGGCGGGTGGCTGAGTGATGAGGAATTTGCGTTCGATTTCCATGGGAGGTAAGCGGGGTTGACGACGCTCCCCTTTCGATCCGCCCGGCACGTTCCGGCTGTGTTTTACGAATTTTCCCCCTTGCGCGTGTGGGGGAGAAGCGCCAACATCCAATTCCCCGCGGCTCTCAAGGCCGCGGAGGATGGAAGCAGTCCCGGCGAGTTTGTTTGATTCCGCTGGTTGCCTGTCCGAGCAAAATCCAGCGTAGCTCAGTGGTAGAGCGGTCGACTGTTAATCGACTGGTCGTAG
>CAXTOP010000086.1:0-8575 GCA_964245965.1 uncultured Chthoniobacterales bacterium
TGCTGGTACTCTGGCGTTGTCCGCCCTGGATCGTTGTAGGGTTGGCAGCGGTCGCAGGGGCGGTGCTCCTGCGGTGACGGCTCCTTCCACCACTAGGGCACCAAACAAACCAAGGTTTCGGTCACTCCTACCTGTGGTTTACAGAGAGAGGATGCACGCATTCTCCTCGACTGGCAAGGCTAGTCTGCGACTAGGCTTCCACTACCCTGCCACTACCTGAACGGATCGGATTGCTGGCAATTTTGCTGGCAGTTCATGCCCTGGATGCTAACTCCAGCTTCTTGCGATCCAAACACGCGGCGAGAATGGTGGGGTACGCGGACTCTGAGTGCGCGGAGGTTCCGGTAGATTCAAGCCAGAGTGGCAGGAGGCAAACAACCACTTCTTGTCCGCAAGTCGGTCGCCAGCTATTTTCCTTAATGGCCGCCCCTGTTGCACCCGACGGCGCTCCAACCCGTAGCGTGGGGGAGGACAAAAAAGCGACCGAGCACCTCGCCAACGAAAGAACATTCCTGGCTTGGGTGCGAACGAGCATCGCGGTCATCAGCCTCGGGTTCGTGGTGGCGAAGTTTGGCTTGTGGCTGGAACGGATGGCCGGTGCATCTACACTGCCGCAGGAGCGTGGCTCCGGCTGGTCAATGCCCATCGGTGCGGGGATGATGACTGCCGGTACGCTCCTCTGCGTGTTGGCCGCGTGGCATCATCGCCAGACCAGCCACGAGATCGAGCAGGGCAAAGTGAAGCCCGCATTCTGGCTCGTCATTTTCGTCGGCGCGCTGGTAACGGTACTCGCGGCGGTCATGATCACCTACCTCGTATTGAGCGAGGGTCGCGGATAGCGCGCCACCGGCAGCAGTCGTCAACTGAGCCGCGCGGACACCAAGCGGTGCCAAGCGTTGTTGGCGTAGCCCTTGAAGTTCCACAAGTCTTCGGGGCGAGACGGCTGCACGTTGGTGGCCGTGTCCCATGCGCGTACGACGATCTGCACGGGGGCTAGCTCGGCGGCGGGGAGTTCCGCCCGCCAGAAACGCCAACTCCAACGCCCATCTTCCTCGTCGGCAACTTGCACCCCGCTTGGCAACGGCAGCAATTCGGCTTGCGTCCAATGTTCGCCCTCGTCCTCCGAGACTTCCACCCGATGAATCTCGTTGCCGCCGCCCACGTAGGCCCAGCCTTCCACCACCATCGGGTCCGCGCCGCCGGGATGGCCGCGCTGGATGCGGCAGATGTAGGAATTGACGGGTACTTCCCCGAGCGGCAGCGCGCTGGCAGCGTCGTGGTGCGCTTTGGTGGCATCCGCCGGGTGAAGCCGATATTCCTCGGCTTGGAACAAGTTTTTGGAAGGTTCGGCAAGCACGTTAATCTCGTGCAGCCACTTGACCGAGCGTGCTCCAAGGTAGCCCGGCACAATCGCGCGCACGGGGAACCCATGGACGGGCGGCAGCGGCTGACCGTCGAGGGCGTAGGCAAGGAGTGTCTCTGGCGCGAGTGCCTTGGAGAGCGGCACCGACCCGCCGAAAGGAGGATGGTCTTTCTTCTCGGTTTTGTCGTGGCCGATGAACTCGACATGCTTCGCGGCAGCGCGATCCAGACCGACGCTGGCAAGCACTTCCGAGAGACGTACGCCGGTCCAGACACCGTGCGAAATGGCGTTGCCTGTCCACGGCGATTCGCCAGGCACCTCTTTGACCTGAATGAGTTCGTCGCGGCGGTTGCCAGCGCACTGGAGTGTCGCTGCGACGGTGTGCGCGGGAAACTTTGTGCGCAGATCCTCCAAACTCAGTTCGACCGGATGGGCAACCAAACCTTTGATGCTCAAGCGGTAATTTGTTGTGTCGAGTGCTGGAATGTTCCCGTGACAGCGCACGTGGAACAGGTCGATGGGCGTAGTGAACTCTTCGCGTGCAAGCGAAGGCGGTGGCCTACCGTTGAAAGGTTGCTTCTCGTAATAAACAAAGGAGGAATGTTTATGGAGCTGCGTAGGGGCGGTGTCAGCGGTGGCCATATAACTAGAGGAAGTGAGTGGTCAGCAAAGAGGGGGCTCTCGGACAAATGCTGAATCGAATCCGCAAGCTCTCGCGTTTGGGCTGAACGAGGCAAACGGATTAGAAACTCGTGCTACTGAATTTTCGTTTTTGGAAATGGTACGCGCTTACCCAAATTCCAGAGTCGCCCGAGAGCAAAAATGTCATTGCTGTACAAGCGTGGGTGCCACTTTTTCATCCGCCGACTCCAAGACGAATGCTACGGCTGCGCGCCCTTCCTTTTCCTGTCCCGCCGCCGAGACGATTCCGCGCACCGGTCCGAGAGTGTTGGCAATAATCGTGCCTGCAGGGCTCGCCTTCATCTTGGTTAAAGGTTCGTGCAAATGGAGTGCGTTGACTGAATCCAACATGCTCAGCGTGTATTCCTGCCCCGGAGTCAGTCCACTCGCCGCAATTTGCACCTGGTCGATCAATCCGAGCGAGATGACCGTCACCGAGGCGCGAGCTTTCTGCGTCTCGTCCTTCGAGCGCAATTGATACGTTTTGGATTCTTTTAACGTCGCCAACGGGAGGAGGTTGGCTGTGCCACTCTCCTCCGGGTGGGCGGCGGCGTTTGGCACATAGACCAATGCTTGCGGCAACTGCCCGCAGGGAACCGTGGCCACGATTTTGTTGGTCGCCGTGTCGATGGCCTGCACCTTGGCCTCGTTCTCCAAGCCGATGTACACGCGGGTGCCGTCCGGTGAACCCCAGATGCCGTGCGGCAACGCGCCGGTCGGGATCGTGGCGACCTGCTCGAAGGGAAGCTCGCGCCGGTACACCTTGACCTCGTCCAAGCTGCCCACCGTGACGTAAGCGAAGTGTCCCGCCGCGTTGTCCACGCAGGTCACATGGTTGGTGATCGGCCCCGAGGCGATGGTGCCCAGGATGGTAAAGGGCGGCGCGGCATCCATGACTTGCGTCTTACCGCTGTCTTTCAGGGTAAACCACACTTGCTTGCCGTCCGCGCTCACGGCCAGATTCGGCGAGAACGGAGTGGCCTGCGGCACCCGCGCGACGACTTCATGCGTCGCGCAGTCGATCACGCACAATTCCGGCGTGAAACTCGACGGCACGAAGGCGTATTTGCCGTCGGGCCGAAAAAGGATCATCGCGGGTCCGGAGTTTGTCTTGATGCGTGTGATCTCATCGAGCGTTTCTGCGTTCAGCACCGAAACGTAATCCTCGCCGCGCACCGCCGCGTAGATTTCCTTGCCGTCCGGCGTGTAGAACGCCTCGTGCGGCGAGCGGCCAAGGTAACGGCTTTTCACCACCTTGTTTGTCGCCGTGTCGATGAGGGTGATGGAATTCGAGCCGATGGAGATCACGCACAGGCGCGTGCCATCCGGCGAGAAGCCCAGGCCATGCACGAGGCTCTGGCCTTTGTAAAGCGGGGCCAGGGCCGCCGGCGGCAACTCGCCGAGTTTGATCAAACCCAGGAGTTGATTGGTCGATGGGTCGATGACAGACACCGTATTGGAAACCTGATCGCCTGTGTACACGCGGTCGTGCGATGGATTCGCAGGAGAGGGCGATGTAGCGGAGGGTGTCCGCCTATTTTCTGCCGTTTTTGGCGCGGGTTCCTCGTTGGTGACGAAGCGATAATCGCTTTCAGGGTCTACCCGGCTGGTTTGTTTGGGTTCCGGCGGCGCGACGGGCGTCAGGCGGGCTTGGATTTTCTGGAGATATTCGATCTCGATGGATTGTTCGGCGATGACCTCCTGCGCGATGTTTCTGAGCGCAGGATCGGTCCCGTTCAGCAACACGGCTCTAGCCATGTCGATGGCCCCTTGATGGTGTGGGATCATCAGCGCGATGAAATCGCGGTCCGGGTCGCCGACCAAGGCTGCGTCGGCCTGTGTCATGGCGCGATCCATCACGGTCATGGCGGATTTGGTTTCCTTGTAGAAGGGTCCCCACTTTTCGCACCGCTCGCAGGCTGAAGCGGTGGACGGGAAACCGGAAAGGGGAAATATGCCGGCAGCCAATGTCAGTGCGAGAAGAAATTTTGGTCGGTTCAAATTCATGATTGGGAGGGAGGGCGAGGTAGGTGGAAAGGGGAGAATGCTTCAAACAAAGCGCATGATGATCCCGAGCGAAGCAACGCTGATGAAGACCCACAGTAACACGCCTTGCAGGAGTGGTCGCCAGCCGACACTACGCAAAGTCTTGGCAGAGAGACCGGCACCGATCAAAAAGAGCGTCAGAGTCAATCCCACGGTTGCCGCGTGCGAAAGGATGGGAGCAGCGGTGGCCACGCCGGGTACATAGGAGCGCAGCACGCTTGCCAGCAGGAAGAAGCCCACGAACCAGGGCACGTTGACCTTCGGCTTCCCGGTCGGGGTCGCGTTGTTATCGCCGCCCACTGCTTCCTTTGACTGTGGTCGAAAGGCGTAGGCTGCGCCGAAAGCCACCGGGATGGTCCACAACGCCCGCGAAAGCTTGACCGCCGTGGCCGTCTGCAACGCGCTCAACCCGTAGTGCGAAGCCGCACCGACGACCGAAGAGATGTCGTGAATTGCCACGCCCGCCCAGGTGCCGAACTGAGCTTGGCTCATGTGCATCGCGTGGCCTAGCACCGGAAACAGATAAAGTGCTACGGCATTGAGGATGAATACCGTGCCCATAGCCACGGTGATCTCGCCTTCCGCCACGCCGATGACGCTGCCAACCGCCGCGATGGCCGAGCCGCCGCAGATCGCCGTGCCCGCCGAGATGAGCGCGCTGGTTTTCGGCAAAATGCCCAGCATTCTACCCAGCCACCAACCCAATGCGAGGGTGGCCGCGATGGTCAAGGCGGCGAAACCCGCGCCGTTAGCACCTGCTTTGAGCACGACCGGCAGATCCATGCCGAAGCCCAGTAGAACCACGCAGATTTGCAGCAGGCGACCCGACAGAGCCTTCCCCAACCGCGCAAAAGGATTCTCGTGCGTGAGGGCCAACGCCGCGCCGAGCGTCAAGGCAACGGGTGGCGACGCCCAGGGTGTCAGGCAGAAGGCAGCGGCGCACAGGAACAGGCTTTGCCGCCCGCCAAGAGACAGAGCCCAACGCCGCGCCGAAGATTCCGGGCACGGCGTGGGAATTATCGAAGCCGTCACTGGAATGAAAGCGGGGATCGCAACGGTGTTCGGATTGAGGGCAGCGTTCATAGATGTCCTCAACCTATGGGTCCGGCCTCCATCAGAAAAATACATCTTTCGTATGGCACTCATCAGTGGAATTGATATGGACAGCTTGCGCGGTTTTCCGGCCCTATGATCAATCGCAATCACCTCGCCCTCTTCCGTGCGGTCGCCGAGGCAGGCGGATTTTCGCGGGCAGCCGAAACCGTCCACATCAGCCAACCGGCGATTTCGATGCAGGTCGCCGAGTTGGAGGAATCGCTTGGCACCCCGCTGTTTGATCGACTGCCGCGCGGCGTTCGCTTGACGCCGGCGGGAGAAATCCTTTTCGGCTATGCCAAGCGCATCGCTGAGTTGGAAGAGGAGGCCGCGCGCGCTATGCGCGAGCTGCGCGGCTTACAACGTGGCCGTCTTGCCGTCGGCGCGAGCACCACCATCGGCAGTTACCTCCTGCCTGCGAGACTCGGTGAGTTTCGCCGCCGTTACCCGGCGGTCGAACTGGCGTTGACCTTCGGCAACACGGGCGACATCAAGCAACGTCTCATTGATCGAACGCTCGACCTCGGTCTGACCGAAGGCTCGCCGCCGGACGACGCCGAATTGAGTGTGCGCGTGTTCGCGGAGGATGAACTCATCGTCATCGCTTCACCCGCTCATCCGTTCACGGCCAACTTGACGGGAAAAAAGAAGCTGCGGGGCGTTAGCAGTCGCCGCCTTTGCGCGGAGCCGATGATCGTCCGCGAGCCTGGGAGCGGAACGCGCGACGTGATTGACCGCGCCTTGGCGAACAACGGCTGCGCGGCGGACAACGTCGTGTTGACGCTCAGCAGCACGGAGGCCATCAAACGCGCGGTAATCGCGCGGTTGGGACTGGCGATGGTATCCCGTCTGTGCGTGACGTTGGAACTGGCGAGCGGCCTGCTCGTTGAAGTGCCAGTTTCCGACCTCAAAATGCGCCGACCGTTGCACGAGTTAACTTTGCGCGGTCGTCAGCCCAGCCCCTCGGTACAGGCTTTTGTCAGTTTGCTAGGCGGACCACCTGCCGAGTTGAGAAACCAACGAGGGAAGCAGCACTCAACGTGACCTGGTGAAAATATTTACGGCCCGACGGACGGCAGGAAGTATCCACCTACGTAAGACCTTCAGGAACAGGAATTTGCTCACCGATCCAGAGGTAGGATCGCTACCTTGCGCCCACTTTTTATTGTTGATATAAGTTGTTGAATATAAGCAACTTATGTGCTCCAGCGGTAGGATTCGTTCGTCTTTCGCCGTGTGTTTACACGGAGACTGTGCACGCTTTCCCCTCGGGCGGCAAGGCTAGGTTGCCACTAGGATGCCACTACCCTTCGACTACCCAATCAGAACGGATCGCTGGAAGTTTCGCTGGAAGTTTGGAGCGGAGAATTCGTAGGTAAAAAGACCACTCGACGTTTCGGGCGAATGCGCCCGATGTACGTAGCACGAGACGGTTACGGGTTTACGCTGCCGCCGTGCGGGCAGCCCGGTAGCGTTTCGGGAAAAACTCGGTATCGTGAACTTGCAATGGAGCCTCCGAATGTTGTCATCGTGGACGCTGACCAGTTTCATCGAACTGCCGAAGAAAAAGGCCAGGACCGGTTGGCTCTGGCGGCGATGCCGCCCGAGGTGGCGCAAGCTCTCGTGACCTCTTTGCCGCGCAACGGTGGTTCCTGGGTGGATGTGACCCCGGAAGACCGGTGGACGCTGGGAGGTTTGGAGGAAGATTGACCCTGCCGCCATGAGCCTGTCTTGGGACGCCAACGCTCTGGAAGAGGTTTACGCCCGCATGGTTCGCTCCGGAGCAGACTTTGTGGTGGTCGGCGGGCAAGCGGTCAACCTGTGGGCGGAACATTACCGGCAGGCCGGAGCCTTTCCCGCCGAGGTCTGGACGAATCTACTACCTTTTGCGAGCTACGATCTTGATTGTTTGGGTGGCAGCTTGGACGCGCAGGCGGTGGGCCAGGATTTCGGGGTGAAGCCCCAGGTGTACGCCGCCCTGGGTAAAGCCTGGACTCCGAGCGTGGCTGATCTGCGACTGCCAGTGGCAGGGCGCGAACTCCTGCTGCAATTCCTGCACACGGTCAAAGGGCTGAGCACCAGCGAGGTCGAGGAAAACGCCCGCGAACTGACGTGCGCTGGCGTGATTCTGCGGGTGCAGCACCCGGCGCAATGCCTGGAGGGCAAGCTGGCAAACCTCTGCGATTTCAGTCAGGAAAGGCCGCCGCGACAAGACCTCAAGCACGCCCGGCTCTCCACGCTGATTCTCCATGCGTTCGTGCGCGAGCGACTGGCGGCGGGCAAGGTGCGCGAGGTCTTGGGATGGGTGGAGCGGATCGCCCGGCTTGCCAGGGGGCAATACGGATTGAAGACATGGTATGAACACGGCTTGGACATTACCGAGGCCGTGCCTCTGGCAGCGTTGCGCTCTGCTGCCGCTACCGGCGAGCCAAAGATGGCCAATTTCATGGAGCATCGCTGGGAGCAGTTGCGGACCATGTTCACGGTCCGGCGCGACCATTTCGACGTGATCCAACGGCAGCAAGGGCATGAGCGGCGTGCGCTTCGCTCGTTACTACCGCCGCTGCCAGCCGCCAGCGGAGCACCGTTGCGGCCTCCGTCTCCGGATTCTGGAGTCAAACCCGAGGAGTAAGGCGATGCGAAAATCGACATGGCCGTCTCTCCCCAGCCTCCGCACATCAGCTCGGTGGTCATACCTACAATTTCAGATACATCCCCACTGAAGCAGGGGCGGACAGGCTGAAACCAAACTGACGGTACAAGTCCTGCGCCTTCCCGTCGGCCAGCAGGCTGACATAGGCGGAGGCAGGCGCGTGCTGCCGCAGGTAATCCATCAACGCGCCCATGATCCGCTTGCCCAGCCCGCGTCCTTGATGCTCGGGCAGAACGGCGATGTCCACGACCTGAAAAAAGCAGCCGCCGTCTCCGATCACCCGCCCCATCCCCACCGGTTCGCCCGTATGCAAAATCGTCACGCCGAAGTAGGTCCCGGCTAAACCGAGCCGAGCCGCTTCGGAGGTCTTCACACTCAGACCGGTAAGCGCACGCAAGCGGCAATAGTCCTCGATGGACGGAGGTTGCGGGTGTAGCTGGTATTCTTCGGTCGGCATAAATCAAAACAAACGGAGCTTGCAGAAACTGGGCACGGACGCTCCATTCGGCACTGTTACAGGCTCAATCACAGTAAGTTGAAGACGTATCACTGTAGGCAGGAAAACCAAAGGCCCCCTCGGCAAACACGCAAGTGATGTAACTCCTACTTGTTCTGCATGGGAATGCGATGGTGCTTCGCACAAGTCGCAGCCAGCAGAAACGCTCCTGCCGCTGCGGTCCAGACGGAGTAATCCAACGGGGCCTTCGGTCCGAGCACGAAGGTCATCGCCAACGCAA
>CAXTOP010000087.1:0-8563 GCA_964245965.1 uncultured Chthoniobacterales bacterium
TGGTATGACATCTTGATCACTCCCGCAACGGGAGGATATTAGCAGCTACTTCCCTAAGTTCGCAATATTGCTGCGGAGACAGTTTGGCGATGGCCTCCTTGATCTCGGCGACAGTGGACATGAGCAAAATAGTATTCGATACGTCTGTTAGTAGGCGTAAGAATCCTAAGTGAGTCAGTTCTTATCGTTGGCAACAACCAGAACTGACTCCTGTGACCCTAACTGCTGGGATACCGGCAGCGGGATCACGACGCCGGCACCCAATCGGACCCGCTAGGACTTCTTCATCTGCGAAAGCGTCGTCTCCGGCACGCCGCCGAAGTTGTTTTGGATCAGATGGCGCGGGCTGGCCTTGACCCACTTGTCGAGATCGATCTCCTCGAACTTGCCGTTGTCCCAGGTCTGGATGATCTCCAAATCCTCGGTGCCGACGTTGCGGATCACATGCCCATTGCCGGCCGGGACGTAGGCCACATCGCCCGGACCAAACTCCGCCACTTTGCCCCGGCCGCCGGAGCCGAACATCGCCATCTGGCCCTTGCCGCGCAGGTAGTAGTTGAACTCGTTGGCGTTGACGTTCCAGTGCAGGTTGCGTTGCTGGCCGGGTTTGATCACCATCACGCCGCCCGACATGGTGTGGGAGGCAGGAAACTCGTCCACCGTGGCCAGCCGGAACGTGCCGCCCTCGAAGTCGCGCGCCGCACGGGCGTCGTGCAGCAGGCGGAACTTGTGGGTGCTTTCGCGGGGCCAGGGCGCTTCGAGCGCGTCCTCCGGACGCAGGATCGGGCCGGCCTGGATGTAGGTCTCTCCCTTCGGGAAAGCGTCGAACATGTCCTTGGGCAGGTTGAAGTTCGAGGCCAGCATCTCCTTGGGCGTCACGTCGATCCAGTCGGTGATGGAAAATGTGCCGTGCTCGGAGAAAGCGCCGTTGTCGAAGCTCAGGATGAAGTGGCAGGGCTTGTCGCCGATGCACTGGATGGAGTGGCCATGCCCCCGTGCGAAGTACCAGAGGTCGCCCGGCTCGTAGTTGTTGATCTCGCTGGCACCCGAGGGTTCCAGCACCATGGTCTGGCAATGGCCATCGATGATGTAGGCCCATTCGGCCGCGATGGCATGCCAGTGCAGCTCGCGCGAAGCGCCGGGATTGAGGAACATGTGGACGCCCGCGATGCCCTTGCTGATGGGGAACTGGTGGACGGTGGCCTCTTTGGCCCAGCCGCCCGTGGTGATCTTGGGCTGGTTGCCGTCGAGCGAGAAACGGAAGTCCGGCATCGCGGCCACGTCCGTCGGGTTGTGGTAGGCCACGTTGGCACCGGTGGGGAGCTGGACGGCGTTGCGGCCAAAACCGCCCTCGCCTGGATCGCCATGGTCATGGGTCATCGCGTTGGCCACGCTCTTCATGGCCATCAACCCGCCCGCGCTGATCGCGGCGGTGCGGAGGAAATCACGTCGGTTTGTGTTCATTGGGGAGGTAGTTGAATCAAAGTTGGGGAACCGGATGGAAGCTGGTGTGCACATCGCCACCAGAGGCCAGATAATGTTGTAAACCCTGGGCGGCGTCCTCGTCAAGCGGGTGCACGAAGTTAGCGCGAACAATCGTTCGTCCGTTCAGACAGGGCAGCGTTCTCAAAGGGGTCGGTTCCAGTGAGGGGTGACCGCCTTCCAGCGCGGTTGCCCACCATCAGAACTGACCCCTTCGGGAGCCTAGAATTGACCCTTTCGGGAGCCTGGCCGCAATGCTACGGGTGACCGACCGTGCCCTGCGTGTTGGCTCCCGTGGACCTGGATCCCGGGACGCCATTGCCGCCCGGGTTCGCTTCGGGGTTGACCGGCTTGCCGCTGCTGTGCGCGAAGTTGTCGGGTTGCGATGCACAAGCTCCCAAAGTGAAGAGGACGCAAAGGGTCGCGGAAAATAAAGCCAAAGCGCGGAAAGGTTTTTTCATGTTGCCTACCCTTACATGCGGTGGCGGCGAGCGACAATGCTTTCTACGATCATCCCGATCGTTGCGGGGCACCGGCTGCTTTTTACAGGGCGACGCTGGTTGAAAACCGCCGTCCCCCTTCCTCCACCGCCGCTGAACTTTGGAACGTCGGGCTTGCCGGATGGGTATCTACCCCGTAAACTTTACCCCATGACCTGGGAAGAAGTCTGCGCCGACCCGCTCTTGCAGGATCTGCCCTACAAGATCGAACTCAACAAGTGGGGCAACATCGAGATGAGTCCGGCTCAAAACCGGCACGGAAAGTTTCAAGTGCGGATCGGACATCTCCTTCAACTACACAAGCCGGAGGGTTTCACCGTTTCCGAGTGCGCCATTCAAACCACGGAGAACGTCAAGGTGCCCGACGTGGCGTGGACTTCCTACGAGCGGTTCGACGCCGCGGCGACGCCCGACATTGTCTATACCGACACCGCCCCGGAAATTTGCGTGGAGATCCTCTCGCCCAGCAACATGCTGGAGGAACAGATGCACAAGGGCCAACTCTACCTGCAAGCGGGCGCGGTGGAATTTTGGCTTTGCAACGAACTGGGCGACCTGCGTTTCTTCGACGCCACCGGCCCGTTGGCACACTCCAGGCTCTGCCCGGACTTCCCGACCAAGATCGAGTTTCGCCGCTAACCCTTTGCTCGCCAGGTCGCCAGGCCGGAATCCTCTCTCAGCACGCACGATCCCGAAGTCATGACCAAAGGGGTCAGTTCTGGTGATCGACAGCTCTCTTCCATCGCGGATGTCAATCACCAAAATCAACCCTCCCAACGAACCGGAAGCCATGGGTCCTTTTTGCGTGTTGACGCGCGGTTCGCTGCGTGTCCGCAAACGCCACTGGCATCTCTGAAAAAGCGGGGCGCGGGAAGACAGGGCTTCCCAAGGGCGGGGCGGAGAGGTAACCTCTGGAGCATGGCAGCCATCCTCGATTTGCCGGAAATGCGCGAGCGGGTCCGCCGCTGGACGGTCGCGGAGTACGAAAAGCTGGGGGACGACCCCGCCTTCCGGAAAACGGAATTGATCCGCGGGATCATCGTGAACAAGATGTCAAAATCCCCCCTGCATTCCACGATCACGACGAAGCTATACGTGTTCTTGCTGCGGACGCTGCGGCAGGAATGGGTTGCCCGGAAGGAAGAACCGCTGCGGTTCGTGGATTCGATGCCGGAACCGGATGTTTCGGTGATGCGGGGGACGCTGGACGATTTCGGCACGCGGCACCCCGCAACGGCTGAGTTGGTCGTGGAGGTGGCCGTCAGCAGCGTCGCGCCGGACCGCGAGAACGCCTCCTTGTACGCCGAGGCGGGCGTGACGGAATACTGGATCGTGCTCGGTGAATTGGAGCAGGTGGAAGTTTACCGGCGGCCGGTGGGCGGCGTTTACCAGGAGAGGCGGACGTATGCGCGCGGCGAGTCCATCGAGGACGTGGAGGGGATCGGCGGGGCGTTCGCAGTGGAGACGCTTTTCGCGTAGGCGGGCGGCGCGCGCCGCGGCGGATTTGCTCCGGGGCACGCGCCTGCCGGGACAGGTCACGGAACTGGCCTGGGGCGGCAAGGCAGGAGGTGGTGGCATGCCAGCGTCCTCGCCGACGTGGGCCGCACGGGCACGCGGAGCCGCGGGCGCATCGATGGATGGAGCCAATGTAATCCTGCCAGGACTTAAAAATAGCGGCTGCGAGGCGACAATCCAGCTCTGCACGTCCCACAACTCGCGGGCGTTAAAGCCCGAACCGGCGGCGAAGGCGACTGGCTCCAGCCAGAACTTGGCCTTGACGCGGCTGCGCACGATGTGAACACGCGGCGGCACTTTGCTCCCTTCGCCAAGAAAATCCTTCGTACCGGCGCGCGATCCGAGTAAGCTCCAAAAACGCTGTTCGTGGCACCAAACGATGGACCGTGACGGTGGCAAACCTCCCCTTTCCGCTGTCTCAAATGCTTACCGACGCAGACGCACGCTGTCAGACCGGGGTTCCCGGCCTGGATGATATCCTCAACGGAGGACTGATCCCCAATCGCCTGTACCTCCTCGAGGGCACCCCCGGTGCCGGCAAGACGACCCTCTCGATCCGGTTCCTGCAGGAGGGCGTGAGCCGGGGTGAAAAGTGCCTGTACATCACCCTCTCCGAGAGCCGCGAGGAACTCACGGCCGGGGCCGCTTCGCACGGCTGGTCTTTGGATGGCATCGACATCGTCGAGCTCATCGCCGGGGAAGACGAACTCGACGGTGAGCAGGAGGTCACCATGTACCATCCCGCCGAGGTGGAACTGACGGAAACAGTCCGCAAGGTCCTCGACGCGGTGACCCGCATCAATCCGACGCGGGTCGTGCTCGACTCCCTCTCGGAGTTGCGCCTGCTGGCGCAAAGCTCCCTGCGCTACCGCCGCCAGATTCTCGCGCTCAAGCAGTTCTTCAACGGCCGGAAGACCACCCTTTTGCTGCTCGATGACCTCACGGCGGAAACCACTGATCTTCAACTCCAGAGCATTGCCCACGGGGTCATCACCCTCGAACAGCTCGCCCCGGTTTACGGCGCGGCGCGGCGGCGGCTGCGCGTGGTGAAACTCCGCGGCACCCAGTACCGGGGCGGGTACCACGATTTCTCCATCGAGAAGGGAGGGGTGTTCATCTATCCGCGCCTCATCGCGGCCGAGCACGGCGTGCCGTTCCGGCGGGAGCCCATCCGCAGCGGCGTCAGCACCCTGGATACCCTGCTCGGCGGCGGTCCCGACCGCGGGACCAGCACCTTGCTGATGGGCCCGGCGGGTTCGGGCAAGTCCACGGTGGCCGTGCAGTACGCGGTTGCCGCCGCCGCCCGCGGTGACCACGCCGCCATCTTCGCCTTCGACGAGAGCAGCGCGACGCTGGAGGCCCGCTCGGCGGCGTTGGGGATCCGGCTGGCCGAAGGGACGCAAAAAGGGCAGGTGAAGATCCAGCAGATCGATCCGACGGAAGTTTCCCCGGGCGAATTTACCTACCTGGTGCGCCGCTCGGTCGAGCGGGACGGGGCGCGGGTCATCGTCATCGACAGCCTCAACGGTTACCTCAACGCGATGCCGGACGAGCATTTCCTCACCGCGCAACTCCACGAGCTGCTCACCTACCTGGGCCGCCAGGGGGTGACCACGCTGATGGTCGTCGCGCAGCACGGGATCGTGGGCATGAACATGATCTCGCCGGTGGACACCAGCTATCTGGCGGATTCGGTCGTCCTGTTCCGCTACTTCGAATACGCCGGCAAGATCAAGAAGGCGATCTCGGTGATGAAAAAGCGCAGCGGCGCGCACGAGGAAAGCATCCGGGAACTGCGGTTCAATGCGGATGGCATCCATCTGAGTGAACCGTTGTCCAACTTCCGGGGCATCCTGACCGGCGTGCCGCAGGAACTGGACCGGTTGCAGGTGAGCGAGTAGGACCCCTCTCCCCCGCGAGCAGGCATGACGGCGCACGCACCATCAAACGAACCCGAGCAGCGGGTGCTCCTGCTCGCGCCCACGCGCCGCGATCAGGAAGTCACGCGCGCGCTGTTGACCCAGGCAGGCGTCCCGTGCGCGGCCTGTTTCGGCGTGGAGGAACTGCGCCGGGAGATGGCGCGGGGGGCCGGGGCGATCCTCACCACGTGGGAGGCCCTAGCGGCCGGCGGCACCGGCGGGCTGCTGGAGGCGCTGGGGGCGCAGCCGCCCTGGTCGGACCTGCCCGTGATCCTGCTCCTGAAGGGAGGCGAACAGCCGGCGGCCGCCCGGCAGTTCATCGCCGCGCTGCGGAACGTGACCCTGCTGGAACGGCCGGCGCCGACGCGCTCGGTGGTCAGCGCCGTCCAGGCGGCGACCCGGGGCCGGGTGCGCCAGTACCAGCTCCGCGACCAGCTCCGCGCCTTGCAGCAGGAGCAGGCGCGCAGCCAGCAGCTGAGCGAGGAGCTGACCCTGGCGGTGGACGCCTCGGAGCTGGGAACGTTCCATTGCCCGATGCCTCTCAAGGACATCGTGTGGAACGCGCGGTGCAAAGCCCTTTTCTGGCTGCCGCCCGAGGCGGAGGTCGATTTCGACCTTTTCTATGCGGCGATCCACCCGGAGGACCGGGAACGGACCCGCCGGGCGGTCACGGCCTGCATCGACGAACGCCAGCCGTACCGCGTGATCTACCGCACGGTGTCGCCCCAAGGAGAAGTGCGCTACGTGCTCGCCACCGGCCGCACGTACTACGACGAAGCCGGTCGGCCGCTGCGTTTCGACGGCACGGCCCAGGATGTGACGGAGCGGGAGCTGGCGGAAGCTTCCCTGCGCGGCAGCGAGGCGCGGTTTCGCCAGTTGGCCGACGCCATGCCGCAGATCGTCTGGACGGCGCGCCCGGACGGGGTGATGGATTACGTCAACCGGCGTTGGGATGAGTACATCCAACGCACCGGGGCGGAGGTTTCCTGGGCGGAATGGCACGGGCGCATGCACCCGGACGATCTGGGCGGGGCGGCGGCGGCGTGGGCGGCGGCGGTGGCGTCGGGTCTTCCTTACGTGGCGGAGTTTCGCGTCCGGCGAGCGGACGAAACCTACCGCTGGTTTCTGGTCCGCGCGCTGGCCATCCGCCGGGAGGACGGAGCGATCACGCACTGGTACGGCACGTGTACGGACATCCACGACCAGCGCGCGCTGCTGGAGCAGAACTCGCAACTCCTGGAGTCCGAGCGCGCCGCCCGGACGGAGGCCGAGCGCGCCAGCCGGATGAAGGACGAGTTTCTGGCGACGCTTTCCCACGAGTTGCGCACCCCGCTCAATGCGATCCTGGGCTGGGCCAGCGTCCTGCGCGAGGATCCGCAAGACAGCAGGAGCGTCACGGACGGCCTGGCCATCATCGAGCGCAACGCCCGGGCGCAAAGCCAGATCATCGAGGACTTGCTGGACATGAGCCGGATCATTTCCGGCAAAGTGCAACTCAACGTGCAGCCCGCGGAACTCCCCTCCATCGTGGAAGCCGCCCTCGAGACGGTGCGTCCGGCGGCCAACGCGAAGGGCATCCGCCTCCTGGCGACGCTCGATCCGGCGGCGCGTCCGATCACCGGCGATCCGAACCGGCTCCAGCAGGTGTTCTGGAATCTGTTGACCAACGCGATCAAATTCACGCCGCCCGACGGGCGGGTGCAGGTGGTCCTGGAGCGTGTTCACTCGCAGTTGGAGGTGAGCGTGACCGACACGGGCAAGGGGATCAGCGCGGACTTTCTGCCCCAAGTGTTCGACCGCTTCCGGCAGGCGGACAGTTCCACGACCCGGCAGTACGGCGGGCTGGGATTGGGCCTGGCCATCGTCAAACAACTGGTGGAACTCCACGGCGGTACGGTGCGAGTGCAAAGCGGCGGCCCGAACGCGGGCAGCACCTTCGTCGTGGCGCTGCCGCTCAGGGCGGTGCGTGTGCCGGGCGAAACGGAAAACGTCCGCTCGCGCCCCGCTCCCGAGCAAACGCCCGCCGCTTTGTCCCTGACCCGCGACCTCGATCTGGCGGACGTGCGGGTGCTCGTGGTGGACGACGAAGCGGACGCCCGCGCCCTGGTCAAGCGCCTGCTGGAAAGCAGAGGGGCCAGCGTGACGACCCAAGGATCGGCGGCAGAGGCGCTGACCAGCTTGCAAAACCAAGCCTTTGACGTATTGGTTAGTGACATCGGAATGCCCGGGCAGGACGGCAACGCGTTGATCCGGCAGATCCGCGCGTCCGAGGCGGGCGTGGGCGGAGAAATCCCCGCTATCGCCCTGACCGCCTACGCGCGCCTGGAAGACAGGCTAAGGGCAATTTCGGCCGGATTTCAAATGCACCTTGCCAAGCCGGTGGAACCGGCCGAGCTACTTGCGATGGTCGCGAGCCTGGCGGGACGGAGCCGTTGATCTCGGCCGACGTGGCCGCCCTGTGATTTCGCCGGCGCGTTGCGTGCCGCGCGATCACCCAGCCAAGCTGCGGCTGGCTGGCGGGCAGGGCGGTTTTGCTGGCCAGGCTTTGGACGGGCACGCGCCGTCGTGCCCCGCTTCGTCCGGGCAGAGGCAGAGGAGTCAGGGGCACGACGGCGCGTGCCCGTCCAGGGGATCCATCCTTTTGAAAACCGCTGTAAGTGTCCGCAACAAAGTACCCCGGAACATCTTCCCGCCTGTTTAGAGCGTTTTTTGATTGATCAAGCCTTGTAGCCGCAGTGCGCGAAGTAGCCATGGGCATCTTGGGCGCTGATGGTATGTAAGCCCTCAGCCATGGCCGCATCCAAGGCGGCGGTGGTGGTGCGCGCGGCAACCTTCCTGAGGTGGTTTTTGAGCTTGCTCCAGGACGCCTCGATGGGGTTGAAGTCAGCCGAGTAGGGCGAGAGGTAGAGCAAGCGGGCACCGGCGGCTTCAATGCGCCCGCGCACGGCCTTGACCTTGTGGGCGGCCAGGTTGTCCATGACCACAACCGCTCCCTTCCAGAGTTGGGGCAGAAGCACTTTGTCCAGGTAGGTGAGAAACACCTCGGCGGTGGTGGCCCCGTTGATGCACATGGCTTCCAGGGGCCCGTGCAGGGTTAGCGCGCCCAGGATCGTCACGTTTTCGCCCCAGTTGCGCGGAGCGCGGCCA
>CAXTOP010000088.1:0-7793 GCA_964245965.1 uncultured Chthoniobacterales bacterium
GCGGTCGCTGCCCTGGAGGTGACGCATCATCCATCCTACCAACCCAGCCAAGGAATGGGTAGCGTTTTCACACAACCTCAACCTCAGAGGTTTTGCTAGACTGGTTCTCGATTTTATATGCGATGGGCCTGTCGAAAAAGCGTTGGTTTTGGGCACTTAGGAGCGCCCTCTGGAAAAAGTGAGGTATTCAGACATGCGAGTGGTCGCAAAACTTGTCTCAAAATCAACGTCTCAAAACCCAGGGTGCCAAGACAAGTTTTGAGATGATACCCGCAATCGTAAACATGCGGTAGAACGGTCAACTTTTGTTCGCGAGTTGCAATTGCGCAAGAAGGCGGAACTGCCGTGTCAAACTGCCCAGCCAAAACCTCCCAGCCAAATACGCAGGCGGCGCGTATGCTCTCATATGAAGAAAGCGGCGTACTCCCAGGATGACCTGTTCGGGTTCGGCGAACCGCTGCCAGCGCCACCTGTCATCGAAAATACGGCCGCGCGCGCGCCAGCGGACAACTCCGCCCACGAGGAAGTACTCCGCGAGAAGATGCTGATGGTCCACCAGCGGCTTTGCCGCGAGTACGGCTGCCCGGTGCGGTACTTCCATGAGATCGACCCGCTGAGCGAGATCGTCTCCTCGCTGCTCTCGCACCGGACGCGCAACTCGGAATCCGGCGCGGCCTTCAAGGAACTGCGCGCCCGCTTCGCCACCTGGCCCGAAGTGCGGGACGCGCCGACCGCCGACGTGCAGGCCGCTATCAGCGCGTGCAACTGGCCCGAGCAAAAAGCCCCGCGCATCCAGCAGGTGCTGCGGCTCATCGGCGAGCGGCGCGGCGGCGATCTGTCCCTGGATTTCCTGGGTGAGATGGACGTGCGCGCCGCCCGCGACTGGCTCGAAAAACTGCCCGGCGTCGGCCCGAAGACCAGCGCTGCCGTGTTGATCTTCAGCCGCCTGCGTATGCGGGCTCTGCCCGTGGACAGCCACCATCACCGGGTGGCGCAACGTCTGGAGTTAATCCCGATGAGTCTGGACGTCGGTCCCGCGCACGCCGTTCTGGAGGCTCAGTTGCCCGCCGACTGGGATGCGCAGCAGGTGTTCGACAACCACGAGATCCTCATGTTCCACGGCCAGCGGTGCTGCTTTTACCGCAACCCGGAATGTCCCCGGTGTCCGCTGCTGGACCTTTGCCCTTTCGGACAGGCGCGCCTGCAGCTTTTGGGCGGGAAGGAACCGTCCGCTGCAAGCAAAAAGCCCGTTGCATCCGATTCAGGTTGTCAGTCAAACGAAATTTCTCTCTGAAAGCCATGGACTCTTCACGCCGCTCCTTTCTCAAAACCACCGCCGCTCTCGCCACCGGCCTCGCTGCTTCGCGCGGCGTGTCCCGGGCTGCCGGCACCGATACCGACACCGCCAAGAAGGCGGAGGCCGTCAACACCGAATCCTCTTCGCCGGCCTCCATCCCGCTGCTGAACGGGCCGGCGCAAGGTGAAGTGCGCAAAGGCGACATGATCTACCGCCCGCTCGGTGCCACCGGTGAGATGGTCTCGCTCATCGGCATGGGCGGCTTCCACCTCGGCAAACCCGACACGGACGCCGACGCGGTACGGCTGGTGCGTTCGGCCATCGACCAGGGCATCACTTTCATGGACAATTGCTGGGATTATAATCTTGGCACCAGCGAGCTGCGCGCCGGCCAGGCTTTGCGCGACGGCTACCGCGACAAGGTTTTCCAGATGACCAAGATCGATGGCCGCACGAAAAAGGCCGCCATGCGCCAGATCGAAGAGTCGCTCACGCGTTTACAGACGGATCACCTCGACTTGGTGCAGCACCACGAGGTTATCCGCATGGAAGATCCGGACCAGATCTTCAAGGAAGACGGCGCGATGGCGGCGTTCCTGGAAGCCAAGCAAGCCGGCAAGTTACGGTTCATCGGTTTCACAGGACACAAGGACCCGCTCATTCACCTGCGTATGCTGCAGGTCGCCAAGGAAAACGACTTCCACTTCGACACCGTGCAAATGCCGATCAACGTGATGGACGCCCACTTTCGTTCATTCAGCAGCCAAGTGCTGCCGGTACTGGTAAAGGAGAAGATTGCCCCGCTGGCAATGAAGACCTTTGGAGATCATTTCATCCTCGACACCAAGGTCGCCGGGCCGATCGAAATGCTGCATTTTTCCATGAGTCTGCCGGTAGCCGTGGTCATCACAGGCATCGACAAGCCGGAGATTCTGGCGCAGGCGCTTGAGGCCGTGAAGACCTACAAGCCCATGAACGAAGCCGCCGTGGCCGCCTTGTTGAACAAGACCCTGGTCGCCGCGAATAAGGGTGAGTTCGAGCTTTACAAGACGAGCCAGCATTTCGACGGCACGGCGGAAAACCCGCAGTGGCTCGGCTACCAGAAGCAATCTGCTTGATTGGCGTTTTCAACAAGAATGGGTCGGCTCGCAAGAGCCGGCCTTTTTTGTTGGAAGGGTTCTGGGAACCGCTGCAATACACTGTTAGGCTGGACTCTTCTCGCCGGCTACTTTCTGGTTGTAGGGCGGACGCTCCGCCTGCCATTTGTCCCACCTACGGCAGGCGGAGCGCCCGCCCTACAACCAGAAGGCAGACTTGATGGAGGAGTACTCTAACTGTGCGTCGCGGTCCCGACCCGCAACGACCCGGTTTCATTGGCAGCTTGAGCAACGGGCCGGAACACGAACTTCAAGCGCGGCGCAAGCATGATCGACCGGTAGCCTAGGCTCGCGCACAGACACACGCGCCGGATCGCCTCCACGCAGTAGTGGTCCAGCTTCACCGGCAGCTCGCGCGGGGCGGCGGCCGGGCAGATCTGCACCGCCGCCGCCACATGATTTTCCAGCCAGCGCCGGATGCGGAAGAACGCCAGGTAATGGCGGTTTTCCATGCGGCGGCGCAAGTCGCAGAACAGCCGCAACGCCGCTTCGCCTTCCGTACGGCGGCTCAGTTGCCAGCGCAGGTCGAGCAGCAGATCCACTTCTTCGCCCGACACCATCGTGCGCGGCAGGCCGAGCAGTTCGTCGATCACCTCCAGCGCACAGCGCCAGCGGCAGGTGGTGGTGCCACAATGCGGGACCAAGTCAGCGGTAGATGGACAGTCGGCGGGCGAGTTCACCTTCAGTTCTTGAGGTAGCTCTTGAGCATCCACAGGGTTTTCTCGTGAAATTCCAGGCGCTTGATGAGCAAATCCTGGGTTTGCAGATCGTTGGCCAGCCCGGCGAGGTCGCGGGTGCGGGTTGCATCGTCCACCAGTTTCTCGTGGGCGACGATCAGCGCCGCCACGTAGTCCCGTTGCGGCATGGGCGACTTGAACTCCTCCATCTGCGCGACACGTGCCAGCACGCTGAGTCCACCGATGGCGTAGGTATCCAGTGCGCGGACGCGCTCGGCCAGTTCGTCCACGGCTTCGAACAGGTCTTCATACTGCTCCTGGAAGGCCTTGTGCAGCGCGAAGAAGTCCGCGCCTTCCACGTTCCAGTGGGCCAGGTGGGTCAAGGACATCAGCTGGTAGGAATCAGCCAGGACGAGGTTCAGTCCGTCCACTACACGGGTGTCCTTCTGGGTAGTTCCGGTGGCGGGTGCGGCAAATGATGTACTCATAAAGAAAATTTGGCTGCGAACGAGCGGGGAGCCTAGCACATCCCGTCCGGCTGGCGACAAGTTATCCGTGCCCGGCGGTGGCGCGACCGATGATCGCCGCGGCGTCGGGGGCGGTGCAATGGCTGTATTCATGATCGCCCCAATCGACGTTGGGCGCACGCTTGCAGCGGTCCAGGCAGCCGACCTGCCGAAGTTCGATCCTGCCGTCGAAGCCGCGCGCCTCGATTTCCTGCTGGAGCGTTTGCCAGAGGGCATGGCCGCCCTGGCGCCAGCAGTTCCTCTTGGAGCACACCCGGATCGGACTGGCGACGGCCACGGCGACGACGGCAGTAGTAGTAGCGGTAGCCGGCGGGACCGCTTCCACCGCGTCGTTGAGCACTTGCGAGACGACGCGTTTGAGCAGGCCGGTGACCGGATCGCGCTCCTCGCTGCCGGCAACGCGGATCGTTTCCCCGGGCCGGAATTTGCCGATCATCCGCCGCCGCAGGATGCGCGGGACTTTAAGCAGGCAATCGTGCCCGTCCACCTGGAGAACCAGGCGGCGCTTGCCGGATTCCGTGTACACGAACCCGCCGAAACTCCCGGTCAGTTCGAAGCGGTCGGCGAGAAGGTTTTCGTCCATGCGAGTTAATTTGCCGACGAGCAAAACATAGCCCCGCAACTTCCATCCCACAACCCGGTACGGGCGGCTCACTGGCTGAATGAGACCTTCCATGCTCTAGTAGGCAAAGGGTTACAGGGGCTCTTACCTGCATGCCAATTTACAAACTTTCCAGGCGCGGATCGACCGAGCAACGTTCACGCGCTCTCTATGTGCGTTTGCGTCTGATCGCCGTTCTGCTTTCCTTGCTGTTCATTTTCGCGGCGGTTGCGCTCCTTTACCATAGCGGGCATTGAGCGGACGCCGGCTGATTCATGAAGAAATTCCTCCTCACCTCTTTCCAGGTTGCCGTGACCGTGGGCGCGCTCTGGTTCATCTTCAAGGACCCGACCAAACGCGCCAACATCGCCGATGCCCTCCGCCACGCCCAATGGGGCTGGGTCATCGCCGCGCTGCTCGTCTCGGCGCTTTCGCCGCTGGCAGCCGGTACCCGCTGGGGGATGCTCATGGGGGTCCAGGGCATTCACATCGGCTGGAAGCGGGTCGCCCAGATCTACATGATCGGGAACTTCTTCAACTTGTTCCTGCTCGGCTCTACGGGCGGCGACGCCATCAAGATGTTCTACCTGCTGCGCGAGGCCGGCCCCGCCAAACGCGCCAGCGCCATCCTTTGCGTGATCATGGACCGGCTGCTCGGCCTGCTGGGACTGATCATCATGGGCGCATTCTTCGTCATCGCGCGCTACCACTGGCTCACGGCGACCAAGGAATCTTCCACGCTGCTGGCGTCCTTCGGCCTGATCCTGGGCAGCGCGCTGGCGGGATTGACCGTGGTTTTTGCCATCATCGGGCTGCGGCTGGTGGACCGACTGCCGGCCCACCTGCCGGGCCGGGAAAAACTCATCGAACTGGCCGGGGCCTGCCAGATTTACGCCCGCGCCTGGCGCACCACGCTGGTGGGCATCCTGATCTCCTGGGTTGGGCACGCGTCGTTCTTCTTCACGTACTACTTCGCGGCGCGCGCGGTGCGCAGCACGGTGTCGCTGTGGGACATGTCCACGATCCTGCCCATCGTCAATACCATCGTGGCGCTGCCGATCAGCCTGTCGGGCGTCGGGGTGCGCGAGACGCTTTTCACCCGGTTGCTGGGCGACCTGTGCCACACGCCGGCGGGGGAAGCGGTGTCGATCTCGATCCTGGGATTTCTGTGCAGCGTGATCTTCTACGGGTTAATGGGGGTGCTATTTTTCCTGTCGTATCGTTCGGCCACGGGCGCGCCGGCACCGACCCTGGACACGGTGGAAGCCGCCGTGGAAGGATGAACGCCGGGTTGTGCCTGTGCGCGGAGATTAGTTTCGACGGCAAGCTCCTGGAGGCGGCTGATCATCCGCATCCGACGCCGGGTCCCGCGTGGTGGGCAAAGCTGCTCAAACGCCGCTCCGTGCCCGCTGATCCCGCGCAAACCCGCGGGCTGCTCGACGCCGGCCGGGTGGATGAACTCTGTCTGCGCGTGCGCCCGTGCGTGGACGGACGGCGCAACCAACCGACGCTCAGTGGACCGGCGGAGAACGCTCCGTTCTTCGCCCGGTCGATCGCCTGGAACCTGGTGCGCATGGCGACAACTGCCGAGGGCGATTGCCTGCTGCACTACCGGCGCGCGGGCGGCTGAACTTATTTTCCAGTTTCCAGCGGACGCTTCCTCCTGCATCGTAAAGTCACCCATCTCCCTCTTCCCGCGCTTTGCACACCGCCACCAGCATCACCATCCGCGCGCCGCGCGAGACCATCTTTGAAACGGCGGCTGACCTCTCAAAGTGGCCCTCGATCCTGCCGCACTACCGCTACATCCATTACTACGAGCGCAGCCCGGAACGCTGCCTCGTCAAGATGGCGGCGACGCGCTCGGGCCTTCCCATCGCCTGGACCAGCGAGGAGATCATCGACCGCGAACGGCTGGAGGTGCGTTTCACCCACCTCAAGGCATTCACCAAGGGCATGCACGTCGTGTGGACGTTCCGAGATACGCCCGATGGGGTCCACGTGGAAATCGTTCACGACCTCAACTTCCGGGTGCGCGCCCTTGCCCCGCTGGCCGATTGGATCATCGGCCACCTGTTCATCGATCATGTCGCCAACCGCACCCTGCGCTGCATGAAAGCGTACCTGGAGGAAGGCGGGAAGGGCGCAGCGGGCGCGGAGGGCGCGAAATCAACTCTATGAAACGAGCGGTCATCACGGGTCTTGGCCCCATCACCTGCGTGGGCATCGGACGCGAAGCGTTCTGGCAGGCATTGCGCGCCCAGCGCAGCGGGATCGGTCGGTTGACGGTGTTCAATTCCGAAGACCTCAACGCGCACCACGCCGGCGAGGTGGCCGCGTTTCAGGGCGCGGATTTCTTCCCGCCGCACCGGCTCAAACGGCTGGACCGCTACGCGCAATTCTCCGTCGCCAGCGCGCGGCTGGCGCTGGACGACGCCGGGCTGAGTTATTCCCCCGAGGACCCGCAACCGCGCGTGGGCGTGAGCTTCGGCACGGCGCTGGGCGGCATCGCGAACGCCGAGTTTCAGCACGCGCACTTTTTGAAGAAGGGCACCCGGGGCATCAACCAGACGCTGGCCTTGCAGGTGTTCGGAGGTTCGGCGCACACGAACATCGCCATCGAGTACGGGCTGCGCGGCATCGGGACGACCAATTCGAACAGTTGCGCGAGTGGCACGGTGGCGGTCGGCGAGGCGTTGCGCTACATCCGCGACGGCTGGGCGGATGTGATCGTCGCCGGCGCGGCGGAATCCCCGCTCAGCCCGCTGACCTACGGGGCATTTGCCATCATCAAGACCATGAGCCAGTGGACGGGCGAACCATCCGCCCGCGCCTGCCGGCCCTTTGACCGTTCGCGCGACGGGTTCGTGATGGGCGAGGGCGGTGCGTCGCTGGTGATCGAGGAGTACGAGCACGCCAAAGCGCGCGGAGCCCGGATCTACGCCGAGGTGCTGGGTTACAGCCTGAACAACGACGCCTACCACATGACCAGTCCTCTGCCCGACGGCGCGGGAGCGATCAACGCCATGCGCGATGCCCTGGCGGATGCCAGACTGCGGCCCGAGCAGATCGACTACATCAACGCGCACGCCAGCAGCACGCAGGTCAACGACGCGACGGAAACACTCGCCATCAAGACGGTGTTCGGCGAAGCGCAGGCGCGCCGCGTACCGGTGAGCGGCACCAAGGCGTACCACGCGCACCCACTCGGGGCGACGGGCGCCATCGAGACGTGCGTGGCGGCCCTGGCGATGAAGGAAGGCTGGCTGCCTCCCACTCTGCACTACGAGGAACCCGACCCGGCGTGCGACCTGGATGTGATTCCCAACGAGGGCCGGGAAAAGGCCGTGCAGCACGTGTTGAGCAATTCGTTCGGCTTCGGTGGTATCAACTCGTGCCTGATCCTGGGGGCGGTGTAGCGCCCGCGTGCCACCTAGCAATTGATGTAGCTGCCCAGAAAGGACCCAGCGTCTTTCTCTTTCTGTCATCCTGAGCGCAGTGAGTCCGCGAACGGAGTCGAAGGACCTTCCGCCG
>CAXTOP010000089.1:0-7678 GCA_964245965.1 uncultured Chthoniobacterales bacterium
CCCGCATCAAACTCAAGCGTCTTTACCCTGTCATCCTACCTTGAAGGAACACTAGATGAGCTTTGGTCTAGATAGCGCAGGAGTCCCTTACTCGCTCGCTTTGGCCGCAATCCCGTCGAGTTCGGCCACCATTTGCGGCGTCAGCGTCAGCGTCGCGGCGGCGAGGTTTTCCCGCAGGTGCTCCACCGAGGAGGTGCCAGGGATGAGCAGCAGGTTGGGCGAACGTTGCAACAACCACGCCAAAGCCACTTGCATCGGGGTCGCTTCCAACGATTTGGCGGCGGTTTCCAGAGTGGAGGATTGCAGCGGCGTGAACCCGCCCAGCGGGAAGAACGGCACGTAGCCGATCCCTTGTGCGGCCAGTTCGCCGACCAGCGCGTCGTCCTCGCGGTGCGCCAGATTATACTGGTTCTGCACGCAAACAATGGGCGCAATCTTTTGAGCCTGTGCGACTTGGCGGGAGGTGGCGTTGCTCAATCCTAGATGACGGATCAGACCCTGGCTTTGAAGTTCGGCGAGCACGGTGAGCGGTTCCTCGACGGGCGCGTCACCGAGGCCGTGTCCGTGTCCGAAAAGTCGGAGGTTGACCACGTCGAGAGCGTCCAAACCGAGGTTGCGCAGGTTGTCGTGCACGGCGGAGGTGAGTTGCTCCGGCGTGGTGGCCGGGTTCCACGATTTATCTTCTCCACGGCTGGCACCTACCTTGGTGACGATCACTAGATCCTCCTGGTAAGGATAAAGCGCTTCTCTGATGATCCGGTTGGTGACGTGCGGACCGTAGAAGTCGCTGGTATCGATGTGGTTTACACCCGCTGCCAAGGCCTCGCGCAGCACAGCCACCGCGGCGGCAGGGTCTCGCGGAGGTCCATATACGCCGGGGCCGGCCAGTTGCATCGCCCCGTAGCCCAGGCGCCGCACTGCCAGGGACGTGCCCGGAAAGGTGAAGCTCCCTCCCAGCCTGGTCTGTCCGCTCGTGTTGTGGTCGATCTGGTTTGTGCTCATGAAAGAAACCTTTCCATGGTCCGCGCAAAACACAACGAACAAAATTTGTTTTTTGTTACAATGCTCCCCTGCGTGCAAATCGTCACGTCTTCCTGTAAGGTATGATCAATCAACCATGTTTGAAGCCGTTGCCCCACCCGTTGACCGGATCCTTGCTGCTGCCGAGGTGGTGTTGCGCCGTCACGGAGTGGAAAAAACCAACGTCGTGGACATTGCCCGCGCGCTGGGGATCAGTCACACCAACATCTACCGGCATTTCCCGAGCAAGAAGGCTTTGCTCGACGCCGTGGCGGCCCGCTGGCTCAACGTGGTCACCTTCCCGCTGGAAGCCATCGCCAAGGACCACACCCGCCCGGCCGCCGAGCGGCTGATTTCCTGGTTCGACACCCTGCGTGTCGCCAAGCAGCACAAGGTGCTCGATGACCCCGAGCTTTTCCGCGTTTACCACCGGCTGGCCATGGCGGCGCGTGAACTCGCCAGTGCGCATGTGACGGGTTTGCTCGACCAAGTGGAAGGAATTATCATCGAAGGAATGGCCACCGGGGAGTTCTCCGGACGTTTGGACGCCAAAGCGTCGGCCTTGGCTTGCCTGCACGCCATGTCGCCCTTTCACCATCCGGCGATGCTGTCACAGGGAGGAGCACCGCCGAAGGAAGGGGAGGCGCATGCTGTGCTCGGCCTGTTGCTGGCGGGTCTGCGCGCCGGGCCTGCTCCGTTGCCCGCTTGAGGATGGCAGGTCTCTCCGGCTCTTAACCCTCCGCCACTTCCACCACCATCTGCACCTCGGTGAGCGAGCCTTTGGGCAGCGTGGCCACGCCCACGGCGGCCCGCGCGTGCCGCCCGGCGTCGCCGAAGATCGACACCAGCAAGTCCGACGCGCCGTTGATCACCGCCGGCACTTCCGTGAAATCCGGCGCGGCGTTGACGAAGCCACTGAGCGTCACCACCTGCTTGACCCGATCCAGGGAACCCAGCGCCAGCTTGATGCCGGCCAACTGGTTGAGCGCACACGCCACGGCCGAGGTGTAACCCTCCTCCTGCGTCTTGTCGGCTCCGACCTTGCCCGTGATCAGCTTGCCGTCGGCCCCGCTGGCGAGTGACCCGGCCAGGTACAACAGGTTGCCCGAGCGCCGGAACGGCAGGTAGTTGCCCGCGGCACTGGGCGGGGGCGGCAGCTCGTGTCCCAGCGAACGCAATTTTTCTTCGATCTGGCTCATGCCGCGACGCTCGCACGCACCAGCCGGGGAAGTCAAAAGCTCACTTCGGGTCGTCCTTGCGCCAGGGCCGGGGCAGGTCTTTGACCTTGAAATAGTCGCCGCCCTTTGCCGCGGGGTCGTCCGTGCCCCAATCCCGGGTCTTGCCGCGTTCGCCGTACAACGGGATGTGCTTGGAACAATGGATGTACGCCTCCTCGACGCGGACCACCACCCAGCGCTCGGGGCGAAGCCCGGTTCCTCCGACGGCTGCGGCCTGGCGCGCGGCCTGCCGCAGGACCTCGGGAAAAGGCGCGTCCTCGGCCAGCAGCGCCGCGTTTTCCACGATCCGGGCCGCGCCGTTGACGTGGCAGCCGACCGTGGAACCCAGGAAATCCACGAACAGCAGGCCCAGGCGCGGGTTTTCCAGCAGGTTGCCCAGGCTGGCCATGACGCCGTTGCCGCGGTATTCGGGGTAGGCCAGCGTGTGCTCGTCCGCCACGCAGACAAAGCCCGGCAGCCCGGCGCGGATCGAGCAGTCGCAGTTGCCGCCGGCGTCGGCGGTGGAAACAAAGAACAGGTCCCGCGCGCTGATGAACTCACACATCGTGTCGCTCAGGCGGTCGAGCACTTGCCGGTCGTAAAAGGCGCGGGCCCGCCGCTCGGTGCCCGCCTTGCGCTGCATCTCGTGCTCTCCCTCTGACCCTGGCAGCGGATGGTTCATGGTGAAGAAGCGAAGCTGGCCTTGAGGTCGGCCACGCCCGAGAAGCGGGGGGCCTGGAGGTGGCGGCACTCGAAGACCAGGGCGTTGTCGAGCCAGTGATAGCACTTGTGCTGGTGCTCGCTGCCAGCGTGCAATGCGGCCGTCAGGTAATAGCCGCCGGGCGCCAGGATCATGTCCACGGTAAACACCGCCTCGAAATCCTGCCCGGCGGTCATGGAAACCTGGTGGCCCAGCATCCGGGTGTTGACCCCGTACACTTCCACGCCGAGTTCGTCGATCAGGCGGATGCCCACGGTCACGTCGTCCTCGGTGATCGCGCTGTGGCCACTGAGGATGATCCGGGCGCGGTCTCCGTGCTCGACGATGTTGACGGTGTCGGTGAGCTGCCCGCGGACGCTGACCTTGGTGATCAGGATCTGCTTGTTCCCGTGTTCGGCAAACGCGTGGATGTTTCGCTCTAAAGGGGCAGCCGGCGCGGGTGCGGCGGGCGGGCTCACGGCGGTGCCACCCTGCCTGGTGGCCTCCCAGAGTTCACGCGCGCGGGCGTAGAGCTGGACGTCGCAGGAGTTGAAGCGCAGGATTTCCGCGAGCAAGGCCGGGTCCACTTCCTCGCGCGTGGGCCGGTCCCGGGTGACTTTGAAGCGCGGCGGCGCCTGGAGCGGCCAGCCGCGCGCTCCGCCCAGGTGCCGCACGCCGGCGTCGTAGTCCTCGTGCAACCCGACGAAATCCAGGCGTTCGAGGTTGCGCAGGGCCGTCGGCAGCAGTTCCTCCGCCGGTTGGTCGTAACTCCTGGCCCCGGAGAGGAGAAACGTCTGGTCGTTGGACCACGCCGAGGGCCGCATCGGCACGGGCAGTCCGGCGAGGAGTTCGGCCAGGGGATGGACTTTCGCCAGAGCCAGATCGCCGATCGGATCACTCTCGGGACGGAGTTCAGCTTCCCGCAAGAAATGATAAAGGGAGAGGATCCGATCCGCCGGTT
Organism: uncultured Chthoniobacterales bacterium; assembly: GCA_964245965.1. Taxonomy (GTDB): domain Bacteria; phylum Verrucomicrobiota; class Verrucomicrobiia; order Chthoniobacterales; family SZAS-18; genus CAWCJJ01. Next base: position 3,899 of record CAXTOP010000089.1, read on the forward strand.
CCCGCAGGAAGGTGAAGAGGAAGGTCGTGCTCAACAGTGCGTCGGTCATCTGTGCGAACGAGAAATGGCCGGTGACCACCGGAAACCGGCTTAGCAGCACCGTCAGGGGTGCGTTGATGTAAGGTGACCCTCCCGCGTGGAAGACAGTGGATTCGCCCAACACCGCCGACAGATGATGCACCAGCGCAGTGCCGCCCGATTTGGGAATGTGGAGAAAGCAACTGTTCGGCTTTTGCATCTGGAGAAGTTCCTTACACCATGGTGGTGAACCTGAGGTTGATGTGCCGGGAGGGACCCGCTCCGTCGGGTCCGCTTCTGCCAGAGTGGCTACCGCCACGGACCCGACGGAGCGGGTCCCTCCCGGCACATCAACACTGATGTCCTCACAATCCTTTACATCATTTCCCTAAATTGGGCAGGTCAAGAATTGCGTGCCGCAGGCTCGGCTTGCTCGAACTCATCCTGGATGGAGGTTTATCTGGTTGTTACGTCTTGCCGCGCAGTGCTGGTGCCGGTCTTCTTTCCCACCACTTCCTGGCGGATAAGCTGGTGGATGGCTTCAAACACCGCCGGCTGGTTGGTGCAACTGTGGCCGAAGGGGACGATCTGCTCGCCGCGCGCGCTGTCCCAATGCGAACTGGCATAGCCCACCACGCCGTCCGAACTGTGCGGCGTGTCGTCGCGGCCGCGGTCGCCGATGATGCTGTAAAACGGCCGCTGGATCGGCTGCCGCTCGATGGCCCGGAAGTACGGGTTCTTCGGCGAAAGGGAATCGATCACCGAAAAGCCCGGCAGTCCCCGCTCGCGCAGCGCCGGGTTGAGCACCTCGACGTTGAGCGTCAGGATTTGCGTGGACACCTGCAGGATGTCTTTGGGGATGGAAATGAGCTTCGCCAGAAAGCGCGCGATGCCCCAATCCGCGATGCTGCTGCCCCGGTGCGGCGTGCAGATGAAGATGGCCTCGTCCACGTCGCCACGGGCCGAGAAGAACAGGTTGCGCTGGATGGATGCCTTCGTGGCGGCGGAGGTAGGGAGCTTCGCCAGCGGCACGGCGAAGTAGGCGTCGTAGAAGTCGTTGCCGGAATCGATGACGAGCAGGTGCGCGAGCAGTCCGCCCATGCTGTGGCCGGCCAGGATCAGCTTGTTCAAGTTCGGGTTCGTGCCGGCGGGATCGTAGGCGGCGCGCAACTGGTCCAACGCCTCGCGCAGCCGCTGGGCGGACGCGATGGCCGGCACGCCGGTCGGATAGAAGTAGTACCAGAACTGACAGCGTTTGCCTAACTCCGGGTCGGCGATGAGATCGGTGGTGGCATTCGCCCAGATGGACGGATCGGAGTACAACCCGTGGATGAACACCACCGGGATCTTGTCGGGATCGAACGGGCCGAAGGTGTAGAGTCCGCTGTACGCGAGCGCCCGCTGCGGCCGGAAGAAGCCCAGCAGCGGCAGGTTGCCGAAGACCTGCGTGCCCACTTCCCGGTCCACTGGCGTCGAGAAATCCGCCGCGACCGGCAGGCGGTTCCGCCGGCGGGTCGCCAGGCGGGGATCAAGGATCGTCAGCTTGACGCGGTGAACCGCGCCGTCGGAGGCGGGGGCGGGGGAGAAATCCAGCACGGCCGTCGCCGGGAGGAAGAACCCGCGTTTGGGCAAACCGGGTTCCCGCTGGAGCCGTTCCGGCGTCGCGTCGTGGATGGCAAGCACGGGCAGGCCGAGGCCGGCGCGATTGCCGGAGGGCACCGCCCGGTTGCGATGAGGGTGGTGGATGGTTTCCACGCGGTCGAACGCGCCGGTCTTCCAGGCTCCGGCGGTGTGGGCCGGCGCGGCGAGGCTAAGCAGGTAGTTGCCCGCCCGGACGCTGGCATCGGTGGACTGCCAGTTCCAGCCAGCGGCGTTGATCTTATCCAAGATGACTTCCGTTGCTTCGGCGTAGCGCGTCTCGGCATCGGCGAGAAGAATTGGCGATGTGGCGCGGCCGGTGATCTGCCGCCAGGCACTTTCCGCGCGCTGCAAATCGGCAGCAAGCTTTTCGTCCGGTGCCGCCGCCGCAGTAGATGGAGAGGCCCCGAAGCAGCAAACAGCCACGATCGCCGTGGCCAGCGCGAGGCGGGGCATAACCATTCTTATACTATTTCTCAAAAACGAACTCCGCATTTTCGCGTCCTTCTTTGTCTGTCATCCTGAGCGCAGTGAGTCCGCGAACGCCGCCGAAGGACCTTCCGGCCGGCGGCAGCCAGAGGTCCTTCCAGTTAGGAGCTTGCCCTGCTGGAGACCCGCTTGCCTCCGGCGGCGGAAGGTCCTTCGGCCGCGTTCGCGGACTCACTGCGCTCAGGATGACAGACAAAGGAAGCAGCTGCGGGTATTCATACACGCTCTCAAGACGACAGAGCAGCAAAAGCCGGGACAATCCCGAGAAATGGTATTAACTGATCAACTCGTACCCGACGTTGCGGCGGCGCGGCTCGTAGCCCATCTCGCGCACCAGCCGCTCGATCTCCTCCGAATCCAGCCGGAAAGTCGTCCCGGCCTTGCTGACGACGTTTTCCTCCATCATCACGCTGCCGAAGTCGTTGGCCCCGTGACGCAGGGCGATCTGGCCGATCTTGGGACCCTGCGTGACCCAGGAGCTTTGCAGGTTGTCGAAATTATCCAGGAAGATGCGCCCGATGGCCTGCATCCGCAGGTACTCGGCCGTGCCCACCGGGGCGGCGCGCAGCTTGGTGTTTTCCCCGGCCTGGAAGGTCCAGCAGATGAACGCCGTGAAGCCGCCCGTCTGGTCCTGCTGGTCGCGCAGGCGCTGGAGGTGCTCCATGCGTTCCTCCACGGTCTCGACGTGGCCGAACATCATGGTCGCGGTGGTCTTGAGCCCCAATTCGTGGGCGTGCCCCATGACTTCCAGCCAGCGGTCGCTGTTGCACTTGAGCGGGGCGATGCGGTTGCGCACGCGGTCCACGAGGATCTCGCCGCCGCCGCCCGGGATGGAGCCGAGGCCGGCGTCCTTGAAGCGGCTGATCACCTCACGCAGGGGCATCTGGAAAACCTCGGCGAAGTGGTTGAACTCCGGCGGGCTGAAGCCATGGATGTTGATGTGCGGGTACTCCTGCCGGATGTGCCCGAGCAGGTTGAGGTACCAGTCGAGGTCGAGCTTCGGGTGGTGGCCGCCCTGCATGAGGATCTGGACGCCGCCGACAGCGGTCAGTTCGTCCAGCTTCTGGTCGATCTGGTCGAGGGTGAGAACGTAATGGTCGTCGTCCTTTTCCGTGCGGTAGAACGCGCAGAATTTGCAGTACACATTGCAGACGTTCGTGTAATTGATGTTGCGCTCGATGATATACGTGACGATCTCGTTGCCGTGGCCATCGTAAGCCCGGCCCTTGGCGAGGTTGCGCCGGGCGTCGGCGAGCGCGGCGAGGTCCGCTGGAGGAGCATGATGGTAAAGCGCCAGAGCATCGGCCTGCGAGATGCGCTCACCGGCGAGAATGCGGGAAACCAGGGAGTCGTCGAGAGCGTGGGTTGTCATCGGTGAGCAGGGGTGCGGTGGCAACGTGCCACGATAAGAACAGCTAATAGATGATACGCCCGTGCCGCCCCCCGCGCAAGCCCGGCAGGAGGTGCGAAGGAGGTAATTTTGGAGGTTGCATCCGCGATGCGCTGTGGCAAGATGCTGTCTTGACCGGCGGTGTGCCTCGCACGCGTGCCGGAGCGAGATGGTGGTCGTAGCTCAATGGTAGAGTCCCAGATTGTGATTCTGGTTGTTGCGGGTTCGAATCCCGTCGATCACCC
>CAXTOP010000090.1:0-6984 GCA_964245965.1 uncultured Chthoniobacterales bacterium
GCACGCTGCCCGCGCTGTCCACGATGAGCTGGCTCTGGTCGTACCAGTTGGCGACGTGGACTCCTTTGGGCAAGCGCGGCAGGTAGGCGTCGAACTTCTTCTTGAGCTCACGGTCGATGCTCACCGTGTTGCCGCCGGGCTGCTGGTGCACGCCCAGGAGCACGGCCTCCCTCCCATCGGCGGTGACGCGCTGGTAAATCGGCGCCGCGCCCGGCGCGACCTCCGCCACGTCGCCCACACGCACGGCGCCGTTTTCACCGACGCGCAGGATGGTCTCGCGCACCCGGCCCAGATCCGCCAGGCGCGCGTCGGAGAGCAGCAGGTAGAGCTTGTGGTGATCCTCCAGCCGCCCGACGGCCGCAAGCACGTTGGCCGCCGCCAGCGCCCGGGAAAGATCGGCGACGGTCAGGCCATAGGCCGCCAGCCGCGCGGGGTCGGTCGCGACGTGGATTTCCTCGACGGCCCCGCCCTGCACGTCGATCTTTGCCACCCCGTTGACCGTGGAAAGCAAAGGGGCGAGCTGGTAGAGCGCCAGGTCGCGCAGGGCCACCTGCGAAACCGTGCTGGAAGTCAGACTGTAGCCGAGCACGGGAAAGACGGTCGTGTCGATCCTGCGCGCCTCGAAGCGCGTGCCGGCGGGCAGCGTGGGCAGCGTCTGGTTGACGGCGCTCTCGACCTGCAAGAGGGCCGCGATCATGTCCAAGCCCCAGTCGAAATCGACGGAAAGCTCGGCGCTGCCCCGGCTGGTGATCGAGCGCACCCGCCGCACGCCGGGCACCGCGCGCACCGCGCTCTCCTCGACACGCGTCACCTCCATTTCCATGCGTTCGGCCGGTCGGTCGCCCGCCTCGAAGTTGAGCATGACGCGCGGGAAATCCACCTGCGGAAACAGCCCCACGGGCAGCCGCCACGCGCTGAAGGTGCCGCCCGTCACCAGCATGGCCAGCAGGAAGAGGATCGAGCGCCGGTGTTGCCGTGCCCAGGCGGTCAGCCCGGTGGTCATGGCCTCCTGTCCTCCGCCGCATTCTTGCCTGCCTTCCCCTCGTCCGCGCCCATTTCGCCGATCGCGACGGACATCTTGTCCTCCAGTTCGGAAGCGCCTTCCGTCACCACGCCCGTGCCCTCCGGCAGCGCCTCCGCTCCCCCGGTGATTTCCACGTTCTCCCCGTCGTCGATGCCGGTTTGCACCTCGTGCTTGACGGCCTTGTCCTTGCTGACGGTGAAGATCACGGCACCGCCTCCCCCGCCTTCCCCGGGCAACACCGCCGCGCGGGGCGCAAGCAGCGCTTCCTTCTTTTCCACGACGATCCGCGCCCGCAGGTACGTGCCGATGAGGACGGGAGTGCCGGGGTCGTCCAGCGCCACGAACGCATCGACCAGGCGGGTGGCCGGGTCGATGCTTGCGCCGACGACGCGCACGGTTCCCTGTCTCGTCGCGATCTTGCCAGCATCCGCGCCCTGCGCTTCGACCGGCGCGAGATGCACGGCCTGCCCGGCCTTGACTTCATCGGCCTCGGCGGGCGCAACCCCCAGGCGCACCTCGAAGCGGTTGCCGACGGCCAGTTCCACCAGCGGACCACCCGGCGCGACCACCGTGCCCGGCGCGGCGGGCAGCTTCGTGACGACGCCGGCGACCGGCGCTTTGACGAGGCCGTCCACGTCCGGCGCGCCGCTTTGCAAGCTGTCGAGCTTGAGGTGGGCATCTCGCGACGCGCTCTCGGCGGCGGCCAGGTCGGCGTTGGTGGCCAGCCGGGCTTTGAAACGCCCCTGGGTGTCCGTCAACGCCTTGTCGGCCGCCTGTTCCGCGCTACGGGCGGTGTCGAGCGCGAGCCGGGCGTCGGTGCTCGGCTCGATCTGCAGGAGCGCGTCGCCCGCCGCGACCATCTGGCCAAGGCTCGTCTGCACGGCGACCACCCGGCTCTCGAATGGGTAAGCGACGCTGCGAATTCCACCCGGCGCGGCGCCGGCGGTGCCGTAGGCAACCAGCGTGCGCTCGATCTGTCCGCGTCGCAACGGGGCGACTTGCACCTGGGCGGTCGGCTCCGCCTCCGCTTCCTTTGTGTCGTCCGCGCCCCCGCGGTGCGCCAGGAACCACCAGATGCCCGCACCGGCGGCGAGCAGCACGGCCGCGGCACTCAAACACCCCCGGGGAAATGGTCTCTTCATACGTGCAGGATATTCATTGTGCCCTCACGGGTTTTTGCCGGCGGTCAGAGTCAACGCAGGCTGTCCGCTCGCCAGTTCCAGGGCGACGACGAGCGACGCCAGATCGCTCCGCAGTTTCTCAGCTTCCAGGCGCTTGGCACCCAGCGACTGCCGCGCCCCCGAGGCCACCAGGGCGTCCACTTCACCCGCACCTTGTTCCGCCGCGTAACTGGTATTTAACCGTTCCAGGGTCGGAATCGCCGCGCGGGCGGCTTCCTCGCGCCGGGCGGTGAAGCGCAGGTCGGCCACCGCTCTGGCGATGTCGTTGCGGGTGTCGTACACGCGGGCCACGTACTCGTCGAAGAGCTGCTGGCGCGTGGCTTTCTCCAGGGCGAGAGCCCCCTGGTTGCGATCGAAGAAGGGCAGGTCGATCACGGCGTTCGGACCCAGGCTCTTGAGCGCGCTGTTGTCGCTGGCTCGCGTGAGTCCCAGCGTGATCCGGGGAAACTGCGAGCGCACCGCCGCGCGCAGGGTGGCTTCCTCGCTGTCGTACCCCAGCCGGAGAGCCACGAGGTCGAGCCGCCGCTCCTCCAGGCCGGTGGCAAGGTTCGACTGGCCGGCCAGACGGTCGGCGGCGGCGGCACCGGGCAGGCGCGGATTGGGACGCAGCTTGATCATCGCTTCGGGCGGCAGGCCTAGCGCGTGGTTGAGCGCCAGCCGCGCGTCGGCTTCCTGTTGTTCGAGCGTGAGGCGATCGGAGGTGGATTGCTCGGCGGCGGCCTGAGTGGGAGCGAGATCGTTTTCGGTCTTGTCGTGGCGTTCGACCGCCTGGCGCAGCAGGGTCGCACTCTGCCGCAGACCCGCTTCGATCTCGCGGGCGAGCGACACCTGCCGCCGCAAAGAATCGAGTTGGAACACGGCGAGCTTGGCGGCTTCGGCCGCCTGCCATTCCTGCCAGGCGACGGAGAGATCAACGCTCGCCGCGTGCGCCCGAGCCGCTTCCAGCTTGGCACCCCGCGCGAAGATGGCCGTCACATCCCAGTTCACGTTCAATCCGTAAGCGATCCGTACGCCCGGCACCGAGTTGCCCAGCGGAAGATCCAACGAGGGAGACAACTGCGGGTTGGGCAGGATGCCCGCCTGGATGATCTGCGCGCTGGCCAGGCCCCGGGCGTCGCGCACGCTGCGCAACGTGGGATTGGCGATCACGGCGAAGACCGCCGCCTGCTCGGGAGACAGGCCGTCGTCGCGCGCCTGGAAAAGCACCGGCGCCAACAGGGGATGGTGCAGCCGGGCGGCCTCGTACCGCACTTCCTCGCGACCACGCGGGCGGAGCGCACCGCTGACCCGCTCGCCGGTAAGAGGAGAAGGATGGTACGCCGCACACCCGGCACTTGCCGAAAGGACCCCCAGGACAGCCAGGCTCCGGCGGAGCGCGGTCGGCCAGCTCGTTTGCGGCACCGGACGCAACGCTGCCAGATGGGCAGGGCGGGCCATGCAGTCTTCCTGCGCCGGGACTGTTGCTGGATGGTTAACCTGCACTCCGTGGAAAACGGCAATGATGCTGCGCCCTCCTGTCTCCGTCGAATGACAGTCCTGTCATCTGCCCGATACCGGGGCGGCACATAGAGCCGGAACGCCGGAGCGCGCCGAATAGCTGGCAGTTCATCCGGATTGCTCTCCATGCCCAAGACCCTTAAAGACCTCACCGCCCGCGAAGTGCTCGCTCTCGCCATCCAAGCCGAGGAGGAAGATGGCCGGGTCTATGCCGACCTGGCCCGGCGGATCGGCGGCGATTTTCCGGCCACGGGTCAGACGCTTCTCGCCATGCACGACGAGGAAGACGACCACCGGCACCGGCTCATCGCGCTTTACCAGACCCGCTTTGGCGAGCACATCCCGCTCATCCGCCGCCAGGACGTGCAAGGCTTCCTCTCGCGCCGACCGCTCTGGGTTTCTTCGATTCTGACGGTGCCCATGATCCGGCGTGAAGTAGAGACAATGGAGCGCGAGTCGCGCGTGTTCTACCAGACCGCCCTCGCGCAGACCGATGATGCCTCCGTGCGCCAGTTGCTCGGCGACCTGGCGGCGGAAGAAGGCAGGCACTACGACCTGGCCGAGTCGATGGACGAGCAGCAAAAAGCCTCCGGCGCGCGGGCACAGGAGAACGAGTCGGAGCGCAGGCGCTTCGTGTTGCAAGTGGTTCAGCCGGGCCTGGCAGGATTGATGGACGGCTCGGTGTCCACCCTGGCACCGGTCTTTGCGGCGGCCTTCGCCTCGCACAACAGTTGGACCGCTTTTCTGGTGGGCATGGCGGCCAGCATCGGCGCGGGCATCAGCATGGGTTTTGCCGAGGCGCTTTCTGATGACGGCGTGCTCAGCGGGCGCGGGCATCCCTGGACGCGAGGCCTCGTCTGTGGAGCGATGACAACGGCGGGAGGCATCGGGCACACGCTGCCCTTTCTGATCACGAGTTTCTCCTACGCCATGTGGGTGGCGGTCGCCGTGGTGGCGGTCGAGTTGGCGGTGATCGCCTGGATCCGGCACCGCTACATGGACACGCCGCTGCTTTCGGCCACCTTCCAGGTGGTCGTGGGCGGCGTGCTCGTCTTCCTCGTCGGCATCTTGATCGGCTCGGCTTAACTCTCCTGTTTGGGCGAGGGTTTCCCGAAACCGACGGTGTTGAAGCTGCGAATTCTTTGTGGTACAAAAAACTCGGACCATGCACCACTCTGATCTCCCCCGCTGGCAGCACGAACACCGCTACACCACCGGCAGCCCCGTGGGTGAACGCCGCACGCTCCTGGTCACCGGGCTGACGGCCGCCATGATGATCCTGGAAATCGTCGCGGGCCATTTCCTGCACTCGATGGCGCTCTTTGCCGACGGCTGGCACATGGGCACGCACGTCGTGGCGCTGGGCATCTCGGCCCTTGCTTACACTTATGCACGCCGTCACGCCGATGACACCCGCTATGCCTTTGGACCTAGTAAAATGGGAACACTAGAGGTTACACGAGCGCGATCATCCTCATTGGAGTAGCCATCTACATCGCCTTTGAGGCGACTACCCGCCTGCAGCACCCTCTGCCCATTGCGTTTAGTGAGGCGATTGCCGTCGCCTCGTTGGGTCTGAGCGTCAATTTGCTCAGTGCCTTTCTGCTGCGGGACGACCACCATCACCACGGCCATGGCCACGGCCAGCATGAGCACGGTCCTGGTGATGCTCACCACGGACACGGCTCCGACTTGAACCTGCGGGCAGCGTACTTCCACGTCCTGGCGGACGCGGCGACATCCTTGGCGGCGATCCTAGCGTTGACATTTGGCAAGTTCTTTGGCTGGTCGTGGCTGGACCCCGTGGTCGGTGCTGCTGGCGCGTTGGTGGTGGCCCAATGGGCTTACGGACTCGTCCGCGACACCAGCCGCGTGTTGCTGGACCGCGAGATGGACCCGGCGGCGTTGGAGGAAATCCGGGAGGCCATCGAGAGCGACGGGGACAGCCGGGTCAGCGACTTGCACCTCTTGCGAGTGGGCCTCAATGAGTTTGCGGTGGTGGCTTCCGTGGTCACCGACGAGCGGCGTTCACCCGGGGAGTATAAAGCTCGGATTCGGCAGCACGAGGAACTGGCTCACGTGACCGTCGAAGTGAACCAATGCACCGAACACGGTTTTGCTCGCGAGCAATCCGCCCTCTCGCGGTAATTTGCCGTGGGCAGCTTACGGGCCGCGGTGTTCATCGATACCAGCGGCTGCTTCGCCCTGCTCTCTGCAGCCGACCCAGCGCACGCTCGTGCCCGCCAGCGCGAGAGGGGCTGCACGAAGCACTCACGACCGGCCATCATTTCCAGATCGCCGGGTTTGCGCCCCTGCTGTGACCAACAAGGATGTTGCTTTGAAAAGAATGGAAAGGATTTGCTGACTTTTCGGTCAGAAACCTGGAGGATGACCGTCGGAGGGATTTGGAAACTATGCCGATCATCATCAACGGAGTGGAAGCCGAGCTACCGCCGGACTCCCGCGTTTCGCTGCTGGACCTGTTGCGCGAGCGCCTGGAGTTGCACGGTACCAAACTCGGCTGCAACCAGGGAGCGTGCGGCGCGTGTACCGTGTTGGTGGACGGCAGTGAGCGGATTCTATCCTGTCTCGCGCTGGCGGCACAATACGAGGGCCGTGCGATCACCACGATCGAGGGATTGGCGGACGATGGCGTGCTCCATCCCTTGCAGCAAGCGTTTATCGAATGCGACGGTTTCCAGTGCGGCTACTGCACGCCGGGGCAGATCTGCTCGGCCATCGGCATGATGGCGGAGATCAAACGCGGCGTGCCCAGCCACGTCACGGGCGATCTCTCCGCCGCGGCGATCGCCCTCGATCACGACGAACTGCGCGAGCGCATGAGCGGCAACCTGTGCCGGTGCGGAGCCTACAACGGCATCGTGGCGGCGATCAGCGAGACCTTCGCGCTGGAGGCAGGGGCCAAATGAGCCCGTTTACCTACGCCCGCGCGGCGGATGCCGCCGACGCCATCCTGAAGGGCGCTGAGGCAGAGACGAAGTATCTCGGAGGCGGCACCAACCTCGTTGACCTGCTGCGCGAAACCCTGGAGTGCCCGCAGGCGCTGATCGACGTCACCGGTCTGTCGAACGCCATCGAGGAGCGCGCGGACGGCGGCCTCCTGATCGGCGCGGCGGCCAGGAACACGGCGGTCGCGGAGCACCGGGCGGTGCGGACGCGCTACCCGGCGCTTTCCCGTGCCATCGTGGCGGGCGCGTCGGCGCAGATCCGCAACATGGCAACGATGGGCGGCAACCTCCTCCAGCGCACCCGCTGCACGTA
>CAXTOP010000091.1:0-6212 GCA_964245965.1 uncultured Chthoniobacterales bacterium
TCCGCAACATGGCAACGATGGGCGGCAACCTCCTCCAGCGCACCCGCTGCACGTACTTTTACGATAACGATGGCTCGCGCTGCAACAAGCGCGTACCCGGACAAGGTTGCGACGCGCTGGAGGGCTTCAACCGCATCCACGCGATCCTGGGCGCTTCGTCGGCGTGCGTGGCCACATACCCTTCGGACATGAGCGTCGCACTCGCGGCACTCGGAGCCATCGTCCACCTGCGTGGCGCGGGCGGCGCACGCACGCTGCCGTTGACCGAGCTGCACCGCCTGCCCGGAGACCATCCGGAGATCGAAACGGTTCTGGAACCCGGCGAGTTGATCATGGCGGTGGAGCTGCCCGCGTTGCCGTTTGCGGGACGATCCACCTACCGCAAGGTGCGCGACCGGGCGAGCTACGCCTTTGCGTTGGTCTCGGTGGCCGCCGCCCTGGAGTTGGACGGCCACACGGTCAAGGACGTGCGGCTCGCGCTCGGCGGAGTGGCGCACAAGCCGTGGCGGGCGTGGAAAGCCGAGGAGGCGCTCAAGGGACAACCCGCGACGCGGGCCAGCTTTCTCGCCGCCGCCGAGGCGGAACTCGCCGACGCCAGGCCGCTGCGCCACAACGCCTTTAAAATCGAACTGGTGAGACGGACGGTCGCCGCCGTGCTCGGAGAACTGACGGAGGAAAACGGATGAGCAGATTTGGCAACATCGCCACGACGGTGGTGAAGAAGGCGGTCTCGCTCGCGCCGGACCGCTGGATGCCGGGTGGAAAACCGGACCCGTTGATCGAGCGCCGGGATGGACTGATCGGCACGCCGGTGTCGCGGGTCGATGGGGCGCTCAAGGTGCAGGGCGAGGCGCGTTTCGCCGCCGAGTTCGCGCTGGACGGCGTGGTTTACGCCTCCCTGGTCTTCAGCACCATCCCGAAGGGCCGCGTGGTGACCTTTGCCACCAGTGAAGCCGAAGCGGCCCCGGGCGTGGTGCTCGTGATGACGCACCGCAACGCGCCCGGGATGAAAGCGCTGCCGTTCTTCATGGCGGCGGAGAAAGCGGCGGCGGGCGACAACCTGCCCATCCTGCAGGACGACCGGGTCCACTGGAACGGGGAACCCATCGCCGTCGTGCTGGCCGGTACCCAGGAGCAGGCCGACCACGCCAAATCCCTGATCCGGGTCACCTACGAGGCGGAGGCAGCGGTCACCTCGTTTGCACAAGCCAGGGCCGCCGGACTGCACCGGGCCGAGTTTGCCGGGGAGGTGCTCAAGCACGAGGTCAAGGACGCCGAGGCGGCGCTGGCGGCGGCACCCTGCCGGGTGGACGAGACGTACCAGACGCCGCGCCACAACCACAACGCCATCGAGCCGCACGCGGTGACGGTGGCGTGGCAGGGCGGCGAGTTGCACGTCCACGACGCCTCGCAGTGCGTGTCGCACGTCGCGTGGTCGCTCGCCCAGGCGTTCGGGCTGGAGGAGCAACAGGTTCACGTGACCTCGCCGTTCGTCGGTGGCGCGTTCGGCGGCAAGACGCTTTGGCAGCACCACCTGTTGGCGGCGGCGGCCTCAAAACTCGCCGGGCGGCCGGTCCGCCTCGCGCTCTCGCGGGAGGGCGTTTACCGCGTGGTGGGCGGACGCACCGTCACCGAGCAGCGCGTGGCCATCGGAGCCCAGGCGGACGGAAGCTTCGACGCGATCATCCACACGGGCGTGGTCGCGATGACCGAGCACAACAACGTGCCCGAGCCGTTCATCCTGGCGACGCAATGTCTCTACGCGGCAGGCAGCTTCAAGTTGGAGGTAAAAACGGCGTACCTGGACATGCTCGCCAATACCTTCATGCGCGCGCCGGGCGAATCGGTCGGCACGTTCGCCCTGGAGAGCGCCATCGACGAATTGGCCGAAAAACTCGGGATGGACCCGATCGAGCTGCGCCTCCGCAACGAGCCCGAGCAAGACCCAACCTTGGGCATCCCGTTTTCCTCGCGCCACCTCGTGGAGGCGTACCGGGCGGGCGCGGAGCGTTTCGGGTGGAGCAAGCGAAGCGCCGTCCCCGGCACGCGCCGCGAGGGCGAGTGGCTGGTCGGCATGGGCATGGCGACGGCAACTTACCCCTATCAGCGCATGCCGGGGGGAGCCGCCCGGATCACGCTCACCCGGCAGGGGAACGCGACGGTCGAAGTGGCGGCGCACGAGATGGGCATGGGCACGGCGACGACCACGGCGCTGGTGGCCGCCGAGCGGCTGGGCCTGCCGATGGAGCGGGTGACCGTGGCCTACGGCGATTCGTCTTTGCCTGGAGTGATCCTGGCCGGAGGATCGCAGCAGACCGCTTCCATCGGTTCCGCCGTCCTCGCCGCGTACCAGGAGTTGGTGAGCGAACTCTTGAAGCTCGCGGCCAAAGATTCGCCGCTGGCGGGTCTCAAGCCGGAGGAAGTCGGCAGCCGGGACGGCGGCCTGTACAAGTTCGACGAGCCGGAGCGAAGCGAGAGCTACGCCGTTCTCCTGGGACGCGCCGGACGCGACGAACTGGCGGTGGAAGGGAGCGCCCCGATGCCGTTCGAGTTGATGCACTGGTCCATGCACTCCTACGGCGCGCAGTTCTGCGAGGTGCGCGTCAACGCGGTCACCGGCGAGACGCGGGTCAGCCGCTTCCTGGGCTCCTTCGACTGCGGCCGCATCCTCAACCCCAAGACGGCGAAGAGCCAGTTTCGCGGTGGCATCATCATGGGCCTGGGCCTCGCGCTGACCGAAGAGACGCAGTTCGATGAGCGCAACGGCCGCATCATGAACCCGAGCCTGGCCGAGTACCACTTGCCCGTGCACATGGACGTGCCCGAGATCGACGTGATCTGGACCGACCTCCCTGATCCGCACACGCCGATGGGCGCGCACGGCGTCGGCGAGATCGGCATCACTGGTGTCGGCGCGGCGGTCGCCAATGCCGTTTACAACGCCACCGGCAAACGTGTCCGTGATTTGCCGATCACGCTCGACAAGTTGCTGTGATCCTCTTCCTCCAGGTGGAGAGCGGAAGAGTCGCACGCGCGGGGACCCCCCGCGCGTGCGTCGCGGAGGATCGCTGCCTGACCGCTAGCCGGATCAGCTCGGCTCAGACCGCAGAGAATCGGGGCTGTTTTCACAGCGAATCATGGTCATGCCATGCACTCGCAGTTTGGAGCTCTATGCAGTTGAGTCTGCCTTCCTGGATGCCTTCTGGTTGTAGGGCGGGCAGTTCCGCCTGCCATCGGGTCACGGCTACGGCAGGCGGGGCGCCCGACCTACAACCGGACGAAGGGCATTTGCTTTGTGTTCTGGGGAGGCGTTCGCCTACTGCCAGTAGAGGTGCCCCAAAACGCTTGACGTGCGACGCAACCTTTGCGATTTCTCTCCCATGCCCACGGCGCTCGAGCAGGTTACCAAAGATGCGATGGACCTGCCACCGCGACAAAAACTCGCGCTGGCGGGATTTCTCCTTGAGAGCGCGGAAGCCGCAGCCGATCCCGAAGCTGGGACGGCGTGGGAGTCCGAGATTCTTGACCGCGTCCGCGCCATCGACGAAGGCCGCGTTACCGGAATCTCCTACGAAGACGTGATGGGCACAGCGGAGAAGCACTTGGTTCCGTGACCATCCGCTTTGTTGACGAGGCGCAGCGCGAGTTTCTCGAGGCGATCTCCGCTTATGAAGAGGCTCGTGGCGGATTGGGACGCCGGTTCAAGGACGAAGTGGACCGGTGCGTCTTGTGGATTGCCGACCATCCCGAGCTGTACCGCTTTCGATCAGACGCGTATCGCCGCATCAACTTGCGGATTTTCCCTTATTACGTCCCCGACGTGGTCAGAGAGCAAATCCTCTGGGTGCTTGCTGTCGCTCATGCTGGTCGCAGGCCTTTGTACTGGATTTCCCGGCGCAACAGAGTCGCCTAACGATGCGTGTCAGCGAACGGAGATTGTTGGTCGGGCTGGACGAAGGGCATTCGCCTTGTGTTCGGGAAGACGTTCTCCTAATGCCTGTTAGGCGTCGCTCGCTCCCGTCATCCAAAACAAAAAACAAAGCACATGAAAACACTCGGACTCATCCTCGTCACTTGCCTCGCCTCCCTTGGCTCGCTCCACAGCGAACCCGCTTCGACACAAACCCATCGGCGGCGAGCGTCTGAGCGTGGCTGCCATCGCCGCCGAGTTGAACATTCGTGCCGAGCAAGAGCCCGACCTGCGGCCAAGAGCGGCTAAGAAGTGGCATCCCACACAGGTGCAACGTCTGCTTGCTCAAACGTAGCTGAACCACTCAGACCATATTATTCCTTGAAGGGGTGATCGGGAGAACCCGGTGCATACTCATGGAAGCGACACTATCCCTGTGAGGACGGCGCTATCCCGCCAAAGCTCATCTGCTCGCCTCTCGTCGTACGAATCGACCGAAGACGGAATCTCGCGCAAGCCCTCGAAATACTTTCCGCTGGTAGAGGCCAGCGCTGGGTCAACGATGAGCCGCGCGAGGGCGGAGCCGGACTCCTCGGGTGTATGGATGTTCTTGAGTAGGACCAACCGCAGCAGCGGGATCAGTCTCGGCATGATGGCATGCCACGCAAAGCGGAAAACAGCTGGATATTCGCGGGCAAGTCCGGTTCCCGGCATCAACCCGGGATCGAAGGCGTTGACCGTGATCCCTGCAGGCAGCCGTGGCGCGAGGCCATAGGTGAAATAGACGTTGGCGAGCTTCGTGGTGGAATAGCGCCGGCCACGGTCCGCCCCGTCGTCGTCGTTTGCCGCTTCCGGACCGAGTTCGCCCCTGGCCAGCGCAGTGGGCGTGTTCCAGGCAGGCACGGGCACACTGGCGCTGGGCACCTTCGCCAGCTCTGCAGGGTCATGCACGCCGCTGGCCACGACGGCAATGCGACCCGGCTTTTCCATCAGCGGCAAGAGCAGGTTGACGAGCAGGTAATGCCCGAGGTGGCTCACACCGAAGGTCGTCTCGAAGCCGTCGACGGTGAACGTCTTTGCCCCTTGCACAGCGGCATTGCAGACGAGGCCATGCAGCGGAGGGAGACCTGCCGCTTTCAGTTTGCCGTCCAGCTTCGCCGCGAAGGTTCGAATTGATGCAAGGGATGCGAGATCGAGATCCATCGCTTCGACCTTCGCGCCGGGCACCGCGGACTTACGCAGCGCCTCAACCGCGTTCTGCGCACGCGACGGATCGCGGCAGGCAATGACGACGTGCCACAGCGGAGACGCCGCGAGCAACGCGCTTGCGCAGGCATAGCCGAGACCGGAATTACCGCCAGTGATGATTACCGTCTGCCGCGGCGGCAAAGGGTAGCTAGAGCTATCGGGGTTCGCAGTCATAGATTTCGTCCTGATGCCAAGCGCCATCGAGCGACCGCTTTGCCATCAAAGATAATACGGCCCAGACATAATTCAATCGTCGAAATATACGATTTTCGTAATAATTGAGATGAATTGCTCCCTTTCGCGCGGGGAAAGCCGCTGAAGCATCATTCGGTAAAGGCCTTGATTGACTTCCCGTAACGCAGCCACCGCCGCTTCGCCGGCCTTTGACAGCCGCAGCGAGATCGCACGACGGTCCTCCTCGATCCGATCCCGGTCCAACAGACCTCGTTTCACCAGGCGATCCGTCGCAGACGAGATCGTGGTGTTCGGTACTGCAAGGAAACGCGCAACGTCTGAAGGCCCGCCTCCAGGGTTGTCGGCGGCAAACAGCAAAACCTGCTTGTCGAGTTCATTGAACGGCCTTTCGACTCCACTGGCATCGGCCAATTTATGTCGGCGCGTGAAGGCGTCGAAAGCAGCGCCAATTTTGGCCATCTGCTCATCGGTAGGTTCGTTCATCCCTCCATGTATACCGCATCGCGACCTTCGCCGCCATCTTGTCAGCAGCCTTGGGCAACCAATGACCCGCCCGCCATATTCGAGCAGCGCAAACCGTCATCGCCGACCGTTAGCGTATCCCCGTGCCCGTTCTACTGTCCCCAAGTTGGCAGCCTCGAAATGCTGTTGTGCCCAAGCCTTTGGATCAAGCGGGTGGAACGGATCACGATTCATACCGCTATCATGCACCGCATCCCAGACGACTGTTGCGTCAGCAGCCACGCTGACCACACAGCAAAGCTATCCTGCAAACCCACCGAGGTTGTGTGAAAACGCTGGGCGTTCCTTGGCTGGGTTGGTAGGATGGATGATGCGTCACCTCCAGGGCAGCGACCGC
>CAXTOP010000092.1:0-6059 GCA_964245965.1 uncultured Chthoniobacterales bacterium
GAGAGATTGGTTGCTGCGGAAGGTCCAATGCGCGAATATCTATTGGACCAATTCTATACGCGCCATGTCTAAGATTTTGCTTCGGCACGGGATCAAAAAGGGGGGCTGCGGTACCTTTATGCATCCGTCGTGATGCCAAGCGGAGTGCGCAGCCGGAGGACATCACGCCGAGGCGAGGCACCAAACAAGCGAGTGTATTCCCGGCTGAACTGCGAAGGGCTTTCGTAGCCGACCTGAAAGGCCACGGCTTCGGCAGTCACCGCGTCTGCCATCATCCGGTTGCGTGCTTCGAGCGAGCGCAGCCGCTTCTGGTATTGCAACGGCGTCATGGCGGTAAGCGCCTTGAACTGGCGGTGGAACGCTGAAGGACTCATCCGGGCGATTCCAGCCAAATCCTCGATGCGCACCGGTTCGGTAAAGCGGGCACGCAGAGACTGGATCGCGGCGAGCACGCGCCGGTCATGACCATTTGCCAGCACGACTCGGGCAATGTCACCGCCACAGGGACCGGCCAGCAGCCAGTAGCACAACTCGCGCATGATGGATGGATAAAGCGCCGCAATCGCTTTGGGTGTGTCCAACAAATGCACCAGCCTCAACACGCACTCCGCCATCGGACCATCGAAGTCGGTGACGAATACGCCGCCAGCCACGCTGCTCGGCTGGGGCAAGTCGCCGAGACCTTCCAATACCTCGCGCATCGCGGTAAGATCGAACTCGACGACGACGCCCAGATAAGGTTTGCCCGTTGTGGCTTCCACGACGCGCCCATGAGAAGGCATTTCGAGGCTCACGACGAGAGCCTGCCCAGCCCGGTAGTCGTAGCGTTTGTTCCCGAAAGTCGTCCATTTGGCCCCTTGGACCACGACGCAAAGGGCAGGCTTTAAAATCCGGTGCGAGGGCGGCTTCGGACGCTCTGAGCGCAGGATGGTCAGTCCCGGAATAGTGATCGCGAACGGACTGCGGCCGCCCCGACCTTCCACGTAGCGCGTGATGGCTTCCAGCAAAGTCTCTGCCATAGGTAAGCACTTTCGCTTCTCGCTTCGCACCGTAAACGAGTAAGCAGGAATAGGCAAGAAGTCGACGAGTTCGGGTATTCAAACGGACAGACGGACGAAGTACTTTGCTTCATGGCAACACGAATTCCATTCTCATCCGCTACCAAGATCGCCATCGTTACCGGAGGCAGCCGTGGCATTGGGCGCAACACGGTGCTCAGCCTCGCTAAACAAGGGGTATATTCAATCTTCACCTACCGTTCCAACCGTGCCGAAGCGGACAAGGTCGTGGCGGCAGCCCATGAAGCCGGGAGTACGGCGGTCGCCTTGCCTCTAGATACGGGCGAAGTCAACACCTTCGATACATTCGTGCAAGAGGTGACCAGAGCCTTGGAGGCAATAGGAGCCGACCGCTTCGATTACCTCGTCAACAACGCCGGCACCTCGCACCATGCCCCCATCGACCAAGTGACTGAAGAGGACTTGGACCGCCTCTATCAAGTCCATTTCAAAGGGGTCTATTTCCTCACGCAGAAGCTCCTTCCCCTCCTGCGAGACGGTGGGCGCATCGTCAACGTCTCCTCGGGACTAACTCGTGTCACCTTCCCCGGCAGCAGTGCCTACGCGTGCATGAAGGGAGCGGTCGAGGTACTGACCCGATATTTGGCAAAGGAACTCGGGCCGCGCCGTATCACCGCCAACACCGTGGCTCCGGGCGCTGTTCAGACCGATTTCAGCGGCGGGATGGTGCGGGACAATCCGGCGGTCAACAAGATGGTCTCCGACCTTACGGCGTTAGGTCGTCCCGGTCTGCCGGAGGATATTGGCTCCATGATCGCCTCGTTGCTCACCGAGGAGAACCGCTGGGTCAACGCCCAGCGCATTGAGGTCTCCGGCGGCATGAACATCTAGCTGCTAAAAGAGGAGAAGAGAGCGGAAAGTCATACTTTTCTCTTGGCGTTACTTGCGGCTTACCTCTTGCCTGGTGCCACGTCGGGCTGGGGGAGTTCATTTATTCTCGTCGGCACGATCTTGATTGCGGGTGCGGAGCCAACACCCTATGTCGAAAACGAGCGAGGCTGTGTGAAAACGGTGTATTGATCTTGCCCCGAAAACGAGGACCAGCGGGTGTGCTACAAAGAGAGCACAACCCACATGGCAACGACACAAAGCAAATACGGCAGGCGGTTTGACGAGGAGTTCAAGCGCGAGGTGGCCGCACTGGCCAGCAAGCCCGGCGCAAAACAGGAACAGGTGGCCCGCGACCTGGGCGTCAGCGCCTTCAGCGTGGCGCGTTGGAAGAAGCAGTACGGCACCACGCCGCCAGCTTCCGTCCCTGGCGTCAGCGTGGCCGAGCTCGAACGGCGCATCCGTGCCTTGGAGCGCGAGAACGCGGACTTGCGCGAGCAGCGCACCATCCTAAAAAAAGCAGTCGCCATCTTCTCCGAAGCCCCGCGATGAAGTTTGGCGTGATCAAACAACTCGCGGGAGAGCACCCGGTGCGAAAACTCTGCCGCACGCTCGGGGTGGCGCGCAGCGCCTACTACGCCGCGCAAAAGAAGGCGGAGCGACCCCGCGCCAGAGCCAACGCGAGTCTGGGGACAAAGGCGCGCGAGCTCTTCGAGGCGAGCGGGCGTACCTACGGCAGCCCCCGGTTGACAGTGGCGTTGCGGCGCAGTGGCGAGCCGTGTGGTCGTCACCGGGTGGCGCGGCTGATGCGTGGTGCCGGACTGCGTGCCCGGCAAAAGCGGCGCTTCCGGCCCTGCACGACGGACAGCCGCCACCTCTGCCTTAATCGCACCCAACCACCTGGCCGCGCGCACAGAGCCGCCCGCCCGGCCCGGCGAGGTGTGGCAGGCCGACATCACCTATGTCGCTACTAAAGAGGGTTGGCTCTACGTGGCAGGCGTGTTGGATGCGTGCAGCCGCAAGATTGTCGGCTCTAGCGGCAGATGAGGCGATGCCCACCGCGCTGGTGGCGCGAGCCTTCGAGCGTGCCGTCCAAGCACAACGGCCCGCGCCAGGGTTGCTCCACCACTCGGACCGTGGCAGTCAATATGCCAGCGAAGCTTACCGCGAACTCCTGCGCTCCCACGGCGTGGAAGCGAGCATGAGCCGGGCGGGCAACTGCTATGACAACGCCAAGATGGAGAGCTTTTGGGCGACGCTCAAAACCGAACTAGATCCACGGGCAAGTCTATGCAACGCGGGCCGAGGCGAAGAGCGCGATCTTCTCCTACATCGAAATCTTCAATCAACCGCGTGCGGCTCCACGGCGCACTTGGTTTTTACTCGCCCGTGGACTTCGAGCACAGTCTGAACTAAACATCCATCAACCCAGCACTCCGCCCGGTCCTCACAACCGGGGCAAGATCACCTGCCAAGCCCGCACGTAGCGGCCCACACTCGAGCGATCCAATCCAAAGCGCCTGGCCGCCGCTCCTTGGCTCAAGTTCTCCGTCACCACCGCTGCCACGACCTGTTCTCGCAGGTCTACCGAGTACCCATTCATCCCTCAACTTACCACCTGCTCAACCTTTTTGAAAATGGCTGTAGAACAACAGCCAGGGCGAACGCATCTTAATTTTGGTTGACAGTCAGTCGGAACGTCATCCGAAAAAGGTGCCTCTCCTCGGAGGCAAGTCTTCGACCTTTCTCGCCAATCGAGGGGTTTTGCGGTTTGGCCTCGCACAAACAGCCCGTTTGACCCATGAGTAGAAGCATCACCCTCACAGCGACAGGTATTTAAGATGCGTTCGCCCTGAACAACAGCTTGATGGGCTCAAGCCCCAGCCGGGCAAAGTGAGGATCGAGCCGCCGGGCCAGCGTGGGCCAGTTGTGGTGCGGCACCTGCGGGTACAGATGATGTTCGAGATGATAGAGGTGTTCGATAGCCAACAGCGAAAGCACCCGGCCCCGAAACAGGCGGGTTTGGCGCAGTTCGCCTTGACCATTGGCGTCGTGGACCACGTAGGCAGTGGCAAAGGGATAAATCCAACTGCCCAGCACCATCAACCCGGCATAGACGAGCGGCCACGGCGTGACCGGCCAAAGGCTCGTGCAACCGGCCAGCAGCCCCAGCACCGTCGCGCCTTCGCCAGCCATCCACCAACGTGGCGGCCCGGACGACGCAGGGCGAAAATCCAGAGCCGGTACTGGAGG
This sequence comes from uncultured Chthoniobacterales bacterium, assembly GCA_964245965.1. GTDB lineage: Bacteria > Verrucomicrobiota > Verrucomicrobiia > Chthoniobacterales > SZAS-18 > CAWCJJ01. Next base: position 4,161 of record CAXTOP010000092.1, read on the forward strand.
GTCACCCCGTCGAGGAAAGCCCGCGGCCACGACATTCCGGCGGCGGCTCCTTCCAGGTCATCTTCCGCGGGAAAATGCGCGTGGTGGTTGAGGTGCACTGCGCGGTAGGCGTGGCCGCTGCGGAAAGCCAGCAGTTCGATGGCGCAAAGGAGGGCTTCGTTGAGCCAAGCGGGCAGCCGGAGGTTGCGGTGCACCAGGTCATGCGAAGTTGAGGCGTAGGTCAGGAAGCTGAGCAACACCGGGCAAGCCAAGGCGGGCAACCACCAGCCGTGGGCCGTGAGGACGAAGAACGCGGATGTCAACCCAAATGGCAGCGCTAGGGAAACGGCCCGCCGCCACTAGTATTACAGTTGTATAAGCTTTGTCTCTGTGGTTTGGTCTTGCCGATGAGGGTGGATCAGTTCGAGAAGAAGGAGCGGCAGCTCCGAGCGGCACTGGAGGAGACTACCAAACGGTTGGGAGAACACTTTGCCAATGCGGCGGCCAGCGAGAGCGCGGCAGCGTACCTGCGCAGTCTCTTGAGCAACGTGGAACGCAAAAACAGCTGGCAGTTGGCCGAGGCGGCGGGCCTGGACACGCCGTATCGCTTCCAGCATCTGCTCGGACGCGCAAGCTGGGACGCGGACGCCCTGCGCGACGAACAACTCGGCGTCGTACTGGGCGGCCTGGGCGAGGAGGACGCGGTGTTGGCCATCGATGAAACAGGCTTCGTCAAGCAGGGCAAGAAGAGCGTGGGCGTCAAGCGCCAGTACTGTGGAGCGAGCGGCAAGATCGACAACTGCCAGGTGGGGGTGTTCCTCTCCTGGCAGACGAGCAAGGGACACGCGCTGATCGACCACGCGCTTTCCCTGCCAGAGGAGTGGGCCGAAGACCCGGCACGGCGGCAAGAGGCAGGCGTGCCCGAGGACGTGGAGTTCGCCACCAAGCCCGTCCTGGCGCGCCAACTGATCACTCGCGTGCTGACGGCAGGAGCGCGTCCGGCGTGGGTGGTGGCCGACGCGGTGTACGGAGCCGACTACAAGGCTGCGCGCGTCCTTGGAAGAAGCCGGGCAGCCCTACGTGCTGGCAGTCACCGGCCAGCAGTGCGTGTGGCTGGGCTTTGGCCAGCAGCGGGTCAAGACGGTCAAGACCCAGATGCCCGCCGACGCTTGGGCGGAGATCAGCGTGGCCGCCGGCACCAAAGGTCCGCGCGTTTTTGACTGGGCCGCGCTGACGATCAATCATGCCCATGGCAAGCAGTGGCAGCGCTTTTTGCTTCTGCGCCGCTCGCGTTCCAAGACCGAAGAGATCACCGCCTACCTGGTCTTCGGCGCGGCGAACACATCCCTGGAGGAGATGGCCTGCGTGGCCGGGCGGCGTTGGGCCATCGAGGAGAGCTTCGCCCAGAGCAAGAGCGAGGTCGGCCTGGATCAGTACGAGGTGCGCTCCTGGACGGGCTGGCACCGGCACATGACCCTCGTCATGACGGCGCAGGCGCTGCTGGCGATCACCCGCGCCCGGCTCTTCGCCAAACCGGCGGCGAGCGACCAAGCCCTGGCGGCGTTCAAAAAAAGCCGCGGGCTGCCGGTGGAGGCCGCCGCCGTTTGATCCGCGTCAGCGTCGCCGGGGTGCGCCGCTTCTTTGTCGCCCTGCTTTGGGGCACCACCCGCGTGCTCATCGCGCACGTGCTGCACTGGTCGAACCGGCGCAGGCCCCACCAGGCCCTCTCCAAATTCTTCCACTACGAACCACGTCACGCCCTTGCCTAGGTCTCACGTAACCCTCCCAAGATATTGCATTCAAAGACTTTACGCACAAAGTCTCTGAATGCAATACTTTGCAGCTGCACAATCCCGCAAACTCAACAAAACAAAGACCTGCCCGCAAACAGAGGGGGAGGGGGTATCCGCAGCATCTCTG
>CAXTOP010000093.1:0-4421 GCA_964245965.1 uncultured Chthoniobacterales bacterium
AAACTGTACCTGGACCTTCCTGCCCTCTCACCCACTTAAAACAGCGAAGAGCCGTAAATCTCGATCACCTGCGATGGCTTGTTCCAAGCCATAAAGTTCCCGGGTCGCTTGTTCAGCTCTGGCGCAGAGCCAATCCCACGCGCTTCGAGCAATCAGCAGCGGCTGTGGAGATAACACGCTGGTGTCGCCGACCTGGATGTCCCATTTGAAGTGGCGAAGCTGCAATGTACGCTCGATTGATCGCAGATGATCTGCCGGGATGGGCTTGCCGAGTTCTACTGCTGCAAGGAGCGAACCGGCTTTCGAGTGCATCGGATTAAATCAGATCGAACACCCGATGGAACAACTAAATAGATCGGAGAACTGACCTGCGGATAGTTCCGCCAAGTAGGACAGCCTCAGCGGCAAGTATGGCTATCTTCGCGCTTGATGGGGAATAGAGCGGTTCTATGACGGGTTAGTACGGCGGAAGTAATCGACGGAAACCGTGGGCCAGGACCAGGAAGGTGAACACGACGCCGCGCACAAAGAGCCAAGGTGAAAACGTGGTGGCTACCGGCGTGACCGGATGAGCCAGTGCTACCGCTAATTGGCGAAGGTAACCGAGGCTGTGTGGCCAATCCGTCAAATCTGCTCTCCATGCCTCAGGGATTCCACCTTGTCCTGTGCTGATGCCAGCCAGCGCACCGGCGATGGCGGCTACGGTGTCCACATCACCGCCCGCTTGAGTGATCGTCTCAATGGTCGCGCGGTAATCGCCGAAGTGGTGATGCCACACCACGATGGCAAACGGTACGGAGCGCAGTACGTAGCCGGATACACCCTTGGCTGAACCGAAGTATCCGATGGCAACCGACACAGGCATGGTAGCCCCACAACAATCCTGAATGGATCGGACCGTTTCCTGCCATTCTAGCTGGGACGAGAGACCGCGCAGCACAGCAGCCAGGTTCTCTGGCGTGGGACGCACCGTCCATTCTCCTGATCCCAAACGAGCGGCGATCTCCGCCACCGCGAGTGCGCCGCTCAACGCCAACGGGTCCGTGTGCGTGAGCAGCGTGGACGCTTCGACGTGTGCGCGACGGGCCGTTGCGTCGCTGGCAAAGTACGCACCGAGGATGGCGCTACGCATGGCCGGGCCGTTGCCCGCTGAGAAGACACCGCTGGGACTTAGACCAAGCCAGAGCCGCAGGATGCTGCGGAGGGTGGCCATGCCGATACCGGCAGGCAGGCAGAGCAGCCAGAATCGCAGCCTCCAGGCGAGGGAGGCTTGAAAACGGATGGGGTTACCCGCCGAGAGGAGCAGAGCCTGCGCGACAAAGACGGTATGATCCGTGTCATCGCTGATCATGCCGCGTCCGAGCACGAAGCGGTGTTTGAGGGGCAGCCGCGCGAAACGGTGCGACCGGCGGGCGGACAGCCCTTCGTAGGGCAGGCCGATGGCGTCGCCCACCGCACAACCCCATAAGCATCCGATGAGATTTTCTAAGCGCATGAACGTTCAAGCAACTCGGGCCACTGCCAAGGTTCTCGTGGCATAAGCTACGTATCGAAAAGCTGCTGCCATGGCAGAGACAGCTTACACACAACAAATTTTCTGATGCAAGACCACCGCTCGGCTCCCCAAAAGAATTTATCCACAGATCGAGAATCGAACCTTTTTAATCCACCAATTCTCTCGGGATTCTGCGAAGTAGAGAGCTAAAAGGATGGTCACAATCTAGTCACAATAACGCGGAGGAAAATTGATGTCGCAGACGATAATTTTACCTCTAGGAGTAACCCATCGCAGTGGAGGCAAATCGAATCGGGAGTTCGATTCTCCCCTCTGGCAAAACCTCCTCTTGCTGAAGAATTTATGATGGTCTTGTCACCTTCAAGTGGCCAGAGTCATAACAAAACACATAACATGACGCCCATGTTTGTGGATGACACAGACGCAAAATTAGGTGTTTTCCATCGCGTCTGTTGTCGTTGCTACGGCACGAGGTGCCCAATGTGACAGCAGGCTTGCAGGGTAGGGTAAGCTCTCACTGATGAGACTTCGACACTGGCTCCTTTGTACCCTGCTGCTGTTCACCGGTTGTAGCCGCAAAACTACCGCCCAAGGTGTCGAGACTAACCACTTGTCGTTGACCGAAGCCCGTCGTGGTTTTGTCACGAAACTGGCCGTTAAAGAGAACGTCGGTGAGCCAGCGCCTGCTCCTCTGGCGGGAGTGTTCGAACTCGTGAAATATCCCTCACCGGTCGGAGAGTTGTCGGCGTACGTCAGCCATGCGCCCGCGGACGGGCAGAAGCACCCGGTGATCCTGTGGATCGTCGGTGGGTTCAGTAGCAGCATCAGCCAGATTGCTTGGACGCCGGGACCGGCTGACAACGACCAATCCGCCAGCAGCTTTCGGCAGAGCGGTGTTCTCATGATGTATCCCTCACTACTACGTGGCGGGAACGACAATCCAGGCTTCATGGAGAACTTCTACGGTGAGGTGGACGATGTTTTGGCTGCCCGGGAGTGGCTCGCCAAGCAACCTTTCGTGGACCCGCAACGCATTTACCTCGGTGGCCACAGCACGGGCGGAACCCTCGCGTTGTTGTGCGCCGAGTGCTCCGATGTCTTCCAGGGTGTCTTCGCCTTCGGCCCTGTGGCCAACGTCCGGGGTTACGGGCCTGAGAGCTTGGTGTACGACCTGAGCAACCCCAAGGAATCGCAACTGCGTTCTCCCTTGAACTGGTTGGACTCGGTGTCCTCACCGACGTTCGTCTTCGAGGGTGCAAATCCCCGGAGCAACGTTGACGATCTACGCACGATGGCGAAAGCGAACCGCAACCCGGCCATCAAATTCTATCCCGTTCCAAAGGCCACGCACTTCAGTGACATTCAACCTGTCTCGAAGCTGATCGCGGCGAAAATCCTCCGTGACACGGGACCTATTATGAGCATCAATTTCTCAGAGCAGGAAATCGCTGGTGCCATTGCGAACTCGCGGTGAAGCCCGATCCGGTCCGTACGTTGGAACAATCGGCTCCTCGCTGTTTTGGGTGGGCAAAGCAAGAGGAGAGTTGATCTGGGGCGGTGTGGAGGAGGTAGCATCCGGGGATGGAAGCCAAGGATCTTTTCACCCTCGCCCTGCAACTGACGCCAGAGTGGAAGGTGAGCGCCTGCGAACTGGACCAGCAGGCACACCGCTTGACCTTGAAGCTGGACTTCAAAGCCGGCAGCCGCTTCCCCGCGCCAGGAGCCAGCCACCAACTGCTCTGTCCGGGGCATGACACCGTGGAGAAGACCTGGCGACACCTCGACTTCTTCCAGTATCAGACCGAGTTGGTCGCCCGCGTGCCGCGCGTCACCACCCCGGAGGGCAAGGTCGTGCAGGTGGAGGAGCACTCGTGCGCGGCCGGGCAGCGGCTCTACTCTGATGATGGAAGCGTGGGCGATGCTCTTGTGCGAGGCGATGCCCGTCAAGGAAGCGGGTGAACTGCTGCGCGAAAGCGACACGCGGCTCTGGCGCTTGGTCGCCCACGACGTCGAGGCGGCCCAGGCCAAACGCGATTGGTCGAAGGTACGCACGCTCATGATCGATGAAACCAGTGTCCGCAAGGGCCACAGGTACGTCACCCGTGTGGTGGATGCGGACACGCGCGAACTGCTCTTCCTGAGCGAGGGACGCGAGTCGGAGAGCGTGGCCGCTTTCGTGGCGGAACTGCGCGCGCACGGTGGCACCCCAGGGCAGATCGAGTTGGTGAGCATCGACATGAGCCCGGCTTTTATGAAGGGCGTGCGCCGTTATCTGCCAGGAGCGCGCATCGTCTTTGATCACTTCCACCTCATGCAGATGGCCGGCAAGGCACTCGATGACGTGCGCAAGGATCTGCGGCGTGAAGGAGCGAACCTGGCCGGAGGACTCTGGGTAATCCGCGGCGACGTGTGGACGCATACCAAAGAGCAAACGGACTTGCGCGCGCAACTCTGCCGAACCTACCCCAAGCTCGGGCGGGCGATGATGCTGCGCGGGAGCCTGCAGGACGTGCTCGCGGGCGAAGATGCCGCCGCCTTGCACTGGTGGGTGACCCGGGCGCGGCGGGCGAGACTGGCTCCTTTCCGCAAGCTCGCTGACAGCGTCATGGAACACTGGGAGGGCATCGTCGCCTTCCTGGAGACCCGGGTCACCAACGGCGTTATGGAAGCCATCAACGGGGTGCTCCAACTCGCCAAACGCCTGGCGCGTGGCTTCCGCTCCTTCCGCAACTTCCGCCTCATGGCCTTGCTCAAAGCCGGCAAACTGCGCCTGGACCTGCCTGCTCTCTCACCCACTTAAAACAGCGAAGAGCCCTCGTTATTAACCTAAAAAGTATTTTGAGTAGTCCCTAGGGTGTGACCGCAGTAGCGACTAGAACTTCAACCAAACCAGGATGCAAGAGAG
>CAXTOP010000094.1:0-1576 GCA_964245965.1 uncultured Chthoniobacterales bacterium
ACATCCGACGATCCGATCATGAACGCACTCGCTCAAGGGCCTGAACGATCGCGACTGTTCTGGTGGATGTATGACCGCCATGCCCTCCTTGAGCGAACCTGGGCCGGGCAACGCATCAATTGGGCACATTTTTGCCAGCAGGCGGCAGAGGCAGGGCTTACCGACCACAAAGGTAAGTCTCCGGCGCGATTGACGGCAGCAAAGACCTGGGAACGGGTTCGACAACTCAAAGCACGCGAGCAAGCAGCGCGTGATAAGCCACGACGCACGCGCTCCCGTGAAGCCGAGCGTGGAGCAAATGCGGACCGGCCGCCGCCGGTCGTGTCGACACCCACGCCCCGGCCTCCTGTCCCGTATCATCCGCCGCCACCCTCAGCGATGCTGCCCGTGCCGGGCACTTTGCATGCCCATACGCATGAGGCGTTGAGCAAGGAGGAGCGCCTCGCCGAAGCGAAGGCCGAGGTTCTCCGCCTCCGCCGTGTGTTCGCGGTGCGCAGCGGACACGACCCTGACAAGATCAAGTAGGTGGCGTGATCCGGACCGGCGGCACGGGTCGGGACGATCCTGCCCGGCCACAAAGGCAGCAATGCGGCTCCGTCCATACCGCTCAGGCGGCGACGAAATCCCAGCAGAATAATTCTTCGAGCCACTCGCGTCCGCCTGGGCGACCGTTCCTGCGGCCAAACGCGACGGGAAGAGAGAGCACATGGCAGATCACGAGGAGCTTCAAGGATGAGGGCGCCGGCAAGGATGGCCGGGCAAGCCGGTTCGTTTGGCGCGTGCGCGGATGCCAAGTCGCCAAAAATACTTTCGGAAGGCGCGATCCACTCGCGTCCGATTGCTCCATCCAGGGAGGGTGATTGCAGAGGGAGAGGCAGAAGCCAGGAGCTCCCTTTGCACCGTTTAGGCGCGAGACCGAATGGGCACATCAATGGCGAGGCAACATGAGCAGCAAGTCAGACACGGGTAAGGCGGACCGGGCAGATCCTGCCGCAGTCGCCAAGGCGATGGCCGACCCCGACATTACGCCTTCGACCGAACAGCCCGTGGTCGCACCGACGACCTCGGCTACCGGCATTACGGCGGCATCCGTCCGCCGTCCCGTGTGCGTGGTCCGTCTCGGCCGTGGCCGTCTCGGCGGCAGCACCTTCATGGACCTCATCATCCAGCGTGCCCGCTTCGCAGGCCGTCGGGTGAAGCCGCTCGACGGCGACCTGCGCTCGCGCACCTTGGCCACGCTGTATCCTGCGCACGACGCTGACCGCAACGCGATCCTCGATGGGGCCAGCATGCCGGGCTCGGAGGAGATGAACGACTACAAGGCCTGGATGAGCCAGGAATTCGAGCTGATGGTGCAGGAGGGCGTCTCCCGGGTGATCGACCTCGGCGGTGGCGAGCGCGTGATGCAGGAATTCGTGCGCTCCTTTCCGCTTACGCGCTACTGCGACGGCTATGGAGTGGATCTGCTGCCGGTCTTCCTGCTCGGCCCCGACATCGAGGATCTGAACCACGTCGTGCAACTCGTGCGCGCGGGCGCCGTGCGGTCCAGCCGCATGCTCCTGGTGCTGAACGAGGG
>CAXTOP010000094.1:1676-3200 GCA_964245965.1 uncultured Chthoniobacterales bacterium
CCGTTCTCGCTGCGGTTCCCTTCGCGGACCGATCAGCTCCGCCACGCGATCGACAGCTTGGATGCGGCCGCGAGGGCCGACCGCATTCTACCTGGCTCTACATTGGGGGCTTGGGTCGCGGCGCAGAAAGATGTGCTGAACGCGCTCTACGTCATGGAGGAAGGACGCGAGGAGCACTTCCGTGCGTTCGGCGAGCAGCTCGAAGCGGTGATCAACGGCGCGAAGGCGATTGCCGAAACCGAGGCACAACGGGCGCGGACGGAGGTGAACAAGCTTAGCCTGTATCTCAGCAAGGCCGAGCTGAACCTCGCACATGCGCAGGGCGAGAGCGTAAAGGCGATCGGCGACGGCCTCGCCGAGCGCATGTCGGGCGCGCTGGTGATCCGGGAGAAGGCCTACAACCGGACCAAGCACTTCACGACGACCCTGCTGGCCACCGCTGCACTGTTTGGCATGCTGCTGGGCGGCTACGCCTGGAGCAGCCATGACCACGCCAACAGCATCGAGGCGCTGCTGTGGAAGCGGTGCCAGGCGAGCGTGGTGGCCGACAAGCAGGGGCATCTGCTGTGCTCGCCGTCGCTGCCGCTGGAAGGCGAGTGATGCCGGCCGCGGCGGCAGGGCGCGGCCCTATGGCGGCGCTGTCCCGTCCGGCCGCTCGGGACGGGATCATGCGGTCGCCTCCCTGTCGTGCTGCCCGCGCCACCCATCAGGCAGGCGCCGGGGCTGGGCGGCCGTCCCTGGCGTGGCGGAGCCGGCTGGGCAGCCGTGCAACGCGCGGGCGTTTGCGCAGGCAACGCGCCGCGCTCTGGCATGGCGGCGGCGCCATCCGCCGGTCCGGTGGCGAGCACCGCTCGCCGGACGCGCCTGCGAAACCACTCCAGCCGCGGCCTGCCGCCCTCATGCCTGATACTGCAATGACAGGATATGTTCAGATGGTTACGACCGCGCTCACTTCCTTTGCGCCCGCACTCATACAACCCGTGCCGCCCATGACCCCGCGTGGCCGTGGTGCTGCCGCCGAGGCTGGCTTTGTTTGCATCGACCTCAATGCCAATACCGTCCAGGCCATCAACCCCGTCTTCGAGGTCCTGAGGGCGGCACAGGTGCTTGGGGGAGCACAGTCATGAGCACCGCTGGCCAGTTCTCGGTCGCGAATGGACAGATCATCGATCCGAATGGCAACCCGTTCATCGCCCGCGGCATCAACGTCCTCCCCGGCCAGGTCGACGCGGCCACGATCCTGCAGACCTTCCCCGGCATCAACGCCGTCCGCGTGGCAGCCACCCCGGACACTGACTCTGGCACCCTCGACAGCCTGGTGCAGGGCCTCACGTCCAAGGGCGTCGTCGTGCTGATCGAGGACCACTCGTCGAGCGGCGGTAACCCGAACACCTTGTCCGGCCAGGCGCTCGCCAACGAGGCGAGCTGGTATGCCGACCTTGCGGGCAAATACTCAAACAACCCCGACGTCTGGTTCGGCACCGCCAACGAGCCCGACAACTCCGCCAACCTGCAGGCGATCCC
>CAXTOP010000095.1:0-2835 GCA_964245965.1 uncultured Chthoniobacterales bacterium
GTCCGGGCGATGTCGCGCATCGGGACGCCCTCCTCCGCGACGGCGTGCAGGCGCGTGCCCGGAGCGGCGGCTTCCAGGGCCAGCCGGTACAACCGGGCGGAGTCGAAGCGGTGGACAGCCGGCCAGCGGTTGGCCCCGTCGCCCACGTAGGCGGCGAACCCTTTCTGGCGGGCGGTGTCAATCAGCATGGGCACGAAGCCGCGGTCACCCGCGCCGTGGACGGTCGGCGGCAGCCGCACGAAACTGGCGCGCACGCCGCGCTCGGCGGCGGCCAGCGCCAGGGGCTCCAGGGCAGCACGCGGGTTCATCGCCGGATGGGCCGCCTCGTCCTCGGTGGGGGTACGGCCGGGGGCGAGCAAGCCCATGCCGAAGGTGGTGACGAGCGGTTTGCCCGAGCCCGCCAAAGCGTCGGTCAGCGCGGTGATGACCCCTTGGTCCGTGTCGATGTTCTCCTGGTACTTGGAGAAGTCATGGATGAAGGCGAGGTGGGCCACGCCATCGGCGGCGGCGGCCCCCCGGCGCAGGCTGTCCAGGTCTTCGAGCGAGCCGTGGTGAACCTCGGCCCCGGCTGCCTTGAGCGCCTGTTCTCCTTTGTCTGAGCGGGTGAGGCCGAGCACTTGGTGGCCGTTGGTGATCAGTTCCTTGACGACGGCAGAGCCGATAAAACCGGTCGCGCCGGTGACGAAAACACGCATGGGATGGGATTCTCCTGTTTGGATTGCGAGTGACGGTCGGTCCAGAGCCAGAAAGCGTAAGGTAGCGACGTGATACCGGCAAGCCTACTCACAGGATGCGCGATGATGCGCCTGCTCGTGCGTCGCCTCGCCTGATTAACTCCACAGGTTCTCAGGTGGCAATGGTTAGTCCGCGAAAACACTCAAGGCGACGGCGGCGGCATTCTTGATGGTGGTCGGATCACCTGAATGCTTGCCCATCACGCCCAGACCCAACACGAGGGTGGCGAAGAACTACGCCAAAGCGAGGGGGTCCTGCCCTGGACGCAGCTGGCCCAGCGCCTGAGCGCGGCAGAGCACCTTGTAGAAGACAGGTTCCATCCCGTCCACCACGGACGCGATCTGACGGGTGATCGTTTCGCCCACGGCCGGGGTTTCCAACACCGTGTTGGTCTGCAAGCAGCCAGGCGGGCGCTGTGGATCGCTGAACCGTTCGACCAGCACCGCGAAAAAGCCGGTGATCGCCTGCCGTGGGTCCGGGTGCTCCAAGGCTTGCCGCAGCGCGCCTTCTCCTTTGCAAGCATAGCGGTTCAAGCAGGTGATGAACAAAGCTTCCTTGTCGCCAAAAGCCCCATACAGGCTGCCTCGGCCCAGGCCGGTCGCACGGGTGAGATCATCGACGCTGGTCGCGTTGTAACCGCGCCGCCAGAAGACCTCCATGGCCCGGTCGAGCACTTGCTCTTCGTTGAATTCTCTTGATCTCGCCATGGAAGGTGTTTGCCTCCCGGAAATCTGGACTCTTTGTTAAAGATTTCAAGTGAGACTTTCCTCGCGCAAATACCAAACAAAAGATTAATTATTGACTAATCGTTCAATAATGGGATTCTGCCTGCACCCACCGCCGCACGCGCTTTCTCCGATGACCCGTGGTCGGACGATCCCCTGCCGGGGTGGACACAAAGGAAACCTCCTCCACGCAGGAGCAAGAACCCAACCAACAAAAAATCAGCACATGAACAAACTCACCAACAAAGTCGCCCTCGTCACTGGAGCCTCCAAGGGCATCGGGGCCGCCATCGCCAAAGCCCTCGCCGCCGAAGGCGCGTCGGTCGTCGTCAACTACGCCACCAGCAAAGCCGGGGCGGACCAGGTGGTGGACGACATCTACAAGGCCGGGGGCAAGGCCGTCGCCGTGGGAGGCGACGTGTCCAAAGCCGCCGAGGTTCAGGGCCTCGTCGCCGCCGCCCTCACGAACTACGGACGCCTCGACATCCTCGTCAACAACGCCGGGGTGTACGAGGCTGCCAGCCTGGAAGCCATCACGCAGGAGCACTATCACCGCCTGTTCAACCTCAATGTCCTCGGGCTGCTGTTGGTGACGCAGGCCGCCGCCGCACACATGGGGCCGGGGGGCAGCATCATCAACGTCGGCTCGGCGGTCACGCGCACGGCCTATCCGGGCTACGCGGTGTACACGGCGACCAAGGGTGCGGTGGATGGACTGACCGGCGTGTTTGCCAAGGAACTTGGTGCCAGAAAGATCCGCGTCAACTCGGTCAATCCTGGTTTGGTGGTGACCGAAGGCATGCCCGTGGCCGGCACGGACATGGAGAAAGCGATCGCTGGCATGACCCCGCTCGGCCGCGTGGGTCAACCTGGCGACATCGCGGCCATCGCCACGTTCCTGGCGTCGGATGATTCCGGCTGGATCACTGGCGAACGCATCGTCGCCAGCGGCGGCCTTTGATCGGGCGACATGGGTCGGCACTTCCGCCAGGCGTGCCGACTAAAACAGCAACCAAGTCACCGCCGACTTCGCCGGGTTTGACTTGGTTGCGTCGCCACCGCTCCTCATCCGTCGATCTGGCGACGGCTTGCACACTCCATCAGGTTTCTGATGGCGCAACGAGGTTGTGTTCCAAGTGTCATAGTCGTCGCAAAATCCCTCGGAGGTTGTGTGAAAACGCTTCTCGTTTGCTTCGCTCAAGTAGGTAGAGCGGCGGCAGCGAAGTTCGCTACGCACTTTCCGATCAAAACGCCTCCGAGCCGGTGGATGCCCCCTTTACGAGGGTCCATGGACACCGTACAGGCTGTTTTCTGGCGCGTAAGAGCCGGCCAAAGGCCCCCACCAGCCCTTTGACTCCGACGATGTTGATGACCC
>CAXTOP010000096.1:0-2813 GCA_964245965.1 uncultured Chthoniobacterales bacterium
GCATTGCGGCTGGCCCGTACACTCTCAATCATTCTGAAATTGGCTGTAATGAACCGAAGGTAATTCTAGAATTGTGGGGCGACCGTCCCGGTTGCCAGGAGGATGTCCCCGCGGCAACGGAGACCGTCGCCCTACAATCAGACAGGCCAATACCATCTCTCTGAATCGGCTCCGCGTTTTCGCGTCCTTCCTGTGTCTGTCATCCTGAGCGCAGTAAGTCCGCGAGCGCAGTCGAAGGATCTTCCGCCGCCGGAGGCAAGTGTGTTTTCCACGGGGTGGCTCCAGCCTGGTTGGAACCTCTGGCTGCCGCCGGCCGGAAGATCCTTCGACTCCGTTCGCGGACTCACTGCGCTCAGGATGACAGACACAGGAGGCAGCTGCGGTTATCTATATACACACTCTCAAAATGACAGAGCAGGAAGCGCTGGGTCAATTTCGAGAGATGGTATAACTCAAAAGAAAACCGCTCCAGGAAAGCGCGGACGGTCCACTCTCGGGCGAGCTTGTCTCCGGAATCCCGGAGCGCTTGTTTCAGGCAAAGCTCATCGGGAACTCTTTCACGGTCTCCAGAATCTCAAACATCACCCGCACCGGCGGCTGCTGGGCGTCGATGGTCCGCACGAGGTCGGGGCCGTAGTAATCCAGCACGGGTTTGCTCTCGCTCTCGTACACATCCAGGCGCTGGCGGATGACGCTGTCGTTGGCGTCGTCCAGGCGGTTGTCCTTGATGGCGCGCTTCTTGAGCCGGCGCAGGAGTTCGCTGCGGTTCGGGCAGGTGAGATGGAACACCTTGCACACCTTGATCAACGACTTCATGGCGCGCGCCTGCTCGACGTTGCGCGGGATGCCGTCAAGCACCAGATAGTCCAACTCGGGCTTGTAGCGGTGCGCTTCCACGCCGGCCATGATCGATTCCTTCCACAGCTCGACGGTGAGTTCGGCGGGCACCAGCTCGCCGCGGCTGGAGTAATCCAGGAACGATTTGCCGAGCCGGCTGCGGGTGTCCAGCGAGCGGAACACGTCGCCGCAGGCAAAGTGATGCAACCGCGGGATGCTGCCGAGCGCCTTGCCCTGCGTGCCCTTGCCGCTGCCGGGAGCGCCGAAGATCAGAAACGTGCGGTAGCGGTCGGGGTACATTTCATCCAAACTGGGTTCAACGGGGGGATGGGGGGTCATGCTTGCTTTTACGATACCGGGCAGCCTCTTGCACGGCAAAATCTTACACCAGCGTACGGACCGCCGCCTGCACCTCCTCCAGGGTGATGCCGCCCATCGTGCCGTTGGCGGAGCGCAGCACGTGCATCCCGGGGTGCGGCGGTGCCCAGATGTCCGGATCTGTGGGGCCGAACAGGAGCACGCCCCGCGCGCCGACGGCCGCCGCAAGGTGCGAGACCCCGCTGTCGTGACCCACGAAGAGGCGGCAGCGCGCCAGCAGCGCGCCGACGCACGGCAGCGGCAGGTTCTCCGCCAGCAGGATGTCGCCGCCGCGATCCGGCCACCGCCGGCGGAACGCGGCCAGGGCTTTTTCGTCGGCCTCGCCGCCGACGACCAGGAGGCGCGGGGACTCGCCCGGATACAGGGTGAGCAGCCAGGCAGAAAGGGCCAGCCAACGTTCCACAGGCCAGTTCTTGCGCTCGCCGCCGCTGCCGGGATGGATGGCCACGAATGACCGGGAAGAAGTGGTAGGTGAAGCGGTAGGTGCAACCGCAGGTGGACTGGTGCGGTCACGCAGGAACTCGTCCGCGAAGCGGGTTTCCGTGTCGCTCAGGCGCAAGGGCGTGCCAGCTTCCTCCAGGTAGAGGGCCAGTGTTTCCAGAGGACGGGCGAGCTGACGGGCGGCGTGGTCGCCCTCCGGGTCGATCTTGGGCGAGACTTCGATGAGGTGCTTGACCCCGCAGCGGCGCAGGTTGCCGGCGAAGAAGCCGTCCGGGTCGTACAGGAAGCTGACGATCTGCTGGAAACTGCCGAAGTATTCGCAGAGCTCCGGATCGAGCGCGGTAGCCTTGGGGTTAAAAAAATTCGCCAGCGCGGCGTATTCGATGGAGCGGGAGGCATCGGCGTAGCCGCCGCTCGTGGCCAGGACGACGATGTGCTGATAGCCGAGAATTTCCAGCCGCGCCGCCGGGAATGCCCCGCGCAACAGCGCGATGGCGGGCAGAGTCAGCAGGAAATCACCGATCGCACCGCCGCGGATGACGAGGATTTTGGATGGCACGGGCGCAAAGGGGAAGGAGACAACGGTAGCAGACGCTTTATCTTGATGCGCGTTTCCTCAGCCCACCAGCCGTGGCGAAGCAGATCTTTCCAAGCATCTCGACAAGTCATGTCCGGGCCTTAGGGGATTGGTGTCGAATACCACCCCGGCCGCGATGGGCGTACGCGCCTCTTCGTCCCGGAGGGACGGCGGAGATGAGCCGGTGGCGCCAGCCACCGGTACCAGAGGAAACGCAAGAGCCCCGGAGGGGCTGAGCAGGGGAACGTGTGCGCTGCAGGGCCACCTCACCGGGTCGTGGCAACGTGTCTGCTCAGCCCCTCCGGGGCTTGGTCCCTGCTGACGGGTACCGGTGGCTGGCGCCACCGGCTCATCTCCGCCGTCCCTCCGGGACGAAGAGGACGGACGGCAAGGCTGCCCGCACAGGGCGGGATCTTATTCCATGCCAATCCCCTAAGTAAGAGGCAGGGGCGTAAGAATTCAGCCCACGGCACAAGCCGTGGGAAAATAGCCCAAGACGAGATCAACCCCGGCAGAGGTGCAAGAAAACGGCTCTTCGCTGTTTTAAGTGGGTGAGAGGGCAGGAAGGTCCAGGTACAGT
>CAXTOP010000097.1:0-2580 GCA_964245965.1 uncultured Chthoniobacterales bacterium
GCCGCCTGGATGATTCGCTCCCGCACCTCGATGGTCCGCGCTTTCATGACGGCGAGGATAGCACTTGGATGAAATCCTTGTTGTGTATCAATGGAAACAAAATATTGTTTTCAATGGAAACAACGCGAACATCTACGGAAAATAATGAGCAACTCATCATTAGACAAGCGGGTGGCGCTGATTACCGGCGCTAACAAGGGCATCGGCTACGAGGTCGCCCGCCAACTCGGCAAGGATCACGGCATGACCGTGCTCGTTGGAGCGCGCGACTCGGCCCGCGGACGCGAGGCAGCCGAGAAATTAACGGCGCTCGGCGTGGACGCCCGGTCGGTCCAGCTCGACGTGACTGATCCCACGAACGTCGAGATGGTGGCCAAGCAGATCGAGCGCGATTTTGGCGGGAGGCTCGATGTGTTGATCAACAACGCGGGTGTGAGCCTGGAGTACGCTCCGCCCAGCCAGACGGACCTGGAAAAATACCAAGCGACCCACCTGACGAATGCGTTCGGTCCGCTGGTCGTCACAAAGGCCATGCTGCCCTTGCTCAAACGCTCGGCGGCGGGCCGGGTGGTCAATATGTCGAGCACCCTGGGTTCACTCACACAAAACAGCGATCCGTCCTCGCCATACGCCGCGGTTAAACTTGTGTCCTACAACTCTTCAAAGGCGGCGCTGAACATGCAGACGGTGCTCTTCGCGGCCGAAATGGCGGCGGAAGGCAGCCCGGTCAAGGTCAACTCCGCGTGTCCCGGCTACGTCGCCACTGACCTCAACAATTACCAAGGGCATCGCACGGTGGAGGAGGGTGCACGGGCGGCGGTGCGCCTGGCGACCTTGCCCGCCGACGGGCCGACGGGTGGCTTCTTCGACGAAGACGGGCTGGTGCCCTGGTGACAAGGCGAAGCGATCATGCACGCAAAGTTTGGCCATGGCTCTTCCGAGCGTGTAGCCACCGTGTGCAGGCTCGCCGCGGGAATCCAGGACCCGGCCACTCTCCAGTAACGGCACGTGGCGTCCTTTCTAAAGCTTCGATCCGCAAAAAGCCGAAATTTGGGCTTGCCGAGCGGAAAAAGCCTTCTAGATTGCTCGCTCCCTGAGTGGTGAAGTTCACCAAGTGCCCGCTGGCTGACCAGCGGGACTTTTTATCGATGCCGTCCGGCGACTGTTTCCCCGGACCGTTACCGACGAACTCCCCTCAGACGATGACCTCTTTCCATACCCAAGACCATGCCCACGATCAACCAGCTCGTCCGCAAAGGACGCAAGAAGGTGACGGTGAAATCCAAGTCACCCGCCCTCGAAAATTGCCCGCAACGTCGTGGCGTCTGTGTTCAGGTGATGACCCGCACCCCCAAGAAGCCCAACTCGGCGCTTCGCAAGGTCGCCAAGGTCCGTCTCACCAATGGTCAGGAGGTTATCGCTTACATCCCCGGCGAAGGACACAATCTTCAGGAGCACTCCATCGTGCTCGTTCGCGGCGGCAAGGTCAAGGACCTGCCAGGCGTGCGTTACCACATCGTTCGCGGCACTCTCGACAGCCAAGGCGTGGACAAGCGTCGCCGTGGCCGTTCCAAGTACGGAGCCAAGCGTCCGAAGCCCGGCGCGGCAGCCGATACCGGCAAAGGTGGCAAAGGCGGTGGTGGCAAGAAGAAGTAATTCTCCCTGCCTCTCCTTCTACCTTCATCCTTCTACCTTCTACCTTTTCTACAAATGTCCCGTCGCCGTCGAGTTCATAAAAAGGCCGAGCGCCTCGATTCCCACTACGCGAGCCCTGTGGTCGCCCAGTTGATCAATACGATCATGCAGTCCGGCAAGAAGTCCTTGGCCGAGCGCATCGTGTATGGTGCCATCGAGAAGAGCCGCGAGAACACCGATTCGGTGGACCCGCTCGAAATCCTCAACCGCGCCATCGATAACGTGAAGCCCCGCCTGGAAGTCAAAAGCCGCCGCGTGGGTGGTGCGACCTACCAAGTGCCCATCGAAGTCTCGCCCGAGCGCCAGCTTTCCCTTGCCATGCGCTGGATCGTCGGCTACGCGAGTTCCCGCCGCGGCATCGGCCTGACCGATGCGCTAGCCAACGAACTCAAAGACGCCGCTTCCGGTCAGGGCAACGCGATCAAGAAACGTGACGACACTCACCGGATGGCCCAAGCCAACCGTGCCTTCGCTCACTTCCGCTACTAACCACAGCGAATCCAGGGGGTGGCTTCCGGCCACCCTCCGTTTTTTCTCATTCCATCCTTTTTCCTGATTTATGGCCGCCACGATTGAAGCAGCGAAAGCCGCACCCTCGAAGAACCCTAATTCGCCGAATCGTGCGTTCCCCATGGAGCGCACCCGCAACATCGGCATCGCCGCGCACATCGACGCCGGCAAGACCACGCTGACCGAGCGCATCCTTTTTTACACCGGCACCATTCACCGCATCGGTGAGGTCCACGAAGGCACCACTGTCACAGATTGGATGGAGCAGGAGCGCGAGCGTGGCATCACGATCACCTCCGCCGCCACGACCTGCTCCTGGAAGCAGATCAAGCAGGAAGGCGTCTTCAAGCTGTACGAAGACCAGCAGATGCGGGT